>JBDGUB010000021.1:0-49332 GCA_042216245.1 Halobacterium sp.
TACAAACCATTAAGACGACACATCCGTAATCAAGAGACAGCGATGGAGGACAGTCACCGCTACCAAGCCTACCCGACAGACAAGGTAGCGGAGCGACTGGAACACCATCTCAATGTTCATCGCCAACTCTACAACCACGTCCGATGGGACTACGAAAACAGTCCTGAAGACGACAAGCCGTCTGAGTACGACCAGAACAACAAACTCCCCGAATGGAAGCAGAAGTGGCCGGTGTTCGGCGACCTGCACTCAAAGGCCGCCCAAGCCACTGTCGCTCGCTTCCATCGGAACCTCTCGAACCTTCGTAAGAAGAAAGAGAAGGGGTACAACGTCGGTCGTCTCAAACGGCAATCACCCACCGACTACCGAAGCGTAACGTACAACCAGTCCGGTTTCGACCTTGATGAAAAGAGGGGCCGAGACAGGTTTGCTTACGTTCGCTTCAGCAAAATCGGCTGGGTCCAAATCCGTTACCACCGTCCAATCCCCGACCGCGCTTCCATCAAGGAAGTCACGTTCAAGACGGAGACGACCGGCGAGTGGTTCATCTCCTTCGGACTCGAAACCGACGACGCCGACCTGCCCGAGAAACCCGACGTGGAGTCGCTCAACGCGAGCAACAGCGTGGGTATTGACCTCGGCATCCAGAACTACATCCACACGAGCGACGGTAAGACCGTTGACTGGCTCGACCTCGAAGACGAGTACGAACGACTTCGTCGTGAACAGCGCAAGTTGTCGCGGAAGGAGAGGGAGTCGAGTAACTACGAGAGGCAACGCAAGCAGGTCGCTAAGGTCAAGCGTCATATCAAGCGGAAGGTGTTGGACTACCAGCACAAACTCACGACGTGGCTCGTCAAAGAGTACGACGCTGTATTCGTCGAGGACTTGAACGTAAAGGGGATGCTTGAACAGTCGAATAACGCTCGGAACAAGCAGGACGCGGCGTGGCGACAGTTCATCACGCTCCTCGAATACAAAGCCGACCTGCACGGCTGTCACGTCAAGCAGGTCGAAGCACGAGGCACAACCAAAGAGTGTGCATCGTGCGGTGTGGAAACAGCGAAACCTATCTGGGTCAGAGAACACTCCTGTCCGAGTTGCGGGTTCGAGACGGACAGAGACGCGAACGCGGCAATGAACGTCCTCCAGAGAGGCTTTTCTGAGTTAGGGCTGGGATGGCCCGAATCAACGCCCGTGGAGACTGTGACCGCTACGGACACGACTCACTTCGAGTCTGTGTCTGCAAGTCACGTCGTAGAAACGGGAAGCCTCGGGGCTTGACCCCGAGGCGATTCACCCCGGGAAACCGCCTCCGGTGTGGTATGGCAACGCGCGATGGGCAGAGCATCCTCGCCGAGCGCGTCCCCCTCCCGGTCGACGACGCCCAGTCCGTCAGCTGGCGGCTCGGCACGGAGCTCGCCGCGGAGAAACCGGAGTGCGCGCACCTCGAACGCGCGGACGGCGCCGGCTCCCTGACCGTCTACGAGGCGACCGACCACACCGTCCTCGCGCGGTTCCGCACCCCCGTCGGCCGCGAGACGTTCTTCGGGCTCGCGACCCTCGACCTCGAGGACGCCCTCGACCGGCTGCCCGCGGACTGGCGGGTCGTCCGCTCGGACTGCTAGCCGGCGGACGCGACTCGGGGCGGCGAGAACTCAGGCTTCCAGCGGCAGGCCGGCGGTCCGCATCGCTTCCTCCGGCGTCGCGTCCTCGTGGACGACGGCGGCGATGGCGGAGGTCATCGCGCCCGAGTCGTCGTGCTGGAACACGGTGCGGCCCATCGAGACGCCGGCGGCGCCCGCGTCCATCGCGCCGCGGACGTTCTCGAGGGTGGCGCGGTCGCCGTCCGGGCTGCCGCCAGCGATGATGACTGGTTTCGCGGTGGCTTCGACGACGCGCTCGAAGGACGACGCGCTCCCCGAGTACGCGGTCTTCACGACGTCCGCCCCGAGCTCCTCGGCGAGGCGGACGGCGTGACTCAGGCTCTCCGCGTCGTGTTCGTCGACGCCCGGGCCGCGGGCGTAGGACATCGCGAGCACCGGCATCCCGAGGCGTTCGGCGTCGTCGCAGACGTCCGCGAGCTCGGTGAGCTGGTCGGGCTCGTAGTCGCTGCCGACGTTGATGTGGAAGGAGACGGCGTCGGCGCCGGCGCGCACGGCCTCCTCGACGGTGCCGGTCCGGCGCTTGTCGTTGGCGTCCGGCCCGATGACCGTCGAGCCGTTGAGGTGGACGACGTAGCCCGCGCCGTTCTTGTTCGGGTGGACGCGGGGCGCGACGCCCTTCTGCGTGAGCACGGCGTCGGCGCCGTTCGACGTGACCGCGTCGACGGTGGACTCGATGTCGACGAGGCCGTCGACGGCGCCGAGCGTCACGCCGTGGTCCATCGGAATCGTTACGAATCGGCCGTCTCGCCCAATGCGTTCGAGGCGGGCGGATTTCCCTGTGTCTGTCATTGGCAACGAGTAGCAAACGGTCGGCTATTTGCGTTCCGGTTCCGGCACGCCTTCGCGGGCGCCCGCCTTCAGTTCCGCCGCCAGGTCCGCGAGCCGGCGGGCGACCGCCTCCGGCGGGTCGTCGTTCTCCACGCCCTCCGCGATCAGGTCCACGTAGGCGCTCCCGACGATGACGCCGTCGGCGCCGCTCGCGACGACCTCCCGGGCCTGCTCCCCCGAGGAGATGCCGAACCCGACGGCCTTCGGCACGTCGGCGTCCCGGAGGCGGTCCAGGGCCGCCGGCGTCTCCGCGGCGACCTCCTCGCGGGCGCCCGTCGTGCCGAGCCGGCCCTGCACGTAGACGAACCCCGTCGTGCGGTCGAGCATCCGCTCTAAGCGCTCCGGCGTCGTCGTCGGCGCCGCGATGAACACCAGGTCGAGGCCGTGCTCGCGGCACGCCTCGTACAGCGGCCCGGACTCGTCGACCGGGAGGTCCGGCACCACGAACCCCGAGACGCCGGCGTCCGCGGCCGCCGCGACGAACGCCTCGGGGCCTCGCGCCCTCGGCTCGTCGCCGCTCGCGGCTTCCGGCCCGGTGCGCGCCTCGCCCTCGCCGTACTGGTAGATGAGGTTGTAGTACGTCATGCAGACGACCGGCACGTCGACGTCCAGGTCGGCGACGAGGTCCAGGTAGGCGTCCGGCGTCATCCCGGCGTCCAGCGCGCGCTTGATGGCGTTCTGGATGGTCGGGCCCTCCGCGACGGGCTCGGAGAACGGCAGCCCGAGTTCGATGACGTCGCTGCCGCCCTCGACGAGCGCCTCGACGTACTGCTCGGTCGCCTCGACGCTCGGGTCGCCCGCCGCGACGTACGAGACGAGCGCGGGGCCGTCCTCGAAGGCGGCCGCGAGGTCGCTGCGGCTCACTCCTCGAACACCTCCATCGACGGCGCGCCCGCCAGGTCCCTCGCGGTCGATTCCTCGACGACGGTGTCGAGGTCCTTGTCGCCGCGCCCGGAGACGTTCACCACGACGGGGCCGTCGCCCGCTCGCGGCCCGTCGCCGCTCTCGTGTTCCGCGGCGCGTTGCGCCGCGTACGCCTCCAGGTACGCGACGGCGTGACTCGACTCGAGCGCGGGGATGATGCCCTCGTCGCGGGAGAGCCGGTGGAACGCCTCCAGCGCGGCGTCGTCGCCGACGTGCACGGGCTCGACGCGCCCCTCGTCCACGAGGTGGGCGAGCTCCGGACCGACGCCCGCGTAGTCCAGGCCCGCGGACACGGAGTGGGACTCCACGATCTGGCCCTCCTCGGTCTGGAGGAGCTTCGTGCGCGCGCCGTGCAGCACGCCCTCGCTGCCCGTCGAGAGGCTCGCGGAGTTCGGCGCGTACCCCGCCGCCGCGTCCACGTCCAGGCTCGACCCGCCCGCCTCCACGGCGTACAGGTCGACGTCCGGCGCGGGCTCGTGAGTGCCCTCCGGGGCGCCCGGGAGGCTCGCGCTGCTCGTGGACGCGTCGTCCGCGGCCGCGACGAACGGGGCGAACACGCCCATCGTGTTCGACCCGCCGCCCGCGCACGCGATGACTGCCTCCGGGAGTTCGCCGAGGCGCTCGCGGGACTGCGCGCGCAGCTCCTCGCCGACGACCGACTGGAAGTCCCGCACCATCGCCGGGAACGGGTGCGGGCCGACGACGCTCCCGATGACGTAGTGGGTGTCCTCGACGTTCGTCGCCCAGTCCCGCATCGTCTCGTTGATGGCCTCCTTGAGGGTCCCGGAGCCGACGTCGACGGGGTTGACCTCGGCGTCGTGAAGCCGCATCCGGAAGACGTTCGGGCGCTGTCGGTTCACGTCCGTCCGCCCCATGTAGATCTCGCAGGGCATGTCGAGGTACGCGCACGCCATCGCGGTCGCGGTGCCGTGCTGGCCGGCGCCGGTCTCCGCGACGATGCGCTCCTTGCCCATGTACTTCGCGAGCAGGACCTGCCCGAGGGCGTTGTTGAGTTTGTGCGCGCCGCCGTGCAGGAGGTCCTCGCGCTTGAGGTAGACGTCGAACCCGTAGCGCTCCGAGAGGTTCTCGGCGTGCGAGAGCGGGGTCGGCCGGCCGCCGAACTCGCGGATGCGCGACCGGAAGTCGTCCACGAACCCGTCCTCGTTGCGGCGGACGTGGCGCTCGTAGGCGTCCGCCAGCTCCTCGACGGCCGGCATCAACACTTCGGGGACGTACTGGCCGCCGTACCGCCCGAACTTCCCGGGCTGGCGCCCGCCGTTCTCCGCGTCCACGCGGCCCGCGCCGTCCCCGCGGTCGTCGCTGGCGTCGGTCATGCCTCCACCAGCCTCCGCGTGTTCGCTTCGACGTCGCCGCCGTCCATGACGGCGCTCCCGACGAGCAGGCCGTCGGCGCCCGCCTCGCGCATCCGGCGGGCGTCGGCCGGCGTCGAGACGCCGCTCTCGGCCACGAGTGTCACGTCGTCCGGGGCGTGTGGCGCCACGTCCTCGAAGGTTTCGAGGTCGACGGAGAGTTCCGCGAGGTCGCGGTTGTTCACGCCGACGAGGTCGGCGCCCGCGTCCAGCGCGCGGTCGAGTTCGGCGCGGTCGTGGACCTCGACGAGCGCCTGGAAGCCGCGGTCGCGGGCTGCCCCGAGCATCGCCTCGAGGTCGTCGCCGAGGAACCGCGCGATGAGCAGGACGGCGTCGGCCTCGACGGCGCCGAGCTGGGCCTCCCGGAGGAGGAAGTCCTTCCGGAGGACGGGGACGTCGACGGCCGCCCGGACGGCCCTGAGGGCGTCCGTGCTGCCGCCGAAGTGCTCGGGTTCGGTGAGCACGGAGACGGCCGCGGCGCCGCCGGCGACCATCTCGCGGGCGACGGCGGCGGGGTCGCGGTCCCGCACGCCGTCCGTCGTCGGGCTCGTGGGCTTCACCTCCGCAATCGTCGGCACTCGGCCGTCGGCGTCGGCGGCCGCGAGCGCTCGGGGGAGCGACCGCGGGTCGACCGACGCGCGGCGGTCGGGCGCGTCGCGCTCGCGGGCGGCGTCCAGGATGGACTGCACCGCCGGCGCGAGCCCGGCAGGTTCGTTCATTACTGTACATTGATGCACTAGTCTGTACATAAGGCTTGCGCAGTTCGGCAACCCTCAAGGGCGCGAAGGCCGACGGGCGCGTATGGACGCGGCCGGCATCTACGCGCGCGAGTTCGACTCCCTCGAGTGTTACGTGCAACTGGGCGTCGCGGGCGACCGCGTCATCAGCGTCTCCTTCCCCGAGAGCGTCCCCGGGGACGCCGACCCCGACCACGACCTCCTCGACCGCGTCGGCGACTACCTCGCCGGCGCCGAGGACCACTTCGACGACGTCCCGGTCGGCCTCACCGTGCCGACCGACCAGCGCGCCGTCCTCGAAGCCGTCCGGAACGTCCCCTACGGCGAACGCATCTCCGTGGACCGACTCCACCGGATGGTCCCCGACCGCGACCCCGACGACGAGGACGACCGCCAGCTCGTCCGGGACGCGCTCGCGGACAACCCCGTCCCCCTGTTCGTGCCCGACCACCGCGTCCGGAACGCGCCCAGCGGCGCGCCCGACCGCGTCGCTGCCCGCCTCCGCGACCTCGAGGACTGACTCACGCGTGCGCGGTGAACTCCACCGCGTTCACCACGTAGTGCGCGACGACAGCGGCGGCGAGGCTCCCCGTCGCCAGGTAGACGGCCGCCAGCGCGACGCCGAGCAGCGACGCGACCACGACGCCGGTCGCGCCCTGCGCGGTGTGCGCGGCGCCGAACGCGACGCTCGACGGCACCGCGAGCAGCCACGGCGACACCCCGAACCCTGCCGCGAACGCGCCGACGAGCACGCCCCGGAACAGGAACTCCTCGAAGCCCGCGACCAGCGGCAGCGCGACGACCAGCAGGAACGCCCAGCCGACGGGCGTCGCCGGCGTCAACGCCTCCTGCAGGGACGCGTCGTACGACACGCCGACCCGGTCGAGCGCGCGCATCACGCCGACGTTCGCGGCCGCGAGCGCGACGCCCGCACCGACGCCCGCCACGACCGCGCGCGTCGAAACCCCGGGGTCGGCGGCGGCCCACGGGACACCCGCCAGCCAGAACCCGGCCACCAGGACCGCCGCCGCGACGGCCTGCGAGACGGTCGTGTTCACGAGCAACTCCAGGGGCGTCGTTCGCGCCGCCTCGTCGGCGAGCAGCGACGCCGACTGCCGCGTGAGCGCCACCAGGCCCGCCGTCACCGCGAGCGCGAACGCCGCGAACGCGGTCCAGTCGGTCGCCATCGTCCCGACCGACGGCGACCACGCACAGAAGCGTGGCGGTCAGTCGACGCCGGTTCCCGGACCCGTCAGCCCGCCGCCGACCTCGGTAGTCGCGTCAGTCCGCCGCCGCGGGCGTCGCCGCGTCTGCGTCGTCCCGCACCGGCGACACCGCGAGCCACAGCAGGCCGCCGGCGCCGGCGAGCGCGACGCCCGCGCCCGCCAGGAACCGGAACGGCCCGAGGGCGTCGAGGAGCGTCCCGCTGAACAGGTTCGCGGTGCCTGCGGCCATCGACAGCACCATCGACGCGCCGGAGAGCACGGTCGCCCGCCCCACGTCCGCGACCCGGTCGTTGAGGTACTGGTCGCGCAGCGGCCGCACGACCTTCTGGACGCTGCGGTTCAGGAAGAACACGGGCACGACGAGCACCGGCGCGAGCGCGACGCTCGCGTACGCCAGGCCGTACACCGGAACCAGGAGCGCGAACGTCCGCCGGGTGCCGAGGACGTCCCGGAACCAGCCGGCGGACGCGGCGGCGCCCGCGGACACGAGTTTGAAGCCCGCGTACATCGAGCCGACGACCGCCACCGGCACCCCGACCTGGGCCGCGACCGGGGCCTCGTAGGGCCGCGTCACCGCGAACAACACGTGGAAGACGGCGACGTACGCGACGATCCACCGGACCTCGGGCGTCGCGACCTGCACCCGGAGGGTCTCGACCGCCTCCCGGACCGTGAACGCGTCCGACCCCGGCCCGTCCGCCGAAGCCTCGCCGTCCGCCGAACGCTCGTCGCCCACCCCGACCTCGCCGTCCGCCGGCGCGTGCCCGTCACCGTCGGCCTGCCTCCCGACGTCGGGCAGCGAGAGTACGACGGGGATGCCGACCGCGGAGAGCGCGGCGTTCGCGAGCAGCGGCACCGCCCAGCCGTACGCCACGAGCAGGGTCGCCGCGGCGGCGGTGACGGCGGACGTCAGCAGGACGACGGTGCTCCCGCGGCCGCTGAGCCGTGTGTACTCGTCGGCCTCGCCGCCGGCGGCGAGGAACTCGTAGAGGTAGGCCTGCTCGGTGCCCGACCGGAACGCCCACCCGACCGCCCACGCGACGTAGAGCGCGACGTACTCCAGCGGCGTGTCGAGGAAGACGAACACGCCGAGCGCGCCCGCGGACAGCGCGTTCCCGGCGGCGAGGCTGGCGCGCCGCCCGAGGCGGTCGCCGAGGTAGCCGGTCGGGATCTCGGCGACGAGGAGCGCGAACGCGAACACGCCCTGGGTGAGGCCGGCGACCGCCCACCCGAACTCGCGCTGCAGGTACAGCAGGCCGACGGGGAGGTAGAACCCGTATGCCGTCGTGGCGAGGTACGCGTAGTAGCGGTAGAGGACGCGTCGGTCCGCTGGCATCGCAGGAATCCACGGTCCGGACCGTCAAAGCCGTTCCCGAGAACCAGTTTTAGTAGTCGAAATTACACGACTGGCGACGGTGGTGTCCCTGGGCCTGGCGCGGCGCACGCGTCGGACCCGACGACTGTCGTCCTCAGCACGGCCCCTCGTCCAGTCGACAGACGTTAATTCGCGCTGCAGAACCGTGCACGAAGAACGTGAGAGCGCCAGCGAGCGCGGAAACGCCCTCGAAGGAAGAAGGCGCTACTGGGGGCTCGGACTGCCCGTCGCGCCGGACTCGGTCTTCCCCTCGAGCGCCTTGCCCGTGATGGACTTCAGGCGGTCGACCAGGGAGTCCTTCGCCGGTTCGCCGACGAGCGCGATGTCGAGGACCTCGCTGATGTGCGAGACCGGAATGATCTCGATCTGGTCCTCGTACTCGTCCTCGATCATGACGTCCTGCTCGTTCGCCTGCGGAATGATGACGCGCTCGCAGCCCGCCTTCGCGGCGGCCTCGATCTTGTGCGTGACGCCGCCGACCGGGAGGACGTCGCCGCGCACCGAAAGGCTGCCCGTCATCGCGAGGTTCTGTGCGACCGGAATTTCCTCCAGCGCGCTGATGACCGCCGTGGCGACGGTGATGGACGCGGAGTCGCCGTCCACGCCGCCCTCGCCGGCCTGCACGAACTGGATGTGGACGTCCTTCTCGGCCATGTCCTCGTCGCTGAACTTCTTGATGATCGCGGAGACGTTCCGCACCGCCTCCTCGGCCATCTCCTGGAGCTGGCCGGTCGCGTAGATGCGGCCCTCCTCCTGGCTCTGGGACGGCGTGATCTCGGCCATCACGGGGAGCATGATGCCGGAGTCCCCGCCCATGACCGCGAGCCCGTTCACGCGGCCGACGGCCTCGCCGTCCGCGACCTTCAGCTCGTAGTCCTTCCGGCGCTCGATGTAGTCGTCCACGAACTGCTGCTCGATGGACCGCGAGCGCTTCTTCGCCTGGAGGACGTCGTTGCGCTGGGCGAGGTCGTGACCGCGGCTGCGTGCGATGTCGCCCGCGACGCGGACGAGCCCGCCGAGGTCGCGCAGCTTTAGCGTCAAGTTGTCCTTGCGGCCGGCGCGGCGCTTCGCCTCGAGGACTACCTCGCGGACCGCCTCGGGGTGGAAGTGCGGCAGCTGGCCGTCCTTCTCGACCTCCTGGGCGACGAAGCGCGCGTACTTCCGGCGCATCTCGGGCGTGTCCTCGATGGTGTCCTCCATGTACACCTCGTAGCCGTACCCCCGAATCCGGGAGCGCAGCGCCGGGTGCATGTTCTCCATCGCGTCCATGTTGCCCGACGCGACCATGATGAAGTCACAGGGGACGGGCTCGGTCTGCACCATCGCGCCCGAGGAGCGCTCGGACTGGCCGGTGATGGAGAACTCGCCCTCCTGGATGGCCGTCATCAGCTTCTGCTGGCTGCGGATGTCGAGCGTGTTGATCTCGTCGATGAACAGCACGCCCTTGTTGGCCTTGTGGATGGCGCCGGCCTCGACGCGGTCGTGGCTCGGCGTCTCCATGCCGCCGGACTGGAACGGGTCGTGGCGGACGTCGCCGAGCAGCGCGCCGGCGTGGGCGCCCGTCGCGTCCTCGAACGGCGCGACCTGGCGGTCGGCGTTGTTGATGAGGAGCTTGGGCACCATCGCGTCGCTCCCCCGGTTCGAGTACCGGAACCCGAGGTAGATGACGCCGGCCGCCAGAATGCCGAGGAGGGGCTGGTGGACCATCAGCAGCGCGTACCCGACGACGAGCAGGATGATGATCCACATGAGGAACGACCGCATCTGGTTGCGCTTGCGGGCTTCCTCCTTGTGGGCTTCGACGATCTGTTCGCCCTTCCCCGCGGGGACCGTCCGGACCTTCGGCTCGTTGGAGTCGTCCGGGTTGTGGTAGACGAGAACGTCCTGCAGGCTCTCCTTCGGGAGGAGGTGGCTCATCGCTTTCGCGAGCAGCGACTTCCCCGTCCCCGGGGACCCGATCATCATCACGTGGCGGTGTTGCTTGGCCGCCCGGAGGACGATGTCGCGGGCCTCCTCCTGCCCGATGACTTGGTCGACTAGCCGGTCGGGGACCTCGATGTCCGACGTGTCGTCGATTTCGAGGCCGCCGAGCAGGTCGTCCTCGGCGATTTCCTCGTTGATGGACACGTCGCCCTCGACGCCGACCTCGCTACCGAGGTCCTCGAGGTCCTCGACGGTCTCCGTTGGGCCGTCGTCCTCGGGACGCCCGGAGCGGTCGTCCTCGGGGCCGTCGTGAAGGGGCGCGTCCTTCGTCGATTCGTTGCTCATAGAAGTTCTTTCGACACTCCAAACCACGGGTGGGCGACTGATATACTTTCTCCCTCACAGGAGCCGCGAATCGGCTGAATTCTCCGCTTTCGGGCCGCGACGAGCGGGTTCGGCGATTCGGGGTCTACGCCGCCGGACTCGCCATTCTTATGGTCGCCGGTGCGGTGTCTCTACGGGAGGGATGACTCGCGGGTTCTACATCGGCCGCTTCCAGCCGTACCACGACGGCCACCACCGCGTCGTCGAGCAGATCGCGACCGAGGTCGACGAGCTCGTCGTCGGCATCGGGAGCGCCGGGGACTCCCACACGCTCCGGAACCCGTTCACGGCGGGCGAACGCATCATGATGATCACGAAGGCGCTCGTGGACTTCGACCTGGTGACGTACGCGGTCCCCATCGAGGACCTGGACCGGAACGCGGTCTGGGTGAGCCACGTGCAGTCGATGAGCCCGAACTTCGACGTGGCGTACTCGAACAACCCGCTCGTGATTCGGCTGTTCAACGAGGCGGGCATCGAGGTCCACCAGTCGCCGATGTTCGAGCGGGAGGTCCTGGAGGGCACCGAGATCCGCCGCCGAATGGCGGCGGGCGGCGACTGGGAGAGCCTCGTCCCGGACCCCGTCGAGGACGTCATCCAGGAGATCGACGGCATCGACCGCATCCAGAAGGTCAGCGACACGGACACGAACGGCGACGGCGGCCCCGGCGACAGCGAATAATTTTCGACGCGGCGCGACCAACCGGGAGGTATGATAACGCTGAGCTCCGACTTCGGGTCGCCGTACCCCGCGGCGATGCGGGGCGTCATCCTGCAGGCGTCGGACGCGCGACTGGTCGACGTCGCCCACGACTTTCCGCGGCAGGACGTCCGCGCGGCGGCGTTCTGGCTGCGGGAGGTGCTGCCGTACTTCCCGCCGGCGGTCCACCTCGTGGTCGTCGACCCGGGCGTGGGCACCGACCGGGCGGCGGTCGTGGTGCGGGCCGGGAACCACGCCGTCGTCGCGCCCGACAACGGGGTGGCGCTGCCGGCGGCGCGGCGGATCGCCGAGGACGTCGAGGTGTTCGAGGTCGACGTCGACGACCCGGCGAGTTCGACGTTCCACGGCCGGGACGTGTTCGCGCCGGCGGCGGCCGAGGTCCACGAGCGCGGCGTCGAGCGCTTCCACGAGTACGACGGCTACGAGCGCACCGAGGACTACGAGGCCGTCAGCTTCCCGGACCCGGACCTCGCCGGTGACGTGCTCCGCGGCGAGGTGCTCGTCGTCGACGGGTTCGGGAACGCGGTCACGAACCTCCCGGGGCGCGTGCTCGACGGCGATTTCGGCGGTACGATGACCGTCGACGGCGACCGCGTTCCCGTCGAGCGCACGTACGCCGCGGTCGGCGCGGGCGACCGCCTGGTCACCGTGGGGAGCCACGGGAACGTCGAACTCGCCGTGAACCGGGGGCGCGGCGACGACGCGTTCGGCGTCGAACCCGGGAGCACGGTGGAACTCGCGTGGTGACCGCGTTCGACGCGATGAACGCGGTCGGCCTCGTGGCGTTCGCGCTCGTCGGCTCCCTGAAGGCCGCCGAGGCCGAGTTCGACGTGCTCGGCGTCGCCGTCCTCGGCGTGCTGACGGCGCTCGGCGGCGGCGCGACCCGGGACGTGCTCGTCGGCCGCGTCCCCGCGATGCTGCAGTCCACGTGGGACGTCGGGTTCGCGCTCCTCGGCGTCGCCGTCGCCGTGCTGTTCGCGGCGCGTGTGAGCACCGGCCGCGGCCGTCACTCCCGGGTGCTCGCGCCGCTGTCGTCCGCGCCGCTCGTGAACCGCGTGGACGCCCGCCCACTGGACCACCCCGCGGTGACGGTCCCTGACGCCGTGGGGCTCGCGGCGTTCGCGACGACCGGCGCGCTCGTCGGGCACGACGCCGGCGTCACGGCGTTCGGCGTCGTCGTGCTCGCGACCGTCACCGGCGTCGGGGGCGGCCTCGTCTCGGACGTGCTGCTGCAGCGCGTGCCGTTCGTGCTCGCGGAGGACTTCTACGCGACCTGCGCCGTCGCCGGGAGCGCGTCGTTCTGGGTCGTCGTCCAGTTCGGCGGCGGGACGGCGGTCGGCGCCGCGGTCTGCGCGGGGCTCACGCTGACGCTGCGGGTGGTCGCGATGCGGCGGAACTGGCGGCTGCCGACCGTGGAGCTCACAGCCGGGAGTCGATGCCGTCCTCGAAGTCGGTGAGCTCCTGCTGTATCTCCTCGCGCTCGAAGTACAGGAGTTCGACGCCGACGACGAACACGGCGAGCACGACGACCATCCCGAACGTCCCGGGTTTGCGGCGGTAGAGGTTCCGGAGCATCAGGGGCGCGAACCCGAGCGCGCCGACCGCGCCGACCGCGGGCGGCACGGGGTGGACGCCGTCGTCGCGCTGCGTGAACGCGAGGTAGCTCATCGCCCCGAACACGATGATGAACGACAGGGACGCGAACGACGTGATGGCGCCGAGGCTGCCGTACGCGGAGAACGCGGCGGTGACGACACCGAGCACGAGGACGGTCTTCTCGGGGACGCCGTCGGCGTCGCCGTCGCCGAAGCGGTCCGGCAGCAGGTCGCCCTGAATGAGGCGTTTCGCGAAGTGCGCCGCCGAGAACAGGGTGGCGTTGATGGCGCTCCCCGTGGAGAACAGCGCGGACAGCGAGATTATCATGAACCCGACGCTGGAGAGCCCGACGACCGACAGCATCTCGGAGGCGGCGTCGCCGAGCGCGACGTGCGGGTGGGTCTGGAGCGCCTGCGGCGCGAGGTTCACGGTGACGACGGCGACGAGGACGTAGATGGCGACGGCGACCGGGATGGAGATGTAGACGGCCTTCCGGATGGTCTCGACGTGGTCCTCGACGGACTCCTGGTCGTAGAACAGGAGCTGCCACCCCTGGAACGCGACGAACGAGATGGCGGCCGCGACGATTGGGCTGACGGACGTGAACTGGCCGAGCCCGTAGGTCATCGTGGTGTCCGTGAGCACGGTCGCGTACACGAGCCCGAACACGCCGAACGCGACGAGGATGCCGACTTTCGCGGCGACGAGGACGTTCTCCGCGGTGCCCGTGGTGCGCGCGCCGAGCAGGTTCAAGGCGACGAACAGCCCGACGGCGCCCACGGAGATGACCGGCCGCAGCGGCACGCCCGCGTAGGACGCGGGCACCGCCGAGAACCCGAGCGCGAACTCCGCGAACGCGTACGCGTACATCGCCATGGAGCCGACGTACCCGAACAGCAGCGTCCAGCCGACCATGCCCGCGAGCGTCGTGTTCCCGACGACGCGCTGGACGAACGACACGGACCCGCCGTGGTTGTCGCCGAGCGCGTTCAGCCGGTTGTAGGAGTACCCCGCGCAGAGCGCGACGACGCCCGCGAGGACGAACGCGAACCACGTCGCACCCATCGTTAGCTTCGCGACGACGCCGAGGACGGCGTAGATGCCGCCGCCGATCATCCCCCCGAGCGCGATCGAGACGCACTCCGTGAGCCCGAGCTGTTCGCTCATGCGTACTCTGGATTGCTATCGGCCTGACGCTAATAAAGGAAGTGGCCGAGGGGGCGGCCGTGACCGAACGCAGTCCGGTCCCGCGGACCTAGTGGGCGGCCGCGGTCACTCGGCGGCGATGACGTCGTCGATGCGGACGATCATCGTCGCGGCCTCCGTCGCGGCCTCGAGGGCGGACTGCTTGACGGCGGCGGGGTCGTAGACGCCAGCCGGGACGGGGTCGCCGACGCGGGCGTCGTCGCCGTCGACGAGGACGCCGGCGCGCCCGGACTCGTTGCCGGCGCGCAGCGCGGCGAGCGCGTCGATGGGGTCGAGGCCGGCGTTCGCGGCGAGCGTGCGCGGCAGGACGTCCAGGGCGTCAGCGAACGCCTCGGCGGCGAGCTGCGCGCGGCCGTCGACGCGGGCGGCGCCGTCGCGGACCGCGTCGGCCGCCCGTAGTTCGACGCAGCCGGCGCCCGGGACGACGCCGTCGCCGTCGATGGCGGCCGCGACCACGTCCAGGGCGTCCCCGAGCGCGCGCTCGAGTTCGGTGACGACGTGCTCGGTGCCGCCGCGCACGAACAGGGTGACGCTGTCGGCGTCCGCGGCCTCGACGAACGTCAGCGAGTCGCCGCCGAAGGCCTCCACGCGGACGGCGTCGGCGTACCCGAGGTCGTCGGGCTGGAGGTCGGTGGCGTCGCGGGCGGGGGCGGCGCCGGTCGCGGCCGCGACCGCGCGCAGGTCGTCGCCGGACAGCGAGTCGTAGACGAGCACGCCGCGCTTCGCGAGCGCGGCGGCGACGGCGTCGTCGACGTCCTTCGAGCAGAACACGACGTCCGCGCCGGCGTCGGCGACGGCGGCCGCGAGCTCGCGGCGTTCCTCGGTCTGGGCGTCCATCGCGGCGGTGAGCTGGTCGACGCTCGTGACGTCGTAGGCGACGTCCGCGTTCGCCTCCCTGGCGCCGAGTTTCGCGTCGAAGACCAGGACGTCGGCGTCCGCGACCGAGCGCGGGGCGTCGTCGCGGACCGGGTCGCTGTCGAGGACGACGCCGTCGACGAGCGCGGTGGCGCCCGAGGACGCGCCGACCTGGGCGTGGACGCGGACGTCGTCGCGGGCGACGCCGTCGTCGGTCGTCACCTGGCGGACGGCGCGCACGACGAGGTCGGCGAGCGCGTCCGCGCTCACGTCGCCGGTCCCCTTCCCGGTCATGCTGGAGCGCGCGACGTCGCGGAGGCGGTCGTCGTCGAGGTCGCCGCCGACCGCGGCGTCGGCGACGGCGTCGAGCGCGAGGTCGCGGGCGGCCGCGTACCCCTCGACGATGGCCGACGGGTGGACGTCGTCCTCGAGGAGGGAGCCGGCGCGCGCGAGCAGCTGGCCGGCGAGCACGGCGGCGGTCGTGGTGCCGTCGCCGACCTCGTCCTCCTGGGTGCGCGCGACCTCGACGAGCATCCGGGCTGCGGGGTGGTCGACGTCCATCTCCTCGAGGATGGTGACGCCGTCGTTCGTGATGACGACGTTCCCGGTGGCGTCGACGAGCAGTTTGTCCATGCCGCGCGGGCCGAGCGTGGTGCGGACGGCTTCGGCGACCGCCTTCCCGGCGGTGATGTTCCAGAACTGCGCGTCCCGGCCGCGGGTGCGGCTCGCGTCGTCGCTCAGGATGAAGGCGGGACTCCCGGTGGTTCGCGGTGTCGCTGCCATAACAGCTACTGGGACGCTGGCGGTTCTATAAGTAGTTTTCTAGTATCCCTACGGGAAAACTACGGGTTTGCGTCCGCGTCAGGGGCCGGCCCCGCGCGCTCGTCCGGGGGCGTGCGGTGGACGGTCGCGATGGGCTGGAACGCGCCGACGGCGCCGACGGCGCCGACGAGCGCGCCGACGCCGACGAGCGCGAGCCGGGCGCCGACGAGGCTCACGAGCGGTCCCGTGATGGCGAGCCCGACGACGAACGCCCCGGAGGTGAGCGTCCGCGAGACGGCGGTGTAGCGGCCGCGGCGCTCGTCCGGGACGATGCGCTGGGCGAGCGTCCGCCCGGGGACGGTCGCCGCGGCGAACGCGACGCCGGCGGCGGCGAACAGCGCGAGCACGAGGCCGAGGCCCGGGAGGGACGCGGGGTCGACGAGGACGGCGGCCGCCTGGGCGCCCCCGAAGCCCAGCAGCCCGCCGACGATGACGGCGCCCCGCGTCTGCTCGACGAACTCCTCGAACCGGCCGACGAGCGCGGTTCCCAGGGTCATCCCGGAGAAGAACGCCGAGTACAGGAGGCCGAGCGCGAGGCTGTCCGCGACCGGCAGCGACGGCGCGTACACGGGCAGCGCGACGTTGACGGGCGCGACGGCGAACTGGAGGACGACCGAGAGCGCGAGCAGGTTCAACAGCAGCGGGCGGACGCGCACGAACCCGAGGACGTCGCGGACGTCGCCGACCGTGTTCGCGAGAAGTCCGCGGACGCGAGCCAGCCCGGTCGCGACCGCGCCCTCGGCGTCTTCGCGGTCCGGGACGCCGTACTCGCTGGAGATGGTCGCGACGAACGCCGCGGACACGAGGAAGGTCGCGGCGTCGACGTAGAACGCCGCGAACGAGCCGAACGCGGCGACGACGACGCCGCCGGCCGCGAACAGCACCTGGGAGAGCGAGGACGTCATGCGCACGAGGGAGTTCGCGGCGTCTAAGTCCTCGTCGGGGACGAGCCGGGGGACGAAGGCGCCGCGGGCGGGGCCGTCGACGGCGTCCGCGACGCCGGTTGCGAACGCGACGGTGAGCACGGTCGGGACGAGGAGGGGGCCGCGGCCGACGAGCGGAATCACGAGCACGAGTGCGGCGCGCGCCAGGTCGGAGCCGACGAGGACGTACTTGCGGTTGACGCGGTCGACGAGGGCGCCCGCGGGCATCGAGAGCGCTACGGTCGGGAGGAAGCTCGCGACGAAGGTCAGCGACAGCAGCGTCGGGTTCCCGGTGACCTCGTAGACGACCCAGACGAGCGCGATCTCGTGGACGCTGTCGCCGATGCGTGACGCGAGCTGGCCGAACCAGAGCCGCCGGAAGCCCCGGTTGGCGAGGGTGCGGCGGAGCGCCATCACGCCACCTCCGCGAAGCCGCCCCAGGACTCGCGGGCGTCCTCCGTGAGCAGTACTTCCCGGACGTACTGTTCGGCGGCGGCGCGGAACCCGGGGGCGTCGCCGGTGCGGCCGAGCGAGACGGTGCGGAGGAGCGCGCCGTCGGACGCGGACAGCAGGAACAGCGAGACGGCGTCGGGGTCGACGTCCCGGAACGTGCCGGCGTCGACGCCGTCCCGGACGGCGTCCGCGAGGAACTCGCGGCCGTCGGCCTCGAACGCGTCGAGGGCGTCCCGGTAGCGGTCGTTGTGCGGGGCTTCGCCGTGGAGGTCGTAGAGCGCGCTGACGCTCCGCGCGGCGTCCTCGTCGGGGTGCGCGCCGTCGCCGGTCGCGAGGTCGGCGGTGGCCGCCCACTCGATGCGGTCGAGGGGCGGGTCGTCGGCGCGCTCGGCGTAGCGCTCGCGCTGGCTCTCGCGGAGCGCGTCGATCCACGCGACGACGAGGTCCTCCTTGGTGTCGTAGTAGTAGTGGACGAGGGACTGCGAGCGCCCCCACTCGTCGGCGATCTTCTGCGTGGTGGTGCCGGCGACGCCGTGTTCGGCGAGCACGGCGCCGGTCGCGGCGAGCAGTTCGGCTTCCGCGTCGGTGCGGTCGGGGCCGCCGGAGCTCATGTTGATTGAGTACTCAATCAAGAACCAAAAGCGTTCCCCCGTCACCGTCAAACCGATATACCAGGCCGGACACCTACCGGCATGCTCGAACTGGAGCACGGGTTCCGCGTCGTGGACAGCCACGTCCGCCTCCACGCCGGACCGGGCCGACCCGTGCGCGGCCGCACCATCGACGGCGAAGACCTCGAACGCGAGATGCACCAGTCGGGCATCGTGCGCGCCGTCGTCTTCCCCGGCCCCCAGAAGGGCGAACAGGGCTACCTCCGCGCGAACAACGCGGTCGCCCGGCAGGCCGTCCAGCGGCCGTTCATCGCGTTCGCGCGCATCGACGGCCCCCGCGACCCCGGCGACGGCGCCACCTCGAAACTCCGCAACCTCCGGTCGTCGCGCAACGAGTGGCAGACCTCCCCCGAGGACATCGAACAGTACGCGTACGACGACCGCTTCCACGGCTTCAAACTCGACCCGCCCCGGGACGGCCTCCCCGGCGACGACGTCCTCGACGTCCTCGACGACGTCGGGCTCCCCGTGCTCGTCCACGGCGGCCGCGGATTCCCCCCGAGCGCGCTCGCGGACGAACTCCTCGACCGCGAGTTCCCGGTCGTCCTCGCGCACTTCGGCGGCCACCCACTCGACCGCGACCTCATGGACGACGCCATCGGGCTGCTCGACCGGTACGACGACCTCTACCTCGACACCGCCGCCGTCCGCTACCGGGAGCTCCTCGAGCGCGCCATCGTCGAACACCCCGACCGCGTGCTCTTCGGCAGCGGCGCTCCCGCCGTCCACCCGAACGTCGCTGTCATGGAGATACTCACCCTCGACGTCACCGAGGACGCCATGACGAAAGTGCTCGGCAAGAACCCGGTCCGCGTCATCCCCGGCCTCGACCGCGAGTAGGCCGCCAGCGCGCCCCTACTTGTCGTAGCGCGCCATCGCGCGGTCCATCCGCGACGAGACGCCCTTCGGGTTCCGGCGCTCCGTCCGGTCCGCCATTCGCGCCGACAGGCCGTCCTGGCTGCCCCGCCAGATGTTCGGCACCACCGCCCAGCCGGCGGCCGCCCACTCCGAGAGCTTCGCGTCCCCGCGCACGACGTCCCCGCCCACGGAGAGCGCGTCCCCGAGCGCGTGCCGGACCACGCGGACGGCGACGCGCGCGCTCAGCCCGTAGTTCTTCACGAGGCGGTACGCGAGCGCCCGGTACTTCAGGCCCCACGCGGACTCCTCGGCGTCCTCCGGGAGGCGGTGGACGACGTCGTCTTTCTCCTCGCGGAGGACGCAGGCGTCGGACTCCCAGACGACGTCCCGCCCCATCCCCGCGAGCCGGTGGGCGGCGTCGCGGGCCGCGCCCGTCTGGAGGTACTCGTCGAACCCGTCGAGCGCGTCCAGGGCGTCCCGCAGGAACGCGACGTTCCCGCCGTCGAAGTACGTCACCTCGCGCCCGCGGATGGTCGCTTCCTCGATTGACTCCGTCGTCACGCCGCCCTCGACGGTCCGGTGGACGGGGCCCGTGACGGCGTCCGCGCCGGCCGCGAGCGCGTCCAGGACGGCGTCCGTCCAGCCGTCCCGGATGCGGGAGTCCTGGCCGACGAACGCGACCGCGTCCCCGGACGCCGCGGCGATCCCCGCGTTCCGCGACGCGTTCAGGTTCCGCTCGGAGAGCTCCAGCAGCACGTCGACGGCGCCGTGAGCCCGGACCATCCCGGACGTGCCGTCGACCGACGGCCCGTTCACGACGACGACCTCGGCGTCGGGTGCGTTGGCCGCGAGCGCGTCGAGTGACGCGGCGAGCGCGTCGCGACCGTTGAGCGTGGGCACCACTACCGAGAGGTCCATACTGGTCCCGAGTCAATCCGCCGGTAAAAACGTCTCGGGTTCGCGCACGCCGCAAAATACGGCGTCAGTGGTGAGTCCGGGTCAGGAGTGAGTCGGCAATTCCGCGGCCGGTCACACTCGCGCGTCCCAGTACGAGACCGAGGACAGCGCGCGCCCGACCGGCGTCTCGACGAGCGCCTCGTCGGCGCTCCGGAACGGCCCCGCGACCCAGTCCGGGACCTTCCGGTAGAACCCGTAAGGGACGACGAAGTCGTGCTCGGCGTCCGCGAGCTCCAGGCCCGCGCTCCCGACGAGGTCCTCGACCTCCCCGGAGCTGTACAGCCGCGACCCCATCGGGAGCAGCCAGTTGTACAGCGACCGCGCACTGAACCGGCTGAAGGTGTCGAAGAACACCTGGTCCCTGGAGACGCGAGCCATCTCCGTGAGGAACTTCGTCGGCGTGTCCGCGAGGTGGAAAAAGCGCATCGCGAACACGGTGTCGAAGTGGTCGTCGGGGAACGGGAGGCGCGCGGCGTCCCCGCGCATGAACTCGAGGTGGTCCGAGACCCCGGCGTGCTGTGCCTTCTCGCGGCCCTCCTGGAGCATCGGGCCGGAGATGTCCAGTCCCGTGATGTCCGCGCCGCGCTCGGCGAGCATCACGGTGAACCGGCCGGTGCCGCAGGCGATCTCGAGGACGCGGTCGTCCTCGACGGGCCCGAGCGCGTCGAGCACCGCCTCCTTCTCTCGTCGGTCGATGAGCCGGCCGCCGCGGGAGAACCGTTTCTCGTCGTACTCCTCGGCGACCTCGGTGGCCTGGTACCACTCCTGTCCCTTCACGCTTCTCAGTCCCACTTGGTTCGTCGGCCGTTAAAACCGTACTGGAAACCGCGGAACGACTTAGGGGCTGCCGCCCGAAGCGTGGGGTATGACAACGTGCCCCGGGTGCGAGCAGCGCTACGACGCCGACGAGCTGACGCGCCACGAACGAGACGGCGTCGTGCACGTCCACTGCCCGGACTGCGGGCAGCGCCTCGGGACGTACAACGAGCACATGCGGTAGTGCTCGGTACTCGCGGGAGGACGGCGAGCACTCGCGGGAAGCCGGCGAGCACGCGCGGAGAGGCCGCGGGCGCTCCCGATAGCGGGGCGAGTGCGGCCCGTCAGTCGAAGACGCGCGTCGGTTCGATGCGGACGAGCACGCGCTCGCCGTCTTCCTCGCCGTGGTGCGGGTACTCGTCGACGCCCATGTAGCGCGCGGCGAGCTCGTCGATGTGCTCGACGGCGCCCTCGGTGGTCAGTTCGACCACCTCGCCCTGGAACCCGAGGTACCGGTAGGGGTCCTCGGGGTCGAGGACGCAGCCGCCGACGCGGTCGTCCGCGCGGAGGTTGCGCTCCTTTCGGCGTCCGCGGGCGGTGTTGACGAGGAGGTGGCCGGCGTCCGGGTTGTGGTCCACCCAGACAGGCGTGACGTGCGGGACGCCGTCGGGCGTCAGGGTGCCGAGGCTGAGGAACGACTGCTTCTCGAAGAGGTCGTGGTAGGACTCCGGAATCTCCGCCATACCCGGCAGTGCGTCCCGCGCGACAAAAACGTCGGCTCACCACTCAGCCGCCCGACCTTAGTGAATATAAGGTGTATAGATTCGTGGGTAGACAACCTTTACCTACTTCAGTATGTGACAGGGTTGCATGAGCCTGTCCGCATCGAGCGACCAGTCGCCGATCGACGACGACGAGTTCAGAGAGCGCCTCAGCGACCTGCCGCCGAGCGCGAAGCTCGTCGCGAAAGTCCTCGAGATCGAGTCCCCGCTCTCCCAGGGGCAACTCGCCGAGGAGTCCCTGCTCCCGGACCGCACCGTCCGGTACGCGCTCAACCGCCTCGACGACGAGGACCTCGTCGACTCCCGGTACAGCTTCCAGGACGCGCGCAAGCAGGTGTACTTCCTCGCGGACTGACCGGTCCTCGCCGCCGACTGACCGGGCTTTTTCTCGCCGCGCCCCCACCCCCGAGACGTGCCCGACCGCTACCCCGTCAGCGTCGACACGCGCGCCCCGCGCGGCGAGACGAACGCGTACGTCCTCGCGGACGCTGTCCTCGTCGACCCCGCGGGCCGCACGCCCGCCCTCGACGCCGCCGCCGAGTCCGTCGACCACGTCGCCGTCACGCACGCCCACCCCGACCACGTCGGTGCCGTCGCGGCGTACGCCCGCGACAGCGACGCGACGGTCTGGGCGCACGCCGCGTTCGCGGACCGCTTCGAGCGCGAGACCGGCGTCGCCCCCGACCGCGTGTTCCGCCCCGGCGACCGGATCGGTGACACCGGCGTCGCGGTTCTCGGCACGCCGGGGCACGCGCCCGACCACGTCGCGTTCGCGGCCGGCGGCGAGGCAGTCGTCGGCGACCTCGCGTTCGCGGACGGCAGCGTGTTCGTCGGCGACCGCGACGGCGACCTCCGCGCCTACCTCTGTTCGCTCCGGCGCCTCGCGCTCCGAGAGTTCGAGTACATCCACCCGGGCCACGGCCCGCGCATCGACGCCCCCCGGGGGCGCCTCCACGAGCTCTACTTCCACCGCCGCGACCGCGAACGCCGCGTCCTCGCCGCGGTCGCGGACGGCCGCGAGACCGTCGACGGAATCCTCGAGCACGCCTACGACAAGGACCTCGCGGGCGTCCGCGACCTCGCCGCGAGCGCCGTGCGCGCGCACCTCGAGAAACTCGCCGTCGAGGGCCGCGTGACCTGGGACGGCGACCGCGCGACCCCCGGCAACCCGTAGTCGACTGCGACCGGGCCCTGCGCCGACCCCAGTCGGGCCCGCGACGCTTATCCCGCGGAGACCACAACCCCGGGGCATGGAGGAACTCGAGGCCGAACTCGAGCGCGCCCGCAGCCTCGACGTCGGCGAGCTCGCGGACGCCATCGAGGCCATCGGCTTCGAGTGCACGCGCTGCGGGGCGTGCTGCAAGAGCGAGGACGACGACCCGCACACCGCGACCGTGTTCCCGGACGAGGTCCGCGAACTGGCGGACGCCGGCGACCGCGACTGGCGGGAGGTCGCGCGCCCGATGCCGTACGGCCTCGACGAGGACGGCACCGGGGAGACGTTCGAGTGGGCGCTCCAGACGGACGCCTGCGGCGACTGCACGTTCTACGAGGAGGACGACTCGGGGACGGGCGAGTGCACGGTCCACGACAGCCGGCCGCTCATCTGCGAGACGTACCCGTTCAGCGTCGCGCTCGGCGGGACGAGCCAGCCGATGGGGGAGGTCGTCGACAGCGCGGACCTGCCCGGGCGGGAGGAGAACGGGGAGTCCGGGGACGCCGGGATGGTGCGCGCCCACGAGTGCGAGGGGCTCGGGCGGGACATCGACCGCGGGGACGCCGAGTCGCTGGCGGCCGCGCTGAAGGAGCGCGCCGTCCGCGAACTCGAGGAGGCCGTCGACGTCCGCGACGAGTACGAGCCCGCGAACCCGGGCCCGGGCGAGACCGTCGTCCACGACTCCGAGGGCGCGAAGCGGCCCGACGGCACGCCCTACGAGCAGTGAACTCGCGCCGGGCTGGAGTCCGGGGTCGTGGTAACGATTAAGTCAGACGCCCGCTACGATGCTGGTGGAGGTCTTCGACATTGGAAATCTCTGATAAACTCCTCTGTTTGTTCAACGCGGAAGTGACTGTCAAGGACGACGAGTACGTCGTCGAAGTGCCGCGCAGCGAGATCGAGACCGGGTCCGTCGACCCCGGCGACGTCTACCGGGTCGCGCTCATCTCCCGGTCGGAAGCCGAATCCTCGGAGTCCTCGAGCGCGTCGACGGACGCCGCGAGTTCGGAGCCCCAGCCCCCCGTCGAGGAGGGTGAGATCCGGTACGTCGAGATCGAGGACATCGGGAAGCAGGGTGACGGCATCGCGCGCGTCGAGCGCGGGTACGTCATCATCGTGCCGGACGCCGAGATCGGCGAGCGCGTGAAAGTCGAAGTGACGGAAGTGAAGTCGAACTTCGCGGTCGGCGAGATCATCGACGAGGAGTACTAGACGGCGAGCGCGAGCAGCGTCACCGCCAGCGACGCGACGACGACGGCGGTCGCTGCGAGCGTCACTGCTTCCGGGAGCACGTCTCGCTCGGACAGCCACCGGTCGCGCACCCCGGTCGCGGCGGCGTGCACGAGGCGGCCGCCGTCCAGCGGGAGCGCGGGGACGCAGTTGAACAGGCCGACGTTGAGGTTCACCCACACCACCCAGAACAGCAGCGTCGGAACGACGAACGCCCAGTCGCCGAGCGCCGCGAGCGGGCCGGAGACCGTGTAGAAGTTCTTGACGTGGCCGGTGAACCCGGGGAAGTCGTAGGGCGCCATGCCGACCGCGCCCGCGACCGGCAGCAGGAGGAAGCCGGCGACGCGGTCGAACACGGACCCGGCCTCGAAACTGCCGCGGAGCGCGAACGCGTCCAGGTACTCGTCGGCGGGGTAGGCTTCGACGCCGAAGTCCGCGAGGACGAGGCCGCTGGTGCCGACGCGGTAGAACACGCCGAGTTTCGGGCTGCCCTCGACGCCGGCGCGCAGCGTCACCCGGTACGTCCGGACAGTCCCGTCGACGACGGCCCGGACGGGGACGGTGTCCCCGACCTCGTTCGCCTCGAGGACCGACTCGAGGTCGTCCGGCGTGAGCGTCCGTTCGCCGTCCACGGCGAGAATCGTGACGTTCGCGTTCGCGGGGACGCCGGCGGCGGCGAGCGCGCCGCTGCGCGCGACCCGCGAGACGGCGACGCCGACCGGGAGCGTGTACGTCCCGTTCGTGGTGGCGAGCGTCGCCACGGTGCGGTTGCGGACGGCCGCACGGAACCCCGCGACGGTGTCGACTTCGGTGCCGTTCACGGAGAGAATCCGGGTGTTCGGCTGGATGTCGACGCGGAGCCCGGGCGCGATTTTCGCGACGAGGAGCGCGCGCCGGACGTGGACGACGTCGCCGGTGGCGAGCTGGGCGGAGACGACGCGTGACTGGTCGTCGATGGCGGCGTCGAGCTCCGAGCGGTTCGCGACCGGGACGCCGTCGACGCGCTGGATGACGTCCCCGGGCTGGATGCCGGCGTCTGCCGCCGGCCCCCCTGCTACGACGCCGCCGACGGCGACGCCCGACACCGGCGAGATGGCGGCCGCGATGGGGCCGGCGGCGAGCGCGAGCGCGACCGCGGCGACGAGGAAGTTCGCGGTGACGCCGGCGGCGAGCATTCGGGCGCGAGCGCTCGCGTCGGCGTCGTCGAGGCTCTCGGGGTCGTGTTCGACGAACGCGCCGACGGGGAGGACGCCGACGAGCACCGCGCCGACCGCGGACACGTCGATGCCGTCGGTCCGGCACGCGAGCGCGTGCCCGGTCTCGTGGCCGAGCAGGGCGACCGCGAGCGCGACGGCGACGGCGGGCGCGACGGCCAGCGGCAGGAAGCCGTCGATGCCGGGCGCGGACAGGACGGACTGCGGCGTCGCCACTCGGCCGAGCGCCGGCTCGAGGAGCGTGGCGGCGGCCGCCGCGACGAGGACGGCCAGCACGACTGCGGCGACCGCGAGCGCGACCACGATTCCCGCGGTCCAGAGCGCTCGCCACGCCCGCGCCGGTCGCGTGACCGCGTCCAGGGCGTCGCCGCCGCGCGCCCAGCGGACAGTCGTCAGCGGGCCGTCGACCGACAGCCAGTCCGGCAGGTCGCCGCGCGCCGCCAGCAGGAACGGCGCCAGCACGCTCGCGGCGACGGCGAGCAGCAGCCAGTCGCCGGTAGCGAGGGCTGCCATCGGTACGAGTCAGCGAGTGCGCGACTATGAAACTACCGCGTCCGGACGGCGACTTACTGCGTGAACTTCCCGAGGTCGGCGCCGTCGACGGTCGGCGGGGAGTCGTGGGGGCGGTCGACGACGATGTCCCCGGCGGTGCTGTCGCCGACGCCCGGAATCGCGGTGAGTTCGTCCATGGTCGCGGTGTCCAGGTCGAGGGGGTGGGGGACGCCCGTCACCGACCGGTAGCCGTGGTCCGTGACGGCGACGTCGATGGTCTGCCCGAGTTCGCGCTCCCCGGGGATGCCGACGAGCAGCGAGTACGTGCCGAGCTGGCGGCCGAACGTCTTCCCGTCCTGGTGGTACTCGAGCGTGACGTCCTCGAGGACGGTGCCGGGCGGCACCACCCGGTTCAGCATCGGGTTGTCGACGGTCTCCCGGACCTCCTGTTTGTACTGCTTGAACTGCTGCTTGTGGTCCTCGGCGAGCTGCGCGCCGGTCTCCGCCATGTCGGTGCCCTCGAAGGCCATCACTTGCCGGATGTTGATGCGGCGCAGCATCAGGCCCTCGTCGAGGACGTCCCGGAGGAACTGCTTGTTGTGCCCGAAGGTCTCCTCGCGCTCGCCGGCGAGCCCGTGCACGAGGTTGATGCCGGGCAGCAGTTTCGGCAGCCGGTCCGCGGCGTCGTCGCCGTAGGTGGGCGCGTCCGCGGGGTCCTCGCCGGGCCGCCAGCCGCCGACCTCGTTGACGATGCGGACCGCCTCCAGGCACTCCTCGGCGGACACGAGGAGGTTGTTCTCCTCCTGGACGACGGGGTCCGCGGACTCCAGGCCGAACGCCGCGGTGTCCCCGGGCGTGTTGTGTTCGGCGATGATTCGAATCGCCTCCCGGGACTTCTCGGGGTAGTCCACGATGGTCACCGGGTTCATGTTGTCGAGGTGCAAGGTCCCGAGGTCGGGCGCGACCTCCCGGATGCCGCCGTACAGCCGCCGGATTGCGTCCGGGTTCGGGGCTTCGCCGTCGCCGCCGAACGCGAGGATGTCGGCCTGCCGGCCGAGCCGGAAGTGCCGCGCGCCGTGGTCGTAGAGCTCGCCGACCTCCCGGACGACCGACTCGGCGGACCGGAAGGAGGGGTCGCCGTACATCGGCTCCGTGCAGAACGAGCACCGGTACGCGCAGCCCCGCGAGGTCTCCATCTCGCAGATGAGGTACTCGGGGTAGTTCGGGTGCTGTTCGACGACGAACGCGCCCTTCGACGCCCACCGGTCGATCTCGTCGTTGTCCCGGTAGCGGTCCTCGAACCCCTCGAGGCCCTCGTTCACGAGGTCGTAGGCGGCGGCCTCGACGTCCGCCATCGCGAGGAAGTCGAAGTCGAGGTCGGAGCGCTCCATCTCCTGGGCGCCCGCGTTCTCCTCGCCGACGCCGAACCGCACCGGGCCGCCCATCACGCTCGTGCCCTCCGCGACCCACGCCAGTTCGCGGACTTCGTCGGGTTCGGCGGGCGTCCCGCCGACGTACTTCCCGGGGACGGTCATCCCGCCGACGTACACGAAGAGGTCGGCGTCCGCGACGTCGCTGTACTTCGATTTGTCCTCGCGGAGTTCGTCGATGGTGTGGTACGTGACGTTCGCCGGGTCGACGCCGGCGTCCACCAGCGCGCCCGCCGTGTACCGCGGGTACGTGGAGATGTACGGCGGCACGCCGAAGTGCGCCGGCTCGTCGACGTAGCCGTCGACGAGCGTCACGTCCAGTTCCCCGGGGTCGATCATGCGCAGGCGTTGGGCGTCGAGGCGTAAGAACGTGACTACACGAGCCTGTGGCGCCGACGCCGAGGGGCGTCAGCGAGCCGCGCGGAACTGGTGGGTGACGCAGCCCGCGAGCACGAGCCACGAGCCGACGGTCGGCGGGAGGACTACGGAGAAGACGGCGCGGGCGGCGTCGAGGACGACGGCGGAGACCGATGGCGGGAGGACGGCGAGGTCGGCGAGGAGCGCGACGGCGGCGTACGCGACGGGCACGGCGACGAGGAGGGCGCCGGCGAGGAGCAGTCGGCGCGACCGGCCGTCGAGCAGGTAGAGGAGGGGGAGCAGGGTCGCGAACGCGAGCACGCGGTAGAACGGCTCGAGGGGGAACGCGAGGAGCACCCCCGAGAGCGTGCCCTGGAGGGCGACGAGGCGGTCGGTGAGGGTGGCGACGCGGCGGTTGGCGGCGGCGACGGCGGGCGCGACGACGGCGAGGCTGGCGGCGAGCAGTCCGGCCCCGGAGAGCCCGGGCGCGAGCAGCGCGAGCTGCCGGCGGACGGTGGCGTACGGCGCGGTCGGGTCGGGGCCGTCGGGGAACGACCCCGAACTCATCTGGCCCGTGAGGACGTCGGTGACGTACGTCTCGTAGGCGCCCGGGCCGAAGACGAGGACGCCCGCGAGGAGCGCGAGGACGCCCGCGGCGGTCGCGGCGGCGATGGCGCGCCACGCTCGCCGGCGGAGGAGCCACGCGCCGACGAGCGCGGGGAAGAGTTTCACGAGCGCCGCGAACCCGAACGCGGCGCCGCCCGCGGCGCGGCGGTCGGCCTCGAGCGCGAGGACGCCGGCGCCGACGGCGAGCGCGAGCACCGGGTTCACCTGGCCGTTCACGAGGTTCACGACCGGGAGCGGGGACGCGACCGCGAACGCGACGACGAGCGCGCGGTCGACGGGCGCGAGGGCGGCGCCGGCGCGCTCCGCGAGCCGGACGGCGACGACAGCGACGCCGGCGAGGCACGCGAGATTCACCGCGGTCTGGAGCGCGAACGCGAGCACGGGGTCGCCGAGGACGGCGTGCGGGACGAACAGCGCGACGACCGGCGGCGGGTAGAGGAATCCGGGGCCGACGTACAGCCCGCGGCCGTGGAGGGCGGCGCGGCCGGCCGCGTAGTAGACGTCGCTCGCGAGCGCGACCTGCTCGGGGTGGGTCGCGGGGAACACCACGGCGTTCCCGAGGCCGGCGAGCACGCCGACCGCGAGGAGCAGGCGGGGACCGCGCCGGGCTGCCATGCCGGAACCGGCGCGGGCCGGCCACTTTCGTCTTTGGGACCGCGGCCTTGACTCACCGCGTCCGGCCGCTTTATGCCCGCGGCACTCCAAGTGCGGGGTATGCCCGCTACGCTGGAAGTCCGGTGCACGAGCGACGACTGCGAGCTCGACATGTTCGAGATGCACTACACGTACGACATGCCCGACGACGTGGGCGTCGAGGACTTCTCCTGCCCGTACTGCGGGGGGACGGAGTGCCTCGAGGAGATAGAGCTATGACCGCCCGGGAGTTCGCGGAGGCCGTCGGGTCGGCGGTGTTCCGCCGGATGGGGCGGGCGGCGTCGCGGTTCCAGGAGGAGTCCCCGATGCCGGTGGACGTCCTGGAGAGCGGCGACGAGTACCTCGTGGTGTTCGACGCGCCGGGCGCGACGACCAGCGACGTCCAGGTGAACTACGAGGGCAGCGAGGTCCGTGTGCGCGTCGACCGGTTCCGCGAGCACCGCGAGGGCTTCGACGTGCTGTTTCCGGGGCGCGGCCTGTCCCTGGACGGCAGCGCAAAGCTCCCGCAGGACGCGGTCGTGGACGCCGAGCACGCGCGCGCCGAACTGCGGGACGACGGGACGCTGTACGTGTTCCTGCCGAAGCGCGAGCGCGACGGCACGGTCATCGAGGTGACGAGCGGCGAGGACGGCGAGCCGGCCGGCGACGGCAGCGACGCAGCCGGCACTGAGAGCGGCCAGCCGGCCGACGGCGACGAGTAGTTACTCGACGGCCATCCCCTCGACGACGTCGAACTCCTCGTCGCCCGCGAACCGCGTGGGGTCGAACGCCGGAATTCCGTCGCCGCCGAGAATCTGTTCTGCAATCGCCTCCCCCGTCGCCGGCGCGCGCATGAAGCCGTGGCCCTGCCAGCCGGCGGCGACGTAGACGCCGGCGCCGAGTTCGCCGAGCAGCGGGTCGCGGTCGGGCGTCGCGGTGCAGAGGCCGGCCCACGCGCGCTCGACGGTCGGGTCGTAGCCGGGGAGGCGGTCGGCGAGGCGGTCGCGGGTGGCGTCGACGAACCAGTCGTCGCCGTCGCGGTCGTAGTCGTCGGGGTCGGCTTCGACCTCCTCGGTGCCGTCGCCAGCGAGCAGTCCCGCGGGGTGCGGCCGGGCGTAGTAGCCCGCGGTCGCGTCGTAGAACGTCGGCACCGCGCCCGGGGCGTCCGCGGTGAGCGCCTGCACGCGGTAGGGTTTGAGTGCGACGTCGAACCCGGCGTTTGCGAGCACGGGCCGGGTGCGTGCGCCGGCGGCGACGAGGACGGCGTCGTAGGCGTCGCCGTTCACGCGCGGCGGGTCGGTCGCGACGGACGCCGGCGTCTGCTCCCGGACGTCGACGCCGGCGTCGCGCGCGAGGTCGGCGAGCAGGTCGGCGTACGCCGCGGTGTCGGCGACGCCGGCGTCCCGGTCGAGCGCGGCCTCGACGACGTCCCCGGTGCGCATCGCCGGGTAGCGGTCCGTGAGGTCGGCGGCGTCGACGCGCTCGACGCGGCGGTCGTGTCGCCGCATCCCCGCGACCTGGTCGCGGATGGCCTGGGCTTTCTCGCCGGGTTCGGTGACGAACCAGACGTACGGCGTCTCCTCGAAGACGAAGTCGCCGCGGCCGGAGAGCTCGCGGAAGCGCTCGATGGCGCGCGCGGCGACGCGGGCGTCGACGTCCTCGGCGAACGCGTCGTAGAGGATGCCGGCGGCGCGGCCGGTGCTGCCGCCGGCGACGGCGTCGCGCTCGTAGACGGTGACGGTCGCGCCCGCGGCGGCGAGGTCGCGGGCGGCGGTGAGTCCGACCGCGCCGGCGCCGACGACGGCGACCGACCGGCCGGTTCCGTCGAGTGAGTCGTCCATGCGGAGTGGTGTGCCGGGGTCGGTTTAACTGCCGCGACTGCCCGCTGGGCGCTCGGGGCGGCCGAGACGGCGGTTCCAGTCGAAACCCGCGACGGCGGCTAGTTTCACTTTCACTCCGGACGGGTGAGGTTAAAGCGGGTACGCGTCGATACCTCGAGTATGGTAGTGCAGCAGCAACGTCGCCGCTCGCGAGCGCGTGACGACCGCGAACAGCGCCGCATCGAGGTCTCCGAGATGACCGCCGCCGGCGTCGCCGCCTACGCGGACACCCACGACGAGCCCTACATCGAGCGCCGCGGCGGGAAGACGTTCCTCGTCACCACGGCGTAACCCCGAACAGGGGAGACGGTCGCCAGTTCAGCTGTCGAACGCGAAGCCAGACGACCGCCTCAGCAGAACGCCTCCAGCCCCCGCGCGGGGTACGCGACGATGCGCTCGGCGCCCGCGTCCCGGAGCGCGTCGACGCGCTCGCGGACCGCGTCCGCGTCGCCGACGAGGGCGTAGTCCTGGACCGCCTGCGAGAGCACGTCGCGGGCGCGACCCGTCGCCGCCGCGTCCGTCTCGGCGCCGTCGGGGAGCGCGGACCGCACGGGCTTCCGCCGGGCGGCGTACGCGCCGACCGCGTCCAGTATCTCGTTCTCGTCGCCCGTCAGCACCGTGGGCGCGTACACCGCGATTTCGCCGTCGAAGCCGGCCGCCCGCAGCGACCGGAGCTCTCGCTCGGTGCGCCGCGAGAGGAGTTCGAACTGCGTTGCGCCCGTCGCGAGCGCCGCGCGCTCGACGCCCTCCGTGCCGACCCAGGCGTCGCCGTCGGCGTCGACGGCCGCGCCGAGCCGGGGCGCGACCGCGCGGCCCGCCTCGGCCTCGCTGAGGTACGCGCCGTGCCCGGCGACGACCACGCGCCCGACGGCGTCGGGAATCGCGGCGGCGAGGGAGTCGTCCCCGAGGGGGTCGAAGCCGTCGGCGCGCACGGGCGTCGTCAGCCGGACGTCGCGGTCGGCGGCGAGGTCGGCGAGCGCGTCGAAGTCGGGGAGGTGCTCGCGGCCCTCGTAGTCGACGGTGACCGCCTCCACGGCGTCCTCGAGGTCGTCGATGCGCCGCCAGTCGTGCTCGGCGGGTTTCACTGCGACCGCGTCGATGCCCGCGGCCCGCGCATGGCTGTCGCTTCTCAGCAACGTGCACCACCCCGGGACGCGAGACGAGTTGCTCTAGAACAGTGCCGGAACGCGATCCATCGTCTCTGCGACCATACCCGCGGTACTTCCCGGGACGGGAAAAGGGTGTCGCTGCCGCGGATTACGGCCGGAGTGCGCGCAGGACCCCCCAGGCGTCCTGCCCGAGTTCCCCGGGGTGCGGGAGGCCGAGCCGGTACCGGAGGGCGTCCTGGCGCTTCAGCGGGTCGAACACGCGCGGCTCCTCGAGCCCCCAGACCTCCGCACGAGTGTGGCGGCCGGGGGACGCGTCGAGGACGGCGTTGGCGGCGCGCCGTCCGGCCTCGCTGGCGGCCTCCATGGTCGCGAGGTCGGTGTCGACGCGGACGTAGTCGCCGGCGACCGCGAGGTTCGGCGCCTCGGTGTCGGCTTCCGGGCGGTTCCGGAGGCTGTCGACGGTGTTGACGACGAGCGGCGAGTCGTTCGCCAGGCCGTCGCCGGTCTCCCGGATTGCGGGGTCGAGGAAGTGCCCCACTCTGGCGTCGTCCGGGAGCGCGTCCTCGCCGAGGTGGGCCTGGAGTTGCGCCCAGACCTCCTCGACGACCTCCTCGCGGGTGCACTCGCGGGCGGGCTTCCCGTAGAGGACGCCGGGAGTCTCCCAGTCCGAGGCGATGACCGACAGCACGCCCTCGACGTCGCCGCCGGTCCGCGCCGCGGGGTCGTGGGCCGCCCAGAACTGGCGCTGGCTGATGGACGTCAGCGCCCACGGCGAGTCGACGTACACCGCGTGGCCTTCGACGACGGGCGCGTCGCGGTCCAGGAAGAACTGGACGCCGTTCATCCACGCGGTGTCGATGCGGTCGACGCGCGCGAGCGTCGGCGCCGCGCGCCGGAGGTCGCTGGTCGCGAGGTCCGCGAGGACGCCGACGGGGAGCGCGGCGACGTAGTGGTCCGCGGTGACGCGGTCGCCGTCGACGACCACGCCCGTGACGCGCCGGCCGTCGCTCTCGATGGCCTCGACGTCGGCCTCGAGGTGGACGCGCACCCCAAGTTCGCGGAGGTACGCGACCCAGGGGTCGAACCAGACTTCGCTCGTCGGGCCGTCGAGGACGCGCTCGGCCGGGGTGTCGGGGTCGAACTGCCCGAACAGCAACTGGAGGTAGATGGTGCCGACGGTGCGCGCGCTCCCCGCCTCGGGCCGGAGCGCGACCAGGCTCTGCGTGGAGCGCGCGAGGTGCTTCCGGTACGCGGGCGACATCGCGTCGGCGTCGATGAACTCCCACCAGGACTGGCGCTCGAACTCCTCGCGGCGGCGCGCCTGGCAGCTCGTCAACAGGACCGCGAGCCGGCTCGTGAAGTGCGCGATTTCGCGGCGCGGGACCTGGTCGCCGGCGACCTGCGGGCGGAGCGCCCGCAGCCACTCCCGGGGCGTCTCGGGCTGTTCGGTCGACGCCCGGACGGCCGTGCCGTCGGCGCCGGCGACGAGCGTCTCGCTGGTCGCGACGAGGTGGTCGGCCACGCGGCCGTCGACGTCCGGGATGCGTTCGAGCGTGTCGACGACGTTCCGATAGTACGCCGGGAAGAACCGGAAGCCGTGCTCGCCGAGCAGGCCGTCGGTGTCCGCGTCCCCCGGGGCGTCGCCGACGGGGATGCTGCGGGCTTTCCCGCCGACGCGCTCCCCGGCCTCGTAGACGTCGACGTCGAACCCGCGTTCGGCGAGCTCGTGGGCTGCAGTCAGTCCCGCGATTCCGCCGCCGAGCACCGCGACGGTTCCGGGTGCAGGCATCGGTTCCACTACGGGCGCGCGGAACTTCAGCCTACCCGTCGAGGGAGGTCAGCGCCGCGTCCCCGGCCGGAAGTCGGGCGTCCGCGCCGCGTCCCCGGCCCAGTCCGAGATTCAGGCGTCGGCGTCCACCTCGACGACGTCGGGTTCGCGGTCCGGGGGCGTCCAGTCGACGGCGAGGTCGAGGAACTGCACGAGGATGCGGGCGGTGGCGCCCCAGACCGTGTACCCGTCGACGTGGAAGAAGTGGACGAGCGCCTCGCCGTACGTCGGGTGGACGCGCTTCTCGAGTTCGTAGTTCGCGGGGTCGGTTAACCCCGAGACGGGGAGGACCGCGACCTCGTCGACCTCGCGCTCGTCGGGGTCGTACTCGCGGTCCGGGACGCGCGCCACGAACGGCGTCACCGAGTACCCCGAGACGGTCGCGATGTCGTCGAGCTGGCCGACGAACGACGCCTCCTCGGCGCGCAGCCCGATCTCCTCGTCGGCCTCGCGGAGCGCGGTCTCCCGGAGGTCGTCGTCGCTGGGTTCCCGGCCGCCCCCGGGGAAGCTCATCTGCCCGGGGTGTTCGCCGAGGTGGTCGGCGCGCTTCGTGAACACGAGCGCGGCGTCGCCGCCGCGGTCGACGACCGGCACGAGGACGGCGGCGTCGCGGTCCTGGTCCGTCACGCGGACCGGTCGGTGGGCCGCCACCCGCTGGAGGTCCATGTCGGGAGCGAGGGCCGCGTCCCCCTTAACTCACGCGTCGGCGGCCAGTTCCTCGCGGACGTCCGCGAGGTCCACGGGCGCCCACGCCTCCGCGTCGTACGTGACGTCGACGAGGTAGCGCGCGCGCTCGCTGCCGGGCTCGGTGTCCGGCAGCTCGCTCTCCAGGCGGTCCCGGACCGCGGCCGCGAGCTCCTCGCGGTCGAGGTGGCGGCGCTCCACGTCGAGGATGTGCGGGAGGTCGTCGGCGTCCTCGGGCGGCGACGGGAACGCCACCGGCCCGGGCGCGAGCAGGCGGTCCCCGTCGTGGTCGACGGGCACGAGGTGGTAGTCCTCGACCGCGGCCTCGATCTCGGCGTCCACGGCGTCCTCCTCGACCTCCCGTCCGCGGCGGAACGCGAGCTCGAGGAGCGCGTCCGCGAGTTCCGAGCGAGTCAGGCCGCCGAAGAGGTCGACGACGCCGGCGAGTTCGTCCCGAGTCCCGTCCATGCCTCCCGGTCGCGGGGCCGCGTGCTTCAATCTGCCGCGTCGTCGGCGTCGGCGCGCGCCGCCGCCGCGACGTCGTCCGCGTCCAGGGGTGCGTCCCGCCACGCTGGGAGCCGGGTGTCCGGCCCCGGCGGCGCGACGGCGGCCGCGTACGTCTCGGTCTGGTCGCGCTCCCCCTCGGCGTCGTAGGCGAGGTCGTTGAACGCGGCGTCGGCGCCGTACGCGCGCACGAACCGGGCGGCGTGCTCGCGGTAGCGGTCCGCGAGCGCGCCGTAGTCGGGGTGGACGCCGGCGTCCTCGACGGCGCGGAACAGCGCGGCGCCGACGCCCTCGCTCATCTCCGAGAGCCCGGTCGGGCCGGAGACCGCGCGGTGGTCGTGCTCGTAGCGCCCGAGGTCCACCTGGGCGGCGCCGTCGACTCCGGCGAGCCGGTAGGCCTCCCCGAGCGTCCCGACCTCCAGCCCCCAGCGGCGCTGGACGCGCACCCCGCGGGCGACGTCGCCGGTCATCGCGCACTCGCCGGCGAGCGCGTACCGGAACGCCCCGAGGAAGTCGAGGACGTCGTGGTCGTGTTCGTCCGCGAGCGCGGCGACGAGCGGCTCGTAGAACAGCCGGAACAGCCGGCCGTACAGCCGGTCGTTCTCGACGCGGGCGTAGTACCCCTTCGCGAAGTCGAAGCCCTCGGCGAGCGGGAACAACAGCTTCCGGACGTCCCGGGCCTCGTAAGTCGTCGTGTCGGCGTCGTGGACGACGACGTAGTCGTGGCGGGCGGCGACGCCGAGCGCCAGCCAGACGTCCCGGCCCTTCCCGCGCTCGCCCGCGAGCCCCGCGTCCGCCAGCGCGGACGCGACCCGCGGGCCGTCGCACCACAAGAGCGTCAACTCGACGTCGTAGTCGGCGAGCCACTCCCGGAAGTCCGGCACGCGCTCGGCGGGCGCGCGCAGCGGCACGACGACCTCCGCGGGGTCGACGCGCTCCAGTTCGGAGAACACGCGCTCCGGGGCGAGGCCCGCGTACTCGCGGTCGGTCATCGGCACCACGACGGCCGCCCGGCCCGTGGGCGCGTCCGGCTCGGCGCCGCCGTAGTCGTGGAGCGTCGCCACGCGCTCCTGCGTGTAGTCCATACCACGGGGTGGGGCGTCCGGCCGGAACTAGCTTGCGCCAGCGGGCAGCCGGCCCGCGCGGTAGAGCGCGACGAGCGCGACGACGAGCACGGCGAGCCCGAGCCCGCCGACCCGGAAGACGGCGTCGTACGCGTACCCCATGCCGCGGAGGGTGCCGACGACGACGCTCCCGAACGCCTGCACGACCATCATGGCGGCGCTGTACCCGGCGTACGCGCTCGCGCGGTCGGCGTCCGGGAGGCTGTCCAGGAGGAACGTGTCGATGGCGGGGAAGAGGCTGTGCACGGAGTACCCGAGCACGACGGACACGAGTGCCACCGCGAGCAGGCCCTGGACGACCGTGAGCGCGAGCAGGGACACCACGAACCCGGCGAGCACGGCGAGCATCAGGGGGACGTGCCGGAACCGGTCGGCGAGCCGGCCGGTGTACCAGAACGCGGGGACGCCCGCCGTGAACACCACGGTCAGCAGCGTCTGCGCGGTGGACTCGGAGATGGACTTCGTCGCGTGCAGGTACTTGATGTAGAAGTTGAAGAAGCCGTTCCACACGAGGCCGGCGACGCCGACGATGACGACGCCCAGGAGGACGACGCGGTACTGCCGGCGGATCGCCCGCAGCAGGTGGCGGTCGGCGGTCCCGGCCTCCGGCAGGTCGGTGCGGCCCGCCAGCACGTAGATGACGGCGGTGACGGCGACGGCCGCCGCGGACAGCAGGTAGAACGGCGCGCGCCACGAGTAGAACGCGAGGAGGACGCGCCCGACGAACACGGGCGCGACGGCGGCGGCGAGCTGGGAGGCGGTGCCGTGGACGCCGACGACGCGGCCGACGCGCTCGGGGAACAGCTCGCTGATGAGGGGGTTGGCGGCGACGAAGTACGCGCCCGACGCGATGCCGACGAGGAACGCGCCGAGCATCACGAACTCGATGGTCGGCGCGAACGTCATCCCGAACGACGACACCGCGAGCAGGCCGCCCGTCCCGAGGACGACCTGGTGGCGGTCGACGCGCGTCAGCAGCCAGCCGGTCGGCAGCCGCGGCAGCGCGCTCCCGAGCCACGCGAGCGTCGCGACCAGCCCGACGGCCGCGTTGCTCGCCGTGAAGTCCGCCTGGAGCGGCGTGATGAGCGGCGCGAACACGACGCGCCCGAAGTTCACGAGGAACACGAGCGCGCACAGCGACCCGAACAGGCGGACCCGTCGGGCGTCGCTCTCGGGCGCTGAACTGGACACGACCGGTCTTCGTCGCGGGCTTGCTCAAGCGTTGTGGTTCCGGTATAGGCGGCGCATAACCAAGGGGGTCGGCGCCGTCAGTCGACTCATGGGCTCGGTCAGCGAGGGGTTGCGCGCGGGCGACCTCCGGAAGGACGCCCACGACCGGCTCGTGTGCGCGCACTGCCAGACCCGCCTCGAGCTGGAGCAGTCGTCGAGTGCGGGCTGGCGGCGGGTGTGCCCGGACTGCGGGCAGGCGTGGACGACAGACAGCTGACCCCCCGGACGCGGTCGGGCTCGTCAGCCACCCAGCAGTCCTGCGCGCCGAACGCCTACTCGAAGACGGCGTCGAACGCGTCCGCGCCCAGGGGCTCGAACTCCCCGGCGGCGACGTTCTCCCGGACGTGCTCGGGGCTCGTCGTCCCCGCCAGCGACGACGTCACGCCGGGCGCGCTCCGCGCGAAGTTCAGGCCGCGCTGGGCGGGCGTGTCGCCCGCGAGCTTCGCCGCGACGTCGCTCGGCACGCCCTCCAGAACGTTTCCCTGCGCGAGGCTCGCGGACGTGAAGACGTTCAGGCCGGCCTCGTGGGCGTACCAGAGCACGCTCTGGGGGCCCTCCGGGCCCTCCTGGGACTCGACGGTGAACGCGTCCGCCATGTAGACGTTGAACGGCACCTGGATGGCGCGCAAGTGGGTCGCGGTGTTCCCGACGGTCTTCGCCGCCGCCCGCGCCCGGTTGATGATCTCGCCGAGGTCGAGGAAGGCGTCGTGGTCCCGGGGCACGCGGAACGCGTCCCAGGTCGCGACGCCGTAGTGCCGGAGGTCCCCGGCGGCGACGCGCTCCTCGAGGCGCTCGAAGGTCGCCTCCAGCTGGTCGTAGACGTCCGCGGCGGGCCGGACGTCGAGCTGGGTCTCGGGGTTGTGGACGTAGTAGAGGTCGATGGTGTCCACGCCGAGGTTCGCGAGCGACCGGTCGAACATCGCGTCCACGAACCCGGGCGCAATGGCGTGGCTGCCGTGCGCGAGGTCCGCCGAATCCACGAGCCCCGCGTCGACGAACTCCCGTTGCACGTACTCGCCGGGGTTCTCCGGGCGGTCCTCGTCGAACGGCACGAACCCGCCCTTCGTCGAGACGAACACCGCCTCCCGGTCGACGTCCGCGTCGGCGAGCGCGCGGCCGACGACGCGCTCGCTGCGCTGGTTGCGGTAGTTCACCGCCGTGTCCACGACGTTACAGCCGGACTCCACGGCGGTCTTCACGGTCTCATAGTACGCGTCGTCGACCGCGTCGGTCGCGTCACCGAGATAGGTGCCGAGGCCGACGCTGGAGACGGCGCGGTCGCCGACCCGCCGGAAGTACGTCCGGGCCGTCCCCTCGCCGAAGCGCTCCTTGTACTGGAACGTCGCGTCTGCGGTGGCCATGCCCGACCTACGCGCTCGGCGTTACTTGTACTCCCCGCGACGGAACGCGTCGACGGCGGCCCGGTAGCCCTCGCGGAACGTCGGGTACGCGAACTCGTAGCCGGCCGCCCGCAGCCGGTCGTTCGAGCAGCGCTTGCTCGTGCGGAGGCGTCGCTCCGCCGGCGTCGACAGCTCCCCGGCCGCGATGCGCTCCTCGACGGTCTGCTTCTCGGGCCGGTCGACGGCCGCCTCGTCCGCGAGCCAGTCAGCGAACGCCCACTTCGAGACCGGTTCGTCGTCCACCGCGAGGTAGACGTCGTCGCCGCCGGACTCCAGCGCGAACCGCACCGCGCCGGCCGCGTCCTCGCGGTGAATCATGTTCAGGTACCCCTCCGTCACCGGGCCCTCGAGGTACCGCGTCAGCCGGTAGCGGTCCGGGCCGTACAGCCCCGCGAACCGGACGACCGTCGGGTCCATCCCGAACGCGGGCGCCTCCTCGAGGGCGACGCGCTCGGCCTCCACGAGCACCCGGGTCTTCTCCGTGGTCGGGTCGAGTGCGGTCTCCTCGTCCACCCAGTCGCCGCCGTGGTCGCCGTACACGCCGGTGCTCGACGTGTACGCGAACTGGCTGGGGCTGTCCGCGCGCCCGCCGAAGTGCTCGACGGCAGTCCGCAGGCCGTCGACGTACACCTCCCGGGCCGCGTCCGCGCCGCGGCCGCCCGAGGACGCCGCGAACACCACGGCGCCCACGTCCGGCACCGCCGAAAGCGAGTCCGCGTCGGTGACGTCCGCGCGCACCGCGTCGAACCCCGCGTCCCGGATGGCCGCCAGCCCGTCGTCCGAGCGCCGGACGCCGACGGGGTCGTGGCCGGCCGCCGCCAGCTGGCGGCCGAGTTCGAGTCCGACGTACCCACACCCCAGGACGGCGACGCGCATCAGTACGGGTTCTCGCTCGCGACGTGCCGGTAGATGCGGGCGTACTCCGCGAGCGTCATCGACGCGCGCCCCTCGATCTTCTGCTGTATCTCCTTCGGGTCGAGGTCGCCGTCGATGCCGCCCGCGAGCGCGTCGACGTCCATCACCGCCGAGCTCATCTGGAGCATCAGGTTGTCCTGGGCCTCCAGGACGATGCTCTCGGCGTCCGGCCACGCGTCGCTCACCGCGAGCACGCCCGCGGCCTCCTCAACGGTGAACTCCACGTCGTCGCCGTCCAGCAGCGCCGCCAGGCGCTCCCGGTCGACGCCCGACTGTTCGGCGACCGCCTCGACGCCGGCGTCCTCGACGACGTCGACCAGCGCAGCCTCGTAGTCCGCGCGGACCTCCTCGGCCGTCACGGCCTCCGGGTCCGCGATTTCGTCTGCGAGCACGACTCCCGGTAGGGGCTCCGCGTTCAAGGGGGCTACGCTTGCCACCCCGTCGAACGCTCCCCCGCTGCAGGTCGTCGAGCTAGCCGTCCCACCCCGGCGACCGCTCGTCTGCGTTCCCGTCCACGTCCCCGACTCCGCGCGGCCCCGACGGGACGACGACCGCGACCGTCGACTGGACGGTGAAGGACACGCGCTCGTTCCGGCCGACGCGGTCGGCGCGCCCGTCGCCGTTCACGTCGAACCCCACGGGCGCGTCCTCCCGGACGTACACCGTGCCGTTCCCGGGTCCGACCGGCGTTCCGCCGCGCCCGCGGACCGCGAACCGCGCCCACGACCCCTCCACGGACACCGTCCACGCGTTGAACGTCGCGTACCAGAACCCGGGGACGGGCGCGAGCGGCAGTCCGGCCGGAACGGCGCCGACGTCCGCCGCGCCGAGCTTCCGCATCGACTTCGCGGCGGCGACGTCGGCGGCGCGCTTCAGCGACTCTTTCGCGACGGTGCGGGCGACACGCCTCGCCGCCGACGCGGTCTCCCGCACGAGGTCCGGCGCCACCCGCACCGTGCCGCGGTCGGCGACGTCCGGCGCTGCCGCGCGCAGCCGCGTCGCCAGCCGGTCGCGCTCGACCCGCCCCAGGTCGCCGATGCGTGCGGCCTCCCGCGCGACGACGCGCGCCGCGGACCCATTCGCAATGGCTTTCGCGCGAGCGCTCACCGACGACCAGTCGCCGAGCGCGAACCGGGTGACGGCGCGTCGCTCGGCCGGCGTGAACGACGCGTTCGACGCCGCCAGCACGTCGCGGTACGCGCGGGCGGCGTCCGCGACGCCGCGCTCGACCGCCGCCCGGAGTTCGTTCCGGCGCGCCCGGAGGGTGGCGTTCCCGCGCTCCGCGAGCGCGCCGTCGGCCGCCGCGAGCGCCTGGGCCGCCCGGCCGAGTCGAACCGACTCCGGCGGGTCCGAGAGCGCCGCCGAGAGCACGGCGTCGGCGGCGTCGCCGTGAGGGAGCGTGAACCAGTTCACGTTCCGCGCGCCGAGCGGGTGGTAGGGCTCGTCGACGCCGGGCGCCACGCGCGGCCCGACCTCGCCGAGCGTGAGGTAGCCGGGCGCGCCGTCGACCGCGACGACGGGGCCCGCGGCGACACTGTCGGCGCGCCCGCTCGGCGGCGACTCGACGCCGCGCTCGCCGAGTTGTTCGCCGACGCCGGCGAGCGCGCCGTCGGCGCGACGGTCGGCGAGCCGACCAGCCACCCGGGAGAGGTAGGTCGAGCGGACGGCGGCGACGGCGCGCGCCTCGACTGTCGGGTATCGAGCCGCGGCGTCGTGGCCCGAGAGGACGCGGGCCTGGAGTTCCTCGACCGGAACCTGGCCGGACGCGAGCGCCCTCGTCGACACCGACGCGGTGACGTTGCGGGCGTCGTCCCGGGCGCGGGCGGCTGCTCGGTACGCGCGCTCACGGATCGGCTCCGGAACGCGCGGCCGGACTGCGGCGACGCGGTCGCGGACCGTTCCGGTGACGGCGCGGCGAGCGAGCGCTTCGAGCCCGCCCGGCTCCCGAATGAGGACGCGAGTCGCGCACGCCGCGATTCGGGACTCGAGCGCGTCGCTGACGGGCCCGGCGGGCGCCGACAGCACGGACTCCACGCGGTCGGGGAGCGGTCCGGCCGTCGGCGCCATCTCGTAGCCGGTCGCGACCGACACCCGGTAGGTCGTCCGGCGCGTTCCCGCGACGGTCCGCGTCCGGTTCCCGTCAGTGTAGCTGCGGGTAACGCGTTCCGTGACGACGACGCGACGCCCGTAGGTCGCCAGGGAGTGAGCGGCGTCTGTCGAGACGTCGCCCGGTCTCGGGTCACCGGTGACCGCGACGGACGACGACCGGACGCGCTGGCCGACCCGCGTCCAGTTCCCGGGAACGTCGGCGGCGACGGTCGTCTCGGTGTCGACGCGGCGAACGGACACCGCCCGCGCCACTCGCGCGGTGAACGCGGCGCGGAGCGCGCCCTCGAACGTCCGCGAGCCGTTCCCGTCCACGAACTCGACGAACGCGCGGTCCGCGGTGACGTTCACGCCGACGGGGACCTCCCGGCTGCCGGACGGCGTGCCGGCCTCCACCGCGGTCGGCACGCCCACGTGCCCGGTGGACTCGGGCGCGCCGCGACTGCGGAGGACCGCCGCCGCGCGGCGCTTCGCGCCCTCCTGGACGGCCGCGAGGACGTCCGTGAACCCGACGCGAGCGAACGCCCGGCGGTACGCCGCCTCCCCAGCGGAGTCGGCGCGCCCGAACGCGGCGCGCTGCAGGTCGAGGAGCGCGCGGTTCGCCGCGAGTTCGACGTGGCGGTTCGCGAGCACGTTCGCGACCGGGGCGCCCGCGTACTGGAGCGGGCCGCGCAGCCACACGACGCGCGCGAGGAGGTCCGTGAGCCGGCGGTCGAGGCCCGGCCCGGCGAACGCGTCCCGGTCCAGCAGGCGCTGGAACCGGGCGACGCGGTCGTGGAGCGCGAGCACCGAACTGTGGACCGTCGTCGTGACGTTCCGGCGGTCGCTGGCGACGACGCGACCGCGGCGGCGGACGACGACGCGGACGCCGGTGACCGTGACGCGGGCCAGCGAGTCGTTCACGCGCTCCACGACGACCGAGTCGATGGCTTTCTCGGCGTCCCCGGTCGTCTGGACGCGGGGCAGGGACAGCGACGCGGTGACCGCGCCGGCGCTCGCGTCCCGGCTTCGGAGCGCCTGCTCGAAGCGGGCGTACGTGCGGAGCGCGAGCGCGTCCCGGAACGCGCGCTCCGGGTCGATTGCCCGCCCGTACCGCGTGTCGTCGGGCGCGAGGACCGGCGCGCGGGCCGCGGCGTCGAACGCCGACCGGGCGGCCCCCGCGAGTGTGACGCTCGCTCCGGTCGTCGCTCGCTCGACCGCGCGGTCGCTCCGGGTTCCGCCGGGCGCCGGGTCGTGGCCGGCGAGCGCGGCGGCCGCCGTGGCGCTCGCGACGAGCAGGACGACGCCGACGAGCGCGAACGGGACTCGGGCGCGTTCGTCGTCGGCGAGCCTCACGGCGACCACGTCCTGACGGTGACCGCCGCGGTCTCGTTACCGGCGTCGACCTCGTGGGTGACGGCCGCGACCGACGCGTCCACTGGCGGTCTCGGCCCGGCGCGAACGGTCGCGTCACCGGCGACGGCGACGACGGAAACGCGCGCGTCGGTCCTGGCGAGCACGCTCTCAACGGCGTCGGTGACGGCGCGGACGAACGCCGGGCTCTCGTCGCGGTGCTCGGCGACCGCCGCGTGCGCCAGCAGGACGGCGACGCGGCCGGACGCGGTCTGGTTCGAGGGGGCGTACGTGGCCGTCGCCGTGCTCTCCAGGACCGTCCGCGCGGCCGCGTCGGGGTTCGGCGGCCGGGACTGCTGGTGGGGGACCGCGACGAGCGCGACCGCGGCGGCGCTCACCAGCAGGACGGCCATCGACGCGTCCAGGACGGTGCTGACGGCGCGGCTCACGTCCACACCTCCACGGTCACGCGGCCGGGCCTGACCCGGCCCGGAGCGACGCGAACGGGCGCGAGTGTCGACGCCGCCGCAGCGCCGGGCGGCGGGTCGCTGCTCCCGGCCGTCCACTCGCGGTCGCCGGCGGTCACCGTGACCGCCGCCTCGTACCCCGCAGGGAGGATGCCGCGTGTCGTCGCGGTGCGCGGCGCGACGACGCTGCTCCCCCGCGGCGTGGCGGCGTCGACCGCGTCCGCGAGAACCGCGTCGGCGGGCGGCCCGCCGCCGGAGCCGGAGAGGACGCCGGCGCTGACCGCCGCGTACGCGCCGACGGCCAGGCACACCGCGAGCACGCCGACGAGCGCGGGCAGCGGCTCGACCTGCGCCCTACGCGCCGACGAGCGTGACATCGACACCACCCCAGGTGACGCGGCGGACGGTCAATCGCTCGGGCTGCTGTCGCCAGGCGGCCTCGCGGGTCATCGCCGTTGCCGCGGCGTCGGCGAACCCGAGCCGCGTCTCGAAGACGTCGTCCGGCGGCCGGCCCCGGAGGACGCGCCACAGGGCGGTTCCGTCCCTGACCGGGACGACGGGCGCGTACGCGAATGTCGCGTGGGCGGTGCCGCGGGGGCCGCGAACGGCGATCCGGGAGCGCGTGATTCGGACGGCGTCGGCGCGGACGGCGCGCGTCTCGACGCCGGGCGTATCGGCGGCCGCGACGGCGTCCACGGTGTCGGCGAGCGGGGCCGCACGCGGGGCGGGTGTCGGGCTCGCGGCGAGCGCGACGCCGAGCAGCGCGGTGCTCGCGAGGGAGAGTGCGACCAGCAGCGGCGGCACGTCGGCGGGTGCGTCGAGCATGGACACCGGTGGTCCCGTCCTCCGGTTTAAACCTGGAGGACGGTGCCGGCGGCCGCCGCCGTCACCGGGAAGACGACACTCGCGGCGGCGAGCGCGACGCCGGCGTGGTAGCCGACGAGCGCGCGGTCGAGGCCGCGCTCCAGGCCGACCGCAAGCGCGGGCAGCACGACGGCGAGCCAGAGGACGTAGCCGCCGACGGCCAGCGCCAGCGCGCCCGCGGGGAGCGCCGTGGCGCCGTCGATGCCCCCGATGCGGCCGGAGAGCGCGACCGTCACGCCGGCGACGAGCGGCGCGTACACGAGCGCCGTGTGCCGGAGCGTCCGAGTGAGTCCCGCGAACTCGCGGCGGACGTCGCGGTCGAGCGCGGCGAGGTCGTCGAAGAGGGACGCGACGTCCACGAGCACGCGCCCGCCGTTCGCGCCCGCGTCCGCGGCGTGGACGACCAGTGAGACGGCGGCGCGGCCGCGCTCGCTGGGGACGCGCGCGAGCGGCCCGTGGTCGCCGAGGAAGGCCGCTTCGACGCCGACCCGGAGTCGCCGCATCCGTCGCGCGGCGGCCGCGAACGCCGCGCCGGTCGGGCCGTCGAGCGCGTCGCCGGCGTCGGTGACGGCGGCTTCGACGGACTGCCCCTGCCGGAGCCGGTGGCCGAGCACGGACAGCGCGTCCGCGAGGCCGGCTTCCAGGTCGCGCGCGTCGGCGCGGACGTCGCAGGCGGGCCGGTACCAGTACGCGAGTCCGCAGCCGAGGGGGAAGCCGGCGACGAGCACGGGCGCTCCCCACGGAGGGAGCATACGGCTGGCGGCGACGGCGGCGAGCAGTCCCGCGAGCCCTGCGGTGGCTGCGCTGCGGCGGCGGCCGTCCAGTGCGGGGTGGTCGGGGGACAGCGCCGCGGGCGGGAACGCGACCGGCCGCCGCGCGAGTATCCAGGTCGCCGCGGCGAGCACGGCCAGCGGGAGGACGACGCCGTACGCGAGCGCGAACGCGCCGACGGTCACCGGGAGTCCCGCGCTCGCGGCGGCCGGGACGACGCCGACGAGCGCGAGCGGTAACACGACGCCGAACGCGTACACGCCGGTCGTCGGGCCGTGGACCGCGTCGGCGTACTCGCTGGAGCGCTCGCGGGCGCCCTCGACGACCACCGCGAGCGCGCGGTCGAGCAGCCGCTCGCGGTCTCCGGCGTCCGCGTCGACGGCGGCGCCGGCGAGCGCTGCGGACCGGCGGAGCGACGGCAGGTGGTCGGCCCACGCGTCCGCGAACGCGCCGAACCCGGCGGCGGGCCGCCCGCGGGCTTCGCGGGCGTGGACGGCGAGGCTGTCCGCGAGTCGTCCCGTGCCCTGGTCCGCGGCGAACGCGCTCGCGCGCTCCAGGGCGGGTTCCAGTCGGAGCGAGAGGACGACGAGGCAGACCAGGTCCGGCGCGGCGCCGAGCGCGCGGGACCGGCGCGCGACCCGACGGACCGCCGGGCCGTACGCGACGCCGGCGGCGACGGCGAACGCCAGGAGGCCGACTGCCGTCCCGAGGTACGGGAGTCGGATACCGACCGCGAGTGCGGTCAGCGTCCCCGCCACGAGGGCGTAACCGGCTCGGCGAGCGTTCTCCGGGTCGGTCATCGCGGCGCGTACTCGTCGGCTCGGTCGGTGACGGCGTCGCGGACGTCGGCGTACGTCTCGCGGGGCGCGGCCACGTCGGCGACGACGCGGCTGTTACCGCGGGCGATGCGGCCCGTGGGCTCAGCGCCGTCGCCGCCGTCCGCGTAGAGCACCGCTTCGCCGCCCTCGAGGACCTCCTCGACGCGCGTGACGCGGCGGCCGTCCGCGGTCTCGGCGAGCGTGACCACGAGGTCGGTCGCGGCGAACGACGAGTCGGTGATCCCGAGGTCGGAGACGACGCGCTCGCGGACGCCCGCCGCGCCGTCGCCGTGAATCGTCCCGAGCACGGTCGCGTCCCTGGCGCCGACCCGCATCGCCTCGTAGAGCACGGCGGCTTCCTCTCCGCGGACCTCGCCGACGGCCACGGCGCCGTCGCCGAGGCGGAGCGCGGTCCTGAGCGCGTCAGCCATCGAGAGGTCCGCCCCCGCCGCGTCGCTGCTGGCGTACAGCGCCTGGACGTCCCGGCCGTCGCCGCGGAGCGCGCGCGTCGGGAGCTCCGGCGTGTCCTCGATGGTGACGAGGCGCGTTGACGCTGGGAGCGCCCAGAGGCCGGCGCCGAGCAGCGTGGTCTTGCCGGCGCCCCGCGCCCCCGCGAACAGGACGGCGGCGCCGCGTTCGATGACTTCCGCGAGGAATCCCGCGAGGTGGGGGCCGAGCGTCCCGTTCGCGACGAGGTCGGAAATCCGGAACGGGTCGGCGTCGTGCGCCCGGAACGCGAACCCGGTGCCGTCGCTGACCGGGTCCGTGACGCCGGCCGCTCGGACCCGACCGGTCGTGCCGAGGCCGTCGATGGCGGCGTCGAGCGTCGGGTTCGCGCGCGAGAACGGCTGGCCGCTCTCCGCGCGCAGGCGGGACGCGAGCCGTTCCGCGCCGTCGTCGGTGAACTGGACGTTCGTGCGCGCGGTGTCCCCGTCGACGACGACCCGCAGCGGGCCGTCCGCGACGGGCGCGCTCGCGAACACGTCGCTGACGCGGGGGTCGGCGAACAAGTCCTCGAGGACGCCGAACCCCCGCGTGTGCTTGTGGAGCGCGTCCGCGAGCGGTTCCCGGTGTTCGCCGGCGACCTGCCGGACGGCGCGCCCGGGCGCGTCCATGCCGTCCGGGATCGAGCCGTCCGCGAGTTTTCGCCGCGCCGACGCGAGCACGCGCCAGTCGCCGACGTCGAACTCGTACTCGGGCGGCACGACGTGGTAGACCGGGAGCCCGTCGGCCGCGTCGTACTCGCGGACGGTCGCGCCCGTCTCGAGTTGTCGGGTGTCGGCGAGCCGCCCGCCTGCGGGCGGCGTCGGGTCGATTCGCGCGTCGGCGAGGCTGGGGCCGAGTCGCGGCCGGAGCGCGTCGTAGTCCGGGAACTCGCCGGCCGTCGCGGCGAACCCGGTCTCGGCGGCGACGTCTGCTACGGGGCCGGCGCGGCCGGCTGCTTCGGCGGCCGCGGCGAGCGGGTCCGCGCGAGCGCGGGCGGCGAGCCGCTCGTCGCGGTCGGCGACCCGGGCCGCGAACCGGCCGGCGGCGGTGAACAGCGCCGCGGCCGCCTCGCCGTACGCGCGTTCGAAGCCGTCGGCGTCGACGACGACGCGGGTCGGCGCGAATCGGCGGGCCGCGTCGGCGACGGTCCCCCGGCACGCGGGTTCGGTTCGGAGCGCGCCCGTCCCGGGGCAGTCGCTGGCGTCCACGCGGAGCGTCCCGGCGTCGTGGCTGGGGTCGCAAGCGCACGCGGGGTCTGCAGTCGTCCCGAGCCTATCGAGCAGTGCACGCATGCGACGGCTTGGTCCCGTCCCCCGGGATAAACCCTCGCGTCGCCACGACGACCGGGCCGTCCGTCGTCTCTACGAACGCGAGCGTCGTCGTACCCCGGAGCGTGGAGCGGTCCCCGCAGACCGCGACGGGGACGTCGAGCGTCCGCCGATGGCCAGGTCCGGCGCCGAGGCTGGCGACGAGCCGCGGCGGGTTCGACCGGACGCGGAGGGTCGCTCCAGCCGGGAGTGCCACGTCGACGGTTCGGCGCGGCGCAGTCGCGAACGTCGAACCCGGCTCGCTGCGCCGGTGGAGGGCGGCGACGGCGTCCGCGACGCGGTCGGTGGTCGCTCGCAGCGCCGCCGCGTCGCGGCTGCGCGTCGCGTGGTCGACGGCCGGCTGTGCGGCCGCCACGAGCGCGAGCGCGGCGACCACTGCGAGCACGACGCGGACGCTCACAGCGAGTCCCGGACGCGGTCGAGCAGCGAACCGGCCGGGTCGCTCTCCCCCTCGGGCCGGCTGTACTCCCCCGCGTCGGTCCCGGAGAGGTCGCTGTCGACGTCCTCGAGTGCGTCCTCGACGGGACGCCCCGGTGACGGTTCGCTCCCGTCGGCCGGGTCTGGTCGGGCAGTCGTCCCCGCAGCAGTCGAATTCCGGTCGGGGGCTCGCTCCGCATCGAAGCGCTCGACGGCGGCCCGCGCCGCGTCCGCGCGCCGCTCCACGCGCTCGTTCACGTGCTCCAGTTCCCCGACGTACCCGTGCAGCGACTGCACCGTCGCCTCCACTGCGTCCAGGCGCTCCACGGCCGCCGCCAGGTCGGCCGCCAGATTGTCCAGACGCTCGTGGACTTCGGCCGCGTCCTCGAGGTCCTCCAGTGGCGCGTCGCCGTCGGTCACCGCCCGCTCTACCGCCCGCAGCCGTGCCGCGATGTCGTCGTCGGTCACGGCCGGCGATGCCCGCGTCACCGCCCTTAAAGCTCCGTGCGCAACGTTCATGGCCGATGCCCGAGACACGCCTGATATGAAAGCCGCCCTCATCGGTGTCGGCCAGGCCGGCGGGAAGGTCACCCAGGCCCTGGTCGAAGAAGACCGCCGCGCCGGCTACGACTCGATACGCGGCGCGTTCGCCGTCAACACCGCGCGCACGGACCTCGAAGGCCTCGACATCGACTCGATGCTCGTCGGCCAGGAACGCGTCAAAGGACAGGGCGTCGGCGCCGACAACGAACTCGGCGCCGAAGTCATGAAGACCGACGTCCGCGAAGTCATGGCCGAACTCGACGGCGTCGTCGACCCCCAGACCGAAGCCATCTTCGTCGTCGCCGGCCTCGGCGGCGGCACCGGCTCCGGCGGCGCCCCCGTCCTCGTCAACGAACTCCAGCGCGTCCACGAAATCCCCGTCTACGCCCTCGGCATCCTCCCCGGCCGCGACGAAGGCGGCATCTACCAGGCCAACGCCGGCCGCTCCCTCAAGACTCTCGCCCGCGAAGCCGACTCCACGCTCCTCGTCGACAACGACGCCTGGCGGAAGACCGGCGAGAGCCTCACGGACGCCTACGACGCCATCAACGACCGCATCGCCCGCCGCATCAGCCTCCTGCTCGCCGCCGGCGAAGGCATCGAGGGCGTCGGCGAGAGCGTCGTCGACTCCAGCGAAGTCATCAACACCCTCAGATCCGGGAACATGTCCGCGCTCGGGTTCGCGAACACCGAAGCCGCCCCCGACGCCGGCGAGAACATCAACGTCATCACCTCCACCACCCGGAAAGCCCTCCTTACCAGCATGAGCGTCCCCGAAACCACGGAAGCCGGCGCCGCCCTCGTCGTCGTCGCCGGCGAGAGCGACCGCATCCCCCGCAAGGGCGTCGAGAAAGCCCGCTCCTGGGTCGAGGACGAAACCCGCAGCATGCAAGTCCGGGGCGGCGACTTCCCCCTCGACTCCGAGAACGTCGCCGTCCTCGTCCTCCTCTCCGGCATCGCGCGCTCCGACCGCATCGAGAACTTCATGGAACGCGCCCAGGAAGCCAGCGAAGAAGTCCAGGCCGAACAGGAAACAGAGGACTTCCAGAACGACGAACTCGACGGGCTCTTCTAAGGTACCTTTTTTGCGCTCGGGTTTCCTCGGCCGCGCCTCGCGGCGCGGCCTGCGGGAACCTCTCGCGCAAAAAATCTACGCTAAAAAAGGCCGCTCGCCTCCGGCGAGCGGTGAACCGCGCGGCTCCGCCGCGCGGACGCTCGTCCGTCTTCCGCTCCGCCTTCCGCACAGCGGCCGCTCCGACTTCCGCACAGCGGCCGCTCCGACTTCCGCACCGC
>JBDGUB010000053.1:0-49297 GCA_042216245.1 Halobacterium sp.
TCCTCGTTGATGAACTCGAACATTGTTGGTTGCTGTCTGCCCCCTACCCGTGCCGGGTTCCTGGGGCTCGCTCGCAACGTTGCGGGACCTATACTAAAAGGTACGCCCCCGGTTATCATCGCTGAAAAGCTCTGAATCGGCGCTTACCAAAGAGCTAAGACCGTCCGCCGGGGTTCGGGTGGACGTGAGCGACGTCATCGACTTCGAGGCCGTGCGGCACCGCGTGAAGCTGGTCCGGGACTCCGGGAGCGCGTCGCTGTACGAGAACCGCGACGGGGTCGCGTGTCCGGTCTGCGGCGATCCGTTCGACGAGGCGCTCGCGACCTCCGCGCGCTCGCGACAGGTTTCTTCTGACGGTGGTGTTCGGTTGTGTGTCGCCCGGGGTGACGACCAGCTAGTGTTGTTCACCCACGCGGACTAAAGCCGGGACTAGAGCGATTCTTAGAACTGGTAACCGTGGGGGAAACCTTTTATACCTACTTGCGCCGAACTAACCCAGGAATGCTGGGTACGCTTCGCAAACTGCTCGGCCGGGGGGCCGACGAGGCGGCGACGGACGGCGGTACCGACGCCGGCCAGTTCACCTTCGGCGAGCACGACAGACACGCGGCCGCGGTCCGGGAGCGCTACGAGGTGGACACCGCCCGCCTCGACCCGGGGCTCCCTGAGGAGGCGGTCGAACACTTCGACTCGGTACTCGACGAGAACGCGCCCGACACCGGGACGTACGTCCCCGCGTACGAGGCGGCGGGCGTGGACGCTTCGAATTTCGTCGCCGCGCACGACGCGTCAGTCGACGCGGTCGTCGACGCGGTCTTCGGGCGGCTGCGCGAGGAGGGCCTCGACGAGCAGAACCTCGACCGGGCCGAGAAGGAACTCCGCGTCGGCCTCGACGCCGTCCTGGAGGACGCGGCTGCGGGGGTCGCGGAGTTCGACGTGGGCGACGGCGAGGACGAGGACGAGTTGAACGTCGACGACGACGAACTGCTCGACGGCATTGGGACGCCCGTGTTCATGCTCGACGCGGAGGGCAGTGTAGCTGCGTGGAACCAAGCGATCGAGGACTTGACCGGGTGTCCGGAGTCCGAGGCGCTGTCGTCCGACCAGGTGAGTCAGGCGTTCTACCCGGACGGTCGGCGGGCGAAGACGCTCGCGGACAAGGTCGTCGAGGCGCCGCGGAACGCCGCGGTGGAGTTCGACGTCGAGGTTCTGGACGAGGAGCGGAACCTGTTCGGTGACTCCGGGACGATGGTGGACCGCTCCGGCGACGAGCACGTCATCGAGTTCATGGCGCGCCCGATCTTCGACGGCGACGAACTCGTCGCGGTCGTGGAGACGGTGAACGACCGGACGGAGGACGTCGAGCGCGCGGAGGAGACCGAGGAACTGGTCGAGGAACTCCGCGCGACGATGCAGGCGCTCCAGGACGGCCACCTCGAGTCCCGGGCGTCCTTCGACGCCGGCGGGAGTTCGCGCATCGACGGCCAGCTCGTGGGGGTGGTCGACGACCTGAACGAGATGGCCGACAGGTTCGAGCGCCTCGTCGGGCAGGTCGACGGCCAGACCCAGGAGCTCGCCGAGTCCATTCAGGAGGCGGCGGCCGAGGCGAACGACATCGCGGACGTCGTCGGCGAGCAGAACGACATGCTGTCGGACGCCGCCAGCGAGATGCAGAACTTCTCGGCGAGCATGCAGGAGGTCGCGGCGAGCTCCGACCAGGTCGCGGCAGCCGCCGAGCAGGCCCAGACCGCTGCCGAGAACGGGCTGGACGCGAGCGAGAGCGCGAGCACGGCGACGAACGAGGTCATCGAGATCAGCGACGACCTCGTGGACAGCGTCTCCGAGCTCGAGGAGAAGATGGAGGAGATCGAGGGTGTCGTGGAGGTCATCGCGGAGGTCGCCGACCAGACGAACCTGCTGGCGTTGAACGCGAACATCGAGGCTGCGCGCGCCGGCGAAGCTGGCAGCGGGTTCGAGGTCGTCGCCGACGAGGTGAAGGAGCTCGCGAACGAAACCCGCGAGCACACCGAGCGGATCGCGGGCAGCATCGACGAGGTCCAGCAGCAGGCCAACGAGACGGTGGTCGCCGTGGAAGAGTCCCACGAGCAGATCCACCGCGCGGGCGACGAGATCGACGACGCGCTGACCGCCCTGGAAGAAATCGCGGACGCGGTCGACGAGGCGGCGACGGGCATCACGGAGGTCGCGCGCGCGAACGACGAACAGGCGGAGACCGTCGAGGACGTCATCGTGACCATCGAGGAGGTCCAGGACCAGGCCGAGGAGGCCCAGGAGGCCTCCGAGCGCATCGTCGCGGCGACCCAGGAGCAGTCCCGCGCCGTCAGCGAGTTGAACGAGCGTGTCGACCGGCTCACGACCGAGGATAGCAAGGAATGACGCTGAATCCACGAGAGTACGACCCGGAGGAACTGCGGAGCGCCGCCAGGCGGGGCGACGACGAGAACATCAAGGAGCTCAAGGAGCGGCTGTCCGAGCACGAGCAGACCGCCGAGGAGGCGGTGCGTTCGGGCCAGCTGAAACAGCTGTTGTTCATGCACTCGAGCGCGGACGAGGACCGGCTGGAGCGCCCGTACCTGGAATCGATGCCGGGGAAGTACGCGGCCGAGATCACGCTGTTCGAGTGGCTGGACTTCCTGCTGGAGCGCGGCGGCGTGAAGCGCTCCCTGGAAGCCATCGACTACTACGAGAACATCGGCTGGGTGGGCGAGGACGCCGCGGAGAAGCTCCGGAACCACGTCCGCGGGTTCGCGGGGCCGGCCGACGAGGACGACCACGCGGACTTCGAGATGGCGGACCACGTGCTCAGTCTGGTGTTCATCGCGCGGCTGGCGTCGATGGAGTAGTCGTCGGTCGTTCTTCCGCGGTTGGTCCGGATTCCGTCCCTGGTTCGGCTGTACTCTGCCCGCGGGCTGTCAGTAAACCGGACGCGGGCTGCCGGATTAGGGGCTGGTTGTCCGATTCATCGAATTGAGAACTGGGGGAGAACATTAATTACGTGGGGCGCTCGTCTATTACCTCGAATGAAGTTTATCCACCTCACCCCGGCTGCGTTTGTCTTCCTGCAGCTCGGGGCGCTGGCCGTCGGGATGGCCAGTTGGCTCGACGACGACGAGGGGTCGGGGGACTCCGGCGGGGACGATGAGTTCGAGATGGACGACGACTTGGACGACGACTTCGACGACGACTTCGGCTCGTTCGACGAGATGGACGACGGCGGTGGCGGTGGCGGCGGCGCGGACGCCTCCGTGAACGAGCTCGAGCACCGCATCGAGGAGCTGGAGACCGAGGTGTCGAACGTCGCGTCGAAGGCGAACACCGTCCGGAGCGAGAACGAACAGATCAGCGAGAGCGTCGAGGACGTCGAGGAGAACGTCCGGAAGCTTCTGGAGATCTACGAGATGGTGACCAGGGGCGTGAACCCGTTCGTGGACGACGTGGAGACCGAGGCGATGGGCGGCGGCGCGGACGGCCAGAGCTTCGGGCTGTTCGACGACGACGAGGGCGACAGCGGTGGGGGCGAAGCGGACGACCTCGATTCGGACATCGCGGACGCGGACGCGGACGACTTCTTCGAGGACGACGCGTTCGACGACGGGATGGACGACTTCGAGGAGGACGGCGACGAGATGGGTGACTTCGACGAGGGCGACGACGCGGAGGGATTCGACGACTTCGAGGAGGAGGACGACGGGACGGAGGGATTCGACGACTTCGGGGAGGACGAGTCCGGGGAGGCAGTCGTCGGGGACGGCAACGGCGACGGCGCTGGGACGTCCTTCGAGGAACTGAAAGAGGAGTACGAGTCCGGGGACGCGGACTGGGCCGAGGGCGAGGAGCCCGACGCGGAGGCCGAGGACGACACGAAGGCCGAGGAGAAGCCGGACCTCGGGTTCGACGACTCCGACCTCGAGGACGAGGGCGACGACGAGGCGACCGCAGGCAGCGAGGAGACCTTCGAGTTCGAAGACGAAGCCACGGCGGACGACTCGAGCGAGGACACCGGCGTCGAGGAGACGGGCGTCGACGAGGCGACGGGCGCGGCGCCCGGCCTCGGGCTGCGGACGCGCGGCGACGGCCCGCACCTCGAGGAGCCGCCGAGGGGCTACCTCGCGGACGTGGTGTGCCTGGAGTGGCTGGACTACCTCCTGACGGAGTTCGGACCGAAGAACACGGTGCGGACGCTGAACTACTACGAGCGGATCGGCTGGATCGGCGAGCCGGCCCGCGACCGGCTCTTCGACTACCTCGAGGGGCTGACCGACTCCGACTACCTCTACCGCGAGGAGTTCGGGACGACGGAGCTCACGATGGACGACCACTTGAAGAGCCTCGATTACATCGAGGAGCTGGCGAGCGAGGACATCGAGCGTGCAATCGTCGACCGTTGTGAGGACTTGCACAGGAATGGGATTCAGCGTTAGTGGGTCCGCGGCGATCCTGTTCATCGCCGCGTTCGTGAGCGTCGGCATCCTGTACTCGGCGGCGTACAACGGCTACGAGCGCGTGCAGGAGGCCGACGACCGGCACGGCGAACGCGTCCTGGAGCGCCGGAACACGCACATAGACGTCGTGAACACGACGTACGTGACGTACAAGAATGCCGACGACCAGCTCACCGTGAACGTGACGAACAACGGGACGACGTCGTTGTCAGTGAACGAGACCGACTTGCTCGTGGACGGGACGTTCGTGAGTCGCGACAACTACTACAGCTGGAACGTGGCGGGGCAGTCCGACACGTCGCTGTGGCTGCCGGGGGAGACGTACAGCATCACAGTGAACGTGACCAGCGTGCCGGACCACGTGAAGGTCGTCACGTCCACGGGCGTGGCGGACAGGGAGGTGGTGTGAGTGGCGAGCGTCTCCTCCTCGACGCTGATCATCTTCATCGCGAGCATCCTGGTGGCGGCGTCGGTCGCCGGGACGATGACGAACGGCGTCCAGCGGTTGAGCGACGCGCTCGGCGACCGGAGCATCGACGTGGCGAACGAGATCCAGACGGACGTCGAGATCATCAGCGACCCGGCGATGGCGTCGTCGATCTACAACAACTCGACGAACACGCTGACCGTGCTCGTGAAGAACACCGGGTCGGAGACGTTGGCGGCCAGTGCCAACAGCGTCGACGTCATTGTGGACGGGCAGTTCCAGACGAACGTCTCCGTGTCCGTCGTCAACGGACCGGACTGGGGGCCGGGGAACGTCGCGCGCGTCGAGGTGTCGAACGTCGACCTTGGGACGGGGGACCACCGCGTGTTGATCGTAGTGAACGGCGACCGCGAGATGTTGCGATTCAGACTATGAGCACGAGGTCACTCTACTCGCTCGGACTAGACGAGCACGACCGGTTGAACAACGAACTCGGCGGCGGGATTCCCGGCGGCAGCATCGTCCTCATCGAGGGCGACTACGGCGCCGGGAAGTCCGCGATGAGCCAGCGGTTCACGTACGGCATGTGCGAGGAGGGGTACTCGGTGACGCTATGTTCGACCGAGTTGACAGTACGCGGGTTCATCGACCAGATGCACTCGCTGAGCTACGACGTGGAGGAGCACTTGCTCGACGAGGATCTGCTGTTCCTGCACGCGGACGTGGACACCGGGAAGAGCGCGCTTCGTGGCGGGGGGGACGCCGAAGACGAGGACGGGAACCGCAAGCAGCTGTTGAAGCGGTTGATGGAGGCGGAGAAGATGTGGGAGGCGGACACAGTCATCATCGATACGTTCGACGCCATCCTGCGGAACGACCCGAACTTCGAGGCGCTGGTGCGTCAGAACGAGGAGCGCCAGGCCGCCCTCGAAATCATATCGTTCTTTAGGGATATGGTCTCGAAAGGAAAGGTCATCGTTTTGACTGTGGACCCCAGTACTGTCGACGAGGAGGCGATTGGGCCGTTTCGATCCATCGCAGACGTGTACCTTGAACTAGAGATGGTGGAGGTCGGGAACGACGTCCGCCGGTCCATCGCCGTTCGCCGGTTCGCGGGGATGGGCGAGCAGGTCGGTGACACCATCGGGTACTCGGTCCGGTCCGGGACCGGCATCGTCATCGAGAGCCGCAGCGTGGCGTAGGAGAACACAACCATGGCAGACCACGGGAGCAGACAGATCGGGCACGAACTCCGGGAGACCGCGAGTCGTCACACCCATCTGCGCGAGTACCTCCAGCGGTTCAAGCAGTTCACGGGGGAGTTCCCGGAGTTCATCGACGAGCCGACCGACGACTGGGAGGCCGAGAAGCCGAACGTCCTGTATCCCGTGGGCGGCCCCATCTACTGTCACGTGTACGGCGACCTGGGGAAGGACACGAAGTACTACACCATCGAGCCGGAGCTCTCCGGCCCGGAGGCGGCGGTCTTCAAGAACGTCCAGGAGCGCATCCTCGAGAAGTCCGTCCAGAAGCCGGCGCCCGAGGAGGAAGCCGAGTACGACGACCGCATCGAGGAGCTCCTCGAGGAGACGGTGCGCGTGAACGACGACGACGAGTACGGCGTCTTCCACCGCGTCCGCCAGCTCCCGAACAACCTCGGGTCGCTCGTGAAGGATTTCGACTCGTCGTCGCTCGCGGACAGCATGGTGGGGGACGACCGCGGCCAGCTCTCGATGGACTCCGGCGACCTCTCCCCCCAGCAGATGAAGGCGGGCGCGCGCCGGGTCGCGTCGGCGCCGAAGAACGTCGCGCAGTCGTTCAGGCGCGCGGTCCCGATGTTCCAGGAGGCCCTCGAGGAGGCGTTCGGGTTCGGCCGCATCCCCGTGACGGAGACGACCTACGAGAACATCCGGTACCAGCTGAACCGCGACATCGTCGGGTTCGGCCCCCTGGAGCCGGTGATGCGCGACCCCTACAACGAGGACATTCACGTCATCGGGCCGAGCGGCTGTTACGTCGACCACGGGACGTTCGGGATGCTGGAGACGACCGTTGACTTCGGGACGCCAGAGGAGTTCGACGGCTGGCTGCGGAACATGGGCGAACGCATCGGCGACCCGGTGTCGGACTCCGACCCGATCGTGGACTCGACGCTGCCGGACGGCTCCCGTATTAACATCATCTACAGTGACGACGTCTCCCTGAAGGGGCCGTCGCTGACCATCCGCCAGGGCGACGACGTGCCGCTGTCCGTCGGTCAGATCACGAAGTGGGGGACGCTGTCCCCCGAGCTGGCGGCGTACCTCTGGCTGTGCCTGGAGAACGAGCAGACCGTCTTCGTGGTGGGGGAGACGGCGTCCGGGAAGACGACGACGCTGAACGCCATCATGTCGTTCATCCCGCGGGACTCGAAGATCTACACCGCGGAGGACACCGCGGAGGTCATCCCGCCCCACGACACCTGGCAGCAGCTGCTCACCCGCGAGGGTCAGGGCGAGAACTCCGCGGACGTGGACATGTTCGACCTGGTCGCGGCGGCGCTGCGTTCCCGCCCCGACTACATCGTCGTCGGTGAGGTGCGTGGCGAGGAGGGCCGGATGGCGTTCCAGGCCGCGCAGACCGGCCACCCCGTGATGCTGACCTTCCACGCCAGCGACATCGTCTCGATGATCCAGCGGTTCACCGGGGAGCCGATCAACGTCCCGGAGACGTTCATGGACAACGCGGACGTCGCGCTGTTCCAGAACCGCGTGAAGCAGGGCGACGACGTCCTGCGTCGCGTGACGTCCGTCCAGGAGATCGAGGGGTACTCCAAGGAGATGGGCGGGGTCGTCACCCGACAGGCGTTCTACTGGGACCCCGTCGAGGACGAGATCGTCTTCCAGGGCCGGAACAACTCCTACGTCCTCGAGGAACAGATCGCGACCCTGCTCGGGTACGCGGACACCCGCGAGATCTACGAGGAGATGGACTTCCGCGCGGAGATCATCGAACGCATCATCCAGGAGGACCTCATCGGGTACCACGACTTCAACGAGACCATCGCGTCGTTCCAGCGGGACGGCGTCGAGGGGCTGCCGTTCACCATCTCCCGCGGGTTCTAACCATGTCCGCCGAGGAAGCGGAGGCGTCCGGTTCGCTGGACAACCTGGAGTTCGGGGACCTCGTCGACTCGGTGCTGACGTCCTACCGCCGGATGAGGATGCCGACGTTCCAGTACGTCCTCTTCATCGTGCTGCCGGCGTCCGTGTTCTTCGTGGCGACCGTCGTGACGGTGTTCGTGTTCTCGCTGCCGCCGATGTTGACGTTCCCGGTGCCGATGCTGGGGCTGCTGGTGCTGGTGTACGCGGTCATGTACCCGAAGGTCCAGCAGGACCAGCGGCGGACGCGCATGGAGAACCGGTTCCACCTGTTCGTGACCCACATGACGGTGTTGTCGACGACGAACATCGACCGCGTGGAGGTGTTCCGACGCATCGGCGCCGAGGACGAGTACGGGCCGCTCGCGGAGGAGGCGCGCCGCATCGTCCAGCTCATCGACGCGTGGAACCAGAGCCTCGACGACGCGTGCAGGATGCGCGCGGAGAAAGTCCCGAGCGACCTCGTCGCGGACTTCCTCGACCGGCTGGCGTACACCATCAACTCGGGGGAGAGCCTGGAGTCGTACCTGACGTCCGAGCAGGACGCCATCATCCGGAACTACTCGACGGCCTACGAGGGCCAGCTGGAGAACCTCCAGGTGATGAAGGACCTCTACCTCTCGATGGTGCTGTCCGTGACGTTCGCGCTCGTGTTCGCGACCGTGTTGCCGATTCTCTCCGGGACGAACCCGACGATGACGGTGTCGTCGGTCGTCGTGCTGTACTCGTTCATCCAGATCGGGTTCCTGTACGCCATCTACACGCTGTCCCCGAACGACCCGCTGTGGTTCTTCCCAGAGGACCGGACGACGCGCACGGAGTGGAAGCTCCGGGTCGCCAGCGGCGTCGGGTTCGGCCTGGCGCTGGTCCTGGTGGCTGTCGAGGGCGCGGTGTTCTACGGGTGGGCGGGAGTCGACCCGAACTCGATTCCGCTCCCGATGTACGCCGCGGTCCCGACGACGCCACTGCTGATTCCCGGCCTCGTGGCGCGCGCCGAAGAGGAGCGCGTGAAGGACCGCGACGACGCGTTCACGAACTTCATCCGGGCGCTCGGGTCCAGCGAGACCGCGCGCCAGACGACGACCACGCGCGTCCTGAAGTCCCTGCGGGACAAGAACTTCGGCGCGCTCACCGGCCTCGTGGACGACCTCTACAAGCGCCTGAACCTCCGCGTGGACGCGTCGAAGGCGTGGCGGCACTTCACGGCGGACGCCCACTCCTACCTCATCCAGAAGTTCAGCGAGATGTACCTCGTCGGCCGCCAGATGGGCGGCGAACCCCAGCACCTCGGCGAACTCATCTCCGGCAACATGAGCGAAGTCCTGCAGTTGCGCCAGCGCCGCCAGCAGTCCGCGGCGACGCTCGTCGGCGTCATGTACGGCATCACGGCGGCGTCGACGTTCGCGTTCTTCATCGGGCTGGGCATCGTGAGCGTCATCTCCGGGCTCGGCCTGGACTTCTCGAACTCGGCGTTCAACGTCGGTACCCTCATCAACACCCAGGTGTACGACATCCAGCTCATCGAGTACTTGCTCGTGGTGACGGTGCTCGTGAACGCGGTGCTGTCCTCGCTGATGATCCGCGTCGTGGACGGCGGCCACAAGGTGAACGCGTACCTCCACTTCGTCGTGTTGACGTGGGCGTCGGCGATCATCGGGTCGATGACCCTGGAGCTCGTGAGTTCGCTGCTGTCCGTGTAGCCCCGGAGCCACACTTATGTATCGTAGTACGCTACGTGAGTCACGATGAACGAGGCCGGAGGTGACGGGTACGTGTTCGCCGTCGCCAGTGGGAAGGGCGGCGTCGGGAAGTCGACGACGACGGCGAACCTCGGTGTCGCGCTCGCCGACGACGGGTTCGACGTCGCCGTCGTGGACGTCGACCTCGGGATGGCGAACCTCGCGGGCCGCCTCGGCGTCGACCCCGGGGAGACGCTGCACGACGTGCTCGCGGGCGACGCGTCGCCCGCGGACGCGAGCTACGACGCGTTCGGCCTCACGCTCGTCCCGGGGTCGACGGAGCTCGAGCAGTTCGCGGAGGCGGACGCGAAGTCCCTGCACCGCGTCGTTGAGTACCTCCGGGACCGCAACGACGTGGTGCTGCTGGACGCGGGCGCCGGCCTGAGTTACGACATCGCGATGGCGATGAGCGTCGCGGACGGCGTGCTCCTGGTGACGACCGCCGAGCTGAACTCGCTGACGGACGCGACGAAGACCGGTCAGCTCGTCGGCAAACTCGAGAAGCCCGTGGTGGGCGCGGTGTTCACGCGGACGGGCGACGGCGGGTTCGACGACGTGGAGGGCATCGCGGCGGCGCTCGGGACGACGGACGCGGTCACGGTCAGCGTCCCGCACGACGACGCGGTGAAACTCGCGGTGCGGAAGAGCCGGCCGGTCGTCGACCTGGACCCGGACAGCCCGGCGGCGCGCGCCTACGACCGCCTCGCCGCGAAGCTCGCGGACAGCGTCGGCATGGAGCCGCCGGAGGACGACGCCGCCGAGTTCGAGTGGGTGGACCCCGACACCGGCGAGACCGAGAAGCCGTCGCAGCCTGACGACGAGGCCGACGGCCCGGTGTACGAGATCTCCCTCGAGGAGATGATGCGGGAGGCAGGCCTCGGCGAGGACGAGGCGGCGACCGAGCGCCGCGTGAAGCTCTTCGACCGCGTGAAGTCGAAGTTCTCCTGACCGACGCCGGGACGCGAGCCGCCCCGGTCGGCTGTTCGGTCTGTCAGTCGAAGGCCCGCCAGCCGCGTCGGCCGCCAGTCGGTCCGCTGCTGCGTCACTCCGGCGTGACGATGCTGTACATCACGAAGATGTATCCCGCCGTGGTGAGGAAGTAATTCGCCGTCAGGAGCGCCCGCGTCCCCTCGAAGCCGACGAGGAACGCCGTGACCGTCGTCCCCAGGGCGGCGGCGACGACCAGTCCGAACCCGACCGTCAGGTGCAGCATCGAGTCCCGGCCCGTGTCGCGGTACGCGCGTACCGCGAACCACACCATGCTGAGCCCGGCGACGGCGAGGGTGGCGCTGAATACGAGGTAGAGTGCTTCGATGAGTCGCATACGCGTCAGTCGTTCTCGAACTCCGCGACTCGAAGTATAAAACTGTCCCCGCGATTATTAGTCAGGAGAATCGCCGTCAGCCCTCGGACCGGAGGTCGCTCCAGACGTCGACGAGCGCGTTCTTCGCTTCCGTGCGCTCGGTGGTGTCGATCTGGGTCTGGTCGACGCCGAACTTGATCGAGATCTCGTCGACCTGCCGCCGGTAGACCTTCGTCCGCCGCCCCTCGTCGGAGAGTTCCTTGCCCTCGAGTTTCAGGAGGTCGTGTTCCTCGAGCTCCTCGATGCGGCGGTAACTCGTGGCGATGGGGATGTCGAGTTCGTCGCTGAGTTCCTGGGCGGATTTCGGCGCGTGGGTGGCTTCGAGAATCTCGGCGTTGTACTTGTTGCCGAGCACCCGCAACACGTCCACCGGGTCCATCGAGCGAACGAATGAAACCGAGGGAAAAAAGAGTGTCGGGGTTGGGCTTAACCAAACGCTTAATCCGGTGCACGGTAGATTCGCCGGTATGACGGACGACGAGACCGACGTGCTGGAGTTCTCACTGGGGGACGGCCGGTACTGCATCGACATCGCGCACGTCGACGAGATCGTGGACGCGACCGAGGACGTCACCGCCATCCCGAACGCCGAGGACCACGTCGTCGGCGTGGTGGACCTCCGCGGGGAGACGACGACCGTCGTCGACCCCCGCGTCCGGCTGGACGTGGACGGCGAACCGGACGGCAAACGCATCGTGGTGCTGTCGGACCACGACGCGACCGGACTGCTCGTCGACGACGTCCACGAGGTGGAGTCCGTCAGCGAGGACGAACTGGACGACTCGGCGGCCTCGGAGACGACGCGGGGCGTGCTCCGTCGCGACGACCGGTTCGTCGTCTGGGTGCAGCCCGACTCGCTGGTGTAGGCCGACGGCATCGAGCCCGTCGAGCAGCAAAGAGGGGCTGGGGTCAGTCGAGGAGCGCGTCGACGTCGGCGTGGTCGTGCAGCAGGGTCTGCATCACGTCGACGGTCTCGGCGTCCCGGACGCGGCCGCCGCGCACCAGGTTCTCGGCGCGCTCGACGGTCGTCAGGGTGTCCGACTGGACCGCGATGACCGGGACGCCTTTCTCCGTGGCTTTCCCGAGGACGGCGCCGGACGGCCGGTGGCCGCCCGTGAGCACGAGGCACTTGACGCCGGGGGCGTCCAGCGCGGCGGTCTGGACGTCGGCGCGGTCGCCGCCCGTGATGACCGCGGCGGCCTTCGTGCGGCGGAAGTGACTGAGCGCGCTCTCGCCGCTCATCGCGCCGACGAGGAACCGCTCGACGAGTTCGTCGCCGACGGCGCCGTCCGTGAGCACGTCGCCGCCCAGCTCGTCGGCGAGGTCCGCGACGGTGACGCCGGAGAGCCGCTTCTCGTTCGGGAGGACGCCGAGCACGGGGACGCCTCGGCCCTCGAGGAAGGGCGCGACCTCCGTCTCGACGTCGTCGTAGGTGGCGTCCGCGACGGCGTTGAAGACGACGCCGACGCAGCGGTCGCCGAGCGCGTCCGCGGCGGCGAGCACGTCGTCGACGTCGCCCGGCTCCTCGTACCGGGAGAGCACGACGGCGCGCGCGTCCAGGAGTTCGGCGACGTCGGCGTCCGTGAGGTCGACGATGCCGCCGGTCGCGGGGTCGTCTGCGCCCTCCACGAGCATGAGGTCGCGGTCCGCGGAGAGGTCCGCGAACGCCTCGCGGACGCGCTCGCTGAGTTCCGCGGGCTGCTCGCGGCCCTGGATGGCGCCGCGGACGAACGTCGGCGAGTAGACGATGGGTTCGAGTTCGTGCATCTCGGCGTCGAGGCCGAGGAGTTCGCGGGCGAGCATCGGGTCCGCGTCGAGGGTCTTCCCGACGTTGCTCTGGAGCCGGGTGCCCTTCGGTTTCATGTAGCCGACGTCGGTGTCGCGGTCCTGCGCGAGGCGCGCGAGCGCGAGCGAGACGGCGGTCTTGCCGGTGCCTGCGTCGGTCGAGGTGACGAGTAGCGTGTTCATAGTTCGTCGGGGTCGATGGTCAGTCGGACGTCCAGTGCCCGCACGCCGTCCGGGGTGGCGAGCAGGGGGTTCACGTCGAGTTCGAGAATGGCGGGGAAGTCGGTGACGAGCTGGCTGAGCCGCTGGACGCTCTCCGTGACGGCGTCCTCGTCGGCGGGGTCGCGGCCGCGGGCGCCCCGCAGCAGCGGCGCGGAGTCGAGTTCGTCCAGCATCTCGCCGGCCTCCCGCTCGGAGACGGGGGCGACGCGGACGCTCGTGTCCTCAAGGACTTCCACGAAGATGCCGCCGAGGCCGAACAGCAACAGGGGGCCGAACTGTGGGTCGCGGTTCATCCCGAGGATGGTCTCGGTGCCGGCGTCGGTGTCCACCAGTTCCTGGACCTGGACGCCGAGGATGGTTGCGTCGGGCTGGTAGTTCCGGGCGCGCGTGACGAGGTCCTCGTAGGCGTCGGCGACGTCCTCGTCGGGGACGCCGACTTTCACGCCGCCGATGTCGGACTTGTGGAGGATGTCGGGGCTGACGATCTTCATGACGACGTCGCCCTCGATGTCGTTGGCGACCCAGCGCGCCTCCGCGGGGTCGTCGACGACCTCGCCCTCCGGGGTGGGGATGCCGTAGGCGTCCAGGAGGTCCATGGCTTCGACGCCGAGACGGGTGGCGCCGCGGTCGGCTGCGTCCTCGAGGATGCCGCGTGCGCGCTCGCGGTCGACGTCGAACTCCTCGGGGGCCTCGTACTCGCGGGCTTCGACGTCGCGCTGGACGGCGAGCGCGTCGAGGCTGGACACCGCCCGCGCGGGGTCGAAGTAGTTCGGGATGCCGGCCTCGCCGAGCACGTCGGCGGCGCGCTGCGCGCGCTCGCCGCCCATCAGGCACGTCACGACTGGCTTGCCGTGGTCGGCCTGGAGGTCGGCGACGACGCCCGCGAGCTCCCGGTAGTCGATGATGGCCGTCGGCGCGGAGACGACGACCGCGCAGCCGACGTTGTCGTCGCCGAGGACGGTGTCGATGGCGGTCTCGAAGCGCTCGAGGTCGGCGTCCCCGATGACGTCGACGGGGTTGTAGACGTTGGCTTCCTCGGGCATCGAGGCCAGGAGGTCGTCGAGGGTGTCGTCCGTGAACGACGCCATCGAGAGCCGAGAGTCGCCGACGGCGTCGGTCGCCATGACGCCGGGGCCGCCCGCGTTCGTGACGACGGCGACCCGCTCGGAGTCCGGCATCGGGAGGCCGTCGAGCGCTCGCGCGAAGTCGAACAGCTCCTGGACGTTCTCCGCGCGCACCACGCCCGCCTGCTCGAAACCGGCCTCGTAGGCGGCCTCGCTGCCGGCGATGGTGCCGGTGTGCGAGGACGCGGCCTGCGCGCCCGCCTCGGTGCGGCCGGACTTCACGACCACCGCGGGCGTGTCCTGGGTGACGTCCCGGGCGGTGTCGATGAACTCGCGGCCGTCCTCGATGCCTTCGAGGTAGCCGAGCACGACGTTCGTCTCGGGGTCGTCGCGCCACAGGCGCATGAAGTCCGTCTCGTCGAGGACGGCCTTGTTCCCGAGGCTGACGACGTCCTTGAAGCCGATGCCCTGGTCGTTCGCCCAGTCGAGGACGGCCGTGATGAACGCCCCGGACTGGCTCATGAACGAGAGGTTGCCGGAGAGCGCATTCGACGGGCCGAACGTGGCGTTCAGACCGGTTGGCGTCGAGAGCACGCCGAGGCTGTTCGGGCCGACGAGGTTGAGGTCGTAGTCGTCGGCAACGGCGGCGAGTTCGCGCTCGCGTTCGGCGCCCTCGCTGCCGGTCTCGCTGAACCCCGCGGTGATGACGACGACGTTCCGGACGCCCGCCTCGCCGGCGTCCCGGACCGCGTCGACGGCGACCGGGGGCGGGACGACGACGACCGCGAGGTCGACGGCGGGCGCGCTCGCGAGGTCCGGGTAGCAGTCGTACCCGAGGACGTCGTCCCGCTTCGGATTCACTGGGACGACGTCGCCGTCGAAGTCGGCGAGGTTCTCCACGATGGCGCGGCCGATCGACCCCTCGCGTTCCGTCGCGCCGACGACGGCGACGGCGTCGGGAGCGAACAGCCCGCCGGCTTCGTCTGCTGTCTTCACGACCGAACCGACGGCCGGCGACGGCATAAAACCGTCCTCGTCTCTCAGTGAGGGGGAACGCCGGATTGCCGTACCGGGACACCCGGGCGCCACCCGGGTGACGCCGTCGCTATTCGCCGGAGCCGGCGGTGCCGGTGTCCCCGATACGGGTGTCGTACTTCTCGAGGGCGTCGTCGAGGGCCGCGCCGGCGTCGTAGTCGAGTTCGTCGGCGAGCGCGAGCAGGCAGAACAGCGCGTCGCCGAGTTCGTCCCGGTCGACGTCGGCGCTGGCGGTGGCGCCGTAGTCGGTGGTCTCGTTGACGTTCTTCGCGAGTTCGCCGACCTCGCTGGCGAGGTCGAGGACGCGGTTCGCGGGCGGAGCGCGGAGGTCGTGGTCGTCGAGGAACGCGGCGACCCGAGCCTGTTCGTCCATGCGGGAGCGCGGGTCGCCGAACCCCTTCACGCCCCCGGTTTTAGGCTCCCCAAAGATTTCTTTCCAGAAGCAAAACGAATATTCGTGCGGTGGTCGTAGCTGCGCGCATGGAACTGACGGGCGAGCTGGCGTTCGTGTTCGTCGCCGGCCTGCTGACGGACCTCGCGACGGGACTCGGCGCGCTGCCGTTCTTCTTCGTCGACGACGTCGACGACCGCTGGCGCGTCGGCCTCTGGGGGCTCGCGTCCGGCATCATGCTCTCGGCGTCCGGGTTCGGGCTGTTCCGCGAAGGCCTCAACTACGGCACGGTCCCCGAGGTCGCCGGCGGCGCCATCGTCGGCGTCGCCCTCGTCCTCGCCGCGGACCACGTCATCGACAGCTACGACTTCGCGCCCCGCGACATCGCGGAAGCCGACTTCAAGAAACTCGTCCTCATCGCCGGCGTCCTCACCGTCCACTCGTTCCCCGAGGGCGTCGCCGTCGGCGTCTCCTTCGCCGACATGGGCCTCGACGGCGGCATCCCCGTCCTCGGGTTCTCCGTCCCCCTGCTCGCCGTCTTCATGACCATCGCCATCTCCGTCCACAACGTCCCAGAAGGGCTCGCGGTCTCCATCCCCCTCCACGAGCACGGGATGCGCCGCTGGACGCTCGTCGGCGTCGCCGTCTTCACGTCCATCCCCCAGCCCATCGGCGCCGTCCTCGCGTACGGCTTCGTCCAGGTCGCGCGCGCCCTCCTCCCCATCGGGTACGGGTTCGCGGGCGGCGCGATGGTCTTCCTCGTCCTCCACGAGTTCATCCCGGAAGCCCGCGAGGTCGGCGCCCGCCTCCCGGGCGGCGGCACCCGCGAACTCGGCGCCGGCCTCGCCGTCGGCGTCCTCGCCATGGTGCCGATGCTGTTCGTCGCGTAACCGGGAGAACGAACGCGCCCGCGGACGGAGAAGCCGAGAAGCGGCCCCCGGAGACCCGGGAACTCGATCCGGCTACAGGACGATGGACTTCTCGCGGACGAACTCGTGGATGGTCGCGTCGAGGCCCTCGCGGCCGATGCCGGAGTCCCCGTTGCCGCCGAACGGGATGTCGCCGAGGCCGTGGCTCGGCGCGCCGTTCACGCGGACGCCGCCCGCGTCGATGCGTTCGGCGACCCGGAGCGCGCGGTCGTAGTCGGTCGTGAACACGCAGGCGTCCAGCGCGAGGTCGGAGGCGTTCGCGACCTCGAGGGCGTCGGCCTCGTCGCTGAACGTCGTTACCGCGCAGACCGGGCCGAACTGTTCCTCGTGGACGATGCGGGCGTCACGGGGGACGTCCGCGAGCAGGGTCGGTTCGTAGACGTGGACGCCGTCGGCGGCCTCGTAGCGGTCGCCGCCGCGGACGACGCGCGCGCCGCGCTCGACGGCGTCGTCGACGAGTTCCTCGACCCAGTCGGCCTGGTCGGCGCTGACGAGCGGGCCGAGGTCGGTGTCCTCGTCGAAGAGGTCGCCGACCGTCCAGTCGTCCATCCCGTCGTCGATGCGGTCGACGAGGTCGTCGTGGACGGACTCGTGGGCGACCACGCGGGAGACCGCCGAGCAGCGCTGGCCGGCGTACTTCAGCGACCCCTTCGTGGCGGCCGCGGCGGCCGCGTCGAGGTCGGCGTCCGGGAAGACGACCTCGGGGGCGTTGCCGCCGAGTTCCATGTGGAGGTTCACGATACCGGACTCGCGGGCGACGTGCTTGCCGGCGCCCGACGACCCCGTCATCGCGATGGCGTTCACGCGGTCGTCGCCGGCGAGCACGTCGCCGACCTCGCTGGCTGGCCCGGGCACGAAGTTGAACGCGCCGTCCGGGACGCCGGCGTCGGCGACGACGTCGGCGAGGATGGCGGCGCTCACGGGCGTCTTGCTCGCGGGCTTCAGCACGACCGCGTTCCCGGCGGCGAGCGCGGGCGCGACCTGGAGCGCCGTGGTCGCGAGGGGGTAGTTGTACGGCGTGATGCAGAGGACGGTCCCGACCGGTTCGGGCTTGACGATGGCGCGCCAGCCCTCGTGGCCGTCGGTGGTGCCCTCGCGGTACTCGCCTTTGAGGTGGCGGATCTCGTCGACCGCGCGCTCGAAGCGCTCGGCGGCGCTCTCGGCTTCGCCGCGCGCGCTCGAGATCGGTTTCCCGGCTTCCCGGACGATGACTTCCGCGAGTTCGGCTTTCCGCGCGCGGAGGCCGTCGGCGACGGCTTCCAGCCACTCGACGCGCTGGGGGACGGTGGTCTCCCGGAGCGCGGGTTCGGCGTCCGCGGCGGCGGCGAGGGCGGCGTCGGCGACGTCCGCGTCGGCGGCGGCGACTGACGCGAACGTCCCGCCGTCGGCGAGGTCGGTGACGGGGACCGCGTCCCCGCCCGACACCCACTCGCCGTCGACGTAGGGGCGTTCGCGGCGTCGGATTGCTTGCTGTCCCATACCCGCCGGGTTCGAGGGGCGCCGGTAAAGTTTTTACTCACAACCGAAGTAAGGTTAGTCGGCCGGGCCGAGGCGAGATTGTTCCGCCGGGTCGGAGCGACGCCGGTCCGCCGGGTTGATGTGCGCCGGCCGCCGACTCACGGGCGTGCCAGCACCGACCGTCGCCGCCTGCCAGACCGACCTCGCGGACCTCGACCCGGCCGCGAACCTCGCCACCGTCGGCGAACGCCTCGCGGGCCTCGACGACCGCGTCGACGTCGCGCTGTTCCCCGAGTACGCGCTCACGGGGTTCGTCGCCGACGACCGCGTCCACGACGCCGCGCTCGACCGCGACGGCGACGAACTCGACCGCCTCGCCGCGTACGCCCGCGACTACGACGTCGCCGTCCTCGCCGGCTTCGTCGAGGCCGCCGACGACTACTACAACACCACCGCGTACGTCACCCCGGACGGCGACCGCACGTTCTACCGCAAACGCAACCGCTGGGGCGGCGAAGCCGACGTCCTCGCCGCCGGCGACGCGGCCGTCACCGTCGAGACGCCGGTCGGAACCACCGGCCTCGTCACGTGCTACGACCTCAACTTCGTCGACGTCAGCGCGCAGTTCGCTCGTGAGCGCGTCGACGCCCTCTTCGCCGTCGGCGCGTGGCCGGGCGCGCACAGCGAGAACTGGCGGCTCCTCCTGCGCGCCCGCGCCCTCGACGGCGTCCGCTGGGTCGTCGGCTGCGGCCGCACCGGCCGCCGCGAACTCCCGGACGCCCGCCCCGTCGAGTACGCCGGCCGGTCCGCGGTCGTCCGGCCGGACGGCGCCGTCAGCCACGCGCTCAACCGCGACGAACGCACGCTCGTCGCCGACCTCGACCCCGACGTGCTCGCGGAACAGCGCGAGTTCATCCCCGTGCTCGCAGAAGACTCCTAGCCCGCCAGTCAGTACTCCTCCAGCGCGCGCTCGCGGTCGTGGACTGCCGCCGACGAACAGCCGGCCGGCGTCTTCAGCGCCTTCATCCCGATGGGGTCGCCCGCGCGGTCGCTCGCGACCCGGAGCGCGGCCGCCGCCCACGCCGCCGGCGCGTCGTCCACGGCGTGCGCGTCCGCGGCGGCCGCGAGCAGGTCGCGAGCCCGCGACGCGACGTACTCCGACGCCGGCAGGTAGGTGCGGTACCAGTCGACCGCGTCCGCGGCCGACTCCGGCGGCGGGTTCCGCTCGCGGAGGACGTCGCGCTGGTCCTGGTAGCGGTTCCTGATGGTGACGTGCGTGACGTCCGCGAGCTCGGTGAGGGTGTCCTGGCGGACGTCCAGGTCGGCCTCCACCGCCGCGTTGTACACGGCCGCCGCCGCCCAGCCGCTCGGGGACTTGCCGCCGGCGACGCCCGCGTCCTCGCAGTAGTCCACGATGTCGACCGCGCGGTCCGCGACGGCCTGCGGCAGCGAGAGCTCGTCGGCGTACCGCTCGACGTACTGGGTGGCGTCCGCGAACCCCGAGAGGTCGATGCCGAGCGCGCTCGTGACGTCCTTCGCGCGCCGCAGCAGCGTCGTGCGCTCCGCGTCCGCGGCCGCCACCACCTCGTCGACGGTCCGCGGCACGCGCTCTACCTTGCACGCGACGTAGAGGGCGGCCGCGCCGGTCGTCCGGACCGAGTTCGGCGGGCCGTCCCGCTGGTCGTCGTAGCGCCTGAACACCGTCTTCGCCGTCTCAGCCGTCTCCGCCGGGACGCCGAGCGCGGCCGCGGCGTCCCGGATCGTGTCGAGTCCGCGGCCGACTGTCGGCGGCTCCGTGGTCGTCTCCTCGATAGTCATCTAGCGGGCAGAGGTGTGTGATACGGCGCCAAATAACTCGGGGTACCCGACAACCTCTGCGACCGCGTCACCGATGGCGAACGACGGTTTCGCGGTTCCATCGGCCGGTTCCGCTACTCGATGCCGGTCAGGCCTGCCGCGGCGAGCAGCGACAGCGCGGTCCAGACGAGGAGTGACGCGACGCTCGCGACCGGGGCCGCCGCCCGGACGGGCATCGTGACGGCCGGCCCGACGGCGTACGTCATCACGAGGCCCCGGTACGCGCTCAGGGGGCTCGCCGCCAGCGCGACGCCGAGCCCGCGCTCCGTAATCCAGTGCTGGCCGACGCCCGCGACGATTGCGAGGTCGAACCCCACCACCAGGAGCAACAGCAGCGCGACCCCCCAGACGAGGCCGCGGCGCGCGGTCCGCGCGACCGACGACACGAGCACCGTCACCGCCATCACGACGCCGACGAAGACGAGCGTCAGCGCCACGAACCGCGCGTAGTACACCGGGGAGTCGAGCCCGGTCGTCCGCGTCAGCGCCGCCGGCGACGGGTTGAACGCCGGCACCACCAGCGCCGTCGCGACCAGCGTCACGAACACCACCCCGAGCGCCACCGCGAGCCGCCCGCAGTAGACGCCGAGGCCGTACGCGAGCGGCGACAGCGGGAACGTCTCGAACACCGCCAGTTCGCCGCGCAGCCGGTCGCCGAGAACCGCGCGGTACCCCAGGGCGACCACCAGCACCGGCGCCAGGACCTCGACGGGCGTCAGGAGCGCGAGCACGAGCGGCACGTACCCCGACCGCCCGCTGAACAGGCCGGCCGCGAGCGTCAGCGCGAAGAACCCGACGGCGAGCACCCACACCGACCGCGACCGCAGGACTGCGCGCAGTTCGCGCTCCACGACGGCCGTGAACCGCTCGGTCCACTCACGCATCCTCACCACCCCTGGCGACGTCCAGGCCGCCCACGGCGTCGTCGAACGCGCCCGCCAGGGAGTCCGCGCCGGTCTCCGCGACGACCGCGTCCGGCGACCCCGACAGCACGACGTCGCCCCCGGACAGCACGAGAATGTGGTCCGCGGCCGCCGCCCGGGAGAGGTCGTGGGTCGTCAACAGCACGGACTGGCCGTCGGCCGCGAGCCGGGTCACGACGTCGAAGACGTGTCGGCTCATCTGGGGGTCGAGGCCGCTCGTCGGCTCGTCGAGCACGAGTAGGGGCGGCGTCCCGAGGAGGCTGACGGCGACGCCGAGCAGGCGACGCATCCCGCCGGAGAGCGCGGTGACGCGGCGGTCCGCGGCCGCGCCCAGGCCGACCCGGTCGAGGGCGGCGTCGACGTCGGTGGGTTCCGACAGCAGGCGCGCGTAGAACTCCAGGGTCTCCCGGACGGACGCCGTCGGCTGGAACGCGGGCGCCTGCGGGAGGTAGCCGACCGGGCGCTCGCCGCCCGGAACGACCTCGACGCTGCCGCCCGTGGGCCCCTCGATGCCCGTGATTAGTTCGGCGAGTGTCGTCTTCCCGGAGCCGTTCGGCCCCACGACGGCGGTCGTGGCAGCCACCGGAACCTCGAAGGAGACGCGCTCGAGAACGTCCACGTCGCCGAAGGACTTCGAGAGGTCTGTCGCGCGCACCACGACGTCGGCGTCCCCCAGCGGCGCGTCACCTCCGCTCCCGGCGTCCGCCCCGGCGCCGACCCCCGTACTGTCGGCCATCTCGTTCGAGAGTTCCGCCGGCTCGCCGAAAAGTGTACTGCCCTGCCTCGCCGGCCCTCCGTCGCCGACCAGCCGGAACGGTCGCGGGTGTCGGGCCGGACCGGCGGCCGCCCAATCACTCTTCAGCACCCGGGACCAACTGCCACACATGCGGTTCTGGCACGTGGCCGCCGCCGGGGTCCTGGTCGCCGCGGTCGTGCTCGCGCCGTTCGCCGCGTCGGGCGGCGGCCAGCGCGCGACGGCCGTCACAATGGAGACGACCAAGCAGACGGGCCTCCCGGAGGGCGTCGTGCAGCGCGCCGCGGACTCGACGCTCGCGCTGCCGACCGGCCAGGTGTACTTCTCGCAGTTCAAGTACGTCGTCGGGTACTACGGCGTCACGTCGATGGTCGAGGGGCTGGCGGCGAACACCGCGCGGGAACTCGGGCGCCCGCTGTCCGTGTACGTCTCGGACTTCTCGGGCACCGACGTCACCGTCGGGCCGGACGGCCTCCTTCGGCTGCCGACGAGTCAGTCGACGGACTGGGTGGCGGCCGACGACGCGTACTTCGTCGTCGACAGCCGTGCGCGCGTGCCGACGCGGGACGCCGCCATCGTGCCGTTCTCGGACCGCGCGGACGCGGCGGCGTTCGCGCGAGCGCACGGCGGCCGCGTGGAGCGCTGGAGTGCCGTCCGCGAGGCCGGCGGGGAGTCCGCGAGGCGGTCCGCCGCGGCGTGGGAGGCGGTGGAGGCCGACCGCCGCGACCGCGCGAACGCGACCATCGAGCGGGCGCGCCGACTGCTCGACCGGCCGGTCTCGGTGACTGTCGAGGAGGGCGAGTCGCTGTCCGCCGCCGTCCGGAATGCGCCCGCGAACACGACCATTCTCGTCACCGCCGGCAACCACTCTGTCTCGGACGTCCGAATCCGGAAGCCCGTCACCGTCCGGGGGATGGGCGTCGGTCGCACGCGCATCGTCGGAGACGGAAACCGCAGCGTGTTCTACGCGAACGCGTCCCGGGTCGCGCTCGCCGGGTTCTCGCTGTCCGGCGTCGGGACGGTCCGCAGCCGGGCGCCCGAGAGCGTCACGCGCATCCCAGTCGGCAACGAGTCCTTCCGGCGGGAGTACTGGGCGGTCCACGGCTACGGCGACGCGGGCGTCGTCTTCGCCAGGTCCGCGAACTCCCTCGTGTCGAACGTCCGGCTGACCACCGAGGCGAACGGCGTCATCGCGCGCCACAGCCCCGGGCTCGTCGTCTCCAACCTGACGGTGTACAGCACGAAGGACTGGCAGGACGGCTTCCTCGGCGTCGTCGTCCTCGGCGCGCCGGTCGTCGTCGAGGACTCGGCGTTCTACGGCGGGAAGGTCGGCGTGTTCGCTCACGACACCGCGTCGTTCACCGTGCGGAACGCCACGATGGAGGGGATGATGATCGGGGTGTTCAGCGTCTACGCCCAGGGCGCGTTCGTCGCGGACTCCACCGTCCGGGACACGTACGTCGGCGTGTACGTCCACGACCGGTCGAACCGGAACGTCGTGGTGGACAACCGGCTCGCGAACAGCGAGAACGGCGTGCTCGTGTTCGGGCGCTCGAGTTACGTCGCCGGCAACGTCCTCGTCCACGACACGTACGGCGTCGTCGTGCAGGGCCAGTTCTCGCTGTACCGGCGGAACGTCGCCGCGTTCAACGACGTCGGCGTGCGCGCGATGTCGCTGTTCCCGACGAACCGCATCACCCGCAACGACTTCGCCGGCAACCGGAAGTACGCCGAGACGGCGCGGTTCAACGTCCTGCACGTCTGGCACGGGAACTACTGGCGGGGCGCGCCGGGCGTGGACGTGGACGGCGACGGCTACCTCTCGCGGTCGTTCCGGGTGACGGGGCCCGTCGGCGCGGTCGCGGAGCGCGCGACCGGCGCGCCGACGCTCGCGCGAGCGCCCGCGCTCCAGGTCCTCCGGAAACTGCAGCGCCGGCTGCCCGGACTGCGGTTCGGCGGCGTCGTGGACGAACGCCCGCTCGCGGACCCGGCGAGACCCGACATAGTCGAGCGCCTCCTGGCCCGTAACGAGGAATCGGGCCGGTACGACGACGAGGACGACTGGGACTACACGGGGTGACGCGGGGGAATTCTGTCCCACGCCGGGTGACCGGAGGCGCCGCGAGAACCACCAGCGGGCGCCGGATTCCCTATAGCGAGATGCGGTGTACGTGTCGCCGGCCGGACTCGGGAGCCGGCACTGAGTCGTGCGGACGAACCCCAATCGGCAGCGAACACTGGGAGCGGCAGCCCCCTACGTAGGGGTAACGTATCGAAAGTCGATGTCGAAAGCACACCAGAATGCGCGCGAAGGCGCCATCGAGGCGATTCGCAACCGACGCTCCGGCCACAACTTCGACCCCGACGCCGACGTCGACGACGACACCCTGGAAGCGCTCGTCCGGGACGCCACGCTCGCCCCGTCCTCGTTCAACCTCCAGCCCTGGGAGTTCGTCGTCGTCCAGGACGACGACCGGCTCGACGAACTCGTCGAGATCGCGAACGGCCAGGAGCACATCCGGGAGGCCGGCACCGCCATCCTCGTCGCCGGCCACACCGACCCGAAGACGGCCGACCGCGTCTTCGACGAGTGGGTCGAAGCCGGGCGCGTCGACGCCGAGACCGCCGGAGGGATGAAAGAACAGACCGTCGCGGGCTACGAGAGCGACCGCGCCGGCCGCGACTACGCCATCCGGAACGCCAGCCTCGCCGCCCAGAACCTCCTGCTGTCGGCGCACGCCCGCGACCTCACCGCGACCCCGATGACGGGGTTCGACTTCGAGGCGGCCGCCGAGTTCGCCGAACTCCCCGGCGACACGATTCCGGTCGTCCTCCTCGCGGTCGGCCCGAGCGGCGGCGAGGAACCCGACCGCCTCCCGCGCCGCGACGTCGACGAAGTCCTCCACCGCGAGACGTTCTAACCGGCTAGCCGACCCGAACCCGGCCGGCTAGCAGAGCCCGATTCCGGCCGGCCACACGATTCTTCCGGCTGGTCGCGGTAGTACTGCGTGATGCCAGACAGCTACGTCGACACCGAGGTCGAGGTGGAAGTGGACACGACCGAACTCGAGGTCGAGGTCGGCGAAGCGGAGACGTTCGAGGCGACGCTCGACCGGCCAGGCGTCGAGATAGAGGTCGAGGCCGACGTGCACGTGCTCGGCGAGGGCGAAGCACACGCGAGCAAACGCGAGGAAGTCCCGGCCGAGGTCGAGGAGACCGGCGAGGCAGCCGAGTCAGCCGAGTCCGAGTACGAGGAGCCCGAGATGGAGGACGCGGCGGTGCTCGACGACGAGGAGCAGGCCTAGAGCTCCAGCCACGCCGTCGAGAGCGCCTCGTCGGGGAGGTGCCAGCGCTGGCGGCGCTCGCCGGCGTCCGCGACCTCGACGACGGCGTCGAACTCCTGGAGGACGCCCTCGACGGCGTGCCCGGGAATCGTGTCGTCGACGTGCACGTGCCCGATGGCGTCCGCGTCGGAGACGGCTTCGCGGACGCGCCGGACGAACCCGCCGACCGACGCGAGGTCGGTGTCCGCGAGCAGGTCGTCGACGCCGTCGACGCAGACCCGGAGCTGGCCCGATTCGAACCCGCCCGCGGGCTCGAGTGCCGAGATCTCTTCCTCAGTCGCGTCGGCCAGCGAGTCCATGCCGCCGGAGACGGTGCGGTCGTCCTCGGAGACGGCGGCGCTCGCGGCGGCGACCGCTCGCGCGCTCGTCTCGTAGACGACCGTCTGGGAGTCCGCGTCGCTCGTCCCCTCGCCCGCGCTCGGCGTCGTCGCCGCGTCGCTGCGGACGAACAGCCGGCGGCGGTCCCTGGCGGCGTCCCCGAGCATGCGGTCGCAGCCGACGCGGTCGCCGTCGTCGTCGGCGGCGCCGAGCACGAGCAGCATGCAGCCGTCCTCCTTGAGGTCTTCGAGGCTGTCAGCGAACGTCTCCGGGTCGTCGGTCCACGCGCGCCCGGACTGTGAGTCGCCCATTGCTACGCGGACCCACGCCGCAAGCTCCCATAAATATTTGGTAACCTTCCTGTCGGATAAAACCCGCTCGGGAGTGCCGGCAAGCCTCCCCCACGCCACCACCGCTAAACCGCCAGCCGGCCAACCCTCGGCCGATGACTGACGACGTGTTCTCGCCGCTGGAACTCCGCGAGACGACGTTCCGGAACCGACTCACCGTGTCCCCGATGTGCCAGTACTCCTGCGAGGACCGCGACGGCCTCGCGACCGACTGGCACCGCGTCCACCTCGGGTCGCGGGCGGTCGGCGGCGCCGGCGTCGTCCTGACGGAAGCCACCGCCGTCGATCCCCGCGGACGCATCTCTCCCGAGGACCTCGGCATCTGGAGCGACGACCACCGGGACGCGCTCGCGCCCGTCGCCGAGTTCGTGAAAGCACAGGGCGCGACGCCCGGCATCCAGCTCGCACACGCCGGCCGGAAGGCCTCGAAGGCCCGCCCCTGGGAGGGGTCGACGCCGGTCCCGCCCGAGGACGGCGGCTGGCCGGTCGTCGCGCCGAGCGCCGAACCCTGGCCGTACGAGGACGGCGAACCGCCCGAGACCCGGCAGCTCTCAGTCGACGAGATTCGGGACGTCGTCGAGGCCTTCCGGGAGGGCGCCCGCCGCGCCCGCGAAGCCGGCTTCGAGGTCGCGGAAGTCCACGCCGCCCACGGCTACCTCCTCCACGAGTTCCTCTCCCCGGTCACGAACGACCGCGGGGACGAGTACGGCGGCAGCTTCGAGAACCGCACCCGGCTCGTCCGCGAAGTCACCGAGGCCGTCCGTGACGAGTGGGGCGACGACCGGCCCGTGTTCGTCCGCCTCTCCGCGACCGACTGGCTCGACGACCGGCCGTCCTGGGACGTCGAACAGTCGGTGCGGCTCGCCGACCAGCTCGCCGACGCCGGCGCCGACCTCGTCGACGTCTCCACGGGCGGCATCCACCCCGACCAGGAGATCGACTGGACCGGCCCGAACTACCAGCTCCGTTTCGCTGAACGCATCCGCGAGGACACCGACCGCGACGTCGCCGTCGGCGCCGTCGGCGGCATCCGCACCGCCGAGCAGGCCGACGCCGTCGTCCGGAACGACCGCGCCGACCTCGCCGTCGTCGGCCGGAAGTTCCTCCGCGACCCCTACTTCCCGCTGCACGCCGCCCGGAAGCTCGGCCGCGAGGACGCCGTCGACGTCCCGCCCCAGTACCGCCGCGGATTCTGACTAGCCACCGGTCGCCGTGCTGAACGGGGCGCCGGCCGCGGTTCAACGCTTTCCGTACGTTATCGTGTTCGGGGCGTTCACACGCTCCCGACACCTTCAAGCGGGCCGCCGTCGCGTGGTCGTGTATGCCCGAGTTCCGACCCGTCCCCGACGCGGACGTCGACGAGTTCCAGGCCCTGGTCTCGTACGCGTTCCGCCCCGAAGCCGGCCCCCGCGGCCCCGACGAGGAGACCCCCGAACCCTGGAAACTCGGCCGCCGCTACGGCCTCTACGACGGCGAAGAGCTGCTGACCGCCTGCAAGCTCATCTCCTTCCGGCCGCGCGTCCGCGGCGACTACCACGACCTCGACGGCCTCTCCGCGGTCGCGAGCCCGCCGGAGATCCGCCGCCAGGGCTACGTTCGCGAGCTGCTCGCCGGCAGCCTCGAGGAGTCCCGCTCGAACGGCGTCTACCTCTCCGCGCTCTGGCCGTTCAAGCGGTCGTTCTACGCGCGCTACGGCTGGGCGACCGCCAGCCGCGGCGTCCGCCACGAGGTCGACCCCGACGAGCTCGCGTTCGCCCGCGACCACCGCCGCGGCGAGTTCGTCGCCCTCGAGGCCGACGACTGGGAGCGCCTCGACGACGTCCACGACGCCCACGGCGCGCCCTACGAGCTCACGATGGACCGCACGGAGGAGTGGTGGCGGAACCGCGTGTTCACGGGCTGGGAGAGCGACCCGTTCGCGTACGGCCTGGAGCGCGACGGCGACCTCGCGGCGTACGTCACGTACGTCGTCGACGACGGCGAGGACGGGAAGGTCCTCCAGGTCCACGACATGGCCGCCGTCGACCACGACGCCCGGCTGGCGCTGCTGCGGTTCTTCGCGGACCACGACACACAGGTCGAGGCCGTGCGGTTCTGGACGCCCGCGGACGACGACCTCCTGGACGTGATTCCGAACGCGGACGAAGTCGACGCCACGATGCAGGTCGGCCCGATGTTCCGGCTCGTCGACGTCCCGGACGCGCTGGAAGCGCTCTCGTACCCCGCGGACGCCGAGGCGTCGCTGACGCTGAACGTGAGCGACCCGCTCGCGGACTGGAACGACGACGCGTTCCGGCTGTCCGTCGCGGACGGCGCCGCGTCCGTCGAGCGCGTCGACGACGCGCCGGCCGTCGACCTCGGCGTCGGCGCGCTCTCGCAGCTGTACGTCGGCTACCGGAGCGCCAGCGACCTCGAGCGCACCGGCGACCTCGCGGCCGACGCGGACGCCGTCGACGCCCTCGAGGCGGTGTTCCCGGAGCGCGAGACGCTGCTCCGCGAGGGGTTCTGAACGCGGCTGCGTTCGCGGGCACGGAGACCAGTGGTGCTCAAGCGACCGCGCTCCGACCGAAGCGTCGGGCTGGCGGAACACCGCGCTGAACCCGGCTGGAAATCGATTGAATTCGGCGAAATCCGGCCTCCACGGACCTGTCTGCCCTTATCCCCGCGGCCCCACGGACCGAGTGTCATGTTCGAACTCGTCGACCCGGTTGCGGCCGTCGGCATCGACACGCTGCACGTGCTCGCGGCAGGCCCGCCCACGGACCTCCCCGCGCCCGTGCCGGATTTCGTCGGGGACGCCCTCGGGAGCGTTCGCTCGTTCATCCAGGGCGGCGTCCAGAAACTCGGGAAGGTCGTCAGCGACCTGACGCCCGGCGGCCTGTAATTCTCCGCCGGCGGGCGGGTCTCCGTCAGACCGGTTCGAACCGGAAGCCGTCCCAGTCCTGGCTGTCGGGCTCCCGGATGCCCGCGCCCGGCTCCCGGAGCTCCTCGACGTAGACAGGTTCGACCTCGGTACCGATCTCCACGCCGTCGGCGGTCGTGAGCTGGCCGAGCGCGCGCACGCGCTCCCCGTCGGACTCGTCCGACGGGCCGTCCGAGTGTGACTCGGATACCTCGAACTCGACGATGGCGAGGTGGTTCGGCTCCCGGACGCCCGGCGGCGTCGCCGTCGACGTCGTCCACGTGACGACCTCCGCGGTGCGGTCCGAGAGGTCGACGGTCCCCGTCTGGGGGTCGCCGCAGTCCGGACACCGGGTGTGGCCCGGGTAGGACAGGTGGCCGTTCTCGCAGCGGTGCGCGTCGAAACTCGGGGTGTCGTTGCCGCTCATGGCTGTTCGAGGATGGTGGTGGAGACGCAGTTCCCGAACCCGCCGACGTTGCACGCCAGCCCGACCTCGCAGTCGACCTGGCGGTCGCCGGCCTCGCCGAGCAACTGCACGTAGAGTTCGTACGCCTGTGCGACGCCGCTCGCGCCGAGCGGGTGGCCCTTCGACTTCAGGCCGCCCGACGTGTTGATCGGGAGTTCGCCGTCGCGGTCCGTCACGCCGTCCTCGACGGCCTTCCAGCCCTCGCCCTTCTCGAAGAACCCGAGGTCCTCGCTCTGTAGGAACTCGAGGATGGTGAACATGTCGTGGAGCTCCGCCAAGTCGACGTCCTCGGGGCCTCGGTCGGCCATCTCGTAGGCCTGCCGGGAGGACTCGACGACGCCGCCCATCGTCGTCGGGTCGTCGCGCTCGTGGACGACGTGCGTGTCCGTCGCGCCGCCGACGCCGGAGACGACGACGTAGTCGTCCGCGTACTCCTCGGCGACCGACTCCTGGCAGAACGCGAGCGCCGCGCTGCCGTCCGTGATGGGGCAGAAGTCGTACAGCCGCAGCGGGTCCGCGACGACGGGCGACTCGAGGACGGTCTCGAGGTCGACCTCCTTCCGGAACTGCGCGTGGGGGTTGTCCACGCCGTTCCGGTGGTTCTTCACGGCGACCTTCCCCAGGGACTCGCGGGGCGCGTCGTACGCCTCGAGGTACTTCCGCGCGGTCAGCCCCGCGAAACTCGGGAGCGTGACGCCGTGCTTGTACTCCACGGGGTGGGTGAGGCTCGCGATGACGTCGGTCGCCTCGCCGGTCGTCCGGTGAGTCATCTTCTCGCCGCCGACGAGCAGCGTCAGGTCGCTCGCGCCGGACGCGACGGACTGCCAGGCGGCGTAGATGCCGGCGCCCCCGGAGGAGCTCGTCTGGTCGACGCGCGCCGCGTACGCGGGCACGGCGTCGAGGTCGTGGGCGAGCGCGTTCGGGACGCCGGTCTGTCCCTCGAACTCGCCGCTCGCCATGTTCGACACGTAGAGGTGGTCGACGTCGCCGCCGTCGGCGCCCGCGTCGCGGAGCGCGGCGTCGCCGGCCTCCGCCAGCAACTCGCGAATCCAGGCGTCGCGGTCGCCGAACTGCGTCATCGACGCACCCACGATTGCGACTCGGTCCATACCCCCACGGACGCCCGAGTCCGCCTTTAGGCTTTCACTCTCCGGCAGACCTGTCCGCGACCGGTCGACGCCACAGGAGGCCGCCGCGACCCGCCACCCAAAGTTCCATAGGGCGCGGCCGCCGAGTAAGCGCCGACACACTCCCCGCATGGACCTCGATTCAGACGGACACGGCGTCGACCCCGACCAGGTCGCCGCGCTCCGGGACGCCGTCGACGTGGACGCGGTGGACGCGCTCGTCGACCGGCTGGACAGCGACGACCCGGACGTGCGCGCCGGGGCGGCGTGGCGGCTCGTGGAGGCCGCGTCCTCGAACCCGACGAAGGTGCGGACGCACCTCGACAGCGTCCTGGAGGGCGTCCGCGACGACGACGTCTGGGTGCGCCGGGGCGCGACCTGGGTGCTCGCGGAGCTCGCGGAGCGCCAGCCGGACGCGCTCTCCGTGAAGTTCGCGGACCTCGTGGACCTCACTCGGGCCGAGGACCCGCTCGTCCGGCAGAACGGCGTCGTGGCGGTGGCGGGCGTGACGAAGGCGTATCCGGCGCGCGCGACCCAGGGGCTCTCGAGTATCGTGCCGTTGACGCAGTCCTCGGACCCGCTGCTGCAGCGGTACGCGCGGAAGGCGGTCCGGGAGGTCGCGAAGGCCATCGCGGAGCGCGCCGACGACGCGGGCTACCCGATGCTGGTGCGGTCGTTCCCGGAGTACGCCGACCTCTTCCCGGAGGGCGTCTCCGTCGTCACGGTCAACGAGGACGACGAGCGTTCGCGGCCCGTGTACGTCTCCTTCGGCCGGAACGCGCCAGTTCGGGAAACCCGCGAGGAGGAAAACGAGGAGCCGTCGGACCGAGTTCCCGCCGAGTTCCCGGACCCGCCGCCGGTGGTCCTGGAGGAGGACGACCTGTCGCCGAACCTGCGGCTGCGCAGCGACGTGATCACGACCGACTACCGGGCGAACGTCGACGAGAACAAACTCGAGCACGGCCTCGCGACACTGCGCCGCCTGGACGTCGCGGACCACCAGGTGAGGGACGCGTTCGCCGACGCGGTCCGAGAGTGGGTCGCCATCGACGAACACGACCACGTGGAGAGCGTGCTCGGGCACGGCGAGGGCTGGCTGGCGACCAGGTACGACGACGCGGCGACCCTGGACCGCCGCGGGACGCCGGAGACGCTCTCGGAGGCCGTCTGGGACGTCGCTTGCGTGACGCGGGCCGTGAGTTACGCGCACGCCCGGGGCGTCGTCCACGGCGGCCTCCACCCGGGCGCGGTGCGGTTCCTGGAGACCGGGCAGCGCGAGTGGGACGCGCCCGTCGTCGCGGACTGGGGGTTCGCGCACGCGGCCAGCGGCGTGGAGACGCCGCCGATTCCCGCGGGGTTCGCGGCGCCCGAACACCGCGACCCGGGGACGTACGGCCGGTTCGACCAGTCGACGGACGTGTTCGGCCTGGGCGCGCTGGCGTACTTCCTGCTGACGGGCGAGCCGCCCGTGACCGGGGACGGTGTGGTCCCCGCCAGCGAGTACAACCCGGCGCTCGGCGACGACGTGGCGTCGCTGTTCGACCGCTCGCTCGCCGACGAGAAGGCCGCGCGCTTCGACACCGTGCTGGACTTCCAGCGCGCGTTCGACGGCGTCGCGGCGGCCGTCGCGGAGGGGGTGGCCTGATGGCGACGCCCGCCGACGTCCTGGACGCGGTGGCGTTCACGGGCTACGGCATCGTCGTCGTGACGGGCGTGGCGTTCACGTACTACGCGGTCGAGAACTACGCGCTCGACCGGATGGAGGGCCACGAGGACTTCTGGGGGTACCTGACGTACCTCGGCGTCGCGGTGGCCGTGTTCGGTGCGAGCGGGCTCGGCCTCGTCGCGGGCGCGGGACGGGTCGTCCTGGCGTTCTCGGACGTCTCCCTGCTGTTCGCCATCGTGTTCGTGGCGTTCGCGATGCGGGAGGTGTACTACGACAGCGCGCTCGCGCCGCCGCCGGAGGACCGCCGCGTGCCCCTGGAGACGCTTCGCGCCGTGGAGTTCGGGTTCGTCGTGGTCATCGCCGCGGAGTGGGTGGTGGTCGTGGCGCTCGGCGAAACGACCGTTACGGCCGTTGTCAGGGGGGTCGGTGCGCTCGCGTTCGCGGCGTACGGTGCGGCGTTCAGCGAGCGCCTGGAGGCGCTGGCGCACGGGACGACGATGGACACGCTGCGCCGCCACCTCGTGGTGGTGATGGTGTGCGCGACGGGCGTTGCGGTGTCGGGGCTGGTCGCGCTGGTGGCGCCGAACGCGGTGGTCGAGAGCATGTCCTACGTGTTCCTGGTGCTGTTCGGCGGCCTGCTGGTGCCGCCGACCATCCGCCTCCAGCAGTCCGTCGCGAGTCTCGCCTGAGAGACGACACGTACTTTAGGGCGGCCTAAATAGTAGGGGGGTAAGGATGACCCGAGACGTCTGCGTGGTCGTACCCACCATCCGCGAGTACGAGTGCATGCGGTCGTACTTCCGGAACGCGCGCGACCACGGCTTCGACCTGGACCGCCTGTTCGTCGTCCTCGTCACCGAGGACTTCTGTGACACCGACGGGATGCGCGAGATGCTCGACGAGGAGGGCGTCGCCGGCGCCGTCTTCGACGAGTCCGACCGCGAGGCGTGGTTCGCCGAGCAGGGCGTCCCCGAGTACGACCACCTCGTCCCCGAGGCCAGCCACGCCCAGACCTCGTTCGGCCTGCTGTACCTGTGGGCGAACGACTTCGAGTACGGCGTCTTCATCGACGACGACACGCTCCCGCACGACGACCAGGACTTCTTCGGGATGCACCTCGCGAACCTCCAGTACGAGGGCGACGTCGAGGAAGTCGGCAGCGACGAGCGCTGGGTGAACGTCCTCTACCAGTCCGACACCGACCTCTACCCCCGGGGGTACCCGTACTCGGCGATGGACGAGACCGTCCAGACGTCGACGACCGAGGTCGACCACGTCGTCGCGTCCCAGGGCCTCTGGACGAACGTCCCGGACCTCGACGCCGTCCGCATCCTGATGGACGGCGACCTCGAGGGTCAGGCCCAGACCCGGACGACCGCGGAGGACTTCCAGCGGGACTTCGTCGCGCGCGAGGGCGACTACCTCACCGTGTGCTCGATGAACCTCGCGTTCCGCCGCGAGGTCGTCCCCGCGTTCTACCAGTTCCCGATGGGCGAGAACGCGTGGGACGTCGGCCGCTTCGACGACATCTGGAGCGGCGTGCTCCTGAAGCGCGCGGCCGACGTGGTCGGCGGCAGCGTCTACAACGGCGACCCGCTCTGCGAGCACAACAAGGCGCCGCGGTCGACGTTCGACGACCTCGCCAACGAGGTGGCGGGCCTCGAGCTGAACGAGCACTTCTGGGAGGAGGTCGCGGCCGTCGACCCCGCCGAGGACTCGTACGCGGGCGTCGCGCAGGCCGTCGGCCGGCGGCTCGCGGAGGGCGACTACGGCGAGTACAACAACGGCGCGTTCCTCAACGAGTGCGGCGAGTACCTCCTGGACTGGGTGCAGTGCCTGGACGCGCTCGCGGACCGCGAGGTCGCCGTCCCGGCCGACGACTGACGGCGGGGCGGAACTCACCGTCGCGCCGGCGCGGTTCCAAACCGGTAGCTATAAAGGTTTTAGGCCGACCTAATTCGAGGCATGAGCGAACGATTCGTGCGGAGCCGTCGCCGCTTCCTCGCGGCGAGCGGCGTCGCGACGGCGACCGGACTCGCAGGCTGTACTGGCATCCTCGATGGCGGCGGCGGCGACAGCGAGAAACCCTCCCTCGCGGACTTCCGGGGGTCGGGCGCGTTCGTCTCCGACCGCCCCGCGCCCGGCGGCACATCCATCGAGTCGCTCCCCGACCTCGAGGGCGAACTCTCCATCTACCTCGGCGGCGGCGAAGGCGGCCGCTACCGGAACCTCCTCCAGCTCCTCAACGAGTACTACCCCAACTTCGAAGCCACCTGGAAGACCCAGCCGTCCTCCGTGCTCGCCAAACAGATCGAACAGGAGTACGAGAACGACACCACGCGCGCCGACGTCTTCTGGTCCGTCGACGCCGGCTCCCTCGCGTACGTCGCCGACGCCGGCGCCACCACGGAACTCCCGAAGAACGTCACGAAGCCCGTCCCCGACCCCTACCACCCCACCGACCAGTGGGTCGGCGTCGCCGGCCGCGCGCGCTCCATCCCCTACAACACCAACCAGTTCAGCGCCAGCGACATGCCCAACGACGTCTCCGCGTACGCGAACGACGACCGCTTCCAGGGCGTCATGGGCTGGGCGCCCACGTACGGCGCGTTCCACTCCTTCGTCACCGCGATGCGCATCCTCCGCGGCGACCAGGCCACCCGCGAGTGGCTCAACGGGATGCTCGAACAGGACGTCTCCCGGTACAAGAACGAGTTCCTCGTCTCCCAGGGCGTCGCCACCGGCGAGATCGGCGCCGGGTTCGCGAACCACTACTACGCCATCCACGTCCTCGCCGGCCGCGAGGACGCCCCCCTCGACCTCGCGTTCACGAAGAACGACGCCGGCGCGCTCGTCAACGTCTCCGGCGCCGCCGTCCTGAAGGGCTCCCAGAAGCAGGACCTCGCCGCGAACCTCGTGCGCCACCTCCTCTCCGCGGAAGCCCAGGAGTTCATCGCCACGCGCGGCTTCGCGTACCCGATGATTCCCGGCGTCGAACCCGTCGGCCCGCTGCCCACCATCGAGGAGCTCTCCCCGCCGGACATCGACCTCCAGAAGCTCTCCGACGTACAGCCCACGCTGGACCTCCTGCGGGACGTCGGCGTCCTCCAGTAGGATGGCCGCCGGCGAGCGTCTCGAACGGCTCGCGAACGCCACCGGCTCCGAGAGCGACGACGGCCCGAGCACGGGGCTCGCGATGCTCGCGGCGGCCGTCGCGGCGCTCGTCTCCCTCCCCCTGGTCGTCCTGGTCGTCCGCGCGGCGGACTACGGGCTCGGCCACCTCCTCACGCTCGTCACCCACCAGAGCAACGTCACCGTCCTCGTCAACAGCCTCGTGCTCGTCTTCTGGGTGACCCTCGGCTGCCTGCTCGTCGGCGTCCCGCTCGCCGTCCTCACCGTCCAGACCGACCTCCCGTTCCGCCGGTTCTGGACCATCGTCGCCGCGCTCCCCCTCGTCGTCCCCAGCTACATCGGCGCGTTCGCGTTCGTCTCCGCGTTCGGCCCCCGGGGCGAACTCGCCGACGCGCTCGCGCCCCTCGGCGTCGAACGCATCCCCGCCATCTACGGCCTCCACGGCACCGCGCTCGTGCTCGTGCTGTTCACGTACCCCTACGTGTTCCTGACGACGCGGGCCGCCCTCCTCTCGTTCGACGGCACGCTCGTCGAGGCCGCCCGCACCCTCAACCACTCGCGGTGGCAGGCGTTCCGCCGCGTCACCGTCCCCCAGATCCTCCCCGGCGTCACCGCGGGCGCGCTGCTCGCCGCGCTGTACGCGCTCTCGGACTTCGGGACGCCCGCCATCATGCGCTACCAGGTGTTCACCCAGCAGATCTACATCGCGCAACGCAGCCTCGGCGTCCCCGAGGGCCTGCCCGCGCTGCTGTCCCTCCAGCTGCTCGCCGTCGTCGCCGTCATCCTCGCGCTCGAGTCCGCGGTCGGCGGCGGCACCACGTCCTACGTCTCCCGGGGCAGCCGCCAGCCCGGCCGCATCGAACTCGGCGCGTGGAAACTCCCCGCGCTCGCGTTCTGCGGGCTCGTCGCCGCGCTCTCGCTCGCCGTCCCGCTCGGCGTGCTCGTGTTCTGGCTGCAGCGCGCCGGCGACACCGCCTTCCAGTTCGACCCCGAGGTCGCGTGGAACTCCGTGAAGGTCTCCGTCGCCGCCGCCGTCGCCGCCAGCGTGCTCGCGCTCCCCGTCGCGGGGTACGCCGCGCGCTCGAGTTCCGCGCTCGCGACGCTCGCGGACCGACTCACGTACGTCGGGTACGCCGTCCCCGGCGTCGTCCTCGGGCTCGCGCTCATCTACTTCGCGACCGAGTACGCCACCTCCCTGTACCAGACCGTCCCGCTGCTCGTGTTCGCGTACGTCGTGCGGTTCCTCCCGCAGGCGGTCGGCACCGTCCGGTCGTCCGTCCTCCAGGTCGACCCGAAGCTCACGGAGGCCGCGCGCACGCTCGGCCGGTCGCCGTTCGCCGCGTTCCGCCAGGTGACCCTGCCCCTCATCGCGCCCGGCGTCGCCGCCGGCGGCGCGCTCGTCTTCCTCACGACGATGAAGGAACTCCCGGCGACGCTGATGCTCAGTCCGATAGGCTTTGAAACCCTCGTCTCCTACATCTGGCTGGTCAGAGGAGCAGGCTCGTACGGCGCCGCCGCCGTTCCCGCGCTCGTCCTCGTGGGCGTCTCGGCGCTCTCGATGGTCGTCATCCTCGCACAGGAACGATACAATGGCTAACCAGACACCCGCGACCGAGACCCGGACCGAGCAGCCCGCCGCCAGCCAGGACCACGACGACGACGCCGTCCTCGAGCTCGACGGCGTCACGAAGGCCTACGGCACGGAGACGGCGGTCGAGGACCTCTCGCTGTCCGTCCGCGACGGCGAACTCCTCACGCTGCTCGGGCCGTCGGGCTGCGGGAAGACCACGACGCTGCGCATGCTCGCCGGCCTCGAACGCCCCACCGACGGCACCATCTCGCTCTCGGGCGACCGGGTCGCCGGCCCCGAGACCTTCGAGGACCCCGAGTCCCGCGGCGTCGGCATCGTCTTCCAGGACTTCGCGCTGTTCCCCCACCTCTCAGTCCGCGAGAACGTCGCGTTCGGGCTCGCGGACTGGGACGACGACGCGGCCGAGCGCCGCGTCGACGACCTGCTCGACCTCGTCGACATGCCCGAGATGGGCGACCGCTCGCCCGACCAGCTCTCGGGCGGCCAGCAGCAGCGCGTCGCGCTCGCGCGCAGCCTCGCGCCCGAACCCGACATCCTCCTGCTCGACGAGCCGTTCTCGAACCTCGACGTCCGCCTGCGCGTCGAGATGCGGGAGGAAGTCCGGCGCATCCTCAAGGAGGCCGGCGTCACCGCCGTCTCCGTCACGCACGACCAGGAGGAGGCGCTGTCCATCTCGGACCGCGTCGCCGTGCTGAACGACGGCCGCCTCGAGCAGGTCGGCGAACCCGAGGCCGTCTTCGAGCACCCCGAGTCGCGGTTCGTCGCGTCCTTCCTCGGGCAGGCCGGCTTCCTCTCCGGGCGGGTCGGCGAGGACACCGTCGACACCTGCATCGGCTCCTACGACCGCACCCTCCTGAAGGGGCTCTCGGACGGCTACACGGGCGCGATGGTCGACGTCCTCGTGCGCCCCGACGACCTCCGCGCGGTCCCCGCCAACGAGGCCACCGCGAACGGCGTCATCGTGAAGCGCCAGTACACGGGGCCGTCGTTCATCTACCACGTCGAACTCGACAACGGCGACGTGGTGCGCTGCCTCCACAACCACGCCGAGGACATGGACGTCGGCGAACCCGTCGCGGTCGACCTGGTGTCCGACCACTCGCTGGCCTGGTACCCGACGCAATGAGCCCGCGGCGGCGCGTCCGCGACGCGGTCGCCAGCGCGCCCGTCGCCCCGCTCGCCGTCGCCGGGCTCGCCGCCGTCCTGGCGTACGCGGTCTCCGTCGTCGTCTTCCCCTACCACTCCAGGAACCACGACGAGGCCGTCTACCTCCAGCAGGCCGCGATGCTGCTCGACGGCCAGCTGTTCCTCCACCCGCCCGTCGAGGACGCGTTCCGGCCGTGGTTCTTCGTGGACTCCCCGCGCGGCCTCTACTCGAAGTACGCGCCCCCCACTGCGGCCGTCTACGCGCTCGGCGAACTCGCGGGCTCGTACCGGTACGCGCTGCCCGCCGTCGCGGGCGCGAACGTCGCGCTCCTCTACGGCGTCGTCCGTGAGGCCTTCGACCACCGCACGGGCGCGCTCGCCGCGGTCTGCATGGTGTGCTCGCCGCTGTTCGTCGTGCAGTCCGCCGTCTTCCTGCCGTACGCACCCACCACGATGCTGAACCTCGCGTTCGCGCTCGCGTACTTCCGCGCGGAGCGCCGCGGCAGCGCCGGCTGGGCGGCCGTCGCGGGCGCCGCGACCGGCGTCGCGTTCTTCGCGCGACCGTACACCGCCGTCCTGTTCGCCGCGCCGTTCGTCGCGCACGCCGCCTGGACGTTCCGCCGACCCCTCGGGGAGCGCGCGGTCACGCCGCTGCTGCGGCGCCGCCTCGCCACCGCAGGCCTCGGGCTCGCGGGCGTCGCGCTCGCGCTCGCGTACAACGCCGTCGTGACCGGCGACCCGTTCCTGTTCCCGTACAAGGCGTTCGCGCCCCACGACGGCCTCGGGTTCGGCCACCACGAACTCCTCGGGTACGAGGAGAACTACACCGTCCGGCTGGCGCTGCGGTCGAACGCGGAGGTCGTCTGGGAGTTCCTGGTCGACTGGGGGCCGTTCGGCGCGCTCGGGTCGCTGCTCGCCGCCGCTGGCGCCGTCGCCGTCCACCGCCGCGGCTGGGACTGGCGGCAGCGCGTGCTCGGGGGCGTCGCCGCCAGCGTCGTCCTCGGGAACGTCTACTTCTGGGGGAACCGGAACGTCCTCGGCGCGCTCGCGGACCACTCCGACGGCCTCGTCGACACCCTCGGGCCGTACTACCACTTCGACCTGCTCGTGCCCGCGAGCGCGTTCGCCGCGGTCGGCGTCCTCGCCGTCCTCGACGGCGCGCGGAGCGTCCTCCGGTCCCGGCTGTCGGACGCGCGAGCGCGGCCCGCCGTCCTCGCCGTGCTCGTGGCGTCGACGGCCGTCCTCGGCGGAGCCGCCGCCGCGACGACCGCCGAACCCGTCCGGGAGAACGCGAACCTGACCGACCACTACGAGGCCGCCTACGAGCCCTTCGAACCGCGGCCGCCCCGGCACGCCGTCGTCTTCCTGCCCGAGCCCTACGGCGACTGGCTCAACCACCCCTTCCAGGCGCTCCGGAACGACCCCGGGTTCGACGGCGACACCGTCTACGCGCTCCAGGAGCGCCAGTTCGCGGTCCTCGACGCCTACCCGGACCGGGCCGCGTACCGCTACGTCTTCCGGGGGTCGTGGTCGCCGTACTCCCGGAGCCCGGTCGAACCCGACCTCCGGCGCGTGCGCGCGGTCTCCGGGGACCCGCTCGCCGTCGACGTCCGCATGGGCGTCCCCGCAGGCACGGCGGCCGTGACCATCACTCTGGAGTCGGGCGACGAACGCGTCTACTACACGCTGGACGGCCGGCCAGCCGGGGAGACGGTCAGTTTCGACGTGGTCGTCAGGGACGGCCGCGTCTCCCTGACCGGGCCCGTGACGCCGACGGAGAACGCGTCCGTCCCGCTGAACGGCTCCGTGTCGGTGCGCGCGCTCGTGGACGGCGGCTACGGCGCCGGATTCGTCTACCGCGTCCGCGTCCCAGTCGAGCGCACTGACTCCGGGTACCGCGCGCTGACGCCGTACCGCGAGCTCTGCGTCGACCTCCAGGCCTGCGGCGGGCAGGCGGCGTACGTCGCGGGCGCCGGACCGCCGGGCGCGTCGCTGAACGCGACCGTGCGAGCGAGAGAAGAGTGAGTTACCGGGTTTCGGCGACCTTCGCTTTCGCGCGGAGCCGCGCGTCCTGTAGCAGCCCCATCACGCCGAGGAAGACGCCGAGCAGGACGGTGACGCCGACGAACAGCCACCCGAGCCAGTAGAACGACGCGGCGATCTGCTGTAACGCCGGGACGCTCGTGTAGCTGTAGACGGCGTACGCGCCCGCGATCCAGACCCCGTAGAACGCCGCGAGCTTCAGGGCGATGGTGTACCAGCCCTGGACGCGGTTGTTGACGAGGGTGACGGCGCGCGCGAGAGAGCCCCGGCGAGTTTCGTTCCGGGACGAATTTGTAACTAACTTTGCCATAGTAACGCTCACGCATCCAGATAACATATAGATACCGGTGAAAATTATGGGTACAGGCGCCGAAATACGATTTCTACGGATTCTGGTGCTGCCCGGCGGCGACGTCAGCGCAACCGCTCCTCGACGCTGACCTTCAGGATGGAGCCGAGAATCTCCGCGCCGCCCTCCAGGGGGTCGAGTTCCGTCTCGCCGAGGCGCTCGTCGTACTCGATCGGCGTCTCGAGGACGTCGTACCCCCGGCAGAGCGGGCGAATCAGGAGCTCCGCGGAGAGCCCGGTGTTCTGCGTCCAGTCGATGGCCTCGATCACGTCCCGGCGGTACGCCCGCATCCCGGTCGTCGTGTCGTGGACGCGCTCCCCCACCAGAACCGACGTGATCGCGGCGAACGCCGCGTTCCCGAGGCGGTTGAACGCCGGCATCCCCTCGGCGCCCCAGTAGAGGCGGTCGCCGCTGACGACGTCGTAGCCCTCGTTGATTCGCGCGAGGAAGTCCGGGATGCGCTCCATCGGGTACGTGTCGTCGCAGTCCGTGGTGACGACGACGGGCGTCTCCGCGGCGTCGAGGGCGGCCTCGACGGCGACCCCGTACCCCTGGGGCTCCTGCTCGATGACGCGGGCGCCGTGCTCGCGCGCGAGCTCGGGCGTCCGGTCCGTGGAACTGTCGACGCAGACGACGCTCGCGCGGCCGTCCGTCGCCGCCTCGATATCGGAGAGCACCGCGTCGATGGCGGCCTCCTCGTTGTAGGTGCCCATCACGACGCTCACGTCGTCGAGCGTGTACTCGCCGCCGGATTCGGTCATCGGTCGCGGGTAGCGCCCGAGCGCATTTTAGGCTTGCCAAAACACCCCGCGTGCGGGTCGCCGGATGGGAACAAGTGATAAATACGTCCGCGCCAATTATCGGGCCAGACCGCGGGACGCCCCAACTATGAGTGACGCAGACACGGACGACGCTGGCGACGAGACCACGCCCACGGTCCTCGTCGTCGACGACGAACGCGGACTCGCCGACCTCTACAGCATCTGGCTCGAGGACGACTACGACGTCCGCACGGCCTACGACGGCGAGACCGCCCTCGACGCCCTCGACGACGCCGTCGACGTCGTCCTGCTCGACCGACAGATGCCGGACGTCTCCGGCGACGACGTCCTGGACGCCCTCCGCGAACGCGGCCTCGACTGCCGGGTCGCGATGGTCACCGCCGTCGAACCCGAACTCGACATCGTCGACCTCGGGTTCGACGACTACCTCCGCAAACCGGTCGACCGCGACACCCTCCGGGCGACCGTCGACCGCATGCTCCGCCGGTCCTCCTACGACGACACCGTCCAGGAGTACTTCTCGGTCGCGCGCAAGCACGCGCTCCTCGCGGATTCCGAGGACCCCAGCGTGACCGACTCCGAGCGGTTCGACCGCCTCGAATCGCGCCTCGAGGGACTACGGGGGAACCTCGACGACGTCGTCGCCGACTTCGACGACGAGGACTACGAGGTCCTGTTCCGGCGACTCGGGAACGGCGATGACGAGTGACACCGACCTCCGCAGCGACCTCCTCGCGTACGCGACCGCGGTCGCGAGCGCCGACGACGTGACGACCGTCTGCGAGGAGATGGCGGCCACCGCCGAGACAGTCTTCGACTCCTCGACGGCGGTCGTCGAGACGGAGAACGGCGACGGCGTGCTCTCCGTGCAGGCGTGGAGCGGCGACCCGCCGAGCGTCGACGGCGTCGCCGCCGACGAGGGCATCGCCGGCCGCACCTTCCAGACCGGGGAGACCGTCTACGTCGCCGACGTCGACGCCGACGACCGCGTCGAGGACCCGCCGCCGAGCGCGCCGAAGTCCGCGCTCAGCGTCCCCCTGGGCGACGTCGGCGTCTTCCAGGCGGGCATGGACGACCCCGACGGGTTCGACGACGAGGACGTCGAGATCGCGGAACTGCTCACGTCCCACGCCGCCCACGCCATCGAACGCATCCGCACCCAGCGCCAGCGCCGAGAGAGCGAACGCCGGTTCCGGACGCTCTTCGAGGACGCGGACGACGCGCTCGTCCTCTACGACACCGAGTTCGGCCGCCCGGGCCGCATCCAGCAGGCGAACGCGGCCGCCGAGCGCGTCTTCGACGCGAGCGAGTCCGAGCTCGGGGACCGCGCGCTCCCGGACGTCCTGGCCGCCGACCCGGAGCAGTTCGTCCCCGAGGACGGCGCGTCGTCGTTCGAGGCGACGCTCGCGGGCGACGGCGACCGCATCTTCGAGGTGACGGTCAAGTCCTTCGACGGCGGCGCCGGCCCGGACGCGTTCGCGACGCTGACGGACGTCACCGAACAACACCACCGCGAGCGCACGCTCACGGACCTCCACGACGCGACGCGGCGCATGCTCGTCCTCGACGACCCCGAGGAGATCGCGGACGTCGTCGTCGACGCCGCGGAGCGCCTCCTGGAACTCCCGTACGTCGGCGTGTTCCTCGCGGACGACGACAGCGAGAGACTCCGCCCGGCGTCGGTCTCCCAGCTCGTCGGCGGCGACCAGCCACCGGTCTTCGAGCCGGGCGACAGCCTCGCCTGGGAGGTCTACGAGACCGGGGAACCCCGGCAGTTCGACGACCTACAAAACCACCCTGGCCGCCACAGCGACGACCCCGTGCTCCCCGAGGAAGTCGTCCACCCGCTGGGCGAGCACGGCGTGCTCGTCGCGGGCGCGACGGACGACGGCGCGCTCTCCCGGGCCGACCTGGACCTCGTGAGCGTGCTCGCGACGAACGGCGAAGCCGCCCTCGACCGCGCGAAACGCGTGCGGATGCTCAGGGACCGCGAAGCCGAACTGCGCCGCGAACGCAACCGGCTGGCGGCGCTGTTCGAGAACATCCCGAGCCCCACCGCGAGCTTCGTCATTGAGGACGGCGAACCCGTCGTGCGGTCCGTGAATCCCGCGTTCGAGCGCGTGTTCGGGTACGACGAGGAGACGCTCGCCGGCGAGAACATCGACGACTACATCGTGCCGCCGGACCGCGAGGAGGAGGCCGCGGTGTACAACGAGAAGCTGCGGGCCGGCCAGAACGTCAACGTCGAGGTGCGGCGGCTCACCGCGGACGGCCCGCGGGACTTCCTCCTGGACGTGGTGCCGTTCCGGCTGGACGAACCGAACGTCCAGGGGTACGCGATGTACACGGACATCACGGACCGCAAGGAGCGCGAGCGCGAACTCGAACGCCAGAACGACCGCCTCGAGGAGTTCGCGAGCATCGTCAGCCACGACCTCCGCAACCCCCTGAACGTCGCGCGCGGCTACGTCGAACTCGCCGCGGAGACCGGCGACGTCAAGCACTCCGAGCGCGCCGACGAAGCCCTCGAACGCATGGGGGACATCATCGAGAGCGTGCTGACGCTCGCCCGCCAGGGTCGCAGCCTCGAGGAGACCGTCGACGTGGACCTCGTGGACGCCGCCGCCCGGGCGTGGCGGAACGTCGACACCCGGGACGCGGACCTCGAGGTCTCGGCGGACGCGGTCCTCGAGGCCGACCCGTCCCGGCTCGGGTCCCTCCTCGAGAACCTCTACCGGAACGCAGTCGAGCACGCGGGCAGCGACGTCACCGTCGAGGTCGGCCCGCTCGCGGACGGCGGGTTCTACGTCGCGGACGACGGCCCCGGGATTCCGCCGGAGCACCGCGAGGAAGTGTTCCAGTCCGGGGAGACGTTCAGCGAGGATGGCACCGGGTTCGGTCTCGCCATCGTCCAGAGCATCGCGGAAGCCCACGGCTGGCGCGTCGAACTCACCGACAGCGAGTCCGGCGGCGCGCGCTTCGAGTTCTACACCGGGAACGGCGAGAACTGACGGCCGTCCGCTCCGAGTACCGTGGGACGCTATTCCGCCAGCGAGACGGCTAGGTGACCGTCCGGTCGTCGCCCGCGAACTCGCGGTGGGCGTCCTCGTCGAGGACCTCGCGGAGTTCGTCGACGGCCTCCCAGACGTCCTCGAAGCCGACGTAGTACGGGGACGGCGCCATCCGCACGACGTCCGGCGGCCGGTAGTCCACGACGACGCCGCGGTCCCGGAGCGCGCGACTCACCGCGCCCGCCTCCGGGTGTTCGACCGCGACGTGGCCGCCGCGGCGGTCGGCCTCCCGGGGCGTGCCGACGCGGCACTCCGGGAGGCGTTCGTCCACGAGACTGATGAGGTACCGCGTCAGGGAGACCGAGAGCCGGCGGAGCTCGTCGATGCCCGCGGCCTCCACGACGTCCAGCGTCCCCATGAGCGGCGCCGCCGAGAACACGGGCACGGTCCCGATCTGCCACGCGCTCGCGTCGTCGGCGGGCTCGAACTCCGGCCGCAGGTCGAACTGGGTGTCGTCGGCGTTGCCCCACCAGCCCGCGAGGTGGGGGTCGACGTCGAAGTGCTCCTGGTGGACGAACAGCCCGCCGATGGCGCCGGGGCCGGCGTTCAGGTACTTGTAACTGCACCAGACCGCGAAGTCCACGCCGTCGAAGTGGAGGTCGTGGGGGACGACGCCGACGGAGTGCGCGAGGTCGAAGCCCGCGTACGCGTCGTGCTCGTGGGCGACCGACGCGATGCCCTCGACGTCCAGCAGCTGCCCGCTCCGGTAGAGCACCGACGGCATGAACACCACGGCGGTGTCGTCGTCCACGGCGTCGGCGACCGCGTCGACGCCGATGGTGCGGCCGTCCTCGCTCTCCGCGACGACGAGGTGGTCGGCGGGGTCGAGGCCGCGCGCCCGCAACTGCGCCCGGACGGCGTAGTGGTCGGTCGGGAAGTCCAGTTCGTTCACCACTACCTTCGTCCCGTCGGCCTCGTCCAGGAACCCGCCGACCAGGGTGTGGACGTTGACCGTCGTGGAGTTCGCCGCGACGCACTCCGACGGCAGCGCGCCCACGAGGTCGGCGAGCCGGTCACCGAGGATTTCGCCGTACTCGAACCACGGCGGGTCGGCCTCCGTCCACGCCTCGATACCGAGGTCGCGCCACTCCTCCATCGCGTGCAGGAGCGCGCCGTGGGCGTCCTGGCCGTGTAGCCCGAGGCTGTTCCCGTCGAGGTAGACGCCGTCGTCGGGCGTCGAGAACCGCTCGCGGAGCCCGGTCAGCGGCGAGTCCGCGTCCCGCATCCGGGCGCCGGACCGGGACGCGTCGAAGTCGTCCATGCACCACCCCTGGACGCCCACCGCCGATAAGGTTCCGAACTTTCACGTCGCCCCCGGCCGAGGTACGCCCGTGACTCGCCTCGACGACGAACTCGCGGCTGTCGTCGACGACCTGCAGGAGGCGGGCGTCCCGGACTGGCACGAACTCTCCGTCGCGAGCGCGCGCCGCGTCGAGGACGACGTGTTCAGCGCCGACGACCCGCGGAAGGTCGCGTTCGTCCGCGACCTCGCCTTCGACGGCCCCGGCGGCGACGTTCCGGTCCGCGTCTACCACGACGACCCCGGCGCCGACGCGCCCGTCGTCGTCTTCTACCACGGCGGCGGGTGGACGCTCGGGACGCTCGACTCGATCGGCGGCGTCTGCCGCGAGCTCGCCGCCCGCGCCGACTGCGTCGTCGTCAGCGTCGACTACCGGCTCGCCCCCGAACACCCGTTCCCCGCCGCGCACGAGGACGCGTACGCCGCGCTCGAGTGGACGGTGCGCAACGCGGCCGCGTTCGGCGGCGACCCCGACCGCGTCGCCGTCGCCGGCACGAGCGCCGGCGGGAACCTGGCCGCCAGCGTCGCGCTCCGCGCCCGCGAGGACGACGGCCCCGCCGTCGCCCACCAGGCGCTGCTGTACCCGATGACGGACCGCGACACCACCCGAGACTCGTACGCCGAACACGGCGACGGCCCGCTGCTCACGGCGGCGGACGTCGAGTGGTTCTGGGACCAGTACTGCCCCAGCCCCGTCGACGCCGCCAACCCGTACGCGAGCGTCCTCCCCGCCAGCCACCACGGCGACCTCCCGCCGGCCACCGTCGTCACGGCCGGCCACGACCCCCTCCGAGACGAAGGCGTAGCGTACGCAGACGCCCTCGAGGCCGACGGGACGCCCGTCGAGCACCGCCACTACCCGTCGATGGCTCACGGCTTCCTCAGCCTCACCGACCGCGTCGCCGTCGCCGACGACGCGATGGACGCCCTCGCCTCCCGGCTCCGGGACGCGTTCGACTGACGGTGATTGCTCAGCCCCGGGACGCGCTCGACTGACGCGGGTTGCCCCCTCCGACGGGGCTTTCCCTCGCGAGCGTCCAGCAACGGACGAATGGGTCGCTACCGAACGCCCGGACTGTTCGTCCTCCTCGCCGCCGTCTGGGGGTCGGCGTTCGTCGCGACCGACGTCGGCCTGCTCGACCTCCCGCCGCTCCTGTTCGCCGCCGTCCGCTTCGACGTCGCCGCCGTGGTCCTGTTCGCGTACGTCTGGCTGACCGGCGCGGACTGGCGGCCCGAGACCCGCGAGGACTACTGGTACGTCGCCGCCGGCGGCACGCTCGCCATCGGCGCCCACCACGCGTTCCTGTTCGCCGGCCAGCAGTACGTCACGGGCGCCGTCGCCGCCGTCCTCCTCGGGCTCATCCCGGTCGTGACGCCCGCGCTCACTCGCCTGTTCTCCCCGGACGAACGCCTCACGCGACGGACCGCCGTCGGCGTCGCGTCCGGCTTCCTCGGCGTGGTCGTCATCGCGAACCCCGACCCCGCGAACCTCGCGGCGAGCGCGCTCGGCGTCGCGCTCGTCCTCGGCGCCGCGCTCGCGTTCGCGCTCGGCGCCGTCGCCACGCACGCCCGCAGCCCCTCCCTCCCACTGGTCGCCACGCAAGCCTGGATGATGGCCGTCGGCGCGGCGGTCCTGCACGGGGCCAGCCTCGCCGCCCCGGGCGACCAGCTCGCGGCCGCGACGTGGACGCCGCGGGCGCTGCTCGCGGTCGCCTACCTCTCGGTCGTCGCGGGCGCCGCCGGCTTCCTCCTGTACTTCCGGCTGCTCGCCGAACTCGGCCCCATCGAGGCGAGCTTCCTCGAGTACGTCATCCCCGTGTTCGCGGCCGTCGTCGGCTGGCTCGTCCTCGGGCAGTCCGTCACGCTCCGGACCGCCGCCGGGTTCGCCGCCATCCTCGCCGGGTTCCTCGTCGCGAAGTGGCCGGCCGTCAGAACGGAGCTCCGGCACCTCGCGGACGGCCGGCGGGCCAGCCCGTAGTCAGTGCGTGGTCAGCGCACCCGTAGTCAGTGCGTAGTCAGTCCGCAGCGCCCGGCGACTCGTCGGGCGACTCGCCCGGCGCGCCGCCCGGCGGCACGACCTCCTCGTCGTCCAGTTCGATGACGCTCGTCGACTGGTTCATGCCGGTCGTCATCAGGAACCGGATGGCCGCCCGCACGGAGAGGTCGGACTCGTGGATGCGGGTCGCCGGCACCAGTATCAGCGTGCCCTGCGTGGGGTTCGGGCTGCCCGGGAAGAACACGTTGTGGGCTTCCTCGCCGGCGATCTCCTCGAGGTCGGCGGGGCTGTCCCCGGTCAGGAGGCCGAGCCGGTAGACGTCGTCCCGCGGGTACTCCACGTAGACGACCGACTCGTAGTCGGAGCTCCGGTTCACGACCGACGACGCCATCCCCCGGATGGACCCGTAGATGGTGCGGAACACGGGCAGGAAGTTCACGAGCCGGCCCGTCCGGCCGAACAGCCGCTTGCCAGCGCTGCGCTGGGCGAGGAACCCGAGGGACGTCACGAGCACGCCGAAGACGACCAGCGCGAGGAGTTGCGCGAGCAGGAGGTTGTTCGCGGTGACCGTCTCGAGGCGCGTCCCCTCCACGACCGGTATCAGGACTCCGCCGAGCCACCCCATCATCGTCTTCAGGATGAGCAGGGTGACGACCATCGGCGCGACCAGGATGAGTCCGGCCGTGAAGTTGCTCTTCAGCGTCGTCTTGATTCGCATACACGCTAACGGGACTGCGAGTGGAATAAGGCTAGCCCCCGGGCGGCCGCGTCGACGTCCGCGAACCCGCCGGGAAACAGCTGCTATCGGCCGCTCGTTGCCGAACCGCGGTGGGTCGATTCGTCGCAGAAACTCAGCGACCTCTTTGTTGGTCATCTCAACTCCGTACTCCTCCATATTTGAACGTAGTGAATAACTACACGTAGATTCTTGGATTGATTTACTATCACCTCAACCAAAGACAGGCTAGCAACGACTAGAGGGTGTCATAGAACAGTTCGCATACCCTTGTCTCGAATTGATAGATACAGAGGGTGGATGGAGCATAACAACTACGTTCAATTTAGGTCGAATTATTCAAACGGCTGGGAGGTCGTCTGCGGCTCCCTCGCTGGCGACGAACGTTTATTTCCGATTATAGTCGGAGAATACGATAGGCATACCCTGCTGTGAAGGAGCTTATCAGTCGAGGACAGCGCCGATGATACCGCGAATCTGGGTTGGGGCCTGACTGACGACTGCGCGCGGAAGATTCCGCCTGGCATCGGCGAGCGCCGAGTCCAGGGCCGCCGAGGCGTCGTCGGAGACCCCTTCGCCGTGTCCGAAGAGGAGTCTCTCCGGGTCGAGGTCGGCGAACACCTCACGCGGTGGCGCGAACCGGTGGAAAAAGTAACACCCGATTCGTTCGTCCCCAACAGTCATCTCCGGGACAGATGAAAGCATATCTGGCACACGCAGGGTGGCATCCGCCGGTCGGTACGCAATCGCCTCCGTCCAGGCTGTCACCGGATCTACCGTGCGAACCCTGATACCCGACGCCTCCAGTTCGACCCACTCACCTGGCGGGGCAGCGTACTGCTCAATCGGCGCGTCCACGCTATCTAGGGCCCGGTCCATCCACGACGGTATGTGAACCGACACATCGTAGCGCTCCGCGAAGGCAGCCGCATCCCGAGCATGCGTATTCGACAGCAACGCCACCCCCGCGACTGACTCGAGCTCCTCGATGAGGTCGTCCACTCTCGGGCCGTCAAGCGGATCGAAAATCCAGGCTCCGTCGTCGCCGACAATCACGTGACTAGCCCGTCGGGCATCCTCGTCCGGGTGTGCTATCCACCCCACCCCGTTGTCCCACCGGTCAATTACCGCGATACCGGACGATTCTGACCGCTCGTACATCGGCATAGGAGATTATGTAGAACGCTTATATTAATAAGCCCGCCCGGATCCACAGGGTGGATGCCGGCAAGCGACCCACCAGCTATGCCACTGTCGGTCTGCCCGCCACTCAGCTCTCGCGGGCAACTTTCGGAGCATCGATTCTCTATAGCTATCAGTTCTCTTGGCTGCGGTCCTGAGCGGATACCGTGCGAGACGCGGGCCCTGTATACGGCATAGACTGAGCAAATTCCCGAGCCCCTGTCAAAACGGCCTGCTGATTATAGA
>JBDGUB010000038.1:0-47346 GCA_042216245.1 Halobacterium sp.
TCCTCGTAGTTGTCGGCGACGTCGTCCCAGTCGACGACCTCGAAGAAGGCGTCGATGAAGCTGCCGCGGTCCGGGCCGTAGTCGTAGTAGTAGGAGTGCTCCCAGACGTCCAGGGCCAGAATCGGGTGTGCGCCCCAGAGCGCGCCCTGGTCGTGCTTGTCGACGGCGAGGTTGCGGAGCTGCTTCGCGACGGGGTCGTAGACGAGCAGCGCCCAGCCGCCGGCCGAGGACGCCGCGGTCTCGAACTCGCCCTTCCAGGCCTCGTAGGAGCCGAAGTCCTCCTCGATGCGCGCGGCGAGTGCGCCGGACGGCTCGCCGCCGCCGTTCGGGGACATGTTCTCCCAGAACATCGTGTGGAGGTAGTGCCCACAGCCGTTGTGGGTCACGTTCCCGAGGGCGCCGGCGGTGCCGTCGTAGTCGCCGGCCTCGCGGTTCTCCTCGAGGGTTTCCTCGGCGCTGTTGAGGCCGTTCACGTAGCCCTGGTGGTGGGTGTCGTGGTGCCACGTGAGGACCTGTTCGCTGATGTGCGGTTCGAGGGCGTCGTAGTCGTAGGGAAGCGGCGGTAGCTCGTGCTGGCTCATTGTCCTGTCACCGTCACGTACATCGAAGCGGTTCGTGTTAAAGTTTGGTGGCGTCCGTGGTAGCACGCAGCACGCGTTTGCCGGCAAGCGCCGCCGTCTGCGTGTGGTTTGGGTGGCCGGCCGTGCTCAGCCTGGACGTGCACGGCCACCCATGAAGTCGTGGCGGAGCGTCGGGCTGGTGACGGGCTGGCAGCTCACGGCGAGCCTCGCGTTCTACGCCATCTTCGCGTCGACAGCGTTCGTCCGAGACACCTTCCACGTCTCCCGCGCGCTGACCGGGGTCGCCATCACCGCCGTGATGCTCGGGTACACCGTCCTGCTGTTCGGGACGGGCGCGGCCGTCGACGGTTACGGCGAACAGCCCGTGATGGTGGTCGGTCTGCTCGGGATGGCCGTCGGCGCGGTCGGCGTCGCGTGGGCGCCGACGTTCCCGCTGCTGCTCGGCGCGCTCGTCGTGCTCGGGCTCGCGTACGCGACCGCGATGCCGGCGACCAACCGCGCCATCGTCGCCGCGTCACCCGACGGCCGCCGCAACCTCGCGATGAACGTCAAGCAGGTCGGCGTCACCGCCGGCTCCGGACTGAGCGCGGTGCTCGTCACGGGCGTCGCGGCGACACGGTTCGGCTGGCGCGCCGGCTTCCTCGTCGTCGCCGCCGTCGCCGTCGCGGTCGCCGCGGCGTTCGCGGTGGGCTACGAGGGGACGACCGGGTCGGGCGCGCTCACCGTTCCGGACGTCCGCGGGCTGCTCGACGACCCCGCGTACCGCGGCCTCGTCGCCGCGGGGTTCTTCCTGGGGGCGGCCGTGTTCACGACGACCGGCTACGTCGTCCTCCACCTCACGGAGTCCGTCCGCGTCGCCGCGGGGTTCGCGGGCGCGGTCCTGGCCGGCGTCCAGGTCACGGGGAGCGTCGGTCGCCTGCTCGGCGGCGGGCTCTCGGACCGCCTCGGCGGGCCGCCGGTCCGCGGGCCGGCGCTCGTGTTGACCGGGCAGGCGGCGCTCGCCGCGGGCTGCTTCCTCGTTGTGGTCGCCGCGGACGCACCGCTGGCCGCCGCCGCGGCGTTCCCCCTGCTCGGGCTGTTCATCCTCGGGTTCCCGGGCGTCTACTACGCGACGATGACCGCGCTCGTCGACGACGACGAGGTCGGCGCGGCCACCGCCGGCGGGCAGACCGCGCTGAACGTCGGCGGCCTCGTCGCGCCGCCGCTGTTCGGGCTCGTCGCCGACGCCCGCGGCTACGACGCCGCGTGGACGCTCGTCGCGGGCGTCGCCGCCGTCGCGGCGGTCCTGGTGTGGACCCGGGTCGCGAACGCACAGTGACCTGCGCCGTCCGGCGAGTGGCCACGAGGTGGTTGTGGGCCGTCCGGCGGGTGGACACCATGTGGCTGCACGCCGTCCGGCGCGCGGTCGTCTCGTCGACGCCCGAGTCAGTCCGCGTCGCCGCGAGCGCGCTCGAACGCCGCGATGGCCGCCTCGCGGCGGTCGGCGTGGTCGACGATCGGGTCCGGGTACTCGGGGGCCAGTGACTCGCGCTCCGCGGGGTCGAGGTCGGGCCAGTCGTGAATCTTCTCGGCGGGCACGTCCCGCAACTCGGGAACGTACGCCTTGACGTACTCGGCGTCCGGGTCGTAGCGCTCGCCCTGCGTCTGTGGGTTGAACACCCGGAAGTACGGCTGTGCGTCCGTGCCCGTCGACGCCGCCCACTGCCAGCCGCCGTTGTCGTTGGCGGTGTCGTGGTCCACGAGGTGCTCGCGGAAGTGGTCGTAGCCCGCGCGCCAGTCCACGAGCAGGTCCTTCGTCAGGAACGCCGCGACGATCATCCGCACCCGGTTGTGGACGTACGCCTCCGCCCGTAGCTGGCGCATCCCCGCGTCGACGATTGGGTAGCCGGTCTCGCCGGCCTTCCACGCCGCGAGTTCGTCGGGGTCGTTCCGCCACTCGATGGGGTTCTCGTAGTCCGTGTAGTTCTCCGCGACCACGCCCTGGTTGAAGTACAGCACCTGGGCGTAGAACTCGCGCCACGCCAGCTGGGACTGGAACTCCGTGACGCTCTCGCGCTCGTCGTCGCCCTCGGCGTTGGCTTTCGCGTCCTCGGTCGCCTCGTAGACCTCGCGGACGCCGATCGTCCCGAACTTGAGGTCCTGGGAGAGCCGCGAGGTGGCGTCGTCCGCGGGGTAGTCCCGGCGCTCCTCGTACCGGTAGATCGGCCCCCCGCAGAACGCGTCGAGCCTCTCGCGGGCCGCCTCCGTGCCAGCGTCCGGGAGGTCGGCGTCCGGCTCCTCGAACCCCAGGTCGGCCGCCGAGGGCAAGGGGTGGCCGGCGACTGCCGTAAGGGCCGATTCGTCGGGTTCTGGGGCGGGGTCGGCCTTCTCGCGGTCCCGCCACTTCTTCCAGAAGTAGGTGAACACGGAGTACGGGTCGCCGGCGTTCGTGCGGATCGCGCCGGGCTCGTGGAGGACGACGTCGTGGAACTGGTCGTGGTCCACGCCGCGGTCGTCGAGCGCGGCGCGGACGGCCTCGTCGCGTTCCGTCGCGAGCCCCGAGTAGTCGTGGCTCCAGACGACGCGGTCCGCGTCGAACTCGTCGGCGACCTCCGAGAGCACCGCCGAGGGGTCGCCGTGGCGGACGACGAGGTCGCTGCCGAGCTCGCGGTAGCGCTCGCGGAGCGCGCCCAGTGCGTCGAGCATGAACGCGACTCGCGGCGCGCCGGCGTGCTGGAGTACCTCGTCGTCGAAGCAGAACACGGGCACGACGTCGCCGGCGTCCGCGGCCGCCGCGAGCCCCCGGTTGTCGGCGGTCCGGAGGTCCCGCCGGTGCCAGAACACTTGCATACCGGGGGTGTCGGCCGGGGGACCCCTGAATGTGGGGGTCGGCGAACGCGCCCACCCGAGACCGGCGAAGCCGAGGTTGCTGCTCGCCGTCGGAACCGCAGTCAGTCGTCGCGGAACACGCGGAACGAACCGCGGCCGACCGCGACCTCGTAGGCGTCGTCCGCGTCGCCGTCCTCGGTGGGTTCCGCCTCGACGGTGACATCCGCGACGCCGACGGTGGAGCCGACCCGGACGACGTCGGCCTCCGCGACGAGGTCGCCGCGCGCCGGCCGGAGGTACGAGACGTTCAGGTCGATGGTGGCGACGCCGGCCTCCACGGGGTTCTCGAGGGCGGTGCGGACCGACAGTCCGCCCGCGGTGTCGATGAGGGTCGCGGCGATGCCGCCGTGGACGTTCCCGCGGCCGACGCCGTGGTTCGCGAGCTTCTCGTGGTAGGGCACGCGCATCGTCATCCCGCCCGCCTCGACGTTCTCCACCCGGAGGTCGAGGAAGGAGAGGAAGCCGTGGTCGTCGACGTACGACTGGATGAACGCGGCGGCGTCGTCGGCGTCGAAGTCCGTCATGGCGGTGGCTGCGCGCCCCGCGAAGAAAAGCCCACCGAGGCGGCAGCATCCTCGCGGAAGGGAAGGTACTTGCGTCCTACCGCCGTGTCATCCAGTCACGATGACGAACCTCGTCCGCAACGTCGAGACTGTCGTCGACGACCACGCCGACCGACCCGCCGTGGTGTTCGACGGCGACGAACTCTCGTACGGCGAGTTCTGGGCACAGACCGGCCAGTTCGCGGCCGCCCTCCGCGAGGACGGCGCCGAACCCGGCGACCGCGTGGCGCTGTACCTCCCGAACCTCCCGCAGTACGTCGTCGCGTTCTACGGCGCGCTCCGCGCGGGCTGCGTGGTCGTGCCGATGAACCCCCAGTACAAGAGCCGGGAGATCAGCCACCTGCTATCGAACTCCGAGGCGGAGACGGTGGTCGCGCTCGCGGACGTCGTGCCGTTCGTGGAGGAGGTCCGCGAGGACACCGGCGTCGAGCGCGTCGTCACCGTCGGCGGGGACGCGGACGCCGGCACGCCGTTCTCGGCGTTCCTCACGGACGGCGACGACAGCGTCGCGGACCGCGCGGACGACGACCTCGCCGTCCTCCCGTACACGTCCGGCACCACGGGGAAGCCGAAGGGCGTGCAGTTGACCCACCGCAACCTCGCGTCGAACGCCCGGCAGTCCATGGACATCGTGCCGGGCGGCATCGAGCCGACCGACCGACAGCTCGGCGTCCTCCCGCTGTTCCACATCTACGGGATGACCGTCTCGATGAACGCCGCGCTGTTCGGCGGCGCGGCGTACTACCCGCTGCCGTCCTGGGACGCCCAGGAGGCGATGGGACTCGTCGAGGAGGCCGACATCACGCTGTTCGACGGCGTGCCCGCGATGTACAACGACGTCGTGAACCAGCCGAACGCCGAGGAGTTCGACCCGTCCTCGCTCCGGCAGTGCACCGTCGGCGGGTCCGGCATCCCGATAGAGGTGCTGCGCCGGTTCGAGGAGCTCTACCCGGTGCAGATCTACGAGGGCTACGGGCTCACCGAGACCAGTCCGGTGACGCACTTCAACAGCCCGAACTGGGGGCGCCGCGTCGGGTCCATTGGGAAGCCCCTGGAGGGCATCGACGCCCGCGTCGTGGACGAGGACTTCGAGGAGGTCGCGCCGGTCGATGAGGGACCGGTGGACGAGGACGACGAGGACGTGGACGACATCACCGGCGAGCTCGTCGTCGCCGGTCCGAACGTGATGAAGGGCTACCTCGGCCTCCCGGAGGCGAACGAGGAGGCGTTCACGGAGCGCGACGGGAAGCGGTGGTTCCACACGGGCGACCTCGGCTACCGCGACGAGGACGGCTACTTCTACGTGGTCGACCGGAAGAAGCACATGATCAACACCGCGGGGTACAACGTCTACCCCCGCGAGGTCGAGGAACTGCTCTTCGAGCACGACGCGGTCGCGGACGTCGCGGTGACGGGCGTGCCGGACGAGCGACGCGGCGAGACGGTGAAGGCGTTCGTCGTGAAGGCGCCGGACGCCGACGTCACCGCGGACGAGCTCAAGCAGTTCTGCCTGGACCGGCTCGCGGAGTACAAGCACCCCCGAGAGGTCGAGTTCGTCGACGAACTCCCGCGCACGACGACGGGGAAAGTCCAGAAGTTCGAACTCGTCGAGGACGACGAGTAACGCATCCTCGTCTAGTTCCTCGGGCCTTCGAGTACTCGCCCCGCGTCGGATTCCTCGGAGCCTCGAGTAACGCTTCTCACTCGGGTCTTCAGAATCGTTCGCGGAGGCGCTGTTCGTCGCGGGCGTCGTGCCCGCAGAACACGTCGGCGCCAGTTCGCCGCGCGAGCTCCCGGACTCTGCGGCGGCTCTCCTGCCAGTCCGCGAGGCTGTGGAGGAGGCTGGTCGCCATCGGGACGCCCTGCTGGTAGTTCTCGCGCTGGTAGGCCTCGTCGCCGGCGACGATGACGGGGTCCTCGAGGTCGAGGTAGAGCCCGAGGAGGCCGGGCGTGTGCCCGGGGAGGTGGAGGAGGTCGATGCCGTCGTGGAGCTGGCGGCGTTCGCGGTCGGGCGACACCACCCGCCAGTTCAGGTCGCGGTCGAAGTCCGACTGCAGGTAGGCGATTGAGCCGGTGTCTGTTGTCGCCGACCGGTAGGCGTACTCGAGTTCGCGCTCGTGGACGTACACTGGGACGTCGGTCCCTTCGAAGTGGCGGAGGCCGCCGGCGTGGTCGAGGTGGAGGTGGCTCATCACGACGGCGTCGACGTCCGCGAGGTCGTAGCCGGCTTCCTCGAGGGCCGTCGGGAGCGTGCGCTCGTCGGCGTCGGCGTGGTGGAACGCCGCGAACAGGGGGTCGGGCCAGTAGCCGTCGCCGGCGTCCGGGTGCGCGCCCGTGTCCCAGAGGACGGTGCCGTCGGGGTGGTCGACGAGGAGGTTGTAGACGGGGCACTCCACGAGGTCGTGGTCCGGGGCCGGCTCGTCGACGGTCGCCATCGCGGAGGAGTCGAGCATGTACGCCGCGTCCGCGGTGATGTGGCCGCGGTCCAGGTAGTGGACGTCCATGCGCGCGGTGTCTCGCCGGACCGACAAAACTCCTGCTCCGAACTGGCCGGGTGTGAATAGGCGGAGCGGCAGTGGCGGCGTCAGTCCTCGAGGACGGGCAGCGCGCTGACCGGGCAGAGCAGTGGGTCGTCGTCGAGCAGGTGGCGGAGCACGTGGACGTGGTTCAGTCCCACGACGAGGAGGACGCGGTCGGCGTCGGTGTCGGTTGCGAGCCGGTGGAGGTTCTCGGCGGTCCGGAGGTTGCGTTCGTACCACCCGGTGAGGAGGCGGGCGCCGACGTACCGGTCGGCCGGGCCGCCAAACGCGGCCGCGAACTGCGCGCGGTCGCCGTACCGGACTCGCTCGGGGCGGTTGAGCCACGCGAGGAAGTCGGTGACGGTGCGCTCCCGCCAGCGGTCGACGCGGTCGGCCCGGGCGGGCGTCAGTTCGTCCGGGAGGTCCTCGAACGCGGCGTCGAGCTGGTCGCGGAACCAATCGTCGTCGACGTCCTCGTCGAGGTGCGCGGCCATGTCCATCATGTAGTCGACGGCGTGGACGCGGTCGTGGTCGAGGCGGTCGGCGAGCCGGAACCCGACCTGGACGACTTCGCTGTGGCAGGTCGCGTCGGGGTCGTCGTAGGTCATTCGGGGCGACTCGGTGGTGTACTGTCGGTCGTACGCGCGCTCGCCGGACCGGTAGTCCTCGTAGAGGTCGTCCACGTAATCTTGGTGGCGGTGCGAGCGCTCGACGGCGACGGCGTCCGGCCGCCACTCGGCGAGACGGTCGGTCAGCGCGTCGAACTCGCGCTGGCGGTCCGCCGAGAGGACGTCCTCGATTCGCGGGCTGTCGAGGTGATTGGTCCCGAGGAGCATTACCTTCGTCTGCTCCGGGTGCGGGTCCGGCCAATCGGTCGAGGTCGGGGATTCGTCGACTGTCACGATTGCGGGCAGGACGCGCCCCGCCGTAAGCATTTGTAGAACGACACTTCTGTCCGCGGTCGGACAGAACCCGGATTCTATTCGCCGCCTGTCAGGACCGCCTGATTTCGACGACGTCGAGGTCGCCGTCGAGGACGAACGTCCGCCGCTCGTCGCCGAGCGGAATCGGGAGCGCGATGCGGACCGGGTCCCGGCTCTCGACGCTGCCGCGGCCGACCTCGATCCAGTCCAGCGCCCACGTCGGCGTCCGCCGGACGTCGATGCCGTGCTCGTGGTGGTACGCCGCCACCCGGGGGTGCGAGAGCGCGGCGATCTGGACCGCGGCGTTGAACCGGCGGCCGCAGCGCTCGCAGTCGTAGTACGTCATCCCCAGGAGGTCGCTCTCCGCCACCCACTCCGGCGCCCCCGGGTCGTCGGTGAGGTACAGCGTGCGCTCGAGTCGCCCGTAGCAGTTCTGGCAGACCCCCGACTCCATTGCCATCAACTGCGCGCGGTTCCACCTGCTCACGACCTCTGGCGCGTCCTCGGGGTCCACGTCGGCGAGCAGGCCCGCCGGGACCGCCGGGTTCGTGACCATCGCCTCGCACTCCGTGCAGTCGATGGCGACGCCGTGGTCCCGGAACCGCGCGACCAGCGACCCCCCGCAGGCGATGCACTCGCCGTCCACGTCCACGGGGTCGGCGTCCAGCACGCCCGTGTAGCTCCCGGCGAGCACCGCGCCGACGAGCCGGTGGCCCGGCGGGAGCGCCTCGTAGCCGTCCTCGCGCTTCGCGACGAACTGCCCGCGGAGCTCGCCGAGGTGGTAGTTGAACCGCCCGGGGTCCTCGACGCCGACGGCCTCCCGCAGGTCCGAGAACGCGACGGGGTCGTCGGCCGCCTGGAGCTCCCGCAGGATGGCGAACCGGGTCTCGTCGCTGACCAGGGAGAACGCCGCCTCGGCGGACAGGCGCTCGGTGCTCGGGTCGTCCGTGTCGCCCATGTCAGGTGGTCACGCGACTGCGGCTCTTCAGTGTTCGCCAGCAGCAGCCCGCGGGCCGCGGGTCGCCACTCGAAACCCCGCGCGGGTTGCCAGTCGTTGACACAGCTTTATGGCGGGAGGCGGGGTACTCCCGGGCATGACAGACCGGTTCTCCGTGTCCGGCGCGGCAGTCGTGACCGGCGCGTCCAGCGGCATCGGGCGCGCCGTCGCCGAGCGGTTCGCCGCGGACGGCGCGGACGTCGTCGTCTGCTCGCGCGAACAAGGCAACGTCGACCCCGTCGCCGAGGGCATCCGCGAGGACGGCGGCAGCGCGCTCGCCGTCGAGTGCGACGTCACCGACCGCGACGCCGTCGACGCGCTCGTCGACGCGACCGTCGAGGAGTTCGGCGGCCTCGACGTGCTCGTGAACAACGCGGGCGCGAGCTTCGTCGCGGGCTTCGAGGACATCACGCCGAACGGCTGGCAGACCGTCGTCGACGTCAACCTCACGGGCACCTACCACTGCACGCAGGCCGCCGCGGAACACCTGCAGGACGGCGGGGGTGCGGTCGTCAACGTCGCGAGCGTCGCCGGCCAGGAGGGCGCGCCCTACATGAGCCACTACGCCGCCGCGAAGGCCGGCGTCGTCAACCTCACGCGGACGCTGGCGATGGAGTGGGCGCCGCGGGGCGTGCGCGTGAACTGCGTCGCGCCCGGGTTCGTCGCGACGCCCGGCCTCGAGTCCCAGATGGGGGTCTCCGCTGACGACGTCGACCGCGGCGAGGTCGACCGCCGCATCGGCGTCAGCGAGGAGATCGCCGACGTCGCCCGGTTCCTCGCCAGCCCCGCGGCGTCGTTCGTCGTCGGGGAGACGGTGACTGCCGGCGGCGTCCCCCAGGGCGAGGAGGTGCCGGGACAGTGACCGACCGCACCGTCCACCTCCCGGTCGCCGCCCAGGACTCCCTCACGGACGTCCTCGAAATCGGCGTGCGCAGCGAACGACTCGGGTACGACCGCGTCTGGTTCCCCGAGACGTGGGGCCGGGACGCGGTGACGACGCTCGCCGCGCTCGCCGACCGCACCGAGGACGTCGGCGTCGGCACCAGCATCGTGAACGTCTACTCGCGCAGCCCCGCGCTCGTCGGGCAGACCGCTGCCACGCTCCAGGAGCACTCCGGCGGCCGGTTCCGCCTCGGCCTCGGCCCGAGCGGGCCCGCCGTCGTCGAGGGCTGGCACGGCGAGGACTTCGAGCGCCCGCTGCGACGCACCCGCGAGTACGTCGAGGTCGTCCGCGCCGTGCTGTCCGGCGAGCAGGTCGACTACGACGGCGACCTCGTGCAGACGCGCGGGTTCCGCCTCCGGCAGGGCGCCCCCGAGACGGAACCCGACATCGACGTCACCGGCATGGGGCCGAAGGCGGTCGAACTCGCGGGCCGGTTCGCGGACGGCTGGCACGCCCTCATGTTCACGGCGGACGGGTTCCGGGACCGCCTCGAGGACCTGCGCCGGGGAGCCGACCTCGGCGACCGCGACGCGGCGGACGTCAAGACGACGTTCGTATTGCCGTGTTGCGCGCTCCCGGACGGCGACGCCGCCCGCGACCTCGCGCGCCAGCACCTCGCGTTCTACGTCGGCGGCATGGGGGACTTCTACCGGAACGCGCTCGCGCGCCAGGGGTTCGAGGACCGCGCGCACGCCATCCACGACGCCTGGCAGGACGGCGACCGCGAGCGCGCCGTCGGCCTCGTCGACGACGACCTCCTGGACGCGCTCGCCGCCGCCGGGACGCCCGCGGAGGTCCGCGAGCGCTTCGAGGAGTTCGCGGCCATCGACGGCCTGGACGCCGTCGCCGTCTCGTTCCCGCGGGCCGCCGACCGCGACGTCATCGACGCGACGCTGGATGCGGTCGCGCCCGAGCAGTGACGCGCCGAGTCACCCGGGCTCGCTGAACTTCGCGCCCGTTTCCCGCCGTTTGACACGGTTTAACGGGGTGGCGACCGACTGTCCGCCCGTGCAAGCCATCGAAGTCACCGCGTTCGGCGACGACTCGGTCCTCGAGGCGGTCGAACGGGAGCGCCCCGACCCGGGGCCGGGCGAGGTCCTGGTCGACGTCGCCGCCGCGGGCGTGAACTTCGCGGACGTGATGCAGCGCCGCGGCCACTACCACGGCGGCCCCGAACCGCCCTACGTCCCCGGGATGGAGGCCGCGGGAACCGTCGCGGACGTCGGCGACGGCGTCGACCGCGAGGTCGGCGAGCGCGTCGTCGCGATGGTCGACGGCGGCGCGTACGCCGAGTACGTCACGGCGCCAGCCGCGGCGCTGTTCGACGTCCCCGACGCGATGTCGTTCCCGGAGGCCGCCGGGTTCCCCGTCCAGTTCCTCACCGCCTCCCTCTGCCTCCACGACTGGGGCGACCTAGACCCCGACGAGTCGGTCCTCGTTCACGCCGCGGCCGGCGGCGTCGGCACCGCCGCCGTCCAGCTCGCGAGCCACCACGGCGCCACCGTGTTCGGCACCGCCAGCACGCCGGCGAAACGCGACCTCGCCGCCGACCTCGGCTGCGAGCACCCCATCGACTACACCAGCGAGGACTTCGTCGCCGCCGTCGACGCCGAGACCGACGGCGGCGTCGACCTCGTGCTCGACGGCGTCGGCGGCGACGTCTTCCGGGACAGCGTCGACGCGCTCTCGCACTTCGGGCGCGTCGTCGCGTACGGCGCCGCGTCCGGCGAACCCGGCACCGTCGACACCGCCACGCTGCTGTTCGGGAACAAGTCCGTCGAGGGGTTCCACCTCGGGCGCGCGATGGAGCGCGACCCCGAACGCGTCTACCGCGCGGTCCCCGAGCTCGCCGAACTGCTCCGCGAGGGCGTCCTCGAGGTCGTCGTCGGCCAGACCTTCGACCTGTCGGCGGCCGCCGACGCCCACCGCGCCCTCGAGAACCGGGAGACCACCGGGAAGGTCGTCCTCGAACCCTGACCGCGGGGTGGCGCCGCCGGGGCGGTCGTTTCGCTCGTCGCGGCGTGCACCTTTCAGCTTCCCGTACGCTTTTCCGGTCGGTCGCTCTGGTGAGGGTCGTGACTACTCGACGGAGACAACTCGCGCTCGTCGCGCTCGTCGGCCTCCTCGTCGTCACGGCCGGCTGCAGCGCGCTCGGCGGCGGGTCGAAGACGACGCTCCTGCTCGCGAACGACGACGACACCAGCCACGACGTCACCGTGGAGATAACGAAGGACGGCAGCCAGGTGTACCGCGACTCAGCGAACGTCGGCGCGGAGACCGACGCCGAACTCGCGTCGTTCTCGAAGTCCGGCGAGTACACGGTGCTCGTCACCGTCGACGGCCGCACCACCCGGCTCAGTTACGAGTTCGAGTCCGGCGGCACCGTCTCCATCGGCGTCGGCAACGACGGCAACGTCTTCATGGGCGGGTAACGCTGGGCAGTTGCCGACCGCGGTCCGCGGTCACCACCGGATCTCGATTCGCTCGCGGCGGCCGTCGAGTACGCCGAAGGAGTCCCCTCGGCGGCGTTCCAGCCAGTAGAGGAGGCGTTCCGCCCACTCGAGTTTCCGCGCTTTCTCCGGCCCCACGTCCGGGTCCTCGAAGTCCCAGCCGGGGAAGACGAGTTCGCGGGCGCCGACGTGGTCCGCGAGGAACGCCGCGCGGTCGCCGTCCGTGAACCCGCCGAAGTTGTAGACGGCGTCGCGGGGTTCGGCCTGCGTCGTGCCGAGGACGTGGGCCGAGTCGAACGCCGGAACGTGGTCGCGGACCGCCGGGACGTTGTCGCCGTGGGCGTGCGCCGCGACCGGGACGCCGGCCTCAGTGAGTCGCCGGGCCGTCCCGGGGTTCTTGTCGAGGTCAGTCACCATCAGGTCGACGGCCACGCCCGCGTCGGCCAGGACGTCGACCGCCGTGGACGCGGCGAACACGCGGTCGGCGCCGGCCGCAACCCCGGTCTCGTCGGCGAGCGACGGGGCGCCGCCGGCGACGGCGACCGTCTCGCCCCGGCAGTCGAGGCGGGACCGGTCGAAGGGCTGGAGGTACTCCGCGAGGACGTCCCGCGCTCGCTCGTCGCTCGCGCGGTCGTACCCGAAGTCCGCGAGAACCGCGTCGTACGCCGGCGCCCACTCCTCGAACTCCATAGCCGTCACTACGCACCTGGATAAATGAAAGGATTCCGTGGTCCGAGCCGAGACGCCCCGCAAAGTACCCCTACCCGGCGGGGGTCCGGCTTCCAATCTCGGCTTCTTTCCCCGCCGGTATAAGCTTTCCCGTTAGTTACCGGTTCGTCGAAACGCGGCCGAGAGCCGCCCCAGAACGCCGCTCCGGCCGGAGAACCGGCGCGCTGCCGACCGGAGCGCGGCGGCGGTGCCCGTCACGAACGCCGGGTCCTCGCCAGAGACTGACACACTCGATTCGGCGAGCTCGGCGCGCTCCTCGGCGGTCAACCCCCGCACCTCGAAGGCGCGCGCGACCGCCGACGCCGCCACCTCCGGGTCGGCGCCGAGCCGGTCGACGTGGCGCTCGGCCTCCCGGACCGTCGTCACGTCCAGCTCCTCGACGTCCGCGTCGCGGACGCGGTCCCGCGCGAACCGGTGGCCGACGAGCGCGGCGTCCCGCGTCTCCGCGACGTCGTGCGTTCGAACCACGTGCGCGCCGCGCTCGACCGCCATCGACGTCGCCGCCAGCGACACCGGCAGCGCCGCCTCCGTCGAGCGGCCGGCGACGTCTTTCAGGAAGTTCTTCCGGTTGATGGACACCAGAATCGGGTGGCCGTACCCCCGGAACTCGCGGAGGCGCTCGAACGTCTCCCGGTCGTCCTCGAGGGTCTTCGCCTCCGACCACCCCCCGAACGCGGGGTCGAGGATGGTCTTGTCCGTGAGGCCGTTCCGCGCGAGCGCGTCGTAGATGTCGTCGACGTCCTCGATTGCGCCCGGGCGCTCCAGGTCGGGCGGGCTCGCCATCTTCGCGACCGCGACGTCGTGGGCCTCGCAGACCGCGGGCATCTCGGGGTCAGCGAACCCGCAGATGTCGTTGACCATGTCGAACCCCCGGGAGAGCGCTTCGTCCGCGACCTCGCTGTACCGCGTCTCGATGGAGAACACGGCGTCGCCCTCCACGCGCTCGACGGTCTCGATGGCCGTCTCCAGCCGGTCGAGCTCCTGTTCCGCGGACAGCACGTCGAAGCGCTTGTTCGCGGACTCCAGGCCGACGTCGACGATGTCCGCGCCCTCGCCGACGAGCTCCTCGTCGACGTACGCGGCCGCCTCGCCGGGGTCGTCGAACACGCTCGGGTCGTACGGGGACTCCTTCGAGACGTTCAGCACGCCCATGATGCGGGGCGGGTGGTAGTCGCCGATGGGGAGGCCGGCGGCGTCGACGGTACGCATGCCCGAACCGCGGGGCCCGGCGACCAAAGGCGATGCGGTATCGGCGGCGTCTCCCCGGTTTCCGTGAAACGGTACTCGAGTGTCCCGAGCCGCCAGCGGCTTCGACCCACTCGGACCCCCGTCCAGGCGAGCCATCTGGACAGCCGGCTGCGCGCGACCGAACTGACTCGGGGCGTTCGCGGCAGTACTGTCTCGGTCCACGCCCACGAAGCTGACCACCGAACCAGGCCGGGTTCACGCGACTTTAGTGGGTGCGCCGCCAACCCCCGGGTAATGAGCAAAGTGAGCATCGGGTTCCGGGGGTGGCGCTTCGACGAGGACGCGGTCTTCGACGAGAACGGGAACTACCGGGACGTCGAGGAGATGGACGAGGACGTCCGCGATCGCTTCCTCCGCATCCCGCAGCTCGTCGACCAGCCCTGCGACGTCTGCTACCTCGAGGTCGGCGACCCGGACGCCGACGAGGTCGCGGACCCGACCGCCGTCTACGGCGAACCCCACGGCGAGGTGCTGGTCTGCGACGAGCACGAACGCGAGTTCTACTACTGGTTCCTCGAGGACGGCGGCGACCAGTACAGGGGCGAGGAGGAACTCCAGGACGCGTTCCACGAGTGGGTCGCGGCGGGGAACCGCGCGCCGGACTGGTACGACGGCCCCGACCACGTCGACACCGACCCGGAGGCCGTCCCGGAGCCCGCGGCCGACGACTTCGAGGCCGTGGACGTCGAACTCCCCGAGGCCGAGCAGGCGAGCGTGAACCTCCGGGAGGGCATCGAGAAGCCGGCCGACGACCTCGACCTGGACGCGGAGTACCCGACTGCCGATGAGTGAGCCCGCGGTCGCGGTGGTGGACGCGGCGACGTCCGGGAACGTCGGCACCATCGCTCGCGCGATGAAGAACTTCGGGTTCGAGGACCTCCTGCTCGTCGACCCGCCGTACCTCGGCCGGGACAGCGAGGCGTACGGGTTCGCGGGGCACGCCCGCGAGGACGTCCTGCCGAACGCCCGCGAGCTCTCCTTCGAGGAGCTCACCGAGGAGTTCCACACGGTCGGGTTCACGGCGGTGACCAACCAGGACGCGACGAGCCACGTCCGGTTCCCGTTCCGGACGCCCGCCGAACTCCGGGACAGCCTCGCGGACGTCGACGCGGAGACGGCGCTCGTGTTCGGCCGGGAGCGCGTTGGCCTCACGAACGACGAGCTCGCCGAAATCAACGAGGTGGCGGCGATTCCCGCGAGCGAGGACTACCCCGTGTTGAACCTCGGGCAGGCCGCGACCGTCGCGCTGTACGAACTCCGCGACCTCGCGATGAACCGCGACCAGCTCCCCGAGGTCGAGCGCCACCGCGCCGAGGAGTCCGAGATCGAGGCGTTCTACGACCACGCCGAGGAGTTCCTGGACGCCGTCGACTACCCCGAGGAGAAACGCGAGAAGACGATGCGGATGCTCCGCCGGATGCTCGGCCGCACGCACCCGACGGGCCGCGAGATCGCGACCGTCCACGGGCTGCTGCGGCGCGCCGAGAACCGGATGGAGTAGCGGCCGGAACCGGGCGACCCAGCGCCGCTGTTCACTCGCCGGCGTCGCGGCGCGCGTACAGCACGATGGGTTCCATCGTCAGTTTCGGGTCGCCGTCCCCGTTCGACGTGACGAGGCGCGACCGGACGACGCCCCGGTCGGGCTTGCTCTCCGACGGCGTCTTCTCGAGGATCTCGACGGAGACCGACAGCGTCTCCCCGGGGAACGTCGGGTTCGGCCACCGGAGCTCGTCGACGCCGATGGCGCCGTAGCTCGCGGCGTCCGCGTAGTGCTGGTCGACGAGCAGCCGCATCGTCATCGACGCCGTGTGCCAGCCGGACGCGGCGAGGTCGCCGAACGCCGACTCCTCGCGGGCGCGCTCGGGGTCCGTGTGGAACCACTGGGGGTCGTACTGTTCGGCGAACGCGACGACTTCGTCTTCCGTGACCTCGTAGTCGCCGAACGTCAACTCGTCGCCGACGGTGAGGTCCTCGAAGTAGACGGTCACGGCCGCGGGTTCGGGGGCGGCCTCGTTAGCTGTTGTGCTCGATGCGCGCCCGCAGCGTCTCCTTCGCTTCCTCGGGGTCCGTCGTGTCGATGGTGAAGCGGTCGAAGTGCTCGTCGACGTCCATCGCTTCCGCGAACAGGCCGCCGCGCTGGTCGACCTCGAGGAGGCAGCCGACGCCGTCCTCGCCGGGCGTCGTCACGAGCTCGAGTTCGTCGACCGCGCCCGCGAACGGGCCGCTCCGCGGGACGAGTTCGAACTCCTGGACGAACCGCTGGCCGCTGAACAGGCGGTCGCTCTCCACGGGGTGGCCCTTGCGCACCGCGAACCCGAGGTCCTCGAGGGCGTCGAGGACGGCCGCCTCACGGGAGCCCGGCTGGACGTCGAGGTAGTCGGTGTCGTCGGGGTCCAGCGCCCAGTCGACGTCGAGGCCGGTCTCGACCCAGACGCGGGTTCGGCCGACGGAGACGGGCGTGTCTCGCGGTATCTCGATCTCGGTCTCGAACTCCCGGGTCTCGCCGGGCGCTATCGTGAACGACTCGGCGAGCCGAGACTTCGAGACGACGCCCTTCCGGGCGCTCTCCTCGGTCCTGTACTCCGTGCAGAGCGCGAAGTAGACGGATTCGACGTCCTGTTCGGTGTCGCCGCCCTCGACGCGGACGGTGGCGTCGACGCTGTCGCCGGCGGTGACTGTCTCGGGGAGGATGGTGTCGACTGTGGCGGCGCCGATGCCGACGCGGGAGAGTACGTCTTTCATGTGGGGACCACGGTCCCAGGTGCTGCGCCCTCCGGTAAAAACTTTCAGTAGGCCCTGACGGCGGCTGCGGTCTCGCTGGCGAACGACCCGATGGCGTCGCGTTTGACGAGCGCGAACCCGACGAAGATGGCGGCGAACCCGACCATCGCCGTGGTGTCGACGACGCGGCCGAGCAGCGCCCAGGAGGCGCCGGCGGCGACGACGGGTTCGAGGTAGCCGACGAGGTTGAGTTCGGTGGCGCCGATGCGGTCGAGCAACTCGAAGTACAGCAGGAAGCCGACGCAGCCGGAGACGAGCGTGAGGTACGCGAGGCTGAGCACCGCGGGCGCGGTCCAGTCGACGGCGGCGAGGGATTCGCCGCGGGCGCCGGCGCCCACCCAGAGGACCAGGGAGCCGAGCAGCATCGCCCAGGCTTCGAGGGTCTCGATTGGGAGGTCGGTGGCGAGCGGTCGCGCGAGGACGCTGCCGGTGGCGAAGCTCGCGGCGGCGAGGAAGACGAGGGCGACGCCGGCGAGGCTCGTGGCGGCGCCGCCGGGCGCGGCGACGACGGCGACGCCCGCGAACCCGAACAGGAGGCCGGCGAGCTGGACGCGGTCGACGCCGCCGTCGGCGAGCACGCGGCTGGCGAGCGCGGCGGTGAGGATGGGCGAGAGGCTGATGACGATGGCGGCGACGGAGCCGGAGACGCGGAGTTCGCCGAGGTAGAGCGCGCCGTGGTAGATGGCGATGACGAAGACGCCGGCGACGCTGGTGGCGAGCCACTCCTCGCGGCCGCGCGGCCGCCACCGGTCGGTGGCGTGGGCGGCGTACGCGAGGATGATGGCGCCGGCGACGGTGTACCGGATGGCGGCGAACGACAGCGCGGGCACGGCGTGGAGGCCGATCTCGATGGCGACGAACGACGTCCCCCAGAACGCGGCCAGCAACAGGAACATCACCGTGGATGGCGGGATTCCGGGAGTCGGACGGGAGTAGCTCATACACAGTCCAAATCGGTGGCAGTATATTAGACTTATCTTCAACGAATACGTCTGTAATGATTTCTGGTGCAGAATTGAGGTTGTTCGTCGGGGCTGTGTTTCACTCCCACAGGCTTTTGTCGGGGCTCGCCGACTCACCGGGTAATGGACGAACGCGACGTCACGCTGCTGAAGGCCATCTCGGACCTCGGCACCGGCAGCCCCGAGAAACTCCACGAGGAGACCGACATCCCCGTCTCCACCATCCACTACCGGCTGAACAACCTCCGTGAGGCCGGCGTCGTCGAGAACGACCTCTACGACCTCGACCTCGACGAACTCGGCCTGGGCGTCACCGTCGTCCTCGAAGTCCTCACCAGCTACGAGGGCAGCTACGAGGACGTCGGCGAGAAGATCAGCGACGTCGAGGGCGTCACCCAGACGTTCTTCACGATGGGGGAGACCGACTTCATGGTCGTCGCCCGCCTCCCGGACTCCGACGACGTCGAACGCCTCATCTCGGACTTCGAAGCCATCCCGGAAGTCGACCGCACGAACTCCACGTTCGTCGTCGCGAGGCAGAAAGACACCCAGCGCCCGCTCGAGAGCTACAGCCTCGAGACGCTGCTCGAGGAACTCGTCGACGAGTGACCGCGCGGGTCAGGCGCGCTTCTGTATCTCCTCGCGCAGCACCTCGCTGACGAGGTCGCCGTCGGCCTTCCCGCGGAGCGCGCCCATGCACTCGCCCATCAGCGCTGAGAACGCGCCCATCCCCTGCTCGTCGACCTGGTCGCTGTTCCGCTCGACGACCTCCACGACCGCCTCCCGGACCTCGTCCTCGCCCGCGGACCCGAGTCCGAGGTCCTCCGCGAGGTCCGCGGGCTCCCGGTCTGGGTTCTCCGCGAGCCCGGTCAGGAGCTCCGGCACGCCCTCCTGGGCGAGTTCGCCCTCGCTGACGAGCGCGAGCACGCCCCGGAAGTGGTCGTCGGTGAGGGCCTCGACGGGCACGTCGTCGCGGCGGAGCTCCGTCACCGTCGACTCCAGCGTCTGGGCGGCGAGCGTCGCGTCCACGCCCGACGCCACGCTCTCCTCGAACAGGGGCCACCGCCGCCCGAACGCCACCTGCTCGGCGAGCCCCTCGTCCAGCCCGAACTCGGACTGGTAGCGCTCGACCTTCTCCGTCAGCAGCTCCGGCGGCTCCACGTCCGAGGGGTCCGGGTCGACCGGCGGCACGTCCGTCTCCGGGTACATGCGCGCCGCGCCCGGCAGCGGCCGGAGGTACCGCGACGTCCCGTCGTCGTTCGCGCCCCGCGTCTCCTCCGGCACTCCCTCGATGGCGGTCTCGGCGCGCTCCGCCACAGCCTCGATGGCGCCCTCAGCGACCCCGGGTTCGTCCGCGACGATGGCGACCGCGTCGTCCTCGCCGGCGCCGACCGCCTCCCGGAGCGCCGCGACCTCGTCGTCGGTGACGCCGTACGCGGGCAGCTCGTCGGTGTGGAAGATGCCGCCCGCGCCGTGGCGCTTCGCGTGGTCCGAGAACTCCGTGCCGAGCCGGCGGTCCGGCTGGAGCTCCCGGCCGACCAGGCCGTCGAAGCCGTACAGCGGCACCGCGTACACCACGCCGTCGGACTCCAGCGCGCCCCGGATGACGCCGGAGCCCGTGTCCGCGAAGACGTCTGTCACGTCCGCGACGTCGCCGACTTCCGCGTCACGGGCCTGCAGTTCGTCCGCGACCTCGAGGAGTTCGACCTGCCGGCGGACCTCCTCCCGGACGAGGTCGTCGATGTCGTCGAGGCTCTGGACGCCCTTCATCTCGACGCGCGCGCCGTCCGCGATGGAGACGTTGACGTCCTGGCGGATGGTCCCCAGGCCGCGCTTGACCTTCCCCGTCGACCGCAGCAGCATCCCGATAGTCTCGGCGGCCTCCCGGGCCTGCTCGGGCGTCGAGATGTCGGGCTCGGTGCCGATCTCGACCAGCGGGATGCCGAGGCGGTCCAGCGAGTACAGCACGCCCTCGTCGCGCTCCTCGACGCGCTGCGCGGACTCCTCCTCCAGCATCACGTCCTCGATGCCGACCGCGCCCTCGCTGGTCTCGATCTCGCCGTCGTGGGCGACCAGCGTCGACCGCTGGAACCCGGACGTGTTCGACCCGTCGATGACGACCTTCCGCATCACGTGCGCGCGGTCCACGACGTCCATGTCCAGCAGTTGCGCGATCTCCAGGGTGGCGTCCAGGGCCTCCTCGTCCAGCCGGTGGGGCGGCTCGTCGTCCTCCTCGACGAGGCACGTCGAGTCGTACGCGAGGTACTCGAACTCGCGTTCCACCCGGCTCTCCTCGAGGGCGGCCTCGTCGATCTCCCCCAGTTCGGAGCGCGTCGGGTGGAGGTACCGGGTGAACGACCGCGCGGCGTCCTCGGGCTCCCGGAGCTCCGTCGGACACGAGCAGAACAGCTTCGTCGCCGTGTCGAGCTGCTGGTGGATCTCGAGGCCCGCAACCAGCCCCAGCTCGTCGTAGTCGAACTCGGTCATTACCGGGACGGTCGTCGCCGAGCGATAAAAAACCGTTCAGTCCGCGTCCGGGTCGACGGAGTCGCCGCCGTCCGCCTCCTCTGCCAGCTCGGTCTCGGACTGCCCCACCGTGGCCAGCGTGCGCCCGGTCGCGGTCGCGACGGCGTCGTCGGCGTCCGCGGCGTCGCGGTCGATGGCGGTGGCGTCGCCCCCCGAGATGGACCGCGAGCCCGCGGTGTCGAAGACCACCGACGCCAGGTCCCACCGCGACTGGAACACCGTCTGCCGGCGGATGACGGTCTGGACGCGCCGGTAGGGGACGACGCGGGTCTGGCGCCGCCAGAACCCGGCCTGCGTGACGACGTGGTCCTCGCCCAGCGCGTACCCGCGGTTCTCGTGGGCGCGCCGAGCGGCCGGCCACGCCAGCGGCGGGAGGACGGCGAGCGCGTACCACGGGAACGCGAGGAGGTACCGGGACGCGAGGAACCCCGCGGCGAACACGCCGACGCCCGCGAGCAGGTACCGGCGGACGTAGCGCTTACGCGCGCGCTCCGGCGGCCTGGAGACGTCGACGCCGTCGAACGGCTCCAGGGAGCGCGCGAGCGCGACGACGTCCTCGCGTGGCGCGAGCGGAATCGCGGCCTCAGAGCCGCCGCTCGGCGAACTCCCGGGCGCGTAGCCCGCGGTCTCGACGGCGAGCGACGCGAACCCGTAGCGCCGCATCAGGACGTTCTCCTCGACGGCGACCGTCTGGAGCTTCGACAGCGGAATGGTGCCGTCGCGGCGCTCGAAGAGCCCGCGCTCGTACCGGAGGTCGTCGCCGACCCGCCGCAGGCGGAACCCGTAGAACTGGACGACGCGCGCGAGCGCGGACGCGACCCAGAGCGCGGCGCCGCCGACGACGGCCACCGCGACGAGCAGCAGGACGCCGAACCGCGAGAGGTTCACGCGCTCCGCGAGCGCGGGCGCGACGAACGGCGCGAGCGCCGCGATGCCGGACAGCAGCCGCGGGTCGAACGAGAGGAACCCGTACAGGAGGAGGTCGCGGTCCGACAGCTCGAACAGCGTCTCGCCGCCCGGCGCGGCCGCGGACTCGCGGCGCTCGCCGGCCTCCATGACGCCTCCGGCCGCTGAATCGGCTTCCTCCGCCCCGGCTGCCGTCTCGCGCTCGCCCGCGCTCTCGCCCGCCCGGTCGCCCGCGCTCTCGCGTGTTCGCTCCGCGCGCCGGCGCTCCCGGACCTCCTCCTGGAGCCGCTGGGCCTCCTCGCGGCTGACGTACCGCAGGCTCGCCTCCGTGCTGCCGCCGCCCGCGGTCTCCACGTCCACCTTCGCGATCCCGAGCAAGCGCGCGGCGAACGACCGCGTGACGTCGACGTTCTGGACGCGGCGCAGCGGAATCTCGCGCTCCCGCCGGGAGAACACGCCCGACGAGATGTCGAGGCTGTCCTCGGTGAGCTCGTACTCGAAGCGCCGGTAGTACGCGACCTCGTACGCGACGATGACGCCGACCGCGAGCACCGCCAGGACCACGGCGCCGCTCGTCAGGACGGGGTCGCCGCGCGCGAGCGCGATGCCGCCGACGAGGAACGCCCACGCCATCCCGACGCCCCGGGAGACCGCGCGGAACGGCACCGACAGCGGGTGGAGTTTCATACGGCGTCCCCGGCGTCACCGGACTCCGGCTCGCTCTCGATGGCGAGGCGGCGCAGCGTCTCCTGGACGTCGTCGGCGCGCTCGGCGGCCAGCCCCGGGATGGAGACGTCCGCGCCCCGGGAGCCCGCCGTGTAGACGACGACGCTCGAGAGCCCGAGCACGCGCTGCAGGGGACCGCGGCGCGCGTCGACGTGCTGCACGCGCACGTACGGGACGACTGTGCGCACGGACACGAGCACGCCGCGCTCGATGTAGAGGGTGTCCTCGCGCACCTCGAAGCGCCACGCGCGGTACCGGAGGGCGGTGTGCGCGCCGCCGAGGACGGCGACCACGCCGAACGCGAGTCCCGCGGCGAACAGCGGCGGGAACTCCACCCGGTCGACGTTCGCGGCGGCGAACCAGACGGCGGCGGCGACGACGGCGGCGAACGCGTACACGCGCACGAGCCAGAGCACTCGCACCCGAGCGTCGAGACGTTCCATGGTGTCGCCTTCGGACCCGACGACAAGAAAGTACGGTGGGTCTGCAGGCGCTGCGAACGACGCCCGACCTGCTGGAGGGCGTCAGTCGTCGCCGAGGATGCCGCGGTGGGTCATCTTCTCGGGGTCGAGGACCTCGTCGGCTTCCTCCTCGGTGAGGTAGCCCTTCTCGACGGCGACCTCACGGACGGTCTTCCCCTCCTTCAGCGCGGCCTTCGCGACCTCGCTGGCCTTGTCGTAGCCGATGGCGGGGTTGAGCGCGGTCGCGAGCGCCATCGAGCGGTCGACTTGCTGCTCGCAGTGGGCTTCGTTGGCCTCGAGTTTCGCGACGAACTTCTCGGCGAACGTCTCGCTGGCGTTCGCGAGCATGTCCGCGGACTGCAGGAAGTTGTGCGCGAGCACGGGCTTGTAGAGGTTCAGGTCGATCTGGCCCTCGGCTGCGCCCGCGCTGACGGCGGCGTCGTTCCCGACGACCTGCTTGTGGACCTGGTTGACGGCCTCCGCGACGACGGGGTTGATCTTCCCGGGCATGATGGACGAGCCGGGCTGGTTCTCGGGCTGCTCGAGTTCGCCGAGGCCGTTCCGCGGGCCGGACGCGAGCAGCCGGAGGTCGTTGGCGATCTTGTTGAGGCTGCCGGCGACGGTGCGGAGCGCGCCGTGGGCCTCGCTCATCGCGTCGTGGGCGGCCTGCGCCTCGAAGTGGTCGTCGGCCTCCCGGAAGGAGACGCCGGTCTCCTCGCTGATGTACGCGGCGGCCCTCTCGGGGAACTCGGGGTGCGTGTTGAGGCCGGTGCCGACCGCGGTGCCGCCGAGCGCGAGCTCCGAGAGGTGGGGTTTGACGCCGCGGACGCGCTCGAGGCCCTTCTCGACCTGGGTGCGGTAGCCGCCGAACTCCTGGCCGAGGCGGACGGGCGTCGCGTCCTGGAGGTGGGTGCGGCCGGTCTTCACGACGTCGTCGAACGCGTCGGCCTTCTCGTCGAGCGCGTCCCGGAGCGTCTCCAGGGCGGGATCGACGTCCTTCTCGACGGCCTCGAGGGCGGCGACGTGCATCGCGGTCGGGATGACGTCGTTGCTGGACTGGCCGTAGTTCACGTGGTCGTTCGGGTGGACGACGCGGTCGCCGACGCTCTCGCCGAGGATTTCGGCGGCGCGGTTCGCGATGACCTCGTTGGCGTTCATGTTCGACGAGGTCCCGCTGCCGGTCTGGAAGACGTCGACGGGGAACTGGTCGTCGTGCTCGCCGGCGATGACTTCGTCGGCGGCCTCGACGATGGCGTCGGCGGTCTCGTCCTCGAGGAGGCCGAGGTCGTTGTTCGCCTGCGCTGCGGCCTTCTTCACGACGCCGAGCGCGCGCACGAACCGGCGGCCGAACGTGATGCCGGAGACGGGGAAGTTCTGGACGGCGCGCTGGGTCTGGGCGCCCCAGTAGGCGTCCGCCGGCACCTGGATCTCGCCGAGGCTGTCGCGTTCGGTTCGGTAGTCCTCGCTCATGTGTGGGACGACGGCGGGCCGTGCGTAAAAGGCATCGAAACCGCCGGGAGAACCGGCAGAAATCTACGTCAACCAGTTTACTCGAATCTGGATTAAATATCAGTAACAATTAAGTGCGACCGTCCAAATCCTCTGGGTAGGTTTCGCACACTCCGAATACAATGACATCAGAACACAACAGCGGACTCTCTCGGCGGCAGTACGTGAAAGCCACCGGTGCGACGGGCGCAGCGGCAATGACCGGCCTCGCGGGCTGTTCCTCGGTCTTCGGGGGCGGCGGAACGAACCCCCTCGAGGTCGCGCACTGGTGGACCGGCGGCGACGGCAACGACGCCATCACCGCGCTCTTCGAGGGCTTCAAGGAGAAGTACCCCGACATCAAGGTCAAACCGAACCCGGTCGCCGGCGGCGCCGGCACCAACCTCAAGTCCAAGATCAAGACCCAGGTGCTCAACGGCAACCCGCCGAGCTCCTGGCAGATCTGGCCCGGCGAAGCGCTCTCCACGTACGTCGAGGCGGACGCCCTCAAGGACATCGAGTCCTCCGTCTGGGGCCACAACGACATGAAGAACGCCTACCTCCCGGGCGTCAAGGAAGCCGCCAAACCCGGCGGGAACTTCGTCACCGTCCCGCTGAACATCCACCGGCTCAACAACGTCTTCTACAACAAGAACGTCGTCGAGCAGGCGGGCGTCGACCCCACGTCGGCCTCCAAGCCCAGCGAACTCCTCGAGATGGTGCGCACCGTCGACGAGGAGACCGACGCAATCGGCATGGCGAACTCCACGAAGGGCGGCTGGACGACCCTCCAGCTCTGGGAGACCATCCTCCTCGGCGAGTACGGCGAGTCCGTCTACGACGCCGTCACCAAGGGCAACCTCGAATCGAACGCCGACGCCGTCAAGGGCGCCCTCGAACTCACCAAGCAGTTCAAGCAGTACTTCGGGCAGGACTCCGGCTCCATCGGCTGGACCCAGGCCAACAACAAGGTCATCGACGGGAATGCCGGCTTCATCCACCAGGGCGACTGGGCGGCCGGCATGTACACCGGCACCGACGGCTTCGAGTACCAGAAGGACTGGGGGCACGCCGTGTTCCCCGGCACGAGCGGGAAGTACACGCTCGTCATGGACTCGTTCCCGATGCCGAAGAACAACCCGTCCCCGGAAGCCACGAAGAAGTTCCTCCGGTACTGCGGCTCCGTCGAGGGCCAGAAGCGCTTCAACCCCAAGAAGGGGTCCATCCCGCCGCGCACTGACGTGCCGGACGACGCCTTCGGGCCGTTCCTCACCAGCCAGAAGAGCGACTTCAGCGACTCCTCCAGCCAGCCCGGCTCCATCACGCACGGCCTCGCCGTCGAACCCGGGACGCTGACCTCCCTGAAGACCGCGGCGAAGGCGTTCACGAGCAACTGGAACGTCGAGGACACGTACTCCGCCTTCGTCAACTCCTTCCAATAGCACCACCGCCCCCCAATCATCACCATGGGACTACTGACTCGCATCCGCAAACGAGTGCGTAGCGCCTGCCGGCGCGACGTCCGCACGGACGGCGGCACCCGGACGGCCGGCGGCGTCCGGTCGCTGCTCCCGGACGTCAGCCGCGAGTTCGTCCAGGCGCTCCCGTTCTGGCTGCCGCCGTTCCTCCTGATGGCGCTGTTCGTCTACGGCGCCATCGGCTGGAACTTCGTCATCTCCCTGACGGACTTCCACGGGCTCCAGCTCCCGGCGTACGCCGTCTCGAACTTCGACCTGGAGATGTACCGGCGGGCGTACTCCGACCCGCGGTTCTGGACGGCCGCGCGCAACACGGCCGTGCTCCTGGTGTCGTTCACCTCGCTGTGTCTCGTCGTCGGCCTCGGAGTGGCGATCCTCGTCGACCAGAAGATCCGCTTCGAGAACACCTTCCGCACCATCTACCTGCTGCCGATGAGCCTGTCGTTCGTCGTGACGGCGTACTTCTGGCTGTGGATGTACAACCCGGACACGGGCGCCATCAACGTGCTGCTGCGGCAGGTCGGCCTGGGGGCGCTCGCCTCGAACTGGATCGGGAACCCCCAGCTCGTGCTCGGCGCCATCGTGTTCGCGCTCATCTGGCAGTTCAGCGGGTACGCGATGGTCGTCTACCTCGCCGGCCTCCGCGCGATACCGACCGAACACTACGAAGCCGCTCGCGTCGACGGCGCGAGCACGTACAAGATGTACCGACGCGTCATCCTCCCGCAGCTGCGCGCGTCCACCATCAGCGCCGCGGTCGTCCTGATGGTGTTCGCGCTCAAGGCCTTCGACTTCCTGTACGCGATGTTCGGGAAGAACCCGGGGCCGGCCGCGGACATCCTCGCGACGATGATGTACAGGCAGGCGTTCGCGGCGACGAACTGGGCGTACGGCTCCGCCATCGCCATCGTCCTGTTCGCGCTCGCGCTCGCCATCATCGGGCCGTACCTCTACCTCGAGTACCGGCGGGGTGAACTATGAGCACGGCCGGCGTCCCGCCCGCCGACGAGGACGAACCGCCGGAGCCCGGCCGCCTCGACCGCGTCCGCGCGGAGTTCGAGGACCTCACCGCGCGCCGCGTCGGCCTCTACGCGGTGCTGTTCGCGCTCGCCGCGTTCTACCTCGCGCCCCTCGAGTCCGGCGTGTTGACGTCCATCAAGACGTCGAAGGCGTTCGCGCAGACGATTCCGTTCGCGCCGCCGGCGCCGGGGGGATTCACCACGCACGCGTGGGAGGTCGCGATCCGGGAGATGACCGACGGCCTCGTGAACTCGCTGTTCCTCGCGGTGCCGGCGACCATCCTCTCCGCGTTCCTCGGGAGCATGACCGCGTACGGCCTCACGAGCCTGAACTGGCGGGGCCAGCTCGGCGTCGTCACGCTCGTCATCGCGGGCATCTTCATCCCGTACCAGGCCGTCCTCGTGCCGCTGTCGCGGTTCTGGGCGCTCGTCGACCTGAGCGTCGTCCTCTCCCAGCGGTGGGCGGACCTCGTGGAACTCATCGTCACGCACACCGCGTACGGGATTCCCATCTGCACGCTCCTCTTCCGGAACCACTACCAGTCGTTCTCCGAGGAGATGCTGGAGGCCGCCCGCCTGGACGGCGCGAGCGCGTTCACCATCTACCGCCGCATCGTGTTGCCGCTGTCGCTGCCGATGTTCGCGGTGACGCTCATCTACCAGTTCACGCAGGTCTGGAACGACCTGCTGTTCGCGCTCATCCTCTCGAACACGCCGTCCTCGCACGTGGTCACGTACGACCTCGTGAACCTGACGGGTGGCATCGTCCAGACGTTCAACACCCAGATGGCCGGCGCGTTCATCGCGGCGGTGCCGACGCTGCTGGTGTACGTCTTCTTCGGAGAACAGTTCGCAAAAGGCGTTGCGGGAGAAAGTACCTGACATGGCTGAACTCGTACTCGACGGCGTAACGAAGTATTTCGACGACGACGGCGACCGCATCGTCGCGGTCGACGACGCGAGCATCGACCTCGAGGACGGGGAGTTCCTCGTTCTCGTCGGTCCCTCGGGGTGTGGGAAGTCGACGACCCTGCGGATGGTCGCCGGCCTGGAGACGGTCAGCGAGGGCGAAATCCGGCTCGACGGCACCGCCATCGACGACCGGCCGCCGGCCGACCGGAACATCGCGATGGTGTTCCAGTCGTACGCGCTCTACCCCCACATGACGGTCCGGGAGAACATGAGCTTCGGGCTGGAGGAGTCCACGGACATGGGCGACGACGCCATCGCGGAGCGCGTCGAGGACGCCGCCTCGATGATGGGCATCGAGGAGCTCCTCGACCGCAAACCCCGGGAGCTGTCGGGCGGCCAGCGCCAGCGCGTGGCGCTCGGGCGCGCCATCGTCCGCGACCCCGAGGTGTTCCTGATGGACGAGCCGCTGAGCAACCTGGACGCGAAGCTCCGGTCGTCGATGCGGACGGAGCTCCAGCGCATCCAGGAGGACCTCGGCGTCTCGACGGTGTACGTCACGCACGACCAGACGGAGGCGATGACGATGGGCGACCGCATCGCCATCCTGAACGACGGCCGCGTCCAGCAGGTCGCGACGCCCCTGGAGGCGTACCACGAGCCCGCGAACCAGTTCGTCGCGGGGTTCATCGGCGAGCCGTCGATGAACTTCTTCGACGCGTCCGTCGAGGACGGCGCGCTCGTCACGGACTACTTCGAGTACCCGCTGTCCGAGGAGACGCTCGCGAACCTCGACGGGGCGACCGACGTCGTGCTCGGCGTACGCCCGGAGGAGATCGAGGTCGTGCCGGAGCCGTCCGGCGACCACGAGTTCGACGTCACCGTCGACGTCATCGAACCGCTCGGCGACGAGAACAACGTCTACCTGCAGTTCGGCGGCGAGGGCGAGACGTTCACCGCCGTCGTGGGCGGCGACTCCCGGCTGTCCTCCGGGCAGTCCGTCGGCGCGCGCATCCCGGAGAACGTCATCCACGTCTTCGACGCGGACTCCGGCGACGCGCTCCACAACCGGACGCTGACGGACGACGAAGCGACCATCAGCCACTGACGCCGGCTCCGTTCTCGCCGTAAGCGAGACGCCGGTTCCCGTCGCAACACACCAGAATCCTCGCAGTTCTCGGCGTGCCGAGACCCAGCCTACAGCGACTCGAGAAGTAGTCTGCAGCGATTCGAGATACAGTCTACAGCGACTCGAGAGGCAGCCTACAGCGACTCGAGGGTCTCGATGCACTCGACGAGCGCGCGGCCGTTGTGGTACGCGCCCTTGTACATCGCGCCCTTCCGCCCGACCGGTTCGAGGTCGTCCGTGACCCCGGAGTGCCACTCGCCGACGGCCTCGTCGACGTGGTGGTCGTCGACGAACTGCCAGGTCTCCTCGAAGACCTCCCGGTAGCGGTCGTCGCCGGTCTCCTCGTACATGCGGAGCGCGCTCGTCATGCACTCGGCCTGCACCCACCACGCCTTCACGCGGTTCGTCGCGTCCCCGTCGAGCGGCCCGAAGAAGTAGAAGCCGCCGCGGTCGTCGTCGTAGCCGTGCTCGAGGGAGAACTCGAAGAGCGCCTCGTAGAGGTCGACGAACAGCCGCGTGGAGACGTCGAGGGCGTCCGCGGCCTCCATTGTCAACCAGACGTTCTCGAGGTCGTGGCCGTAGGAGACGACGCGGAAGTCCTCGTCGTCGAGCTTCGGCGTCCAGTCCGGCTCGTACTTGTCGGTGCACGCGGTCAGGTCCTTCCGGACGACGGTGTTCGTGCAGACGTCCAGGAGCTCGTGGAGGCGGTGGCGGGCGGTCTCGTCGCCGGTCGCGCGGTAGTACGCCGTGAACGCCTCCATCAGGTGGAGGTGGGTGTTCATCAGCTTCAGCGTCGGGTCGAGGACGCTCTCCCCGGACTCCTTCGGCGACCAGTCCGGCTCGATGTTCTCGAGGTACGTCGTCCCCTCCGTGACCTGCGTCCAGTCCGGCTCGAAGTACTCGCGGTAGCCGCCGTGCTCGCGGTCCTTCGCCTCGTCCTCGACGACTTCGAAGAGGTCGACGGCGAGCTCGTGGGCGGCGTCGTCGCCGAACGCCCGGTAGTACTCCGAGAGCGCGTACAGCGCGAACGACTGCCCGTAGAGGTGCTTCCGGGGCTTCGTGACGTCGCCCTCGCGGGTGACCTCCCAGTAGAAGCCGCCGTGCTCGTCGTCCCACATCGCCTCCCGGAGGAAGTCGAACCCGAGTTCGGCTTCCTCGCGGTACTCGCCGTCGACGGCGTCCGTCCGGGAGAGCCGCGCGAACAGCCACACCATCCGGGACTGCGTGACGATCATCTTGTCGTCGTTGCCCGCGAACTCGCCGCCGCGGTCGAAACTCAGGAGGTAGCCGCCGTGCTCGTCGTCGAGACACCGCGGCAGCCAGAAGCCGAGGACGTTCTCCTCGAGGGTCCGGCGGAGTTCCGGCACGTAGGCCGCCGCCAGCTCCGAATCACCACTCATATGTGAGTGAGTCGTTCGCGGACGCCGCATTAATTCCTGTCGCAATCGACGGTCCGAGCGACCCACCAGAAGCCGGTCCTACTCGCCGTGCTCCTCGTACTCCTCGGGCGTGTACGTCGACAGCTCGAGCGCGTGAATCTCCTCGGTCACGTGCTCGTCGAGCGCGTCGTACACCATCTCGTGCTGCTGGACGAGGCCCTCCCCCTCGAACGCCGGCGACACCACGGTAGCCGCCAGGTGGTCGTCGTCGACCTCGCCCCGCATCCGCGTCACCGTCGCGTCGCTGTCCGGAATCGCGTCCTCGATGATGGCCTCGACGTCCGAGAACTCCAGGTCCATACCCGAGCAGTGCGCGCCCCGCGGAGAAAAGCCCGCGGGTCTTCGGGGCCGATGCCCGAACTACGTCCACTGGTCGAGGCCGGTCTGCGTGACCGCCTCCTCGATGCGGGAGAACCCGCGCTCGACCTCGTCGGCGTCGACCTCCCACTCGTCGACGACGTACTCGCGGGCCGCGGTCAGGTTCGGCGCGAGGTCCGCGTCCAGTTCGTAGTCGTCCGTCACGTCCGGGTTCAGGAACAGCTCCCGGATGCGGTCCGCGTACTCGACGTGCTCGCCCTGGGCGTCCAGGACGCTCCAGAGGTCGCCGTGCTCGCGGATGGCGGACAGCGCGGTCTTCGGGCCGAACCCCGAGATGCCCTCGTTGAAGTCGGTGCCACAGAGGATGCCGACGTCCACGAGCTGCTCCCACGTCAGGTCGTGTTCCTCCAGGGTCGCCTCGAAGTCCATGCGCTCCGGGTCGCCCTCGCTGGTGAGCTGGCGGAGCGTCACCGGCGCGCCCAGCAGCAGGCAGTCGTAGTCGTCGCTGCCCGCGTAGTCCACGGCGTCGTCCACGCGCGCCATGTGCGAGGCCTGCGCCTCGCCCTCCGCCGGCGCCTCCACCTGCGGGACGTCCAGCAGGTCGAACAGCTCCCGGGACGTCTCGTGTATCGTCTCCGTGAGCCGCTGCGTGCGCGCCTCCAGCCGCGCCGCCTCGATCTCCTCGCCGGCCTCCCGCGCCGCCTCGAGTTGCTCCTCGTAGGCCTCGCGCTGCTCGCGGCGCTCCTCGATCTCCTCGTCTTTCAACTCGGTCACGCCGCCGTCCCACACGAACACGGGCGTGAGGTCGTGCTCGAAGAACTTCGGCAGGCCCTGCACGATGCCGACGAGGTTCGCGACCTCGGTGCCGTCGCCGGTCGTGTAGACGTCGTCCCGCGTCCACTGGACGGTCGTCGTGAGGTACTTGTACAGCCAGTTGTGCGCGTCCACGGCCACCACGTCGCCCTCCAGTTCGTCGAAGGGGACCTCGTCGATGACCGCGAGCTGGCGGAGGTCCGCGTTACCCATTGTCGGCCCTAGGGGCCGCCGGGATTTAACGGTTCAGTCACGCCGCGACGCCGTTCGCGATCAGCGCCAGCGAGATGCCGATGGACGTCAGGCCGGCGCCGAACCCCCGCCACTCGCGGCGCTCGCCGACCGCCGCGACATAATCACCCGGGACGCGAGCGCGCACGGTGTCGGGCGCCAGCAGCGCGGGCACGCCGACGACGAGACAGCCGAAAGCGACCGCGTAGAGGGTTACAGCAACCAGCGACTCGAGGGTGCGCACGCCTACCAGTTCGGCAGTCTCCGGAATAAGTCACGCGTCCATTCTCGCTGGCGGCGACTCCCCGGTCTTCGCCTCGAGGAACGCCTGCTCGGCGTCCGAGAGGTCGCGGTCCCGGTAGACGTCGAGGCCGTCCTGGTAGCGCGCCGCCCGGTCGGCGTGCGGGCGCTCCAGGACGAGCTCCGCGACGCCCGTCTCCTCGCCCGTGAACCCGAACCCGGCCTTGTGCAGCGCCTCGTACGCGAACGGATTGTTCACTGCGATGCGGACGCGCTCCCGGTCCGCGAGCAGGTGCTCGGCGGCGAACCCGCAGAGGCGCGCGCCGACGCCGTCCCCGCGGCGGCCCTCGCGGACCGTCACGTACCGCAGCCACGCCGCGTCCGCGTCGGTCCGGTCGCCGTTGAACGACACCGCGCCCACGACGTCCGAGACCGGGTCGTCGGCCTCGCGGGCGGCGGGCGGCCAGTCGCCGCGCTCCTCGACGGGCGCGCCCTCGTACGCGATTGCCTTCCCCGTGTTCGACATCACGAACTTGCCGGCGTAACTGAACGCCTCCCAGTCGAGACGCAGCGTCGGCCCGTCCGCCGCGCTCCCGAGGACCGCGTATCGCACACCCGCCCGTTCGTCGCCGAGTGCAAAGAGTTGCGTGCCTGGCCCGCGTCCCCCGACGCATGCACGACGTGCCGTACTTCGACCGGTTCGCCGGCGTCTACGACCTCGCGATGCCGCGCGCCGACGCCAGCGACCTCCAGCCGGGGTTCGCGCTCGCCGACCGCAGCGTCGAGACGGTGCTCGACCTCGGCGGCGGCACGGGCCGCGTCGCCCGCGCGCTCCCCCAGGAGACCGTCGTCGCGGACGCCAGCAGCGGCATGCTCGCGCAGGCCCGCGACCACGGCCTCCCGGTGGTTCGGACCGACGTCCGCGACCTCGGCGTGCGCGACGAGGCCGTCGACGCCGTCGTGGTCGTCGACGCCCTCCACCACTTCCCGGACCGCGACGCCGCGCTCGCCGAGGCCGCCCGCGTGCTCCGGCCCGGCGGCGTGCTCGTCGTCCGCGACTTCGACCCAGGGACGCTCCGCGGCCGCCTGCTCGTCGCCGCCGAACACGTCGTCGGGTTCCAGTCCCGATTCGACACCGCCGACGACCTCGCCGACCGCGTCTCCGCCGCCGGCCTCGACGCCCGCGTGCTCGACCGCGGGTTCGCGTACACCGTCGCGGGCGTGAAACCGGGAGAGGCTTAATCCCCCGCCGTGAACACCTCCGGCATGAACCTCGTCGACGTCGACGGCCGCGCAGTCGTCCGGTTCCTCCCCGTCGACCTCCTCGCCGTGTTCGCGTTCGTCTTGCTCGGCATGCTCCAGCACGGGTCGCTGACCGCCCAGCGGTACGCGGGCGTCCTCGTCCCGTTCCTCGTCGGCTGGCTGGTCGTCGCGCCGCTCGCGGCCGCCTACGGCGAGCGCGCGTTCGAGTCCACGCGCGGCGCGCTCGTCGTCGGGCTCGCGTCCTGGCTCGGCGCGGACTTCCTCGCGCAGGTGCTGCGCGCGACCGAGTACTTCCCCGGCAGCGCCGACCCCCAGTTCTTCGTCGTCGCGTTCGTCTTCGGCGGCGCCCTGCTCTCAGTCGCCCGGTTCGGCACGCTCGTGGTCGTCGACCTCACCGAGCAGTGAGCCACGCCGCTGTCAGCGACGCCGTCGCCGCGAACCCGGCCAGCACCGCGAACAGCGCCGCGGGGTTCGCGTACTGGAGGACGCCGCCCGCGACCGCGGCGCCGAGCGCGCCGACGCCGAACACGCCGAGGTACGTGTAGCCGTAGGAGAGCCCGCGCGTCCCCGCGGGCGTGTACGCTGCGACCGTCGCCTGGTACAGCGGCTGCACGACGAACAGCGCGAACCCGAGCACGGCGGCGACCGCCAGCAGCGGCACCAGGCCGGCGTTCGCCGCCGGGAGGAAGACCACGGCGAGCACCGCGAGCGCGCCGAACGAGAGCGCGAGCCCGCGCTCCGTCGGGAGGCGTTCGGTCAGCCGGCCGCCGACGTACTGGCCGCCGACCCCGACCAGCAGCAGGCCCGCGTACGCGTACCGGTACGGCTCGAGGGTCCGGCCCGCGAACTCCACGGGCGCGAACGCGTCGAACGACCCCAGGAGCTCGGGGAGGAACGTCAGGAACCCCCGGTAGTAGAGCCCGGACAGCATCACGACGACGAACACGGCGGCGAACGGGCCCGCGAGCAGCGTCTTCGACGCCGAGAGGAACTCACTCAGGGAGGAGACGCCGACCCCGGCCTTCGAGTCGCCGCCCTCGGTCCCTGAAGCGCCCCCCTCGGCCTTCGAGTCGCCGCCGTCGGTCGCCGAATCGCCGCCGTCCGCCTCCGCGACCGCGGCGCGCTCGTCGAAGCGCACGCGCACCGCGATCAGGCTGGCGAGCACCGCAGGCACCGCCAGCGCGGCGGTCACCGTCCGCCAGTCGGCGACCAGCAATAGCACGGTCACGGCAAGCGGCCCGAGCGCAGTGCCGACGTTCCCCGCGATGCCGTGGTACGCGAACGCCGACCCGCGGTCCTCGACGCCCGTCGAGATGAGCGAGAGCCCCGACGGGTGGTAGACGCTCGCTGCGACGCCCCAGCAGACTAGCGCGAGCCCGACCACGGGAATCGAGGGCGCGGCCGCAAGCAGCACGAACGACCCCGCCATCCCGAACAGGCACGCCGCGATGAGCCGCCGCGACCCCACCGCGTCCGAGAGCACGCCCCCGGGCAGCGCGCCGAGTCCGAACAGCGCGTACCCCGCCGCGACCACGCCGCCGAGCGTCGCCCGCGACACCGGGAACGCGTCCAGCCACAGCGGGATGAGGATGGGGATGGAGAGCTCGTAGGTGTGCACCATCGCGTGCGCGAGCGCGACCAGGCCGACGATGGTGCGGTCGTTCCGGTTCACGCCTACAGCAACCACCCGGGACGGTAAAGGCGTGTGCAAACCCGCAGACTCGGCCGGTCGTCTAAACGCAGTCGCGACCCCGTGCCCGACACCGGGCACGGTCGGCCGTCCGGCAGCAAGTATTTCCTCGCGCCGGCCGAACCGCCGCACATGACCGAGACGCTGTTCCTGTCGGACGAGGACGTCGCCGGGCTCGCGGACCCCGCGGACTACGTCGACGCCGTCCGGGAGGGCTACCGGCAGCGCGGCGAGGGAGCGCCAGCGAAACCCCGCACGAAGCTCCTGAACGAGGACCCGCCGGGGATGTTCACGGCGTACGCCGCGGTGCTCCCCGAGACCGGCGCGATGGGCGGGTACGTGTACAGCGCGGGGTTCGGCGAGCGCGACGCGTGGTTCGTCACGCCGCTGTTCGACGCCGACACCGGCGAGCCGCTGGCCATCGTCGACGGCGCCAGGATGAACCCCTTCAAGACAGGTGCCGCGGGCGCCGTCGCCGTGGACGCGCTCGCGCGCCGCGACGCGTCCACGATGGCCGTCATCGGGAGCGGCGCGCAGGCGCGCGGCCAGCTCCGCGCGACGGCGACCGTCCGCGACCTCGACACCGTCTGGGTGTACTCCCCGACGAAGGACCACCGCGAGGAGTTCGCGGCTGACATGAACGAACGCCTCGACGCCTCGGTCGCCGCCGTCGCGTCCAGCGCCGCCGCCGTCGAGGACGCCGACGTCGTCGTCACCGCGACGAACGCCGACGAACCCGTCTTCGACGGCGGGGACCTCCCGGACGGCGCGCACGTCACCGCGATGGGGCAGTACGACCCGAGCAAGCACGAGCTCGACGCCGAAACCATCCAGCGAGCGGTCTACGTCCCGGACCTCCGGGAGCGCGTCGACCAGGACGCCGGGTCGTTCATCAACGCCGTCGAGGCCGGCGTCGTCGACGAGGACCACGTCTACGCTGAACTCGGCGAAGTCGTCGCCGGCGACGCCCCCGGCCGGGAGTCGCCGGAGGACGTGACCGTCTTCGACAGCGGCGGCACCGGCATCGAGACGGCAGCCGCCGCCCACTTGCTCTACGAGCGCGCGTCCGAACGCGGGCTCGGCACCACCCTCGAGTTCGCGGCGGCGAGCGACGCGCTCACCGGCGAGTGACCACGGCGATTGAGGGTTGAAGTGCGAGGGCGGGACCACCGGGTCGCGTGACCTGACAGCCAGCGCGGAGCGGTCGAGCGGTAGTGCGGCGTCCCGCTCCGCGACCGAGTCAAGCCGCCTGTTCGCCCACCGACGCGCCTACACGTACGGACTGACGCCGAGCGCCTCCACGAGCGAGACGCCGGCGGCGAGCGCGCCGAGGAGGTAGCCGAGGATGGCGCCGCCGTTCAGCAGCGGGAGGCCGGCGTGCGCGCGCCCCTCGAACACCAGCCGCATCAGCGCCAGCAGGCCGACGAGCGTGCCGACCATCGCGGTGAGCGCCGCGAGTTCGACGCCGAACACCTGGGGGGTGTCGAGGAAGAACGCGGCGCTCGCGACCATGATGGAGGGCATCACGGCGTCGCCGAGCCCGATGAAGTACGCGGGGCGGTCGACGGGTGTTTCGCCCTCGCGCTCACCCTCAGAGGCCTCCGCGGCGGTCTCGCCGCCCTGCTCGCGGAACGAGTAATCGAGGGTCGACGGGACGACGAGCACGATGGGCAGCCGGAGCTCCATCACGCCCGACGCGAGCGTGAGCATGTGTTCGGTGCCGTAGACGCTGATCGCGTCGTAGACGGCGAGCGCGCCGAGCAACACGATGGCGGGGAGGACGCCGAAGCTGATGCCGAACAGCGCCGCGGCGCCCATCCCCATGATGGCGCCCGCGCCGTCGATGACGTACCACTCGGGGTACGCGTACAGCGCGACCACCAGCACGGCGGCCGGCAGCCACGCGGCGGCGTTCACCCCACCGACTACGGTGGTCGGGAGGATGGCGCCGAAGACGTACGAGGAGATGAGGCCGCTCGTCAGCAGGACGAACCCGCGGAGGAGCCACTGGACGTCGTACTTGATGACGAGGAGGATGCCGCCCGTGGCCACGAGGAGGAACGCGACGTAGACGATGCTGTTCAGTGGATTCTGGGGGTTCTCCGTGGACTGGAGCCCCGCGTCCTTGAACGGTTCGACGAGCGCGAGCGCGCCCAGCTGGACGACGAGAAACAGCGCCACGACGACGCCGAGGACGGCGGCGACGCGCGTCGAGTCCTTCATGCACGACGCGTCGGCGTCGCGCGGCTTCTGTGTTCCGGCTTCCCGACGCCCGGTTCGTCCCGCGGTCTCGGCGGGGCCGTGGTGACAGGGGAGCGTTACCGGACGTAGAGCGTTTCGCCGACGAGCCGCGGGAGGTGGACGTCGTCGTCCGGCGACACCGCGAGGTAGGGGCGTTCGACCGGCCCGAAGACGTCGACGACGCGGCCGACGCTGTCCAGGGACTCGTCGACCACGGGCGTCCCGATGTCGGGGTGGTCGCTGCCGTCGCTGCGGACGACCGCGACGTTCCCCGCGGTCCGGACGACGTCGCCGGCGCGCTCCATCAGTCCCGGAGCGCCGTCACGTACGCGGCGACGGCCTGCGTGAGGTCGGACTTCCCGGCGTCGTCGGCGTCCTGCACGAGGACGCGACCGGAGTCCTCCCAGTGCCGGCGGGGGTACGCGACGTCGCGTTCGACGACGGCGTCGTAGCCGACCTGCTGGACGGCGGTCGCGATCTCGTCGACCGTCGGGTCGTCGACCGCGAGGTCTTCGGCGATGCGGCGGCCCTCGCGTCGCGACAGCGACGCGTCGAAGTACGCGGGCCAGAGGACGTTCTCGACCATACCCGGGCTAGCAGTTCGAGGCGGTAAACGGTATCGGAGGAGTCCGGGGGGAGGGGGCGTTACCGGCGCGCGAACAGCGCGGCGGCGAGCACGGCGACGAGCGCGGTGGCGACGCCGAATCCGGGCGTCGAGCCGTTACTGGACGTGGTCGTCGGGGCGTCCGTGGTCGGTTCGCTGGTCGTCGGCGTCGCGTCCGCGGTGGTCGCGGTCGACGTCTGGGTCGTCGTCGTGGTGTTGGCGGCCGCGTAGGCTTCGGGGTGGAAGGCTTTCGCCATCTTCGTCATCGGGTAGACGACGCGGGGCGCGGGCTGGCTGAGGTTGTTGACGTTGACGACGACGATGTTGTTCTCCTCCCAGGCGGTCGTGTTCCGGATGACCGACCCCTTCGGGATGTACGACCGGGACTCGTTGCCCATCTTCGAGGGGGAGACGCTGACGACGACGTACTCGGGGTCCTGGGCGGCGATGAACTCACGGGAGAGCTGGGGGTAGGGTTTGCTGGCGTTGGCTTCGGCGGCGATGTTGTGGCCGCCGGCCTTCGCGATGGCCTTCCCGATGAAGGTGTTCGGGCCGGCGGTGTAGCCGGCGCCGGTCCCCCAGTAGACGCTGGGTTTCTCCTCGCCTTCGACGGCCTGCGAGATGGTCTCGACGCGGTCCTGCATCCAGGCGACGGTCTGTTCGGCGCCGTCGCACTCGCCGGTGAGTTTCCCGATGAGCCGGGTCTTCTCGTAGATGGACGCCAGGGAGTCCGCGAGTTCGAAGCGGTAGACGGTGATGCCGGCGCCGCGGATCTGCTCGACGGAGTCGTTCGAGATGGTGTTCGGCGCGAGCACGAGGTCAGGGTTCAGTTTGATGACTTTCTCGACGTTGACTTTCGAGGGGAACCCGGAGGTGACGACGGTCCGGGAGCTCGCGCCGTCGAGGAAGCCGGCGAACTGGGAGACGCCGACGACTTTCTCGCGGCCGCCGATCTCCCAGAGAGTCTGTGCGGCGCTCGGGTTGAGGGTGACGATGCGCTGTGGTTCGTCGCTGACGGTGACTTCGGTGCCGCTGGCGTCGGTGCTCGTGTACGGGAACGAGCACTCGAGGGCGTCGGCGTTCTGTGGGCCGGCGGCGCCGACGGCGCCCGCGGTGGGCGCCACCGCGCTAAGAATTAGTAGTACTATACCAACTGCGATTGCACTCCTGCGCATACGTCACCGAGCGCACTAACGCAATAAATATTTACCTAAAGCAAATACGGTTGGAGTGATGCGAACGTACACGAGAGTGAGCGCGTGGACGGCGGGGACCTTCCTGGCCCTCGTCGCCGTGATGCTCGCCAGCGCGAACGTCGGGCCCGTCCCCATCCCCCCGGAGCACGTCGCGCTGGCGGCGCTCGACGTGCTCGCCGTCCCCGCCTCCGTCTCCGTGTTCGTCGACCCCGTCGCCGTCCCTCTCCTCGGCCAGCTCCCGTGGCCCGCGCTCGCCGTGGAGTACGTCTCACCCCTGCAGTTCTCCGTCCCCGGCACCCAGCAGTACATCGTCGGCCAGCTACGCATGCCCCGCATCGTGCTCGGCGCGACCGTCGGCGCCGCGCTCGCCGTCTCCGGCGCCGTCATGCAGGGGTTCTTCCGGAACCCCATGGCCGACCCCTCCATCATCGGCGTCTCCTCGGGCGCCGCCGTCGGCGCCGTCACCGTCATCGCGTTCCCCGCGTTCCTCCCCGTCGGCATCCAGCCAGCCGCGTTCGCGGGCGCGCTCCTCGCGGCGTCCGCCGTCTACGTCCTCGCCACCCAGAACGGCCGGACGCCCGTCGCGACGCTCCTGCTCGCCGGCGTCGCCGTCCAGACGTTCCTCGGCGCCGTCACGTCCTTCCTCATCGTGCAGTCCGGGAAGAGCATCCGCGAGGCGATGTACTGGCTGATGGGCAACCTCCACACGAGCACGTGGGCGGACGTCGAACTCGCGCTCCCCACGGTCGTCGTCGGCTCGCTCGCCCTCCTCGCGTACGCCCGCGACATGAACGTCCTCCTCTCCGGCGAGGAGGACGCGCACACGCTCGGCGTCGAAGTCGAGCGCACGAAACGCGTCCTGCTCGCCGTCTCCAGCGTCGTCACCGCGGCCGCCGTCGCGGTCGCCGGCGTCATCGGGTTCGTCGGGCTCATCGTCCCGCACGCGATGCGCCTCCTCGTCGGCCCCGACCACCGAATCCTCCTGCCGACGTCCGCGTTCGCCGGCGGCGCGTTCCTCGTGCTCGCGGACACCGTCGCGCGCGCCGGCGCGTCCACGCTCCCCGTCGGCATCGTCACGGCGTTCGTCGGCGCGCCGTTCTTCCTCTACCTGCTCCGGGAACGGGAGGTGCACGCGCTGTGACCCTGGACGTCCGGGACGTCGACGTGGAGCTCGGCGGGAAGCGCATCCTGGACGCGGTGAGCGCGAGCGTCGAGGACGGCCGGTTCGTCGGCGTCGTCGGGCCGAACGGCGCCGGGAAGTCGACGCTGCTGCGCGCGATGAACGGCGTCGTCGAACCCGACGCCGGCACGGTGCTCGTCGACGACGACGCCGTCCACGACCTCCCGTCGAAGGCCGCGAGCCGGCGCATCGCGAGCGTCCCCCAGGACACGCACGTCTCCTTCGACTTCACCGTCCGGGAGACCGTCGAGATGGGGCGCCACCCCCACGTGCCGCGGTTCGGCGCGGACGACGACCCGGGCGCGGTCGACCGCGCGATGGAGCGCGCTGAGGTCACGCAGTTCGCGGACCGCGACGTCACGTCGCTGTCCGGCGGGGAGACCCAGCGCGTGCTGCTCGCTCGCGCGCTCGCCCAGGACACGCCCGTCCTCCTGCTGGACGAGCCGACCGCGAGCCTCGACGTCAACCACCAGGTGCGGACGCTGGACCTCGTGCGCGGCCTCGCGGACGACGCGGGCCGCGCCGTCGTCGCCGCCATCCACGACCTCGACCTCGCGGCCCGGTACTGCGACGAACTCGTGCTCGTGGCGGACGGCCGCGTCCTCGACTCCGGCACGCCAGAGGCCGTGCTCACGCCCGAAGCCATCAGGGACGCCTTCGACGCCAGGGTCGCCGTCGGCACGGACCCCGCGACCGGGGCGCCCCGCGTGACCCCGCTCCCGGACGCGTCTGGCGACCTCGACGCTCGCGTCCACGTGCTCGGCGGCGGCGACAGCGCGACGCCGGTCGTCCGGGCGCTCGCGGAGGCCGGCGCCGCCGTCTCGGTCGGCCCGGTCGTCGACGGCGACACCGACCACGAGACCGCGCGCCTGTTCGACGCCGACTGCGTGACGGTCCCGCCGTTCGAACAGCCCGGCGACGACGCGGTCGCTCGCGCCCGCGAGCGCGTTCGGGCGGCCGACGCCGTCGTCGTTCCCGCGGCGGCCGCCGACCGCGGCGCCAACCCGGAACTCCGCGAGGCCGCCGACGCGGCGTTCGTCGTCGGCGACGGCGCGTCCGGCACGCGAGTCACCCGAGAGGACGTCGTCGCCGCCGTCGACGCGCTCGACGACGCCGGACGGCTCGCAGTGGCGGACGGCGGCGAGTGACTCGACGCACGCGCCCGCCCCGCCGCGAGGCTCGGTCGCCGGCCCCCGCGATTATGTGGTTCGCGTCCCGAGTCCCCCTATGCATCGCGTCGCGCTGGTCACGTCGCTTCTCGTGGTCTCGATGGTGGCCGGCCCGGCAGCCGCGGCCGCCGGCGCCGGCACACAGTCAGTCAACCACTCGTCGTCGGCGCAGTCGGCGGCCGGCGACGCGGCGAGCGTCCCGACGATTCAGAAGTCGGTCCGGCTGTACCTCACGCCGTCCACGCCCGGGGAGATCGACGTCGCCGTCACGTACGACGTCCCGGACGTCCTGACATCGCTGTCGGTGACGCTGCCCACGGACGCCAGGAACGTCCGCACCGACGACTTCACGCGGGGCGACGGGAAGTGGGCCTGGGACGGGGACAGCGACCCGGCGCGCCTCAGGTTCTCGGTGCCCGCGAACGAGACGACGGCCGGGAAGCGCGCGGTCGAACGCTCGAACCTGCTCGCCCAGGACGGCGAGTACTCGTTCGTCGACGCGGGGTCGTGGGCGCTCGTGACCGTGCCGAGCCTCCGCACCCAGTGGGGGTGGCGGAACGCCGAATCGGTCGAACTCTCGCAGTCCACGACCGTCGACGGCGAGGGCTCGACCGGCGGCGAGATCGCGTTCCTCGGCCCCGTCGACGTGCACACGCGGACGGCGAACGGCCAGACGTTCCACCTCGCCGTCCCCGCCGCGGCCGACATGGCGGAGTCGCCGTCGGCCGTCCTCGACGCGCTCGCGGCGGCGTCCAGTCGGCTGCGCGTCGGCGAGCGCGACGCGAGCGTCTGGATGGCGGCCGCGCCGACCACGGTGAAGTGGGGCATCCGGGGCGTCGAGTACGGCGGCGACGACGCGTGGGTCGCCGCCGACGCGCAACTCCAGGACGCCGGGAACGTCTGGTACCACGAGTACGTCCACACGCGGCAGGCGTTCGGGACGACGACCTCTGGCCGCTGGACGGTCGAGGCGTCCGCCGAGTACTACGCCGCGTTCCTCTCGCTGCGCGAGGGCTTCGTCGAGTTCGACGAGTTCCAGCGGTACCTCGCGTACGGCGAACGCGAGCCCTGGGACGACGCCGTCCTCGCCGAGCCGTCGTCGTGGCCGGCGGGCGCGAACTACCTCAAGGGCAGCCTCGTCTGGGGGTCGATCGACCGCCAGGTGCGGCTCGTGACCGACAGCAGCGCGACGATGGCCGACGTCTTCTACCGGCTGAACCGCCTCGAGGGCCCGGTGTCGAACGACGACTTCCTCACCGTGGTCGCCGACGTGTCGTCGCTCGCAGTCGGCCAGTACGCCCAGGAGTACACGGAGACGCGGGCCGCGCCCGAGATGTGGACGCGCGCCGAGCACGCCGCGGCGTTCGGGACGCGGCCGCCCCGGATGACCTACGACGTCGGGGGCTACCACGTCACCGGGCCGTTCCGGAACGCGACCTTCCGGGAGGTGCCGACGGTGTACGTCGGCGAGGTTCTCACGGTCGGTGGGAAGGTCACGAACACCGGCGGCGCGACCGGGACGTACCTCGCCACGCTGTCCGTCGACGGCCGGACGCTGGCACGGAGCCGGGGCGACCTCCAGCCCGGTGAGACGGCCGTGCTCACGCTCCAGCACCGGTTCACCGAGGCGGGCACGTACAACCTCACGCTCGGCCGCACCAGGGTCCCCGTCGAGGTGGAGCCGCCCGCGTCGCCCGTCGTCTCCTCGCTCAGCGTGACGCCCGACAGCGTCTCCACGGGCGAGTCCGTCACGGTCACGGCGACGCTCTCGAACCCGACCGACGCGCCCGCTCGCGGCACCGTCCCGGTCACGCTCGCGGGCAGCCGCGTCGGCGCCTTCGACGTGACGCTGGCCGCCGGCGAGTCCGTCACCCGGAACCTCACGGTTTCCCTGACGGAGCCCGGCGTCGCGACCATCCGCGCTGGCGACCGCTCGGTGCGCGTGGACGTCGCCGGCGGCGGCGTCAGCGTCCCCGGGTTCGGGGTCGCGGCGGGCGTCGCCGGCGTCGCCGCCGCGGCGCTAGTCGCCGCGCTCCGAGAGCGTTAACACGCGCCTGCTCGAACCCCGGGGCATGACCCCGGGAGGACGCGCGCTCGTCGTCGTCGCACTCGTCGCCGTCGCCGGCTGTACGGTCTCGATCGGGGGCCTCCAGCCGGACACGCAGCCGGCGAGCACGACGCGAGCGGACGGAACGCCAGCAGACGGCCGGCCGGCGGGCCGGGAACGCAGCGCCACCGTCGTCCACGTCGTGGACGGCGACACTGTCGACGTGCGGTTCGCCGACGGCACCGAGCAGCGAGTCCGACTGCTCGGCGTCGACACCCCCGAGGTGTCCGGCGACGTTGCTCCCTGGGAGTTCGAGGGCGTCCCGGACACCGACGCCGGCCGCGCGTGCCTCCGCCGGTGGGGCGAGCGCGCCAGCCAGTACGCGAGCGACCGGCTCGCCGGCGCCGAAGTCACCGTCACGACCGACCCCGTCGCGGACGAGCGCGGGAGCTACGGCCGACTGCTCGCGTACGTCACCACGGACGGCGACTCGTTCAACCGCGAGCTGCTCGCGCGCGGCTACGCCCGCCTCTACGACTCGCCGTTCTCCCGGCTCGAGGAGTTCACGGCCACGGAGCGGCGAGCTCGGCGGAACGACACCGGGCTCTGGGCGTGCGCCAGCTAGGGGAGCAACCGCCCGACCAGCGCGCCCGTCGCAGCGACGACCAGGAACCCGCCGACGTGCACGCCGAACAGCCAGGCTCGCGGAATCCCGTTCCCCGCCGCCAGTACTGTCGCTGTCGCCCAAGCGTCCGCCCACAGCACGGCTAGTGCGTCGAGGAACCCCGCGAGCGCGACGACGGCCGCCAGGTCGACGGCCGCAGTCCGCGTTCCGCCAGGCAGAGTCGCTCCCAGCACGTAGGAAGTGGTTCACGGCCTTATGGGGGTGGAGTTCCCTCGGACGACGTGAACGCAGTTCGGAGGCACCTACATGTCACTCTCAAACCCTTTCGGTGCGGTTCTCGACCGCGTCACCGACCCAGTCGTCGTCGTCCAGGACGGCCGCGTCCGGTTCGCCAACGAATCGTTCCGGGGACTCACCGCCCTCGATGACCCCGCCGGCGTTCGTGTCGGGGAACTGGCCCCCAGGGACCTCGCACCGGACCTCGAGCAGTACTGCGCCGACGTCGCGGACGGCGACACCCCGGAGAGGGAGTCCAAGGTCGTCCTCGCGGGCGCCGACGACCGCCGACTCACGGCGGCCGTCGAACCGGTCCGCGTCGACCACGACGGCGGCCCCGCGGCCGCGCTCGTCGTCGACCAGTCCAGGACGCACGCCGAGAACGAGCCTGCGCCCGACCGGTACGAGCGACTCGTCGAAGCGCTCCCGGTCGCCGTCTGCCAGGTGTCGGGCGGCGAGGGCGGCACCCTCGAACTCGTGAACGACGGCATGGTGGCGATGTTCGACGCCGACTCGAAGGACGACCTCGTCGGCCGGGACGTTCGGGACCTGTTCGTGGACGAGGCCACCTACGAGACGTTCAGTTCGCGTCTCCAGTCCGACGACGACGTCACCGGCACTGAAGTCGAACTCGAGACGCTGGACGGCGAAACCATCTGGGCCGCGGTCACGGCGACCACGGACCCGACACGGGCGGAGACGGTCTACGACTGCGCCGTCGTGGACGTCACGCAACGCCACGAGATGGCGGAAGCGCTCCGGACACGAGCCCGGCGGTTCCGACGGATGTTCGAGCGTCACAGCGCGCCGATGCTGCTCGTCGACCCCGACACCGGCGGCATCCAGAACGCCAACGAGGCCGCCGCCGAGTTCTACGGGTACACCGTCCGGGAGCTCACGGGCATGACGGTCGAGGACCTGAACGCGATGCCGGCGGAATCAGTCGCCGAGGAGCGCGAGAACGCCCGCCGAGAGGACGGCAACCACTTCGTCTTCGAACACGAGCTCGCGGACGGCTCCGTCCGGACCGTGGAAGTCCACTCCTCGCCCATCGAACTCGCGGACGACGAACTGCTGTTCTCCGTCGTCCACGACGTCACCGACCGCGAGGACTACGAAGCCCGCCTCGAGACCCAGCGGGACAACCTCGAAGTGCTCAACCAGGTGTTGCGCCACGACGTGCGCAACGACCTCCAGGTCGTCCTCGCCTACGCCGAGATGCTCGCCGACGAAGTCCCCGAGGACCACCGCGAGTACGTCTCCCGAATCCGGACGAGCGCGGACCACGCGGTCGAGCTCACGGATACGGCCCGCGAGATCGCGAACGTGATGCTCGCCAGCGAAGCGAACCACGGCGAAGTGAACCTGCGGTCCGTGCTCGAACCCGAAATCGAGGAGGTCCAGTCGTCGTACCCCGGCGCCGTCATCGCCGTCGAGGACGCCGTCCCGGCCGTCGACGTCGCCGGCACCGACATGCTGGACTCCGTGTTCCGGAACCTCATGAAGAACGCCGTCCAGCACAACGACAACGACGTCCCCGAGGTCACCGTCTCGACGACCGAACGGGGGGACAGCGTCGTGGTCCGGGTAGCGGACAACGGCCCGGGCGTGCGGGACGGCCAGAAAGACGACATCTTCGGGAAGGGCGAGAAGGGCCTGGAGAGCCAGGGGACCGGCATGGGCCTGTACCTCGTGCAGACGCTCGTGGACGGCGTGGACGGCGAGGTCTGGGTCGAGGACAACGACCCCGAGGGAGCCGTCTTCGCCGTGGAACTCCCGAAAGCCTGACCATGCGGTCCCGACGCGTCTTCGTCGCCGGCCTGCTCGTCGCCGCGGTCCTGCTCTCGGGGTCTGTCTTCGCCGGCTTCCAGGTCTACAAGGAGACAATCGAGACGGAGCACCGGGCAGACGTCGAACAGACGGCCGAACAGGTCCGGACCGCGCTCGACGCTCGCCTCGCCGGCTACCAGGAGACCGTCGAACTGTGGGCCGAACACCCGGAGGTCGCAGCGCACGGCACGGCCGGACAGCGAGCGGCGCTCGTCGCTTTCGTCGACGAGACGGCGTTCTCCGGCGCGTCGGTCGTCGCAGCCAACGGCACGATGACGAACATCGTCGCCGGTCTCACGGCCGAGCGCCGGCGCGCACTCGTCGGCCGGCAGTTCGGGGACCGGGCGTACGTCCAGCACGCGCTCGCCGGCGAGACCTACGTCAGTCAGGTCGTCGAAGCGGCGTCCGGCCGCGACATCGTCACTGTGAGCGCGCCAATCGTCCGCGACGGCGACGTGGTAGCGACCCTCAACGCCGCGTTCCACCTCTCGAAGGGATCGTTCTTCGAACGGGCCGCCGCCGACCTGGGGCCCGCCGAGGGCGTCACGGTTCGAACGGCGTCCGGGCGCGTCATCTTCTCGGACCTCCCGCAGCCGAATACGTCGCTCATCGTCCAGAACGCGACACTCCAAGAGACCGGGTGGACGGTCAGCGCCCGCGAGTCGCGTGCGGTCGTCCAGCCGACGCTCCGGCGGGTGACCGCCCTCCAGTTCGGCGGGGTCGCGGTGGTTCTCGTCGGCATCGCCGTGTTCGGCTGGTGGAACTACCGCCGCAACCTCCGGCAAGTCGAGCGCTTGCTCTCCGGCTTCGACGCCCTGGAAGCCGGCGACTACGGCGTCCAGGTCGGCATCGGTGGCGCGGAGGAGTGGGACCGCATCGGCGCCGGCTTCAACGACATGTCCGCCACCGTGGAGCGCTCGGTCGCCGAGAGCCGCGAGCGGGCCCGCCACCTCCGGGTGCTCGACCGGCTCCTCCGGCACGACCTCCGGAACGAACTCAACGTCGTGCGCGGCCGGGCCGAGTTGCTCGCGGACGGCGACGGCGACGCCGCCGAACACGCCGAACACATCATCGAGCGCTGTGACGCCCTTCTCGAGACGGCACAGAAAGAACGCAAAATCAACGCCGTGCTCTCGCCCGACGCGACCACCGACCGCGTCGACGTCGCCGCCGTCGCCGAACGCGCCGCCGACGCCGTCCGCGCGGACTACCCCGACGCCGACGTCGCGGTCGAAGCCGACGCGGCGCCGGTCGCCGCCGCGGTCCCGCAGGTCGAGGCCGCCGTCCGCGAACTCGTCGAGAACGCGGCCGCGCACGCGGCCTGCGACTCCCCGTCGGTCGACGTCACGGTCGACCGGACCGACGACCACGCCATCGTCGCCGTCGCCGACGACGGCCCCGGGGTCCCCGAGATGGAGCGCCGCGTCCTCACCGGCGTCGACGACATCGACGCCCTCAACCACAGCCAGGGGCTCGGCCTCTGGCTGGTCCACTGGGTCGTCGAACGCTCCGACGGCAGCCTCGACTTCCTCGACAACGACGGCGGCGGCACCACCGTCACCGTCGACCTCCCGCTGGCCGACGACTGACGGCGCCGCAGCAACTCGGAGTGAACCAACGAAGAGAGTCGATGCGGGCTCTGCGGTCGCAGTCCGCTCGGCGGAAAGAGCCCCGGGAAGGATTGGGAACTACGCCCGCACTCACCGCGCTCGCCCGGTCTCCTTCAAATCCCGCCAGGTCACTACCAAACGGTGACGCGCAAAGTGACAGAGCAGTCGCTTTGCGGCGTCGAATCGTGGAGAAGAGCCGGTGGAGGGATTTGAACTACGCGAACACGGTCGCTCGCTGCGCTCGCGCTGCGTGGTCTCTCGTTCAAATCCCTCCACGGTTGCTTCGCTCCTCACGTAGTTCGTCGCAGAAGCAAGCCGGTGGAGGGATTTGAACCCTCGGCCTATTCCTTACGAAGGAATCGCTCTAG
>JBDGUB010000022.1:0-45092 GCA_042216245.1 Halobacterium sp.
CGTCGGCGTCTTCTCGAATCCGGTCGACGGCCTCGAGGAAGCCGTCCGCGTACGCCGCCTCGAGGACGACGTCCGCGGCGTCCTTCGCGGCGTCGTCCGCGTTCGCCACCGCGAACGACCGGCCCGCGGCCTCGAACAGTTCCACGTCGTTCGCCGAGTCGCCCACCGCGGCGAAGTCCTCTGGGTCGAAGCCGAGCTCCGTCGCGACGGTCGGCAGCGCCGCGCCCTTGCTCATCCCGGGCGCCTTCACGTGGTACGCGAACCCCGTGTCCACGACGCTGAGCCCGGCTTCCCCGGCGAGCTCCGTGAGGACGTCCAGCGGCCGCTCGCGGCTGACCGCGAGCTCGGTCTCCCGCCACCGGTTCACGAGGTCGGACTCCCCCCAGCCGAGGTCGTGGCCGGCGGCGGCGAACTCGCTGGCGACCTCGTCGGCGGCCTCGCGGTCGCCGAAGTAGAACAGCTCGTCGTCCACGTACGCGACGCCGCCGTTCTCCGCGATGACGCGCTCCTCGACGCCGACGAACTGGCAGAGCGCGACGGGGTACGGGAGCGCCTTCCCGGTCGCGATCACGACGGGCGCGTCCCACTCCCGGAGGACGTCCAGGACGCGGCTGTCGATGGAGCGGTCGGGGCGACTCAGCGTGCCGTCGATGTCGACGGCGAGCGGCGCGACCATACCCGCCGTGAGGGCTCGCGCGCGTAAAAATCCGCGAATCCCCGCGAGCGGTCAGTCGTCGCTCGCGGCGTCCGGCCGGTACTCGCGGCTGATGGCCTTCCACTTCCCGGTGGCGAACCGGTAGTAGTTGATGGCGGCGGGCGCCACGGTCTCCCCGAAGAACGAGAGGTAGACGCCCCAGAGGCCGAGCCGGGTGGTCGCGCCGAGGTAGACGAGCGGGATGGCGAGCCCGAACATCCCGACGACACGGCTGTAGAACGGCCAGCGCGTGTCGCCGGTGGCGTCGAGCGCGCCGGCGACGGCGCTGGTCACGCCCTGCGGGACGATGGCGAGCGCGGCGGCGTACACCATCCCGACGGCGATGGCGACGCTGGGAGCGCCCGGGTCGTCGACGAACAGCACGACGACGTCGCGCGCGAACACCGCGACGACGGCCGCGAACAGGACGTACGTCGCGACGGAGAACACGGTTATCTCGCGGCCGTAGGACGCCGCCGACGCCTCGTCGCCCCTGCCGAGTTCCTGCCCGACGAGACTCGAGGCCGCGAGCCCGAACCCCCAGCCCGGGGTGTTCATGACGCCCCAGACGCGCCGCGTGACGATGTACGCCGCGACCACCGGGGAGCCGAACAGCCCGACGAACGCCAGCAGCGGGAACCGCGCGGCCGTCCACACGGAGTTCCGGCCGACGACGGGCAGGCCAATGGTGACGACGTCCCGGCAGGTCTCCGGGTGCCAGTAGCCGCCGATGGGGGAGACGGTGACGGGGAACGCGCCGACGCCCGGGAGCCGGCCCCTCGTGAGGCCGACGGCGAACGCGCTCGTGACGACGACGTTGCTCGCGACCGTGCCGAGCGCCGCACCGGCGACGCCCATGCCGAGCACGAAGATGAACACGGCGTTCAGGGCGACGTTCGCGGCGGCGCCGCCGGCGCGCAGCACCATCGCCGTCCAGGAGTCGTCGGCGCCGATGAGGGCGCGACTCCCGATGAGGTTGAGGCCGGCGAACGGCACGCCGAACGCGAGCACGCGCAGGTAGTCCGCGCCGTACCGCACCGCGGCGGGGTCGTCGGTCAGCACGCCGACGAGCGCGGCGGGCGCGAGGTGGAACAGTGCCGCGACGGGGACGGTGGCGGCGACTGTGAGCGCGGCGCTCGACCTGATGGCCTGCCCGAGTTCGTCGTGCGCGCCGGCGCCGAACCGCTGGGAGACCAGCGCGATGGTGCCCGCGGCGAGCCCGCCGCCGAGGCTGAACGCCGCGCCCCAGTACGGGCCCGCGAACCCGACGCCCGCGATGGCGGTGCTCCCCAGGGCGACGCCGACCATCGCGACGTCGGCCGCGCTCTTGGACATCCGCGCGACGCCCGTGACGATGCGCGGCCACGCCAGTTCGGCGGTGCGGCGGGCCCGCTGCTCCTGGACGAGGCCGACGCGGGCGAGCGCGACGCCGACGGCGCGGAGCAGCCAGCTGAACGGATTGGGGACCACGAGGTTCGAAGGGTCGGGCTCGCGGGGACAAAAGGGGTGCTTTCCCGGAACGAGCGTTCCGGAACGCCCCTCCGGACCCCGGGGTCGGCGCCGGCGCCCGGGGAGGCTGTTACGGCCGCCAGCCGCGGTCGGTGTGGTTCAGGCGCCGGCAGCCGTCCTCGGTGACGGCGACGAGGTCCTCGATGCGGACGCCGAACTCGCCGGACAGGTAGACGCCCGGTTCGACGGAGAACACCATCCCGGGTTCGAGTTCGCGGTCGCTGCCCTCCACGACGTACGGCTCCTCGTGGACGTCGAGGCCGACGCCGTGGCCGGTGCGGTGGACGAACTCGTCGCCGTACCCGGCGTCCGCGATGACCTCGCGGGCGGCGCGGTCGACCTCGCCGGCCGCGACGCCGGGTTCGACGGCGTCGACGGCGGCCTGCTGGGCTTCCAGGACGACGCCGTGGACCTCGCGGAACTGCGCGGGCGGGTCGCCGGCGGGGACGACGGTCCGCGTCTGGTCGCTCGGGTAGTGGTCGACGACGGTCCCGAAGTCGAAGACGACGGGGTCGCCGCGCTCGACGACGCGGTCGGCGTGGTGGTGGTGTGGCTTCGCGCCGTTCGGCCCGCTCCCGACGATGGTGGCGAACGCGGTGCCGTCGCCGCCGTGCTCGACGAGGCGCTCCTCGACGAAGCGCGCGAGCTCGTTCTCGGTCATCCCGACGGCGTCGTCGCCGAGGTCGCGGACGTCCCGCATCGCCGCGTCGGCGGCGTCGGCGGCGCGCTCGAGCGCGTCGAGTTCGGCGCCGTCCTTCCGGACGCGCAGCGGCGCGAGCACCTCCTCGGCGAGCCCCCAGGACGCGTCCGGCAGCGCCTCGCGGAGGTCCTGGGTGAACCGCGCCCACATCGTCGGGTCCACGAGCAGTTCGCCGTCGGTCATCCCGAGGTCGGCCGCGGTCGCCGCGACGAGCCCCAGGGGGTCCTCGCCGTCCGCCCACAGCCGGCGGTCCTCGACCCACGTCGCGTCGGCGAGCTGGTCGCCGTACAGCTCGGGCGCGACGAACGCGGGGTCGCCCTCGGCGGGCACGAACAGGAAGAGGTGGCGCTCGGCCGGCTCCTCGTGGAAGCCGCCGAGGTAGTAGCAGTTCGGGCTCGGGAACAGCACGACGCCAGCGGCGCCGCGCTCCCGCAGGCGCTGTTGGCAGTCCCTGGTTCGGGCCTCGAAGACGCTCATACGCGAGTGACGGCCGGCGCGCCCCTTAACTCCACGCCACCCGGCAGCCACCCGCGGCCACCGACGCCGCGTCGCCGATTGCCGAGTCGGCCACTTTCTTTCGAGGTACCCCCGTACTGTCCGGTGATGAGCCTCGAGTCGACGTTCGCCGACGGCGTCGCGGACCGGACGAACCAGCTAGTCGGCCTGCTCTTCGCGGGCGGCGCGTTCGCGCACTTCGCCGCCTGGAGTGCGGGAACCGGCCCGGGGGCGGCGTTCCGACAGTCGGTGAGGAGCGGCCAACTCCTCGCCGCGGCCCCCGAGGTCGGCGCGTACGCGAGCGAGCACCCGGCGTACCTGCTGGCGTTCGTCGCCGGCCTCGCGCTGCTCGTCCGCCGGTCCTGACCCAAAGATACTCGTAACCCGGTGACCACGCGACGGACGTGTACCGAACGGGCCACTACGGGGCCGCCCTCCTGGCGTACTCGCCGGTGCTGTACGTCCTCGCGTCCCGGGACCGGCTGGCGCTGGCCGCGGCCGGCGCAAGCGTCGTGTGGCTGCTGGCGACGCTCCCGGACGTCGACCACCGAATCCCGTTCGTCGAACACCGGGGCGTCACGCACACCGTCGCGTTCGCCACGTTCGTCGGCGCGCTCGCCGCCGGAGCGGCGTGGGCGATGCCGGGGTTCGAGGACGTCCGGTCGTGGCTGCCGGCGGGGGCGGGCGGCGTCGCCGGGCTCGCCGTCGTCACGCACCTCGTCGCGGACGCGCTGACCCCGGCGGGCGTCGCGTTCCTCTGGCCGGCGTCGACACACAGGTTCTCGCTCGGCGTTGCGGCGGCGGACAGCCGCGTCTGGAACGCGGGACTGCTCACGCTCGGCGTGCTCGCGTCCGCGCTCGCGGCGCTCGCCGCCACACCCCTCTACTGACTTACAAAAATTCGATTTCGGGAAGCCTTATCGCCGTGGTCCACGACAACCTGGACATGAGCGGTTCAAACACCTCGCCGGACGCCGACCTCCTCGAGGAGGTCGCCGACGGACCCGGCGACAGCCTCCCCGCCGCCGAGGCGTTCTCGCTCCTGGGCAACGAGACCCGGATCACCATCCTCCAGGAGCTCTGGCTCGCGCCCGAGCAGCCGGTCGCGTTCTCCGACCTCCGGAAGCGCGTCGGGATGCGGGACAGCGCCCAGTTCAACTACCACCTCTCCCAGCTCACCGACCACTTCGTCCGGAAGACCGACGGCGGCTACGAGTTCCAGTACGCCGGCGAGAAGGTCGTCCGCGCCATCCTCGCGGGCACGTTCACCGACCGCGTCACCCTCGAGTTCCCCGTGACGGGGGAGTGTTTCTCCTGCGGCGGCGGCCTCGAAGCCCGGTACGCCGACGAACGGCTCGCCGTCGGCTGCGAGGACTGCGACGCGACGTACGGCCGGTACGCGTTCCCGCCGGGCGGGCTCCGGGACCGCACCGACGCGGAGGTCGCGGCGGCGTTCGACCAGCGCGTCCGCCACCTGCACTGTCTCGCCGCGGACGGCGTCTGCCCGGAGTGCGGCGGCCGGATGGACACGGACGTCGTGCCGGACGACGACGACCGCCTCGGACTGGACGTGCGCGTCGACCACACGTGCGCGCAGTGCCAGCACACCATCACGTCCCCGGTGGGGTTGAGCCTCCTCGACGACTCGACGGTGGTCGCGTTCCACGCCGAGCACGGCGTCGACCTGAACACCCGCGAGCACTGGACGCTGCGGTGGTGCGTCACCGACGAGACGACGACGTACAAGACCGACCCGGAGCGCGTCACGGTGACGATTCCGCTCGACGGCGAGGAGCTCGCGGTGACGCTGGACGGCGACCTCCGCGTGCTGAACGCGGAGCGCCGCTGCGGGGACGCCGAGGGCGGCGCCCTCACGACGGCTGACTGACGGTACAGGGCGGCGGACTGGCGCCCTCACGACGGCTGACTGACGGTACAGGGCGGCGCACCGACGGCTCGCTCGGGGGTTGGACTGACGGCGCCCCGACAGAAGCCAGTTTCAGTCCGCGCCCGGACAGAAGTGTAATTCTGCGGATACTTATGCCGGCGGGAGTCCTCCGTTCGGGTGAGGAACACACCATGACGACCACCGAAACCACTCGGGCTGTCGACCCCGCAGGACGCGTCGAATCCACCGGACCCGTCGAACCCACCGACCACGCCAAATCCCCCGTCTTCGATCAGCGCACGCTCCGAGCGCTCGCCAGCGCCCTGCTCGCGCTGGCGCCCGCTCTCCTCGCATTCGGCGCGCTCGCGTTCGTCGCGACGCACCCAATCGCGCTGCTCTTCCTCGCCATCCCGGTCGCGCTCGGCCTCGCGTTCGGCGCGCTCCTCGGGTTCGGCGAGACCGCCGCCGCGCTCGCCGCCTCCCGCTAGGCCATCGCCTCGACGCGGTCCGCGAGGTGGTCGCCGAACGGCAGCGAACACGTCAGCCCCGGCGACACCGCGTTCAGGACGTGGACCGCGTTCCGGTCCTCGACGAACAGCGGCTCCTTCACGAGGTCGCCGTCGCGGGAGACGACCTGCGCCCGCACCCCCGCGTAGCTCGGCACCAGGTCGGCCGCGCGGAGCGCCGGCAGCAACTCGCGGGCGGCCGCCGCGAACCGCCGCTTCGAGAACGACTTCCCGAGTTCCGCCGCGCCCACCCGCAGCATCTTCGGGGACGCGAACAGCCGCCAGAACCCCTCGTAGCCGAGGGCGTCCCGGAGGTCCCGCAGGTCGACGGCCGTGTTCTCGTAGGCCTCCCGGCCGAACGCCAGCACGGCGTTCGGCCCGACGATGACGGAGCCGTCTGCGCGCCGCGTGAAGTGCACGCCGAGGAACGGCAACTCGGGGTCCGGCGTCGGGTAGATCATCGAGTTCACGAGGCCGCGGCGGTCCGGGCGCACCTCGTAGTACTCGCCCCGGAACGGGACCACGCGGTAGTCCTCGCCGACGCCAACCGAGTGCGCGAGGCGGTCCGCGTGCAGGCCCGCCGCGTTCACCACGACGCCCGCCTCGAGCGTCCCCGAGTCGGTTCGCACGTCGTAGCCGCCGCTCGCCCGGTCGAGGCCCGTGACTTCCGTGTCGACGTGGAAGGTCACGCCCGCGTCCCTGGCTTCCCCGGCGAGCGCGTACACGTACTGCTGGGCGTCGACGGACGCCGCCGCCGGGCAGTGCAGCGCCGCGCGGCCGGCCGCCTCCGGTTCGAGTTCGCGGAGGCGGTCGCGGTCGACCACCGTGGCGTCGACGCCGTTCGCGTCGGCCTGCGCCGCGAGCTCGTCCAGCCGGCGTTCCTCCTCGCGAGTCCGCGCGGCGACCACCACGCCGACTTCCTCGCAGGGGACGCCGTGCTCGCCGCAGAACTCCTTCATCCGGCGGGTGCCCTCGACGGCGAACTCGGCCTTCCGCGTGCCGGGCTCGTAGTTGAACCCCGGGTGGAGGACGCCCGAGTTCCGGCCGCTCTGGTGTGCGGCGAGGTGGTGTTCCTTCTCCACGACGGCGACGTCGAGGGCCGTCCGCGACGCGACGTGGTACGCCGTAGAGACGCCCACGCACCCGCCGCCGACGACGACCACGTCGTGTTCCATGCGTCACGGTTCCCGCACAGCCCGGAAACAGTTTCGGACCGCTCGGTCAGCGGGGCCACCGGTTGGCGGGACAGTCCCTGAGCTGGACCACCCGGTGGTTCGCCCGAGTTGTAAACGAGGCAACAGGTGCCGGTGGGTCCGTACTTATACTGGCCTGGTCCCGAAAGCGTGCACCGTCGCTGCCAGAGGCACGGTCACCAGAACGCGTGCGGACACCAGCAACGATCGCCGGTCGCGGACGCGCCGGCCGGCGGTCCGCTGAGCGCGGACGGACGGCCTTTTCCCGTCTCGCGCGCAACGTCGACGCATGGAGACAACCACGGAGGGACAGTTCCGCGTGCTCGGGGCCGCGCACGAGTCCCCGGACGACCTCCTGCTGCTGGACCGCGCCGACCACGAACCGGTCCGGGTCGCCGGCGACGGCTACGACGGCGCTCTCGCGGACGACGTCGACGGCCTCCGCCCCGGATACCTCGTGGACGCGACGCTCGCGTGGGCGGACGGCGACGCGCGCTTCGAGGCCGTCGACGTCGCGAAACCCACGCTGTTCACGTTCTCGAACGGCGTCTCCGGGCTCTTCGAGGCCGCCCTCGAGACGATGGAGGAAGCCCACCAGGAGGGCCTGGGCGTCCACGGCCGCCCCACGTTCAGCACCGACGGCGAACCGAACGGCGCCGTCTACGCGTTCGCCGAGCAGGCCGGCGAGCGCGACGTCTTCGAGGAGATACGGACCGGCGCGCTCCCCCTGGAACCCCTCGTGGACCGCCTCGACCAGGAGGCGGACTGCGCCCACGAGGTGTTCGTCTTCCGCCCCATCGAGCACGACTTCGTCGTCGTCTACCTCGTCCTCCACAAGCACTCGGTGCTCGCGGACACCGTCCGGGACACCTACGACTGCCCGCGTCCCGCGGAGTCCTGACTCGCGAGCCGGACGAGGTCCGTCAGCGTCTCGTTGACGGGGACGTCGACGCCGGAGGTCTCGGCGCGCGCGACCAGTTCGGCGTTCAACGCCTCGATCTCGGTCCGCGTTCCGCGCTCGAGGTCCTGGCGCATCGACGACCGGTTCGACGCCGTTCGCCGCGCGACCTCCCGGGCCTGCTCGACGACGTCCGCCGGCACTTCGACGCCCTCGGCGCGCGCCACGCGTGCTCCCTCCGCGACGGCGCGCCGGAGCACGCGCTCGCCGGCCGCCGACTCGATTAGCGCGCCGTTCTCCACGCGCGCCAGCCCGGTCGCGGCGTTGATGCCGGCGTTCACGAGCACCTTCGTCCACACCGCCGACTCGGGGTCGTCGGTCACGTCCGTCTCGACGCCCGCCCGCGACAGCAGCGCCGCCGCCTCTCGGACGCGCTCGTCGTTCTCCGCGAAGTACCGGCCGACGACCGTGTCCCCGCCGCCGGCGTGCCGCACCCGGCCGGGGGCCTCGAGGACCGCGCCGTGGGTCGTCGTCCCCGCGACGACGCGCTCCGCGGGCACGTGCTCGGCGAGAGCTTCCGCGTTCCCGAGTCCGTTCTGGAGCGTGAGCACGTCCGCGTCCCCGAGGTGGGGCGCGACCTCGCTGGCCGCATCGGCGGTGTCGTAGCTCTTCACGCAGACCACGACGAGGTCGGCGTCCGCCGCCGCGGCCGAGTCCGTCGCCGTCCCGGGGCGGGTGGTCGTCGGGTCGCCGTCGGGGCCCGCGACGACGAGGCCGTCGCGCGCGACGGCCTCGAGGTGGTCGCCGCCCGTGCCGAGCAGCGTCACCGCGGCGTCCGTCCCGGCGAGCAGGCCGCCGAACAGCGACCCGAGCGACCCCGCGCCGAGCACGACTACGCGCATACCGGACAGTGCGCCCGACCCGGCAAAAGCCTCCGGGGTCCGCCGGAAGCTTCACGGGTCGACCCGGAGTCCCCTCCCAGGATGGGAATCCGTGACGCCGCCGCGCCGCTCGCCGCCGCGTCGCTGTGGGGCGGCATGTACGTCGTCAGCAAGTGGGGGTTCGGCGCCGTGCCCGCGGTCACGCTGGCGTTCCTCCGCGTGGTCGTCGGCGGCGTCGCGCTCTACGCGGCGCTGCGCGCCCTCGGCGAGACCCCCGACCTGTCCGCGAGGGACCGCCGCGGAATGGTTCGACTGGGCGTCTGGGTGGCGCTCACGCTCGCCACCCAGTTCGTCGGCACGGACCGCACGAACGCCAGCCAGGGCGCCCTGCTCACGATGCTGACGCCCGCGTTCACGCTCGCGTTCGGCGTCACCGTCCTCGACGAACGCCTCACCGCGCGCTCGGTGGGCGGGATGGCTCTCGCCGGCGTCGGCACCGCGCTCGTGCTCGTCGGCCAGTACGGTCTCTCGCTCGCCGGCGGGGACGCCATCGGGGTGGCGGCGTTGCTCGTCGCGAGCGCGGCGTGGGCGGCGTTCACCGTCGACGGCGCGCGCCTCGTCCGGAAGCACGGCGCGCTCACCGCGGCGACGTACAGCACGCTCGCGGCGGCGCCGATGCTCGCCGTGCCCACCGCCGTGGAGCTCGCCGTGACGGACGTCCCCGTGACGGTCACGCCCGGCGTCCTCGCCGCCGTCGCGTACCTCGGGCTCGGCAGCACCGCGGCCGCCTGGTTCCTCTGGTACCGCGGCGTCGAGCGCACCACCGCCACCGTCGTCGCCGCGTGCTTCTTCGCGCAGCCGGTCGTCGGCGCGGCGCTCGGCGCGGCGTTCCTCGGGGAGGCGCTCGGCCCCGGGTTCGTCGCGGGCGGCGCGCTCATGGGCGTCGGGGTCGCGCTCGTCAGCACGGCGCGCGCCAGATGACTTTTGTGCCCCGGCCCCCTCCCGCGAGGTATGCCCCGGGACCGGCGCGGCCAACTGATGCTCGTCGCGGCGCTGGGGCTCGCCGTGGCGTTCGTCGCGCTCGCGCTGGTCCTGAACGCCGTCGTGTTCACGGAGAACCTCGCCACCCGGAACCACGACCGCGCCGACGACGCCGTCGGCTTCGAGAACGCCGTCGAGGGCGGCGTCGGCGGCCTGCTCGCGGAAGTCAACCACTTCGAGAACGCGAACTACGCGAGCCTCGTCGTCGCGCTCCGCGACGGCGTGGCGGGCTGGGACCGGAACGCCACCAGGCTGTCCGTCGCGGGCGGCCGGGTGACGAACGCGACGCTGGTCGGCGTCGAGAACGGCACGCAGGTCCTGCAGTCCGAGCGCCGCCAGTTCACGGCGGGGAACGGCGACGGCTCGTGGACCGTCGCGCCGAACGTCAACGAGACGCGGCGGTTCAAGGCCGTCGTCACGCCCGACTCGGGCGGCACGTTCACCGTCACCGTCTCGAACGGGACCGCGTCCTGGCGCGTCGACGTCGTGGACAACGGCTCGAGCACGGACGTCGTCGTCTTCGACGACGGCACGCAGGTCGCGTCCTACACGCGGCCGAGCGAGGCAGTCGCGGTCGACTACACGCAGGGGCTCGTGAACGGGACTGCGGTCGCGAACTGGACGTTCGCCGGCGGCGTCGGCGCGCCCTACGACGTCTCGTTCGCGAACGGCGCGAGCGCCGAGGGCCGGTACGTCCTGCTCGTCGACCGGCCGCAGTCGGCGCTGCTGAACGCCGTCGCGGCCGGCACCTACGAGGACCGGGACTCCGGCGACTGGCCGACGACGGTGCCCGCGGTCTACAGCGCGAACGTCAGCGTCACGTTCCGGAGCGCGCAGGTCACGTACGAGACCACGGCGCACGTGGAACCGCGGTCGCCGCCGGCCGGCGAGGACTACGCGGTCGCGGACGACGACGACGTCCCGGGCGGCGGGACGCGGTTCGACCGCGGCGTCGTCTTCGTGGACGACGACACCGGCCACCTGATGCACGTGACGCCGTCCTCGAACACCACGTTCGCGGCGACGGACGTCGAGGTGCTCGGACCGATGACGCGGGACTTCGACGGGGACGGCCGCCTCGAGGTCCCGTACGTGAACAGCTCGAACGCGCTGAAGCTGATCGACGCGACCAACGGCACGGAGACGTGGCGGACCAGCGCCGACGCCCACCCGCCGACGGGGCCGCCGTCGCTGCTCGGCCTCGGCGAGTGGAACGGCACGAGCTACGGCGTCCTGTACGCGGGCACAAGCGCGAGCCACGTGTACGCCGCGACGAACGCGACCGGGCCGTCCGTCCGCCTCCACCACGGCGACAGCGGCGTCGGGTCGGTCGCGGGCGTCGCGGACGTCGACGGCGACGGCGCGGACGAACTCGTCTTCGGGGACACCAGCCAGCAGCTCCGGTACGTGGACGGCGACGGCACCGAGGTGAAGATATCGAGTGGCGGCTTCGGGAAGAACAACGCCGTCGGCGTCGGGCAGCCCGCGGACTTCGACGGCGACGGCACCGCTCGGGTGCCGTTCGTGGACGGGTCGAACAACCTGAAACTCGTGGACGCCGCGGGGAACGCCGAGACGATCGTCGACTCCGCCAACCAGTCCGTCGACAAGGCGCCGGTCGCGGTCGACGACTGGGACGGCGACGGCGCGCTCGAGGTCGTGTTCGTGAGCAACGGCGAACTCTGGTACGCCGACGACGTCGCGAGCGGCGGGACGCCAGTGAAGATCACGGCGGACCTCGACGGCGACGGCGACAGCGGCGTGGACGTCGACAGGGGGCCGGGCGTCGCCTGACGCGCTCGGGACGCCACGGCCGCCCGATCTACATACATACTCGGAATCGAGTGGCAATTTCTCGTACCGTCCCGGGCGTTGATACGCCACCCCGCCGAGTAGTGTGCCATGGAGTTGCACGGCAGGGACATCCGCGCGGACGTCCGCGAACTCGCAGCGACCCTCGGCGACGCCGTCGCCCGCGACTCGCCGGACGCCTACGAAGCCGTCGAGGCCGCCAGGGAAGCCGCCATCGACTACCGCCGCGGCGACGCCGCGGACCGCGACCCGCTCGAGGCGGTCGTCGCGAACGCCGACGCCGCCCGCAGCGAGGACCTCGCGCGGGCGTTCGCCGGCTACTTCGAGCTCGTGAACCTCGCGGAGGAACGCGAACGCGTCAGGGAGCTCCGCCGCAGCCAGGCCGACGGCGCGCTCGCCGAGAGCGCCCGGAGCGCCGTCGCCGACCTCGCCGACGCCGGCGCGGACGCCCGGGACGTCGCCGACGTCCTCGCTGACGTCCGCGTCGTCCCGACGTTCACCGCCCACCCGACCGAGGCCCGCCGGAAGACCGTGAAGTCCCACCTGGACAGGCTCCGGGAGCTGCTCGCCGGCCTCGACGAACGACGCCTCACCGCCAGCGAGCGACGCCGCGAGTGGCGCCGCGTCGAAGCCGTCGTCGAGTCCCTGTGGGCGACCCGCCGCATCCGCGACCGCCAGCCGACGCCGTTCGACGAAGCCCGCGACGTCCAGTGGTACCTCGCGAACGTCGTCTACGACGTCGTCCCCGACGTGTACGCCGAACTCGAGGCCGCGCTCGACGACCACTTCGAGGACCCGCCGGCCGTCCCCCAGGTGCTCGCGTTCCGGTCGTGGGCGGGCGCCGACCGCGACGGCAACCCCTACGTCACTACGGACACCACCGAGCGCGTCCTCGACCGCCAGCGCCGCCTCGTCTGCGAGCGCTACGTCGACGACCTCGACGACCTGCTCGCCGCGCTCTCCATGGACGGCGTCCGCCTCGACGGCGGCGACGTCTCCTCGCTGCTCGACGCCGTCCAGGCGGACGCGCCGGACGTCGCCCGCGAGGCCGCCGACCGCTACCCCGACGAGCCCTTCCGACAGGCGGTCGCCGTCGTCCAGCGCCGCGTGGAACGCATCACCGACGTGCGCCCCGGCGGCTACGCCGACGCGGACGCCCTCCTCGCCGACGTCCGCGACCTCGAAGCAGCCGTGCGGGACGCCGGCCTCGACCGCGTCGCCGACGAACACGTCGCGCCGCTCGCCCGGCGCGTCGAGACGTTCGGCCTCCACCTCGCCGCCCTCGACCTCCGCGACCACCGCGAACAGCACACCCACGCCGTCTCCGAGGCGCTCGCCCGCCAGGGCGTCGACTACGCCGGCATGTCGGAGGCAGAGCGCGACGAGTTCCTCACCGACGCCGTCCTCCAGGACGAGCCCGTCCTCGACCTCGCCGACGACCGCGGCGTCGACGACGACGCCGCCCGCGTCCTCGGCCGGTTCGACGCCCTCGCCGACTGGCAGCGAGAGTACGGCGCCGACGCCATCGACGCCTACTGCGTCAGCATGACCGAGCGCCCCAGCCACGTCCTCGAAGTCGTCTTCCTCGCCGCGGAAGCCGGCGTCGTCTCCCTCCCCGGACACGGCGGCCTGGACGTCGTCCCGCTGCTCGAGACGCGGTCCGCGCTCTCGAACGCCCGCGACATCCTCGGCACGCTCTTCGAGAACGACGCCTACGGCGCGCTCGTCGACGCCCGCGGCGACACCCAGGAGGTGATGCTCGGGTACTCGGACTCGAACAAGGAGAACGGCTTCCTCGCCGCGAACTGGCAGCTCGACCGCGCGCAGCGACGCATCGCCGCCATCTGCGACGACCACGGCGTCGACGTCCGGTTCTTCCACGGCCGCGGCGGCTCCATCTCCCGGGGCGGCGGCCCCATGAACGAGGCCCTGCTCGCGCTCCCGACGGAGACCGTGACGGGCGACGTGAAGTTCACCCAGCAGGGCGAGTCCATCGCGGAGACCTACGGCAACCCCCGGGTCGCCGAGCGCGAACTCGAGCAGATGCTGAACGCGCAGGTTCGCGCCCGCCACGCTGCCGTCACCGAGACCGACGTCGCCGTCACCGACTCCGACGCCGACGTCCCCGACGAGTGGACGACCGCGATGGCGTCGATGGCGGACGCCGCCCGCGACGCCTACCGTGACCTCCTCGACGCCGACGGCTTCGTCGAGTACTTCGAAGCCGTCACCCCCATCGACGTCGTCGCCGACCTCAACCTCGGGTCGCGGCCGACCGCCCGCTCCGACGACCGCACCGTCGAGGACCTCCGGACCATCCCCTGGGTGTTCTCCTGGACGCAGACGCGGTGCATCCTCCCCGGGTGGTACGGGCTCGGCGCCGGCCTCGCCGCCTGCGAGGACGACGCGCTCCTCCGCGAGATGTACGACGGCTGGCCGTTCTTCCGGACGACCGTCGACAACGCCGCGCTCGCGCTCGCCCGCAGCGACCTCGAAATCGCCGACGAGTACGCCGCGCTCGCGCCCGACGACCTCCGCGAGCGCTTCCACCCCCGCATCGAGGCCGAGTACGAGCGCGCCGCCGACGCCGTCCTGGACGTCACCGGCCGCGACGACCTCGTCGACCGCGACTGGCTCCGAGAGAGCCTCGACCGCCGCAACCCCTACGTCGACCCCCTGAACTACCTCCAGGTGTCGCTGCTCGCGCGCGAACACCGCAGCCCCGCCGCCGAGCGCGCGCTCCGCCTCTCCGTCATGGGCGTCGCCGCCGGCATGCAGAACACGGGCTGACCCACACCGACTCCCCTGGTCCGGGACGGCCGGAATCGCCGAGCGCTACTGCTTTCAGCACCCTTAACAGCGACACGGGCCTTCGTTCGTGCAATGACTGCCGCCATCCGGACCGAGGACCTCGTGAAGGAGTACGGGGACGTCCGGGCGCTCGACGGCCTCTCGCTGACCGTCCCCGAGGGGTCGTTCTTCGGGCTGCTCGGACCGAACGGCGCGGGGAAGACGACGTTCATCAACACGCTCGTCGGCCTCGCGCGCAAGACCGGCGGGACCGCCGAGGTGTTCGGCCACGACGTCGAGGACGACTACCAGCAGGCGCGGGACGCCATCGGGCTCGCGCCCCAGGAGTTCAACGTCGACCGCTTCTTCCCCATCCGCGAGGTGCTCCTGCACAAGGCCGGCTACCACGGCGTCCCCCGGGACGAAGCCGAGCGGCGCGCCGACGACGCCCTCGAGACCGTCGGCCTCGACGGGAAGGCGGACACGCGCTTCGACTGGCTCTCCGGCGGCATGAAACGCCGGTTCCTGCTCGCCCGCGCGATGGTCACGGACCCCGACCTCCTCATCCTGGACGAACCGACGGCGGGTGTCGACGTCGAACTCCGCCACGACCTCTGGGACGTCATCCGCGAGCTCAACGACGACGGCACCACCATCCTCCTCACCACGCACTACATCGAGGAGGCCGAACGCCTCTGCGACGAAGTCGCCATCATCGACTCCGGCCGGAAAGTCACGGTCGCCACCCCCGAGGAGCTCACGGCCCGCGGCACCGACACGGTGACGCTCTCGCTCGCCGACGCCGCGACCGACGTCCCCGACCTCGGCGGCCCCGTCGAGGACGTCGCCGTCGACGGCGCGACGGTCACGCTGCGCGCGTCCAGCGGCAGCGAAGCCGTCCCGGTCGCCATCCGCGCGCTCGAGGACGCCGGCCACCGCGTCACCGACGTCGACGTCTCCCGCACCAGCCTCGAGGAGGTCTTCGTGAACATGACCCGGACCGGCGACGGCTACAGCGACGGCCGCGCCGCAGACGAACGAGGCGACGACGACGCCGACGGCGACGACTCCGGCGACGCAGATAGCTCCGGCAGTGACGGCGAGGACGACGGCGACGCGGACGCCGACGAGTCGGAGGTGGTCGCGTGAGCGTCGTCTCCCGCGGCCTCGCCGCGCTCACCCGGCGGGAGGTCCTGCGGTTCGTCCGGCGGCCGTACAACACGTTCCTCCCGCCGCTCGTCACGAACGTCCTCTACTTCAGCGTGTTCGGCGTCATCCTCGGCGACCGCATCGACCAGATCGGCGGCGTGCCCTACATCCAGTTCATCCTCCCCGGGCTCGTCGTCCTCGGCGCCATCTCGAACGCCTTCGAGAACGCCTCCTTCTCCATCTTCCACGGGCGCTGGAACGAGTACATCCACGAGGCCGTCACCAGCCCGCTCGCGTACCGCGAGATGGTCGCCGCGTACGTCGCCGCGTCCGCGCTCCGCGGCGTCCTCATCGGCGTGCTCATCGCGGGCGTCGGCGCCGTCTTCACGCCCGTCCACTCGCTCGCGAACCCCTTCTACGCGGTCGCGTTCCTCGCGGTCATCACGGTGCTGTTCGCGGCGTTCGGCGTCATCGGCGGCCTCGTCGCCGAGGACTTCGACCACCTCACCGTCCTGAACCAGTTCATCCTCCGGCCGCTCGTGTTCTTCGGCGGCGTCTTCTACAGCCTCGACGCGCTCTCCGGGCCGGCCCGCGACCTCAGCCTCCTGAACCCCATGGTGTACATGGTGAACGGCGTCCGGTACGGCGTCATCGGCGTCTCCGACATCGAACCGGACGTCGCGCTCGCCGTGCTCTCCGCGCTCACCGTCGCCGTGCTCGCCGTCGACGTCTGGCTGTTCCGGCGCGGCTACGGCCTCACGGACTAGCTTTTTCGGGCCGCGTCCCGCGTACCCGGGTATGGCGAGCGACCGCCCCTTCGTCGCAACGACCGTCGCGCTCGGCGCCGCGGCGCTGGCGCACGCGGCGTGGACGTGGCCGACCGACGCCGTCGCGGCGTTCTTCGCCGGCGGCGCCGTCGTCGTGTTCGCCGCCGAAGCCGTCGTCGTCAACGCCGGCTGGCTCGAACACCACGTCCACCCGAAGATTCTCGGCGTCCCGCTCTACGTCGTCCCCGGCTGGCTCGGCGCCGTCTACCTCTGGTTCCGGATTGCGCTCCTCGCCGCCGACGGCTGGCCGGCGGTCGCGCTCTGCGCCGTCCTCGCGGCCGGCTACGACGCGCTGACCGACCACCGCGGCGTCGAAGCCGGGCGCTGGACGTACACCGACGACCTCCCGGGGCCGCGCTACCGGGACGTCCCGTGGTGGAACTACGCCGGCTGGCTCGCGATCAGCGCCGTCACCGCCGGTCTCGCGGTCCCGTTCCTCTGAGGGGATACCGAACCTGCGGAACGCATTTGGCGCCCGAGTCGAAGAGTCGCGTATGTTCCCGGAGACCCTGGAGACGCCGTCGCTCCGCCTCGAACGCCTCTGCCGGGACCGCGTCGACGTCCGCGAGTTCTACGAGGTGTTCGCGGCGCACGGCGACCACGCCGACGCCGTCTTCGAGCACGTCCCCCAGGAGCCCTACGAGACGCCGAAGGAAGCCCGCGACAAGCTCGCCGACGCCGAGGAGTCCTGGGAGGCCGGCGAGACCGCCGAGTACGCCGTCTACGCGGACGGCGACCTCGCCGGCTACACCGGCCTCGTCCTCGAGTGGGACCGGCGGACTGGACGCCTCGGCGCCATCCTCGACAGACCCCACTGGGGGAACGGGTACGCCGGGGAGTGCGCGAGTGCGCTCACCGAACTCGCGTTCGACCGCCTCGACCTCGAACTCGTCGAGATCGGCCACGAGGCCGGCAACGAGCGCTCGAAGCGGTTCATCGAGGGGTTCGTCGACGAGCACGGCGGCCAGTACGACGGCGTCCTCCGGAACTGGACGCCGATGGCCGACGAGGTCCGCGACCAGCACCGCTACACCATCACCCGGGAGTCATTCGAGCGAGCGCGCGAGAAGTGAGGAGCGAGTGCGCGAACAGCGAACGCGCGAGGAGTGAGCCGGCGCTCGCCGCGAACCGAAATCGCTACGGGCCGCCGCGCGGACGCCCGGACGATGCCCGCTCCAGTCAGCGAAGGCCGCGACGTCCGCGTCGGCGTCGTCGCCGCCGTCGAACGCGACGGCCGCGTGCTGTTCGAGCGACGCACCGCCGACGCCGAATCCCGGCCGCTGTGGGGGCTCCCGGCGGGCGGGAAGACCGCCGCGGAGTCCACCGTCGAGGCGGCCCGCCGGGAGGTCCGCGAGGAGACCGGCCTCGCGTTCCGGCCGGACCGCGTCGTCGCGTTGTTCGACCACGACAGCCACTACGGCCCCGGCACGACCTGGACCGTCGTCGGACTCGCGGGACCTGCGGACGGTGACCCGGACCCCGACCAGGAGCCGGAGAAGCGGGACCGCCTCGAGTGGTTCCCCATCGAGGACCCGCCCGCGCCACTACACCCGACCACGGAACTGTTCCTCGACGCCCGAGAGGCCGACGGCCTCCACCCGGAGCTGTAGCTCGCGAACCGGCGACCCACGCCAGAACAGGAAGTTTCGACCCGGAGCGACCCGTCCGGTCTACCCGGAGAGGACGACGCTGTCGCCGTCCTCCTCGACGGCGACGTCGTACCCGAACTCCGAGAGCAGGTCGACGCACGTCTCCACGTGGGACGTGACCGCGGGCGCCCGCACCTCGCCGCCGACGACCGCGAGGAACGGCACCAGCTGGTCGGCGAGGTGCTCGTCGACCGCCGCGTCGCCGTCCTCGAACGCCTCGAAGTCAGCGACCGCGCTCTCGGCGACGTCCTCGGCCTCCACGCCGCGCTCGCCGAGCTCCGCGAACCCCGCGCGGGAGTGCTCGTACTCGGCCGCGAGCACGAACGCCGACCCCGTGCTGTCGGCGTCCGCGTACTCCACGTGCGTCTCCGCAGCCTCGGGCGCCACCTCGGCCTGGCGCTCCGCGACCTCGTCCTCGGCGAGGCCCTGCTCGGCGACCGAGTACGCCGCCAGGGACTCGCGGTCGCCGCGCTCGCCCACCTTGAGGGCGTCCATCGAGGACGGCTCCAGGGTCAGCGTCGCCTCGCCGCCGCCGCGCGGATAGAACCCGCGGCGGTCGAGCGTCACGTCGGCGTCCAGGCCGTGGGCCTCCAGCACCGGGAGTTTCACGTGGCGGAAGTAGTCGAACGGCGGCGCCCACTTCGCGTCCGTCCCCCCCTCCAGGCGGGCCGTGAACGACTCCTCGAGGACGGTCGCCAGCGGGAGCAGCGCGTCGAAGACCAGCGGGACGCTGCCCGCCGTCCCGACCTCCACGGAGACGCTGCCGCCGAGCACGGACTCCTCGCCGTCGTCCGCGCTCTCGCCTGGCTCGAACGTGAACGACTCGGAGCCGACCTCGACGCCGCCGGTCTCCGCGTCGCAGGCCGCCGCGACGGCCTCGATGGCCGCGCAGTGCTGGGCCTGCAACCCGGGGTTCGCGCGAGCGCGCCGAACGTGCCGCATGCGGAACGGTTCGCCCGAGACTGCCGACAGTGTGAGGGCTGTCCGGACCAGTTGGCCCCCACCCGCGCTTCCGTCGAGAAGGTTCATACTCCCACGAGAAGCGCAGAGGGGAAAAGCCATTCGTCACTCAGCGGAGGCGACAGCGTTAGGTCCCTGGGCGGCCCAGCCGGAGGCATGACCGACGAGGACTTCGACGAGGACGCCTGGCGGGAGCGGCTCCGCGACCACCGCGAGGAGAAAGACCGGTTCCTCGCGGAGCACCCGCAGTCCCCGATTCCCGAGGGCGAACGCGAGGACTTCGAGGGCCTCGAGTACTTCGATCTCGACCCCGAGTACCGCGTCGTCGCCCGGTTCAGCGACGTCGACGACCCGGAGACCGTCGAACTCGAGACCACGCGGGGGCCGGACGCCGAGTACACGCGCGCCGCCGTGCTCGGGTTCACGCTCGGCGGCGACCACCACACGCTCGACGCGTACCGCGTGGAGGGCGAGGCGTCGCTGTTCGTGCCGTTCGCGGACCAGACGAACGGCTCGGAGACCTACGAGCGCGGCCGCTACCTGGACGTCGACGCGGCGGACGCGGAGACCGGCGACGACGTCGTCGTCGACTTCAACCTCGCGTACAACCCGTTCTGCGCGTACAACGACAACTTCTCGTGTGCGCTGCCGCCCGCGGAGAACGAGCTCTCGGTGGCCGTCCCCGCCGGCGAACGCGTCTGAGAGGCGTCGACGCACTTCCGTCGCGCCCTGCCGGGACCTGCGACTGGCGAATCACGCCACGGTGTCCGCGAGGACGACGTGAGGCGGGACGCGGCGCTGTCCGAGTGAGAATCCCGCGTAACGGCTACGCTAGCTGGTGACTCCGGACGCCGTCGGAAAAAAGCGTCGTCGCGGCGAGAACCGGGTTACGCGGCGACCTCGGTCGCTTCCAGGAGCTCCTGGTAGCGGTTCCGGATGGTGACCTCGCTGACGTCCGTGACGTCGCTGACCTCGCTCTGGGTGACCTTGTGGTTGGTCAGCAGGCTGGACGCGTAGATCGCGGCGGCCGCGAGGCCGACCGGCGACTTCCCGCTGGTGACGCCCTCGGACTGCGCGTTGTCCAGCAGTTCGCGGGCGCGGCGCTCGACCTCGTCCGGGAGGTCGAGCTCGGACGCGAACCGGGGGACGTAGCTCGCGGGGTCCGCGGGCGCGACCTCGAGGTTGAGCTCGCGGACGATGTAGCGGTACGTCCGCTTGAACTCCATCGCGTCGATGCGGCTGACGTTCGCGACCTCGTCGATGGACCGCGGCGTCTGCATCTGCCGGGCGGCCGCGTAGAGGGCGCTGGTCGCGACGCCCTCGATGGACCGGCCGGGCAGGAGGTCCTCGCTGAGCGCGCGGCGGTAGATGACGGACGCCGTCTCGCGTACCTCCTTCGGGAGACCGAGCGCGGACGCCATGCGTTCGATCTCGCCGAGCGCCTGCTTGAGGTTGCGCTCCTTGCTGTTGCGGGTGCGGAAGCGCTCGTTCCACTTGCGGAGCCGCTGCATCTTCTGGCGCTGGTTCGACGAGAGGCTGTTCCCGTAGGCGTCCTTGTCCCGCCAGTCGATGTTCGTCGACAGCCCCTTGTCGTGCATCGTGTTCGTCGTGGGCGCGCCGACGCGGCTCTTCTGGTCTTTCTCCTTGGAGTCGAACGCGCGCCACTCGGGGCCGCGGTCGATGCCGTCCTCCTCGACCACGAGACCGCACTCGGCACAGACGGACTCGCCGTGCTCCTCGTCGTTGACGACCTGGCCGCCACACTCGGGACACGTGAACGTCTCCTCGTTCTCGCTCTCCGTGGTCTGTTCGTTCTCGGACTGCTGCTGGTCTGCGCTGTAGGTTCGAAGTTTTGTCTCGCTCATTATGGGTTTTCACGTCGGGCGGGAGGGCCGGGACACGCTGTCCGCCCGACTCGTCTCAATGTTGGGTAAGGTCGACAAGTACTTAAACCTTTCGCGGTCGTGCGGGGTATTAACATACTCGCAACGCACCCCACAGCCATCAACCGGCACGAATTGCGGACCTTTTGGTCGTCCTAAGGATTCTCGGGGAGTAACCTCGGGACAGCGAAAGGAATATAAGGATTTTGGTCGGGTCGGCTGGCCCTGCGCCTGCGAGTGGTACGGGCCGTGCGCCCGCGAGTGATACGGGCCGAGTTATCAGCCGCGAGGAACGGGTGGAAACCTTTATCACACCCGATTGACCAGATACGGTGTCTAACCGACGCCATGTCTGACGAAGGGGCGCGTGTACTCGTCGTCGACGACGACGAGGCACTCACGGACGTGTACGCCGCGTGGCTCTCCGGCGAGTACCACGTCGAGACGGCGACCACCGGCGAAGTCGCACTGAACGAACTCGGCGAAGACGTCGACGTCGTCCTCCTCGACCGCCGCATGCCCGGGCTCTCCGGGGAGGAAGTCCTCGACCGCATCCGCCGCGCCGAGTACGACTGCCGGGTCGCGATGGTCACGGGCGTCCGCCCCAGCACCGACGTCGTCGAACTCGGCTTCGACGAGTACCTCATCAAGCCCGTCGACCAGGACGACCTCCACGACGTCGTCGAAACCCTCGTCGACCGCTCCTCGTACGACGACCACCTCCAGGAACTGTACTCGCTGATGTCCAAGCGCGCGCTACTCGAGTCCGAAGCCGAGGACGGCGACGTCGAACTCGACGACTCCTACGACGAGCTCGTCGACCGCATCCAGGAGCTCCGCGGCCGCATCGAGGAGACGGTCACCGAATTCGGGTACGACGACTTCCGGGTCGCCTTCCGGGACCTCCCGGGCGGGAACACCGGAAGCGACTGACCGGGATGACTCCCGACGGCACCCTCCTCCGGGCGGTCACGCGCGCCACGGCCAGCGCCGACGGCGCCGACGCGGTTCGCCGGGAAGCCTGTGCAGCCATCGCAGACACCGACCGGTCAGCCGCCGTCTACGACGACGGCGGCGTTCTCGCGTCCGCGGGCGACGCCGACCCCCCAACGCCCGACGCTCCCGACGACGTCACCACCGTCGACGACGCCGGCGAGACGTGGATTCTCACACCGGTCGCGGCCGGCGAGACGCGGCGAGCGACCCTCGCCGTGACCACGCTCGACGACGAACCGGACGCGGACGTCGAGGACGTCCACGAGTACTTCCGCGGCGTCGGCGAGACGCTCGGCCAGGCCGTCGCCGCGGCCGTCGACGAGGAGCGCCACCGGCGCATCGAGGCGACGCTCGCCGACGAGCGCCGCCAGTTCGAGAAACTCCACAGCGTCGCCGACCAGATGGTCGCCTGCGAGACCGAGGACGGCATCTACCAGCTCGCCATCGACGCCGCCGAGAACATCCTCGAGTTCGACATCTGCGGCATCGACGTCGCCCAGGACGGCGTCCTCGTCCCGAAAGCGCTCTCGACCGGCATGGAGTCGGGGGACTCCGAACCCATCCCTACCGACGAGGGCGTCGCCGGCGAGACCTACCAGGAGCAGCGCCACATCATCGTGGCGGACGTCGCGGGGGTCGAGGACGCCGACCCGACGAACCCCGACTACCGCTCCATTCTCAGCGTTCCCATCGGCGGGGTCGGCGTCTTCCAGGCGGCCTCCGAGCAGCAGGACGCGTTCACCGAGCGGGACGCGGAACTCGCGGAAGTCCTGATGGCGCACGTCGCCGAGACGCTCGGGCGCGTCCAGTCCGAGGCCGCGCTCCGGGAGAGCGAGGCGAAGTACCGGACGCTCATCGAGCAGAGCCACGACGCCGTCGCCATCTTCCGGGACGGCGACTCCGAGTTCGTGAACGACCGCGCGACCGAGCTGTTCGACCGCAACCGGGAGACGCTGCTGTCGATGGACGCCTGGGAGATCGTCCACCGCGAGGACCGCGACGACCTCGAAGCCATCCACGAGGAGCTCCTCGCGGAGGTCGGCCGCCAGCGCACCTTCGAGTCCCGCATCCGGCAGCCTGACGGCGACGTCCGGTACTGCGAGTTCAGCGTGACGAGCATCGACTACAAGGGCGACGTGGCGGCGCTGGCGTCCATCCGGGACATCACGGAGCGCAAGGAGCGCGAGCGCGAACTCGAACGCCAGAACGAGCGCCTCGACGAGTTCGCGAGCGTCGTCAGCCACGACCTCCGCAGCCCGATCAACGTCGCGCGCGGCAGCGTCGACCTGGCGCGCCGGAGCGACGACGACGAGCACCTGGACCGCGCCGAGGACGCCCTCGAGCGCATGGAGGCCATCGTGGAGGACGTCCTCGAGCTCGCCCGCCAGGGCCGGCTGGTCGACGAGACGGAGCCGGTGGACCTCGGCGATGTCGCGACCGAGGCCTGGGAGTCCGTGGACGCGCCCGAGGCCACCCTCGACGTCGCGGACGACGAGGACCGCGTGGAGGCGGACCCGGGCCGGCTCCGGGAGCTCTTCGAGAACCTCTTCCGGAACGCCGTCGAGCACGGCGGCGCCGACGTGACCGTGACTGTCACCACCTGCGAGGAGGGATTCGCGGTCACGGACGACGGCCCCGGCATCCCGCAGGGCGCTCACGACGAGGTGTTCGACCGCGGGTTCACGTCCGCCGAGGACGGCACCGGGTTCGGGCTCGCCATCGTCGAGAACATCGCTGACGCCCACGACTGGACCATCGAGGCAGTGCCGGCGGAGCGCGCGGACGGCGGCGCCGGCGGCGACCGCGGCGCGCGCTTCGAGGTCACGGGCGTCGCCACGGCGAAGTGACGGCGCGCCGGCGACTACGTCCGGCGGTGCGGAGCCGTCGGGGAGCGGTCAGGACTGGTCGAGAGACTCCGCGATGTCCGCCAGCCCGGCGTCCGGCGGCTCCGTCGCGGCGTACGTCGCGGACTCCCCGGGCGCGCGCAGCCCGTACTTGAATCCGGGTTCGACGACGTCGACGTGCACGGAGCGCCCCGCCTCGAGGTCGCGGTCGTCGACCCACTCGCCGAGCCGGTTCTCGCTCGCCCCCGGGTTCCGCGCCTGGCTCGGCGTGTCGTAGACGCCGCGGATCGCGGGCTCGCCCGCCGACGTCGCCGCGAACCGGGCGCGGCGTTCGGTCCCGTCGAGGACGACGCGAACCACTTCCCCGGCGGGGAAGTCGTCGCTCGCGTCGGCGGGCAGCCGGACTTCGAGGCGGCGCGTCCCGCCGGCGCGCTCCAGGGTGCCGTCGACGGTGTCGACGGCCTCGTCGGTGACGCGGTCGGTCATGCGGGACACTGCGTGCTCGGCGAGGAAAAGACGCCCGGTCGGCCCTACTCCCAGCTGTGGCGGTAGCGCTGGACGGCGCCCCAGACCTTCACGACGCCGCCGAGGATGGCGGCTCCCGCAGCGAAGATGAGGCTGAACCACACGATGATGGCGCCCATGTTGTCCCCCATCTGGCTGGTGTACCGCATCCGCACGGCGAGCCCGAGGAGGACGAAGGCGACCGTCGTGACGGCGAGTTTCGCGGTGAGATCGTGTCTGGCTACGGCCCGTTCCGCGACTCCGATCGCCTGCTTCAGGTCGGAGTCTGGCTCCGTCACCGCCGAGGAGTCGGAGTCGTACTCGCTCATCGTCTGCCCGGCGCTGATGGCCGGCTGCCATAAGTGGATTCGGTTGACTTCCACGCGACAGGATGCTTTCAAACTGGAAACGAACGACGGAGTCACGGCGCGTCTCGGAGACCGACGCGTTCGGACACCGGAGCGACCGCAATTGTCGGCGCTCAGAACGGTCCCGGAACGATTCCGCCATACGAAATGTGATACGCCCGGTCGCGGCCGGTGGCGACCCCCCGGACTCGGCCGGAGCCGAACGGATGCTTTTTGGCGCTGGCCGGCGAATGCTCTCGCATGGACGTTCCCACGCCAACTGACGCCGTCGGCGGCAGCCGGAAACAGGCCGCGCTCGCGGTGCTCCCGTTCCTCCTCCTCGGGCTCGCCGACGTCGTCCTCCTGCTCAAGTGGGGGCTGAACCCCCTCTGGGGGTTCGTCATCCTCCCGCCCATCCTCTTCATCAGCGTCCTCGGCTGGATCGGGTTCAAGTCCGGGTTCATCCGCCACCAGGGCACGGCCGAGACCGAGTGACGGCCCCGGCTCCCGGGACGCCCGCGAGCCTCCCGGCGCCCGCCACCGACATCGTCGGGTCGCGGCTACTCCGGCACGGCGACGACGCGGGCCGGCGCGCCGTCCGCGTCCACGGGTAGCGGGTGCGCGCGGACCGTCGCGCGCTCCCCGAGCGCGTCGAGGCCTCGCAGGTTCTCCAGAATCAGCCGCCCGCTCCCGAGCAGCGCGTGATGCGCGGGATGCCCGTCCGGCTCGTCGGCGCCCGCACAGTCCGTCGGCGTGGGGTCCACGCTCGGCGCGTCCAGGCCGACCGCACACCCCGCACCCGCGCAAGCCCGCGCCGCGGCCGCCGCCAGGTAGGGGTGGTCGAAGTACGACGCCTCCCCCCAGCGCGACGCGAACCCCGTGTGGAACACCACGAGGTCCACGCCTTCGGCGTCGTCGGGAACCCGGTCGGCCGGAATCGGAGCGCGCTCCGCGACGTCCGTGCAGTCGACGACGCGCGCGTCGAACTCGAAGGCCGCCGGGTCGTAGTCGCCGAGGGTCGCGCCGTCCGCCTCCAGATGCGCGGGCGCGTCCACGTGCGTCCCAGAGTGCGTGCAGCACTCCACCGCGGCGACCCGGTAGCCGTCCTCCGTCATCGTCGCGTGCGGCGTCACGGACGCCGGCGGGTCGCCCGGGTACGGCAGCCCCGACCCGAGTTCGTGCGAGAGGTCGTAGACGGTCACGGACGCCCGTTCGCCCGCCGCCGCCCTGAATCCCCGGGCTCGACCCCGGGGTCGCGGTTCGCGCGGCGGCCGCGCCCGCCGCGCCACCTCCCCGCGGTAGTAAGTGTTAAGCGAGCCCTCCCGCAGTACGACGTATGGGACTGGTCGTCGCCGCAGCCTACGCAGCCATCGCGTCCGCCCTCCTCGCCGCCGGCGTTGCGCTCCACTCCGCCGAGACGATGGACCCCGTCCCGCTGTTCGACTCGTCGTCCGCGACGAACCCCGTCGCGCTCGCGCGAGTCGTCGGCGCGTCCCTCGTCGCGTTCGGCGTCGCCACGCTCGCGTTCGCCGCGCTCGAAGCCCTCGACCAGACGACCACCAGCGTCGTCGCCGGCTACACGACCGTCGTCCTCGTCGTCGCGCTGCTCACCGCGTCCCGCACGCGGAAGTACGAGTAATCCGCGGTCGAGACTGGAGAATAGTCGGCGGCCCAGCCTCAGGCAGACGTCGACGGCTGGGACTCAGGCGTCGACGCGCTCGCCGTCGACGTACGTCGCGTGCACGCGCTCCACCGCCGAGATGTCCGCGAGCGGGTCGGCGTCCAGCACCGCGAAGTCCGCGCGGTTCCCGTCCTCCAGCGTCCCCAGGTCGTTCCGGGGGAGCGTGCGCGCCGCGACCCGCGTCCCCGCCTGGAGTGCCTCCATCTCCGTCATCCCGATCTCGTCGACGAACAACTGCATCTCCAGAGCGTTGTCCCCGTGCGGGACCAGGTCCGGCCCCATGAAGTCCGTGCCCGCCGCGATGGACGCGTTCGCCTCGTACGCGCGCTCCACGGCGTCCACGTGCGCCTCGCGGGCCTCCCGGGACTTCTCGAGGCCCCACTCCGGGACGCCGTGCTCGTCCCCGAACTCCGTGATGCGCCACATGATGGAGAGCGTCGGCACGAACGTCCCGCCGGTCTCCTTCAGGAGGTCGATGCAGTCGCCGTCGAGGTAGAACCCGTGCTCGACCGTCGAGACGCCGTTCCGCAGCGCCGCCTTGATGCCGCCGGTCCCCTGCGCGTGCGCCGCCACGTCCAGGCCCACGCGGTCGGCCTCCTCGGTCATCGCCGCGATCTCGTCGTCGGTGAACTGCCGGACGTCCGGCGTGTCCCGCTCGCTCAACACGCCCCCCGTCGTCATCACCTTCAGGCAGTCGACGCCCTCCCGGATTCGCTTCCGGGCCTCCCGGCGGCACTCGTCGACGCCGTCCGCCAGCGTCGACAGCGGCGTCCCGTCGACCACCCACTCGTAGGGCGCGCCGTGGACGTCGCCGTGGCCCGCCGTCTGGGAGATGGCGCGACCGCTCGTGAACACGCGCGGCCCCGGCACCTCGCCGTCGGCGACGGCCTCCCGCAGCCCCAGGCCCACGCTGCTCCCGAGGTCGCGGACGCTCGTGAACCCGGCGTCCACCAGCGACCGGAGGTCGCCGGTCGCGCGCGCCGCCGCCAGCGCGTCCGGCGTCGCCATCCAGTCCTCGACGTTCATCGACCGCGCGCCCTGCAGGTGGACGTGCGCGTCCACGAACCCCGGGACGAGCGTCCGGTCCGGGTACTCCACGCGGTCGGCGTCCGGGGGTGCCTCCACGCCCTCCCGCGGCCCGACCGCTGCGACCGCTCCGTCGTCGTCCACGACGAGGCGCGCGTCCTCGATGGCGTCGTCCCGGCGGCCGTCCACGAGACGGGCCACGTCGAATACTCGCATACCCCATCGTTCGCCCGCCGGCAGGAAAGCGTTGTCCTCACGCCGGCTGCCCGACCGCGTCGACGGCGTCCAGCACGTCCCCCACCAGGCTCGCGTCGTACGTCCAGAACCCGTAGTAGCTCCCGTCCGGCTGCTCCTCCGCGATGAGCGCCGACGACTGCGCCATCTCGTCGCCGCCGTCGAACACCACGAACCACGTCGCCCGCACGTCCTCGTGGTCGGTCTCGTGGACGGCGAACGGCACGTCGTCGCCGAGGTCGACGTCCGGCGCGCCGTACACGTGGACGTCGAGGTCGCTGTCCGCCAGCCGCTCGTACGCGTCCCGCTCCGCGTCGACGTTCGACAGCCGCTGGAACCCCGCGTGTAGTCTCCCGGCGCCGGCCCGCCACGCCCGGTCCTCGATCTCCCGGGACGCCTGCAGCATCTGGTACCGGCTGTAGGACGTGAACGTCGCGCGGTCGAGGTGCTCGAGCAGCGGCCCGTACGCGGCCTCCTCGCCGACGGCACGCGGCCGCCCCCGGGTCAACGCCCGGAGCGCGTCCGGGCCGACCGCCGTCAGGAACTCGCCGTCGTCCGTCAGCACCGCGTGCACTGGCGGGTCCGAGACGGCGTGCTCGACGGCGACGTTCTGGGACGCGAAGTACTCGCCGACGGCCGACGCCACGCCCGCGTCAGCGGGCGCGTACACCGTCAGCGTCTTCTCGCGGCCGCGGACGTCGTCGACGACGCGGCGGAGACTCATCGTTCGATGGTCTCTGCCTCTCGTACAAATGCGTTGCCGTGGGTCCGCCCCCGCGTGGCCCCGACATTTATTGTGGCTGACCGAGCGCCCCCACACATGGACCGCGCAATCGCCGTCGTCGAAGCCAGCGACTCCGCGAAAGAACTCGTCCGCGAAGCCGGCGAACTCGCCGCTGGCGTCGACGCCGAACTGCTGCTCCTCCACGTCACCACCGAAGACGAGTACTCGGACCGGCGCGAGTCGATGGCGGGCATCCCCGACCTCGACGTCAACTACACGCTCGACGAGGCGAAGGACGGCGCCCGGAAGTTCGCCGCGGACATCGGCCGGGACGTCCTCGGCGGCGTCGACGTCGAGACCGAGGCGGTCGGCCGCGTCGGCGAGAAGGGCGACGAAGTCCTCGAGTTCGCCGAGGAGCGGGACGCCGACCACATCTTCATCGCCGGCCGCAAGCGCTCCCCGACGGGGAAGGCCATCTTCGGGGACGTCACCCAGCGCATCATCCTCGAGTTCGACGGCGCCGTCACCGTCGTCACCACCTGACGGCCGCGAGGCCGCCACCGGCCGGTTCCCGGGAGGCTGCGACCACCTGATTCTCGCGAAGGTTCAAGTACGGAGCCGGGACCACCCCCGGGCGTGCACTGACAGCCGCCTCGGGGGCGCAGCGAGACACCGGCACTCGCCACCGAGAGACCCCGGAGCGTGCCGGTTGCCAGCCCCTACAGCCAGTTCTCGGGCTTCGTGTCGTAGTCCAGGTCGTCGGCCGCGAGGTGCTCGACCGCGCTCCAGTCGAGCTCCTCGCGCTCCACGGTGTCGCCGTCGTACCGCAGCGCCAGCCCGACCTCCTCCGGCTCCGGCTCGCGGTCGTTCCGCCGGGCGCGCTTCCGCTCGGCCTCGCTGACGCGCTTCACCACGGTGTGCAGCACGACCGGCCGCCCCCAGAGCTCGAAGACGCGCTCCAGCGTCGCCTCGGCCGCCTCGAGGTCGAGCTGCACGCCGTTGTACTCGTGGCCGAGCAACAGCTCCCCGCGGTTCTCGTGGTTGGCGTCGTACACCGCCACCGTCGGCTTCCCGAGGTTCGTGAACCGCAACAGCAGCTTCTTCTTCACGTCCTCGGCGTCCGTGCTCGTCGCGCGGAAGTCACCGCGCGTGTGGCTGTACTCGTACGCGAAGTAGTCGTTCGCGTCCACGAACTCCTGGGTGAGGAACTCGTCGACGAACGTCACGTCGTTGTGGCTCTCCCGCACCGCGAACATGCGGTCCCAGCCCGCCGAGTACTCGAGGTCCTCGAGCGCCTGCCGGACGGACGCGTACCGGTCGTCGTCGAAGAGGTACCGGCTCACCGCCTCGAGTTCGTCGCGGGTCACGCGCTCCAGGAACCCCCGGTTCTGGGGCTTCGCCAGCGAGAAGTGGCGGCGCGCCAGCCCCGCCGTCGTGAACAGCTTCCACGGGTAGCGGGCGGCGTCGAGGTCGCCGTCCCGCGCCGCTTCCAGGGACTCCCGGTCGACGTACTCGTCGGGGAGGGCGGCGACCTTGTCGAGCGAATCCGCGGGCACGGCGTCGAGCGCGGCCGGCGGCGCCAGCGCGTCCGCGACCGCGGCGAAGTCCACGGCGTCGTGGAAGTTCCGCCACGTCACGCCGCGCACGCGCAGCAGCTGCTCGAGGACCGCGCGGCGGTTCGCGCGGTTCTCCACGTACTCCCAGAGCTCCTTCCCGAGCTTGTACGGGTTGAACCCGGGGCTGTTCAGGACGCGCGCCTGGTGGTCCGCGTAGTCGAGGAACTCGTCGGCGTCCGCGAACGCCTCCTCGCCCATCATCACGGACTCCCAGTACGCCGCCCACCCCTCGTTCATCACTTTCGTCGTGCGCTGGGGCGCGAAGTAGTAGGCTTCGCGGCGCAGCAACTCGAGGAGTTCCCGCTGCCAGTCCTCGAACTCCACGGCCTTCCCGCTGTCCTCGTCGTACGCGCGGCCGTACTCCCGGAGGAACGCCAGGAGGTCGTACTCGGGCTCCTCGGGGAACGCGGCGTCCACGTCCGCGTCCTCGAGGCCCGCGACCCAGTTGTCGTCGAACACCTCGGCGCGGACCTCGTCGCTCACGCCGAGGTCGCCGAGGGCGTCGCCGACGTCGTCCGCGTCGGCGGCCGCGCCCTCGCGGTCGAACGCACGCCGGTACTCGATGTTGTCCTCGAGCGCGAGCACCGAGTCGACGAACCGCTCGACTTCCTCCCGGTCTACGTCGGGGTCCTCGAGGACGTCCTCGACGCGGCGCGCGTGACGCTCCAGCATCGCCGCGGCGTCCGGGCCGTCGTCGCCCGCGAACAGCCCGAACCACTGGTTGTTCGCGAAGAAGTCCGCGTGCGCCTCCACGTGCGTGATGACGGCCTTCTGGTCGGCGCGGTCGTTCGACACCTGGAGGAACGCGTTCGCCGGGTCGTCGTTGTTCACGATCTCGAAGGCCTTCCCGCCGAGGAACTGGCGCTGCTTGCGCTGTCGCTCGTAGGCCATCCCCCACCGCCAGTGCGGGTACCGCGTCTGGAAGCCGTCGTACGCGATGAGTTCGTTCATCTCGTCGTGGTCGACGACCCAGTAGTTGACGTCGTAGGGGTCGAGGCCGAGGCGGCGCGCGAGCGCCGCGGCTTCCCCGGCCGGTTCGGCGAGCTCCTCGGCGGTTCGCTTCTTGGATTCGTCAGTCGGCATCTTCGGTGCTGAGGATGGTCTCGATGGCGTCGAGGACGTCGTCTTCGCCGGTGACGCGGGCGACCGCGACGTCGTCGCTGTCCCCGAACGCGTCCCGGAGTTTGCTGGCGTGCGTCCCGGTCTGCATCGAGTCGTTCGGCTGTGTCTCGACGTACGCGTGGAGGTTCGCGTCGATCTCCCGCATCAGCGGGACGACGTTGTCCTCGGTGTCGTTGTGGCTGTTCTCGCCGTCGCCGGCGGCGAACACGTAGCGGTTCCACTCGCTGAACGGGTAGTCCGCGAGGAGGTCGCTCGCGAGTTCGTACGCGGTCGAGATGCGGGTGCCGCCGCCGGACCGGATGCCGAAGAAGTCGCCGCGGTCGACCTCCCAGGCCTTGGCGTCGTGGGCGACGTACACGAACTCGGCGTTGTCGTACTTCCCCGTGAGGTACCAGTCCAGTGGCGTGAACGTGCGCTCGACGAGTTCGCGTTTGGCTTCCCGCATCGACCCGGAGACGTCGCGGATGTTCACGACGACCACGTTGCGTTCGCGCCGCTGGACGACCTCGGGGTGGCGGAACTGTTCGTCCTCGCGGCGTAGCGGCACGGTGCCGACGCCCTCGCGCCGGATGCGTTCGTGGGTGGGTTCGCGTTCGACGTCGCGTTCCATCTGCTCGATGGACGTCCACCGCCTGGTGTCGGTGAGGTCGCGGGCGCGGTCCTCGAGCCACGCCAGCGAGACGGGGATGCGGTTCTCGCGCGCCCACTCGAAGGCGTCCCGGGGCTCCCAGCCGTCGACGCGGAGCGCCTCCGTGACGTAGTCCTCGTCGAAGTCCATCGCGACCGTGCGCTTGAGGCCCTGCTTGTAGAGGTGGTCGAAGTCCAGCGTGCTGCGGGGCCCCCGGCGCGCGGTGTCGTTGAACGCGCCCTCGACTTCCTCGACGACGTTCTTCCCCTTCGGGTCGAGGTCGAGGCCGAGGCGTTCGTCGAGTTCGGCGGCGAACTCCTCGGGGTCCATCTCGTAGTACTCGTGGTCGGCGCCGTCCTCGCCGGCCTCGTCGCCGTCCTGTGCCTGCTCGGGGGCGCCGACCTGGTCGCCGGGTTCGGCGTCCCCTCGCCCGACGCCGCCGCGGTCGCGTCGGTCGTACTGGAACTCGGGGAGGTCGACGACCTTGACGGGGACGCGGACGGCGTCCGGGTCGCTGCCGCGGAGGTCGCCGTACTCGATGAACTCCGCGAGGTCCTGGCGGCGCTGCTCGCCGACCTCCCGGAACCGCTCGACGTCGGCTCTCAGTCCCATCGGTGGGTCACCTCGGAGACGACGGTCCGGGAGGCGAGTTCGGCGCTCGCCGGCGAGTACCCGCGTTCAGTCGTGAGGAACTCGATCGCTCGCTGCTTCAGGTCGGCGGTCGCGGTGTCGTCCGGGGGGTCCGGCCACTGCGCGGGGTCGAAGTCCGGGTGGACGCGCTCGACGTCGTCCCAGTCGTTGCCCGCGAGCACGTCGTCGAGGACGGGGATGGACCCGAAGTCGACGTCGCGGGCGCGGAACTCGTCGTCGCGCTGCTCCCAGGCGTGCCGGGTGACGGCCGTCATCACGGTGTCCTCGCGGAACTCCCGGACCTGCTCGCGGGGCTCGTTGCCGTGGTAGTCGGCGTCGTCGAACCGGCCGAGGGTCTCCGTCTCGAAGACCTTCATCGCGAGCGCCCCCGGCGGCACCGCTTCGCCGCGGTCGTTCGTCACGGTGTCGTCGGTCGCCCACGCGTGGACGTGCTCGACGTACTCCGCGAGTTCGTCCTCCGTGGCGCCCTCGTCGGCGAGCAGCGCGTCGAGGACGTCGCGCTCCTGGCGGTCGCGGACGCGGTCCCGCACGGGGAGCAGGCGGTCCTCGAACTCGGCGCGCTCGGCCTCCGAGAACACGGGCGCGTCGTCGAGGCCGGCGACCATCGCCTCGAGGACGTCTCCCGGGGTGACGACGCGCTCGACGGCGAGGTCGGGGTGCGAGCGGTCGGCGTCCGCGTGCAGGAGGTCCGCGAGCACGTCCCGCGTGTACGTCACCGGGACGCCGTTCGCGCCGTCGGTGTCGCGGTCGAAGTCGAACTCGTCGGCGTCCCGGCGGTGTTCGCCGCGGCCGACGTGCCCGCGGTCGAACAGCAGCGCCTTGTCCACGAGGTCGAGGTCGCCCGGGAGGTCGTCGGTGGCGAGCCTTGTGACGACGCTGAACAATGCGGCGGCGGCGAGCGCGTGCGGCGCGAGTTCGCGCTCGACGGTGCCGCCGCGGTCTCGCACCGCGACGGTCACCGGTTCGCGGACGCGGTCTGTGAGCACGTCCGGGTCGGTCGTCGTCCACACCTCGGTCTCCCCGGTGAGCTCGCGGCGCAGCAACTGGACTTCGAGGCTGAGACTCGTGAGGTACCGGAACTCGTGTTTCGACAGCCGGCGCTTCAGCGCCTTCAGGGGGTCCGAGCCGCGGCGGTCGTCGTGCTGGTTCAACTGGGCTTCGAGGTCGAGGTTCGAGATGACGACCAGCTGGGTGTCGAGGTCCATCCCGATGCCCTTGTCGAGTTTCACGCGGCGCTCGTCGGGGACGTTCAACAGCTTCTGGAGGAGGTCGGCGTGCTGGCTGGCGTCCTCGACGACCGTCAGGCAGCCGTTGCCCTGGCTGAGCACGCCGTCGTAGCTGAACGCCTGGGGGTTCTTCCGGCCCTTCGACTCGAGGTCGGCGAGCAGCCGCCCCATCCAGGAGCCGACCAGGCGCTCCTTCGGGCTGCCGGCGTCCTCGGAGTGCAGCACGCCGATTCCCTGCCCACGGTCGACGACGTAGTTCTTCACGCGGAGGTGCTTCCGGTCGGTGACCGCCTCGAAGAGGTCGCTGCGGCCCTCCCGGCGGTACGCGTCCTCGATGTACTCGTAGGCCTCCCTGGAGAACGGGTCGAGGTCGGCGTCGACGCGAATGCGGTCGGTGTCGTCGCGGTCCGCGTTGAGTTCCGCGAGGAGTTCGCGGCGCACGGACGCCGGGAAGACGGACAGCGGGTTCGCCTGCACGGGGCTCTCGTACCAGTCGGTCTCGCGGTCGACGCGGTCGTCGCCGTACGTCAGCCCGGGGGCGTCCTCGGCGCCCGCGACGTTCCACTCGAGGGTGTACCGCCGGCCTTCCTCGGTCTTCGAGAACGCCCGCAGGCCGTTGACAAGGCACCGCTTCAGTTCCGACTTCCCGGTGGCCGTCGGGCCCGCGAACCAGATGATGGACTCGGCCTTCCCGCGGCCCGCGGCGATGGCGCGCAGGTCGTCGACGAACGCGTTCAGCGTCGCGGTGTTCCCGAGGACGGCGTGCTCGCCGTCGTTGTGGGGGTCGTCGAAGAACCGGTAGCGCTCCAGCTGTTCGCCGTTCTCCACGACCTCCCGGGTGCCCTCGCTCTCGACGGCGGCGAGCAGGTACCGGCTGGCGTGGGCCGCCGCCAGCGGCTGCTCGAACACGCGGTCGACGTACTCCGCGAGGCTCATCGGCTCGTCGTAGGCGTCCCGGAGCGCCCGGTTCGCCCGCGCAGCGAAGTCGGTCACGACTCCAGTTCCGCCTTCGCCACCTCGGCGCCCGCGAACTCCAGGACCTCCTTCGCGCCGGCCTCGGAGTACCCGCGGTCGACGAGCGCGGCGACCCAGTCGTTGTCCGCCTCCTCGACGTCCGCGTTCGAGACGAGCGCCGAGAAGTTGATGTTGTGCTTCTTGTCCTCCCAGAGCTTGCGTTCGAGCGCGCGCCGCAGCCGGTCGTTGTCCTGGGGGTCGAAGGGCTCGCCCTCGCGGGCGCGCCGGCTCACCCAGTTCGAGACCTCCTGGCGGAAGTCGTCCTTGCGGTCCCGGGGGACGCCGAGCTGCTCCTCGACGGACCGGAGGAACGTCTCGTCGGGCTCCTGCTCGCGGCCCGTGAGGTCGTCGGCGACCGTGTCGTCGTCGATGTACGCCATGACGTGGTCCATGTACTTCTCGCCCTGGCGCTGGATCTCGTCGAGGTCGTACGCGAGCGCGTGCCGGACGTCCTCGATGGCGCGCTCCCGGTACTCCTCGCGGACGAGTTCGAGGTGGCGGCGGTACTCCTCGACGTTCTCCTCGGGGATGGATCCGTGCTGGCCGACGTTGTCCTCGAGGCGGTTGAACACGGTGAGCGGCGAGAGGAACCCGCGGTCGCGGTCCATCGACTCCATGATGGCGGCCGCGATCTCGTCGCCGACGAACCGCGGGCTGACGCCGGACATCCCCTCGCGGTCGCCGGACTCTGCGGCCTCCTCGCGGAGCTTCTCCGGGTCGACGTCCTCGACGTCGTCGCGCTCGCCGTTGTAGGCCTTCGCCTTCTCGAGGAGGCCGACGTTGTCCGCGTCGGGTTCGCGGATGCGCGTGAGCACACCGAACAGCCCCGCCATGTCGAGGGTGTGGGGTTCGACGTGGACGTCCGGGACGTCCGCGGCGCCGAGGAGCTTGTCGTAGATCCGGGCTTCCTCCTCGTACTCGAGGACGTACGGGACGTCGACGCGCTTCGTGCGGTCGTTGAACGCCTCCATCTTCTCGTCGGCGCGCTTGTCCCGGTACTCGGGCATGTTGGTGCGGCCGACGATGACCTGGTCGATGTCGATTCTGGGGTTGTTCTTCGGTTTGATGGTCTGTTCCTGGGTGGCGTGCAGGAAGTCGTAGAGGAACTCCCGCTGGAGTTTCAGCAGTTCCTCACCGGAGAAGATGCCGCGGTTGGCGTTGCAGAACGCGCCCGCGTAGTCGAACGCCCGCGGGTCGCTCTCGCCGTAGACGGCGAGCTTCGAGTAGTTGACGTCGCCCGTGAGTTCGGTCTCGTCCTGGTTCTTCTTGTCCTTCGGTTCGAACGTCTCGATGCAGTCCCGGCGGTTCTCGCTGGCGACGAGCCGGACGACCTCGACGTGGTTCTCGAGGACGGCCCGGAGGTCGTCGTCGTAGTGCGCGAGCAGTTCGTCCATGTAGAACTCGCTTTCGGGGTCGAGGCTCTGTTCGTTCCGCAGCGAGTACGGCGCGTCGAGTTCCTCGTTGAGGTCGTCGACGACCTCCTGGCGTTGCTCCCGGGGGAGCAACACGAGGGGGTCCTGGTGCATCGGGGAGACGACGGTGTCGTCGTTGGGGTCCTGGTCGTCGACGACCGAGCAGAGGTCAGTCCACCGGAACGTGTAGAGGCGGCCGGCGTCCCGGGACGTGTAGTCCTCGTAGTAGCGGCGCACCTGCCGGTCAACGTCGGACTTCCCGGAGCCGACGGGGCCGAGCAGGAGGATGATTCGCTTCTCCGGCCCGAGTCCGCGCGCGCCGCTCTTGACGGTGTTGACGAACTCGTGGATGGACTCGTGGACTTCGCGGCCGAAGAAGGTGTTCGCACCCTCGCCGAGTGGGTCCTCGGATGCCAGTTTGTACTCGACGACTCCGTCCTCGCTGTCCGAGCCGTAGTGGTCGAACATGTCCGCGAGCCGCTGGTGGGCGTTGCGGGCGATTTTGGGGTCGTCGTACAGGGTCTGGAGGTACCAGTCGAACCCGTGGGCTTCCCGGAGGTCCGACGGCACCGATTCCCGGTACTGCTCGCTGAGGCGGTCGAGGGTTTCCGTCATGTTGGTTTGTGTGGCCGGATGCCACACCCGGGGCGCTACCGGGTCGTCGACACCGTACGACAGGGGACGGACGGCCGCCGGGTATCACACCGGCACTACTATTTTCTTGGGGTATGTTAACACATAAGGCTTCTGCCCACACCGGCGACGCTCGCGGCGCCACCCGGCAGCCGTCTCAGCGTCGAACGCCCCGACACAGCGGCGACTGACGGGCCGTTTATCCGCTCACTAAGTGAAACCTGGGCGACCAGAAGGCGTGCGCCGCGGTGACCCGAGCTAGATGGTGTCGTCGGGGTCGTGTTCGGCGGCCATCTGGCTCGCCTCCCGCGCGCAGCGGTCACGTTCGTCCTCGTCCGAGACGGTGCCGAGGTTCTCCGGGTCGGCGTCGATGGCCGCGGTCGTCGGCCGGTCGTCGCTGAAACTGGTGAGCGCGCGCTCCTTCCGGAGGTAGCGCTCGCCGTCCGGCGTTGCGTACACGAGGATGATGAGATTTTGCTCGCCGTGAACGCTCGCGTTCACGTGCCTCGGCTCGCGTCGCTCGCCGAGACGTCGTCGGAGTACGTCCGTTCGACCAGCCAGACGCGGACCGCGTCGTCGTCCATGCTACTGGTACGGCGACCAGCCGGAAAAGCGCGTCCACGGACCCACCTCCACCCCGGCCCGACAGCACCGGTCTTGTCCACCTCGTGCAAAACCATTATTGGCGTGGGCTCCCTACGAACCGGTGTGACCGACGAAACCATCGACGAGATCAAGGAACAGCGCATGCAGGAACTCCACAACCAGGGCGACGATGGCAGCGACGCCGGCGCGGCCGAACCCGCCGAACCCGTCGAGATCGAGGACGCCGACCACCTCCAGTCCGTCGTGGACGAGTACGACACCGTCCTCGTCGACTTCTACGCGACCTGGTGCGGGCCGTGCCAGATGATGGAGCCCGCCGTCGAGAAGCTCGCGGGCGAGGACGGCGTCGTCGTCGCGAAGGTCGACGTCGACCAGCGCAAGCAGCTCGCGCAGGCCTGGGGCGTCCAGGCGATGCCGACGCTCGTCGTCGCCGAGGACGGCGAGGAGGTCCAGCGCGTGAAGGGCGCGCGGTCCTACGACGGCCTCCGCGGCCTCGTCGCCTGACGCCCTCCACCCAGCTGTCTTGCGGTAGACAGACAACACTTTTCCGACGGCTCCGCGAACACACCAGCGATGGGCTTCCACACGTTCGACCCGGAGGGCGCCGACCGCCTCGAAGACCCCGAGCGCTTCAGGTACTGCTCGCGGGAGGAACTCGTCGCCGCGCTCGACCCCGGCGACGGCGACCGCGTCGCCGACCTCGGCAGCGGAACGGGATTCTACACGCGCGAGGTCGCGCCGTTCGCGGGCCGCGTCGACGCCGTCGACGTACAGGCGGCGATGCACGACGCGTTCCGCGAGCACGGCGTCCCCGAGAACGTCTCGCTGGTGACGGCCGACGTCGCCGACCTGCCGTTCGAGGACGGGGCGCTCGACGGCGCGTACTCCACGATGACGTTCCACGAGTTCGCGTCCGCGGACGCGCTCCGCGAGGGCCGCCGCGTCCTCGACGCCGGCGCGCCCTTCGTCGCGGCCGACTGGTCGGCGGCCGGCAGCGGCGAGGACGGCCCGCCGGTCGAAGAGCGCTTCGACGCGAGCGAGGCGACCGACCTCCTCGCGGAGGCCGGGTTCGACGTCGAGCGCGCGACCGACCGCCCGGAGACACTGTTCGTCGTCGCGCGGGCCTGAAGCCGTCTGTCGGGACAGTACTGTTATGTGGTAGCGTGACCCACAGTGCGGCATGGAGGAGGTATCGTCCCGCCAGCCGTCGTGGAGCAGGCCCGCCGACCGCGCCATCGTCGAGTTCCTCGCCGACGAGGACGCAGAGTACCCGGCCATCGTCGCCAACCGCATCGGAATGCACGCGCCCTACGTGCAGCGCCGCTGCGAGGAACTCGCCGAACGCGGCCTCCTCGAAGCCGTCTCCGGCGAAGTCGTCTACCGGCTCACGGAGGACGGGCGGCGGGCCGCCGACAGCGGCGTCCTGCCGGAGTGAACGACGATTTACGTCCCCACCACAAACACGCAAGTATGAACCACGAGTCCTACCTCCGGGCCGTGGGCCTGCCGGACTTCGCCGACGCGCCGACGGACCCCGCCCAGCGCGGCACGTCGCTGGTCGCGCGCCCGCCCCACGCCACCGCGAGCGCCGAGACCGTCGAGAACCGCTACGTCTACCCGGTCCCCGAGGAGGGCGAGGACGGCGCCTGCGGCGTCGGGCTCGCCGACGAACGGTACAACCTCGCGCCCATCTGCGGGCTCGAGTACGACCCCGAGCGCCTCCGCGACCACCCGAACACGGCGCGCCTGGTCGCCCTCCAGGAGACCGTCGAGCGCATCGCGGAGGAGACGAACGTCGACTGGGTCGGCGTCTACCGGCGCGCCACGAACCCCGACGGCGAGGAGGTCCTCGTCAAGGAGGCGTACGTCGGCGACCACTCCCGCGCGGAGTTCCCGCTCACGGAGTCGTTCGCCGAGCGCTCGAACAACAGCACGGTCGGCCGCACCGGCGAGGCCGTCCTCGTGAACGACGTCTCGGAGTACGACGGCCCCTACTACGCGTGCGACGACCGCGTCCAGAGCGAGTTCTGCTGTCCCGTCCTCGCCGGCGAGGAGGTCGTCGGCATCGTCGACGCGGAAGCCCACGAACCCGGGTTCTTCACGGAGGAGCGCGTGCTCGCCATCGCGGGGGCGTGCGCCGGCCTCGCCGACTCGGACCTCCTCACGCCGCCCCGCGTGGAAGCCTGAGTCGGCGACTCCGGTCTGTCCGTCCTATTCTGGTAGTCGCCGGGCTCTGCGTTCTGCCCGGGGGTTTCCCGACTACTGGGTCCGGCGAGAGCGAGAACGCCACTGGATCCAGTAGTCGCCGCAGCGTCCCGCCAGGTGTGCGTTCTCGTCGCGGGCCGCTGTCCCGCCGCGAATTCTAACTCTCGCCAGTGATTTTAATACATTGGGATGTGATAGCGATAAATAGAGCGATGGACGACCTCACTGGCTTCCAGCGCGACCTGCTCGTCGTTGCCGCGGGACTCGACGAACCGAACGGCCTGGACATCAAGAGCGAACTCGAGGAGTACTACACGTCGAAGATCAACCACGGCCGCCTCTACCCCAACCTCGACACGCTCGTCGACAAGGGGCTCGTGGAGAAGGGCCAGCGCGACGAACGCACGAACCAGTACGTCGTCACGGAACGCGGCGAGCGCGAACTGCGCGCCCGCCGCGAGTGGGAGGCCGACTACGTCGCCCACCTGCTCGAGGACGAACAGACCGTCGTCGCGGACTGACGGCGGCGTCGTCGACGGCCGCGTCGAAGCCCGCGCCGGCGACGGAAGGTTAACGGACGGCCCCCGTGAAATGTCGGACATGTCCGCCCACTCGCTCGCCAGTCACGTCCGGTCGCTCGACGTCGGCGAGCCACGAACCGTCGTCCGGTACGACGGCGACGACTACGAGACCGTCTACCAGGCCGACGAGGTCGGGGACGACATGTCCGACGCGGAGTTCGAAGCGATCGCGAAGAACCTCGTCCTGAAGGCCTTCGACGACAGCCTCGAACAACCCGAGTTCGCGCGGTTCGGTCACCTCGACGCGACGGTGCGGTGGTTCCACGACGTCGTCATCCTCCACGTCCCCCTGGACGACTGGTCGGGCGTCCTCCTGTCCTTCGACCGCGACGCCATCTCGAACACCGGCGCGCTCGTCGACGGCGTTCTCGAGTACGTCGACGAGGAGTTCCACGACGACTACGAGCCAGAGGCGGTCGCCGACGAGTTCGCCGACGAGTTCTCCGAGTAATCCGGAACCTGGGATCCCGAGCGGTCAGTACGGCACCCAGTCGGTCCGGCCCTGTCCGAGCCCGACAACGCGCAGTTCGGTGCCGTCGTCCGTCGACCGCGTCTGCACCATCCCGTCGTACAGCGGCGCGAGCTGGTCGAAGGCGTCCTTGTTGCTGGTGTCGAGGACGCCGAGCCCGAGCCAGCCGAGGCGCTCGACGTGCCCGGCGAACACGTGCAGGAACCGGTAGACGCGGCGGGTGTCGGCGTACATCAGCATCGTCGAGACGGTGGAGACGTTCACGCGGACGCGGTCGCAACTCGACTCGAGGCGCTGGAAGATGCCGCCGAGCCGGATGCCGACGTCCGTGACGTCGCCCGGCGACCCGACGTACTTCACGAGGTCCTGGTCGCGGACCGGCTCGCCGCGCTGCCGGGTGACGCAGTCCACGATGCCCGCCCGGCCCTGCTTGACGGCGGTCCAGAGGTGTGGCGCGCGCTCCCGGATGGACTTCGTGCTGTCCCGGGTGCCGACGACGATGCCGCCCTCGCCGCGCTCGCAGCCGTCCTCCACCAGCGAGAACGCGAGCTCGCGCTTCCCGGTGAGCGCTGGCCCCGCGACGAGGAGGTTCCTGCCCGCCGGGATCTCCTCGACCGGGAGGTGGTCGCCGACGTCGTAGCCAGCCATACGTGTACACGACGGACAGCGCAGGGAAAGACCTTGTTCCCGATAGTGTCGGGAACGCTACTGTTCGTGCTCGGCGCGGAGCTCCTCGACGAGTACGCGGGCCGCCCTCCTGACGGACTCGTCGCTGGACAGCGACGGCTCCCAGCCGAGCGCGGACAGCTTCTCGATGGACAGCCGCATCTTCGGGACGTCCCCCGTCCAGCCGCGGTCGCCGCCCGTGTACTCGTACTCGGGGTCGACGCCGAGCTCGTCCGCGACGATGTCCGCGATGGCGTTCACGGACGTCGTCGTCCTCGTCCCGAGGTTGTAGACGTTCAGGTCGTCGTCGGCGTGCTCGACGACGTGAGTCATCGCGTCCACGCACTCCTCGACGTGCATGTAGGACTTCTCCTGGCGGCCGTCCCCGAGGATGGTGAGCGTCTCCGGGTCGTCGAGGAGCTTCTCGATGAAGTCCGGGACGACGTTCCCGCGCTGGCGGGGGCCGACGATGTTCGCGAACCGGTACACCCACGACTGGATGCCGTGGGAGTGCGCGTACGTCGACACGAGGCCCTCGTCGGCGAGCTTGCTCGCGCCGTAGATGGAGATGGGTTCGAGGGGCGCGTAGTCCTCGGGGGTCGGCATCGGCGCCTCCCCGTACACCGTCGAGGACGACGTGAACGCGAGCTTGTCGACGCCGACCTCGTGCATGCGCTCGAGGACGTTGTACGTCATCTCGCCGTTCTCCTCGAACAGCTGGCGCGGGTTCTCGTAGTTCGTGTCCGTGTACGCCGCGAAGTGGAAGACGACGTCGACGTCTGCCGTGATCACGTCGGCGACGTCCGCGGGGTCGGTGACGTCGCGCTGCCGGAACTCGACGCCGTCCGGGACGCGGTCCCGGGCGCCCTTCGAGAGGTCGTCGACCGCGAGCACGTCGTTGTCGTCGGCGAGCGCGGCGGCGAGGTGCGAGCCGACGAGGCCGGCGGCGCCCGTCACGACGACGAGTTTGTCCGTGAGGTCCATACGACAGCCGACCGGGGCGCTCGGGAAGTGCTTTCCGATGCCCGGCGACTCCTGGAACGGCGGACGTCACGGCGCCACTCACCGAAGCGAGGTCGCCGAACCAGGGTCCGCCGGTGCCTTTGCGGGAGTCCCCTTCCTCAGCGGTCGACGCGGTCCGCGCTCCACTCCCAGAGGCGGTCCGCGAGGTCGTCGTCGGTCGCCGGGTCGGCGGGCTCCACGACCCGGCAGTCGCGGTAGTACGCGCCGTCCTCGAGGTCCTCGCCTGCCGCGAGGTACGTCGGCGTGACCGCGGCCGACGCCGGCGAGTCGACGTACCCGAACGTGAGCCCGCGGGGGACGGCCGAGAGCACGCGCATGACCGCGCGCACCGGCAGCGAGGCGTTCCGCCAGAGCCCGCTCGACGGGACGAACCCCGGGTGGCAGGCGACCGACGCGACGTCGTCGTCGCGGCGCGCGAGCTCACGCGCGAACAGCACGTTCGCGAGCTTCGAGCGCGCGTACGCGTCGAACCCGTCGTAGCCGTCGACGCTCGCCGCGCCCGCCAGGTCGAGGTCGGCGCGGCGGTGGACCTCGGAGGCGACGGTGACGACCCTGCCGCCCGCGAGGTCCTCGCGGAGTCGGTTCGTCAGGAGGAACGGCGCGAGGTGGTTGACGTGCAGCGTCCACTCGACGCCCGAGTCCGCGATTCGGCCGTCGTCGGCGTGCGCGCCGGCGTTGTTCACGAGGACGTCCAGACCGTCGACGCGCCCCCGGACGCGCTCCGCGAGGTTCTCCACCTGGTCGAGGTCGGCGTAGTCCGCCCGCAGGAACGACGCCTCGGACCCCGTCTCCCGGAGTTCCGCCGCCACCGCTTCGCCCGCCTCCCTGTCCCGGCCGTGCACGAGCACGTCGGCCCCCAGCCGCCCGAGCGCGAACGCGAGCTCGCGGCCGACGCCGCTCGTCGCGCCCGTCACGAGGGCCGTCGTCCCCGAGCGGTCCCGGTGCTGGACGCTCGCGCCGACTTCCGGTCGCATGCCTCCGCGTTCGGCGCGGACCGCGAAAAATCCCGGGTTCAGGTCGCGCGCAGCAGTACGAACGCCCCGTAGGAGAGGACGGTCGCGACCGACGGCCCGATGATCCAGAACGAGACGAACCGCACGACGACGCCGGCGTCGAACAGCTCGCCGGCGTTCTGGATGGACTGCGGGGACTCCTCGCCGACCGCCGGTACGCCGTCGCCGGTGTCGGCCGCGACGGCGTCCACGGAGACGTCGACGTCGATGTCGCCGCGCGCGAGCTCCGTCGCCGTCGCGGCGCGCGTCGCCCGCCCCCACCCGAGGCCGATAATTGTCATCACCGTGGCGAGCGCGAGACTGATCGGGATGCCCAGCCAGGACGCGAACGTCGTGATGGTCGCGGCGACAACCATCACGATGGTCGCCGCGAGCAGCGGCAGGTCCGTGAGTCCGTTCCCGACCGATTCCAGGGTGCGCCGGGCGATGGTGAACGCGCCGAGGCCGATGGTCGCGGTGCCAAGGATGACGCCGTTCTCCGGGCTCAGGAGGCCGCCGCCGACGAGCGGCGCGACGGCGTTCGCCACGTTGCTCGCGCCCGCGCTGAACGACATGTAGCACGCGATGGCGAACACGACCGCGGTGCTGACGGCTTCACGGGGCGTCGTCCCCGGGCCGAGTTCGGGCGTCGGGACGACCCCAGACCGGTCGACGGCGAGCAGCGGTCCGTCGGACTGCTGGATGGCGAACGCCCGGTTCAGGTAGGGGTAGAAGTACCGCCCGATGACGGCGCCGCACCAGAACCCGACGATGGGGGCGATGAACCACCAGACGACGATGCCGCCGAGGACGCCCCGGTCGAGGGTTTCGGTGGCGAGCCCGAGCCCCGAGATGGCGCCGACCGCCGTCATCGACGTGGAGACGGGGACGCCGTAGATGTTCGCGACGAGCATGCCGAGACCGATGAACACGAGCACGACGACGCTGGACTGCGTCGTGAACGCGGACTGCGCGACGATGTCGCCGCCGAGCGTGTCGATGACGTTCCGGCCGACGGTCCACCCGCCGAGGAGGACGAACGCCGTCATGACGCCCGCGGCCGTGGTCTTGCTGGTGATGTTCGCGCCGACAGCCGGCCCCCAGGCGACGCCCGTCGAGGAGCCGCCGATGTTGAACCCGACGAACCCCGCGGCGGCCAGCGCGAGCAGGAAGAGGATAGAAGCCATGGACTACCGTTGACGCCTCCCCGACGTATAAATTCTGGAGTGTCGACTCCCGGCGTTCGGCAGCCGCCCGGCTACCGCCCGGGGGTTTATTGCGGGGTGCGGCGAAGACGACGCATGACCGACCGCGTGCTCGTGCCGATGGACGACTCCGAGATGGCTCGGCGAGCACTGCGGTACGCACTGGAGGCGCACCCGGACGCCGATGTCGTCTTGCTCCACATCGTCGGGGAGCCGTCGGCGACGATGGGGGCGGCGGTCGGCCTCGCGCTCGAGGACGACATCGAGGCCGCTGCCGAGAACCTGGCCGAGGACGTCGTGGACCAGGCCCAGGAGATCGCCGACGAGTACGGCGTCGACGTAGAAACAGAGGTCCGGTGGGGGTCCCCCGCAAAGGTCATCGTGAACCGCGCCGAGGACTTCGATGCGGTCGTCATCGGTAGCCACGGCGGGTCCCTCGCCGACCGGCTCTTCGTCGGTAACGTCGCGACGACCGTCTTCCAGCGGTCGCTCGTGCCGGTCACGGTCGTCCGCTGACGGCGACCGACCGGCCCGGGCCGCTCACTTTTCGCCGGCCTCGTCTTCGTCCCTACCGGCGTCTTCGTCCTCGCTCGCGTCTACGTCCTCCCCCGCGTCTTCGTCCTCGCTCGCCCCCTCGTCGAGACGCTGCTCGACGGCTTCGTCCGCCTTCTCCTCGACCTTCTCCTCGACGGTCTGCTCGACCTTCGCTTCGACTTCCTCGTCGACGGTCTGGTCGGCCTTCTCCTCGACGGTCTGTTCGACTTTCTCCTGGACGGATTCGTCGACGGTCTGTTCGACTTTCTCCTGGACGG
>JBDGUB010000016.1:0-44145 GCA_042216245.1 Halobacterium sp.
GAGCAGCGAGCGCGCGCAGCGAGGCCCTCGAGTCGAGAACGCGGGGGCTTCCGGGGCGTCGGAGACGGAGCGAGCGTCGAGTCCGTTGCCACCGATTTCCCCGACGACAACTCACACCAACTAAGGGGCAATTCTTGCACAGTTTGATAATCCGTCCCGGGGTACGGTCTGGCACGACAGATGCACGAGCGCGAGTACATGGACGGGACGCGGGGGACGATGGCCGTGGACTGGGAGGAGCGCATCGACGTTCGGCGGCTGCGCGAGCAGCGTCGCGAGCGCGTGCTCGACCGGATGGCCGACCGGGACGTCGGCGCGCTCCTGCTGCTCGACGACCCGAACGTGCGGTACGCGACGGGGCTCGCGATGACGGGCGGGAGCGGCGCGGACCACTACACGCTCCTGCTGGCGGACGGCACCGTCGTGCACTTCGACACGGCGGACCACGCGACCAACCAGCGGTACAACTGTCCGTGGCTGGACGACGTGCGGTACGCGTGCCCCGGCCTCGGGAACGTTCCGCGGGCGTCGGGCCGGGAGTCCGCCCGGAAGTTCCTGCTCGGGACGATGGCCGACACCGTCGTGGACGCGCTCGAGGACTACGACGCCCTGGACCGCGCGGTGAGCGTGGACGTCGAGCACGCCGGGCTGCGGGACGCGCTCGAATCCCGGGGCGTCGACGTCCGGCCGGGGGTCGCCGCCGACGTCCTGCACGACGCGCGGCAGGTCAAGACCCGGGACGAGATCGAGTGCCTGCGGACGGTCGCCGCCATCTGCGAGGCGGGCTTCCAGGCCATCAAGGACGCCGCCAGGCCCGGGATGCGGGAGTCCGAGGTGTGGGGCGAAGCAGTGCGAGAGCTGTGGCGGCACGGCGCCACCGTCCACGGCGGCTACCTCACGTCCGGCCCGAACACGTGGCCCAAACACCAGGCGAACACCACCGACCGCGTCCTCCGCCCGGGCGACCTCCTGTACGCGGACTTCTACAACGTCGCGTTCCTCGGGTACCGGTCGTGTTACTACCGCACCTTCAGCCTCGGCGAGCCCACCGACGCCCAGCTGGACGCCTACGAGACCGCGCGCGACAACCTCTACGACGTCATCGAGCGCCTGGAGCCCGGCGCGACCACCGACGAGGTGGCGGCCGGCTTCCCGGACATGGCCGGCGAGCACGCCGACTACTACGGCGCCGACGAGCACTGGCAGCTCACGACGAACCACTGGGCGCACGGCCTCGGCCTCCAGCTCTACGAGGTCCCGCTGGTGTGGCGCGGCGTCAGCCCCGACCACCCCATCGAGATAGAGCCCGGGATGGCGATGGCCGTCGAGACCCAGGAGCCCGCGGACCGCCAGGGCGTCCGCGTCGAGGAGATGGTCGTCGTCCGCGAGGACGGCCCCGAGGTCCTGAGCCAGTGGCCGGTCGCCGAGATCACCGAGGTGGAGTACTGAGATGCAGCTCGGCACCGGCCTGTTCACGTGCCAGCGCCGCCCCGGCGACGGCCGCAGCGGCGCCGACCGCTACCGGGAGATGCTCGACCTCGCGGCCGCCATCGACGACGCCGGCCTGGACTCCGCGTGGGTGAGCGAGCACCACTTCGCGAGCGACGACTACCTCTCCGGCGTGCTGCCGGCGCTCGGCGCGCTCGCCGCGGAGACCGAGGACGTCGAACTCGGGCCGTGCATCGCGCTCGCGCCCCTCCACGACCCGGTCCGGCTCGCGGAGGACGCCGCCACCGTCGACCTCCTCTCGGACGGCCGGCTCACGATGGGGCTCGCCATCGGGTCGAACCCCCGGGAGTTCGAGCAGTTCGGCGTCCCCACCGAGGAACGCACCGACCGCCTGGAGGACGCCGTCGCCGTCCTGCGGGCCGCGTGGAGCGCCGGCCCCCTCGACTACGACGCCGAATTCCACCCCGTCGACCCCGACGTGACGGTGACGCCGACGCCGGACGGCGACGTCCCGGTCGTGCTCGGCGGCGCCGCGAAGCCCGCGGTCCGGCGCGCCGCCCGCCTCGGCGACGGCTGGGTCGCGCCGTCGAAGCTCTCCGTCGACGGCGTCCGGAAGCGCGTCGACGACGTCAGAGCGGTCCGGGACGCGGAGGGCGTCGACGGCGACTTCCGGACGTACGTCCTCCGGCACGGCTTCGTCGCGGACGCCGAAGACGAGGCGTGGGACGCGATGCGGGACGGCTACTTCTACCTCCAGCGCCGGTACGCCGAGATTTTCTCCGGCGAGCCCGTCGACGAACTCGACGCCGACCGCAAGCGCGAACTCCGCGACCAGGCGGTCTACGGCACCCCCGGGGAGGTACGGGAGGAACTCGCCGCCTACGAGGACGCCGTCGGCGACGACTGCCACGTGATTCTGCGGACGTACTACCCCGGGATGGACACCGACGCGATGGTCGAGTGCGTGCAGCGCCTCGGGGACGAAGTCGTGCCCGGGCTCTGAGTTGCGGGCCGCGACAACTCCCGAGCCGCCACCTACCCGGTCTTGTAGACGCCGCGCGCGTCGGCGACCTGCTCGCCGTGCTCGTCGTACACCGCGACGTCGACGACGCCGACGTCCGACCCCCGGCGCACCACGTCGGCCTCCGCGCGCAGGTCGCCCGACCCGGCCGCGAGGTAGTCGATGCGCATGTCGACCGTGGGGACTGGCTGGTCGACCAGGGAGACGAGCGCCGCGCCGCCGACGGTGTCCGCGAGCGTGAACGTCACGCCGCCGTGGGCCTTCACGTCCTCGCTGTGCCACGAGAGCTCCTGGGTCACCGTCACGCGGCCCTCGGCGTGGCCGTCGCCCGCCTCGGTGACGTCGACGCCGAGCAGGTCCGCGAACGGCATCTCCTCGAAGAACGCCTCCACGTCCATGCGGCGTGGTGACGCACCGCGCCGTCAAAAAGCAGGGTGCCTACAGCCGGTCGGTGAGGTCGCACTCCAGGACGAACTTCGGCTCGTCGCTCGGGTTCGCGCGCACGACCGCCGCGTCCGAGACGTGGCGCGCGGACTCCGGAATCAGGACGCGGGTCTCGTCGGCGCCCAGCGCCGCCGCGTCCTCCCTGATGGCGGCGAACAGCGCGCGGGCGGCGTCCGCGTCCGCCCACGACGCCGCGCCGTACTCGACGTACTGGACCGGGTCGCCGTCGTCGCCCTCGCGCTCGTACTCGCGAGTGCGGAACGCCATCGCCGTCGTGCGGTCGTCCTGGACGGTGAACACGCGCTCCTCGTCGGCGGCCGCGCGCAGCGTCGCCGGCGTCAGCTCCGAGAGCGCGTACGTCTCGCCGCGGTCGAGCGCGAGCCCACTGAGCACGCGGCTGGCGTCGCTGCGCTGCCAGTGCCGCCACGCCGCGTCCGGGTTCCCGCCGACGTCGGCGTCCGCGTCCACGGCCGCGAGCGCGTCCGGGTCGGGGTCCGGGGACGCCCACCGGAACTCCACGCCGGCCTCGAAGCCGCTGGCGCGCGCCGCGCCGAGGCCCGCGTCGTTCCACGAGAACACCATGTTCCGCGCGACGGTCGCGCCGCGGTCGGCCGCCCACTCGAAGCCCGCGTCGTTCAGCATGCGCGCGGCGCCGACGCCCCGGAACTCGGGGTTCGTGCGCATCCCCTGCGCCCACGCCTCGTGCTCGGAGAGCATGACGAGCTGGAGGATGCCCGCGACGTCGTCGCCGGCGTCCACGACGAACGTCCGCTGGTCGTCGCCGTCGCCCGCGATCCAGTCGTGGTAGACGTCCGGGATGTAGTCGCCGCCGCGGTCCGCCCAGATGTCGCTCGTGAACGCCGCGACGTCCTCGTAGTCGTCGGCGGTCGCCTGCCGGACCGTGAGTCCCTGCTGTGTCATGTCCACGGCGTCGACCGCTCGGTGATTTCGCCCGCGAGCGGGGTGCGCATCGCGTCCTCGGGGTCGTCGGCGTTCGCGAGCGCCCACATCAGCTTCACCTTCGCGGTGCCGGGGAGCAGGTCCTCGCCCTCCACGACGCCGGCGTCCAGGAGGTCCCGGCCGGTGTCGTAGACGCGGTCGCAGACCCGACCCTCGAGGCACTGGCTCGTCATCACGACCGTCGTGCCGTCCGCGACCAGCTCCTCGACGGTCTCCACGAAGTCCGTGTGGACGTGGCCGAGACCGGTGCCCTCGACGACGACGCCCTCCTTGCCGTGGCAGGCGTCGAAGAACGCCTCGTCCATCCCGGGCGTGAACTTCACGAGCTCCACGTCGCCCTCAAGGTTGGCCTCGAGGGCGAGGTCGGCGTCCCCGCGCTCGGCGTGCTCGCGGCGGAACGTCACGCCGCGGGCGTCCGCGGTCGCCTCGCTGGCCTCGTCGTAGTCGACGAACCCCAGGGGGTCGGCCCCCACCGTCTCGAAGGCGTCCCGGCGGCTCGTGTGGTTCTTCCGCACGCGCGTGCCGCGGTGGAGCGCGCACCGGTCGTCGCTCTCGGAGGCGTGCATGCAGACCAGGACCTCGGCGGCGTCGGCCTTCGCCGCCTCCACGGCGCAGACCGCGTTCATCACGTTGTCCGAGGACGGCCGGTCCGCGGACCGCTGGCTCCCGGTGAAGACGACCGGAACCGGCGTGTCGAGCATGAACGACAGCGCGCTCGCGGAGTACTGCATCGTGTCCGTGCCGTGCATCACGACGACGCCGTCCGCGCCCGCCGCGATCTCCTCGTGGACGGCCTCGGCGAGGTCCCGCCAGATCGGCGGCTCCATGTTCTCCGAGAGGATGTTCGCGACGACGCGGCCGCGGTAGTTCGCGCGGCCCGCGAGGTCCGGGACCGCCCGGAGGACGTCCTCGGCGTCGAACTGCGCGGTGACCGCGCCCGTCCGGTAGTCGACGGTCGACGCGATGGTGCCGCCCGTGGAGATGAGCGCGATGGTCGGGAGGTCGTCGTCGAACTCGACCGCGGAGGCCTCGCCGCCGCCGGATTCGCCCTCGACGTCGACGACGCCGGACTCCAGCACCTCGACGCTGGCGGCGTCGCGGTCGACGCCGACGTTGTACCCCGAGTCGAGTTTCACGACGAGGTGGTCCGGCGACGCCGACGGCAACAGCACGCCCTCGTGGGTCGTGCCGTCGCGTTCGACGCGAACGCGGTCCCCTGCGTCTGCTGTCATGGGTGGAGGTTCCCGGTGCGCGGAGGAAAAGGTTGCTACTCCGGGCGGTGGGAGCGCGAGGGCGACGCTACTCGGCGATGCGGTACTCGCCGTCCGTCACCGTGAGGACGCCGCGCTCGTGCAGCGTCTCCAGGACGCCCTCGACGAGCGGCTCCGGCGCGTCGAGGCGGTCGGCGATGCCGTCGACGGTCCGGGTGCCGTCCGCGACCGCGGCGAGGACGTCGGCGTACAGCCGGTCCTGGCCGTCCCCGATGGCGTCCGCGAGCCGGTTCTGGACGTCCGCGAGCCGGCCCTGGACCCACCGCTGGGCGAGCGAGAGCTCGCGCTCGAGGTCCTTCAGGTCCTCGAGCCTCGCGGCGAGGTCGGCGACGTCGTCCTCGCGGCGGTCCTCGATGCGGACCGAGAGGTGCTGGCAGCGCGCCAGGTCGAGGTCCGCGCTCGCGGGGTACGCGGACTTCGCGCCGAAGTCGAAGGGGGACAGCCGGACCTCCAGGCGGAGGTTCTCCGCGATGTGGAAGTACTTCCGGCGCTGGTCGTCGACCTGGGACTCGACGAGGCCGGCCTCCTCGAGGCGGCGGAGGTGGTCGATGACGGCCTTCGGGCTGACGCCGATGTACTCCGAGATCTCCGTGACGTAGCAGGGCTTGCGGGCGAGCAGACTGAGGATGCGCCTGCGGTTCTCGTTGCCCAGCAGGTCCAGCAGTGCCCCGGAGTCCATGCTGGTCGTCGTTTGTCGGTCACAGCGGAAAAGGGTGTCTGCTCCCCGGTGGAATAGCGCGACGGCTTAAGGGTTGCCCGGAGGACTTATCCCGTTCCGTGCCAGAGGTTGGCACACATGTTCGAGGCGTTCTCAAGCGGCTACTACCTCGGACGGTTGTACGTCGAGCCCGCGCCGGGCGACCGCGCGGCGATCAACCGCGAGCACCACGAGCAGGTCAACGAGCAGCTGTACACGACCGACGAGGGGCTCTCCCGGACGGACCTCCCGCTCGTGATGAAACTCGGCGAGGCGCACCTCGCCGTCGACGGCGAGGACGACGTCCCGGAGCGAACGCTCGCCGTCCCCGCCGACCTCCTCGAATCGCTGGACGTCGGCAACCCGCCGACCCTCGAGGAGGTGCTGCTCGCGAAGCGCGAGCACGCCGCGCGCCTCCGCGACATCGGCGCGGTCTGACGCGCCGCCTCCACCATCGGCGCGGTCTCACGCGCCGCCCGCGACGCCGCTGATTCTCCGCGACCGAGTACTCACTGGTCCTCCGCGACCGAGCACTCGCTGAGTCTCCGCGAACGGGAACACTAACACGGTGGCCGGAGAGGACCGACGTGAGCGTGACACTCGCGTCCGTCCCCCGGTACGACCCCGACGCTGTCCCCGCGGTCGGCGGGCACGCCGTCGTCCTCGGCGGCGGCGTCGCCGGCCTCGCCGCCGCGCGCGTCCTCGCCGACGCCGTCGACCGCGTCACCGTCGTCGAACGCGACCCCGTTCCGGACGAGCCGGCCGCCCGCGACGGCGCGCCGCAGTCCCGCCAGCCCCACGTCCTCCTGGAGGCCGGCCGCGCCACCCTCGAGGACCTCTGCCCGGGGTTCGGCGAGCGCGTCGTCGCCGGCGGCGGCCTCGTGATAGACTGGACGACCGACCTCGTCCACTACGAGCAGGGCGACTTCCTCGCGTCCGGGCCCACGCCCGAGACGATGTACGCCGCCAGCCGCCCGCTGTTCGAGCACGCGCTCCGCGAGCGCGTCACCGCCCGCGACGCCGTCACCATCGAGGACGACTGCCGGTTCGTCGACTACCTCGCGGACGGCGACCGCATCACGGGCGTGGCCGTCCGGCGCAGCGACGGCGCGCGCGCCACCGTCGACGCCGACCTCGTCGTGGACGCGACGGGCCGCACCACGCCCACGCCCGAGTGGCTCGCCGACCACGGCTACCCGACGCCGCCCGTCGAGGACGTCCGCGTCGACGTCACGTACGCCACCACCGTCGTCGAACGCCCGCCCGACGACCGCCGCGGGCTGTTCGTGCCGCCGACGCCGCCCGCCACCCGCGGCGGCGGCGCGTTCCCCGTCGAGGGCGACCGCTGGCTCGTCACCCTCCAGGGCGTCCACGGCGACGACCCGCCGACCGACCCCGGGGGGTTCCGCGCGTTCGCCGACTCCCTGCCGATTCCCCACGTCGCCGACGTCCTCGACGAGCAGGCCTGGCTCAGCGACGAGGTGCGCGCGTACCCCTTCCCGTCGAACCGCCGCCGGCGCTACGAGGCCCTGGACGCGCTCCCCGACGGCCTCGTCGTCCTCGGGGACGCGCTCGCGAGCTTCAACCCCGTCTACGGCCAGGGGATGTCCGTCGCCGCGCTCGAAGCGCTCTGCCTCCACCACTGCCTCGCCGACGGCCTCGACGGCGTCGCCGACCGGTTCTTCGACCGTGCCAGCGACGTCGTCGACCCCGCGTGGCTGCTCGCCACGGCCTCGGACCTCGCGCGCCCACAGACCGACGGCTCCCTGTCGCCCGCCGAGCGCGCGTTCGACTGGTACCTCTCCCGGCTCGTCGACCGCGCCGCCGACGACGGCGAACTCGCGTCCGCCTACGGCAGCGTCCTCACGATGGAGGAACCGCCGCGCTCGCTGCTCCGCCCCCGGGTCGCCGCGCGCGTCCTCGCACCCTGGTAGTGGACGTTTCTCCCGGGACCCGTACCGGTGTTCAGATATGGGTCGAGAACTGGTGAGAGAACCCCTCGAGAGCCATTGGTCGCTCCCACCCGGCCTATACCAGTCGGCCAGCCGGTACGGGGTGGGACTGAGAGGGGCGAGGCGCTGCGGGAAGCTCGGCGACGCAAGCACGCGACCACAGGGAGCGCGCGCAGCGAGCCGCGCGACCGCAGCGCCTCGGGGCTTTCGAAGTGACGGACACAACCACTGTCCGGAGTATCTGAACAGATGACGGTCGCGGGGGAAACGCCTATGCCCGCGGACCGCCGGGGTTCGCCCATGCTGGACGACCTCCTCGGGCGCTCGGCACTCAAGGAGCGCATCGAGGAACTCGAAGCCGAGAAGCAGTCCCTCGAGGAGCGACTCGAGGCGGAGAGCGAGCGCCGCGCGGAGGCCGCGCGGAAGCGCCAGGAGGCCGAGCGCCGCGTGAACGAACTGGAGGACCGCGTCACCGAACTGGAGGACCGCGTGGAGCGCGCGCGCAGCGAGGACGGCGGCCCCGAGTTCCGGGGGCGCGTCGACCTCCGCGGGGAGCGCCGCGACCGCGTCCTCGACCTCCTGGAGAGCGTCGACGGCGGCGAGGAGGGCGTGCTGTCCGCGTACGTCCCCGACGACCCGCCCGAGGCCGTCCGGGAGGCGTTCGGTGACCGCGCGCCGCTCGTCGCGCGCGCCGCGCCGTGCCACGCGGTCCGCGACCGCGAGGGCGTCGTGTCGGCCGCGCTCCGCCCGCCGAACCCCCCGGCGGCGTTCTGCGAGTGGGGTTCGGGCGTCCGCCTCGACCGCGACTGGTTCGCGCCGCCCGCCGAGTACGCGTTCGCCGTGGTGCGCGCGGACCTGTTCGCGCTCGCCGTCTACGAGGACGGCGACCGCGAGCGCTTCGAGGGGTTCACCAGCGACGTGAAGAGCCAGCACTCGAAGGGCGGGTTCTCCCAGGACCGCTTCGAGCGCATCCGCGACGAACAGATCCGCGACCACGTCGCGAAGTGCCGGGACGCCCTCGCGGACGCCGACGCCGAGACTGCGTTCGTCGTCGGCCAGGACCCCCTGATAGCGGAGTTCGACGCCACCGCCACCGCCGCCGTCGACGCCACCGGCGCCCCGGAGGACGCGCTCGCCGAAGCCCACGAGGACTTCTGGACGGTGCCGCTGTCCCTGCTGTGACGCGCCGGGTTCGGCTGTGGCGCGACGGTTCGCGTTCCACTGGACGGGCGCGGAGGGTTTGCCCCCGCTGCTACGTTTAAGAGTGCGGGGGACCTCCGGTCGTCCATGAAGGTCGCGCTCCTGGCTCACGAGCAGTTCCCCGACCGCGCGAAGACCGCGGTCGGCGTCCTCCGGTACGCCGACTACGACGTCGTCGCGGTCCTCGACCGCGAGACCGCGGGCACGCGGGTCGCCGACCAGGTCCCCGACGTCCAGGACGCCCCCGTCGTCGCGTCCATGAGCGACGTCGACGACGACGTCGACGCGCTCGTCGTCGGCATCGCGCCCATCGGCGGCGGCTTCGAGGAGTCCTGGCGGCCGGACGTCCGCGCCGCGCTCGAACGCGGCTGCGACGTCTACGCCGGCCTCCACTACTTCCTCGCCGACGACGACGAGTTCGCGCGCCTCGCCGCGGAACACGGCGCCGAACTCTGGGACGTCCGGAAGCCCCCCGAGGACCTCACGGTCGCGGACGGCGTCGCGGACAGCGTCGACGCCACCGTCGTCACCACCGTCGGCACCGACTGCTCGGTCGGGAAGATGACCGCCACCCGCGAGCTCTACGAGGCCGCCCGCGACGAGGGCATGGACGCCGCGTTCGTCGCCACCGGCCAGACCGGCATCCTCGTGGAGGGCTCCGGCATCCCCATCGACCGCGTCGTCTCGGACTTCATCGCGGGCGCCGTCGAGGACATGGTGCTGGACGCGGGCGCCGACCACGACTACGTCTTCGTCGAGGGCCAGGGTAGCATCGTCCACCCCGCGTACTCGGGGGTCACCGCGGGCATCGTCCACGGGTCGATGCCCGACCACCTCGTGCTCTGCCACGAGCACGGCCGCGACAGCGTCCACGGCTACGACCAGGCGATTCCGCCCGTCGCCTCGTTCCCGGAGCGCTACGAGTGCTTCGCCGGCCCCGTCAGCGACAGCGACGTCGTCGGCGGCATGCTGAACACCCGGAGCGTCGCGGACGACGACGACGCCCGCGAGGCCGTCGCGGACTTCGCGGACGCCATCGGCGCGCCAGCCGACGACCCCGTGCGCTTCGGGCCGGACAGCGTCCTCGAGGTGATTCGGTGAACGCGAGCTTCGAGCGCCGCGAGTTCCCCCTCGAGCACCCGTTCACCATCGCGCGCGGCACCCAGGAGACCGCCGCGAACGTCGTCGTGCGCGTCGAGGACGACGACGGCACCGTCGGCGTCGGCGGCGCCGCGCCGTCCGCGCACTACGGCGAGACCGCGGCGACCGTCGAGGCCGTCCTGCCGGACCTCCTCGCCGTCGTCGAGCGCGTCGACGACCCCGAGAACCTCGCGCGCATCGAAGCCGGGATGCGGGAGGTCGTCGAGGGCAATCCCGCGGCGCGCGCCGCGGTCAGCATCGCGTGCCACGACCTCGCCGCGAAGCGCGCCGGCCTCCCGCTGTACCAGTACTGGGGGCTCGACCCCGCGAACAGCCTCGAGACGTCCTACACCATCGGCATCGACGACGCCGAGACGATGCGGGAGAAGACCCGGGAAGCCGTGGACGCCGGCTACGGCACCCTGAAGGTGAAACTCGGCACCGGCCGCGACGAACAACTGCTCTCGACGGTGCGGGACGCCGCGCCCGACGCCACCATCCGCGTGGACGCCAACGAGGCCTGGGGCCCCCGGGAGGCCGTCGCGAACATCGAGTGGATCGCGGACTACGGCGTCGAGTTCGTCGAACAGCCGGTGCCCGCCGAGCACGTCGAGGGCCTGCGGTTCGTCTACGAGCGCTCCGCGCTCCCCATCGCCGCCGACGAGTCCTGCATCACCGCCAGCGACGTCCCGAAGATCGCCGACGCCTGCGACATCGCGAACCTCAAACTCATGAAGACCGGCGGCCTCCGGGAGGCCAGGCGCCTGATTCACGCCGCCCGCGCACACGGCCTCGACGTGATGTGCGGCTGCATGGTCGAGTCGAACGCCAGCATCGCCGCCGCCGCCCACCTCGCGCCCCTCCTCGACTACGCGGACCTCGACGGGTCGCTGCTGCTCGCCGACGACGACTTCGAGGGCGTCCCGCTGCCCGCCGGCCACGTCGACCTGCAGGCCGTCGACCGCCCCGGCACCGGCGCCCGCGAAATCTGAATCGCTAGCACGCTCTCAACAGGCTTATGAGTGCGTCCGGGCGAATGAACGACCGTAATGAGTTCGGTCACTGTGACGCTCCCCGACGGCTCCACGCTGGAGGTCGACGAGGGAGCGACGGTCGAGGACGTAGCGTACGAAATTGGGCCCGGCCTCGGCCGTGACACAGTCGCGGGCAAGGTCGACCACGAGCTCGTCGCGAAGGAGACGCCGCTGACCGAGGACTGCGAGATCGAGATCGTCACCGAGGACTCCGACGAGTACCTCGACGTGCTCCGGCACACCGCCGCGCACGTCCTCGCGCAGGCCATCCTCCGCCACCACCCCGACGCGAAGCTCACCATCGGCCCGTACACCGACGAGGGGTTCTACTACGACGTCGCGAACGTCGAACTGGACGCCGACGACCTCGCGGAGATCCAGGACGAGGCCGAGGACGTCATCGCGGCGGACCTCGACGTCGAGCGCGTCGAGTACGACCGCGAGACCGCTCTCGAGAAGTACGAGGACAACGAGTTCAAGCGCGAGATCCTCGAGACCGAGGCCGCGGGCGAGGACCCCGTGAGCTTCTACCGGCAGGGCGACTTCGAGGACCTCTGCCGCGGGCCGCACGTCGACTCCACGGGCGAGATCGGCGGCTTCGAGGTCCTGGAGACGTCCGCGGCGTACTGGCGGGGCGAAGAGGACCGCGAGACGCTCACCCGCGTCTACGGCACGGCGTTCCCGACCGAGGACGAACTCGAGGACTACCTGGAGCGCCGCGAGGAAGCCCAGGAGCGCGACCACCGGAAGCTCGGCACCGAGATGGACCTGTTCTCCATCCCGGACGTCACCGGGCCCGGGCTCCCGCTGTACCACCCGAACGGGAAGACGGTGCTCCGGGAGCTCTCCGAGTACGTCCACGGCCTCAACCGCGACATGGGCTACGACGAGGTCGAGACCCCGCACCTGTTCCGCACGGAGCTCTGGAAGCAGTCCGGGCACTACGACAACTACGTCGACGACATGTTCCTCCTCGACGTGAACGACGAGGAGTACGGCCTGAAGCCGATGAACTGCCCGGGCCACGCCACCATCTTCAACCAGGGGTCCTGGAGCTACCGCGACCTCCCGGTGCGGTACTTCGAGGACGGGAAGGTCTACCGGAAGGAGCAGCGCGGCGAGCTCTCCGGGCTCTCCCGGGTGTGGGCGTTCACCATCGACGACGGCCACGTGTTCGCGCGCGCCGACCAGATCGAGGAGGAGGTCCGCCGCATCATGGACCTCATCACGGAGGTCCTGGACACCTTCGAGCTCGACTACGAGGTCGCGCTCGCGACGCGCCCCGAGAAGTCCGTGGGCAGCGACGAGATCTGGGAGCGCTCCGAGTCCCAGCTCGAGGACGTCCTCGAGCAGCAGGGCGTCGACTACGACGTCGAGCCGGGGGACGGCGCGTTCTACGGCCCGAAGATCGACTTCGGGTTCGAGGACGCGCTCGGCCGGACGTGGGACGGCCCGACGGTCCAACTCGACTTCAACATGCCGGACCGCTTCGAGCTGGAGTACACGGGCTCGGACAACGAAGCCCACCAGCCCGTGATGATTCACCGCGCGCTCTACGGGAGCTACGAGCGGTTCTTCATGGTGCTCGTCGAGCACTACAACGGCCGGTTCCCGACGTGGCTGGCGCCCGAGCAGGTCCGCGTGCTGCCCGTGACCGACGACAACCTCGGGTACGCGCACCGCGTGAAGAACGAGCTCTCGGCGTTCCGCGTGGAGGTCGAGGACCGCGACTGGACGGTCGGCCGGAAGATCCAGCAGGCCCACGACGACAACGTCCCCTACATGCTCGTCGTCGGCGACGACGAGGAGGACGCGCGCACGGTGTCCGTGCGGGACCGCCAGGAGCGCGAGCGCAACGACGTCGCGCTGGAGGCGTTCCGCGCCCACCTCGAGGACGAGGTCGCTGGGAAGCGCACCGAACCCGACTTCGCGGAGTGACGCGATGGGGCGGCTCGGTGTCGGCGTGGGGACGTACGTCGCGTTCCTGCTCGCGGTCGTCGGCGCGGTGGCGTGGACGACCGGGAGCGCGTTCCTGCTGCCGAGTCTCGGGCCGTCCGCGTACCTACTGGCGACCGAGGACCAGCGTGCGGGCCGCGTGGTCGGCGGCCAGTACGTCGGCGCAGTGGCGGCGTTCCTGACGGTCGCGGCGGTCGCTCCGGTCGCCGCGCCGATGCTGGACGCCGCGTCGCAGTCGACGGCCGGCGGGCGACGCGTCGCCGCCGCGGTCGCCGCGACCGCGTTCGCCACCGTCGGGACGTACGCGACCGACACCCGTCACGCGCCGGCGTACGCGACGGTGCTCATCGTCACGCTCGGCGTCGCGGACGCGTCCGCGTCGGTGGCGGCGTTCGCCGGGGGCGTACTCGTGCTCGTCGGGACGCACGAGACAGCCAAACGATTCGGACCGTGGACGCCGCCCTATCCGCCGCCGTCCCCGGACTCCGCGAAGTCGACTTCCCCCGACCGGTCGGTCTCCCGGAGGATGAACGGCCCGATGGACAGCGTGCGCTTCGTCACGGTGACGATGCGGAGGATGTACGCGAGCAGGATGGCGAACGGCAGCACCGCCACCGTGGTCGCCGCGCTCACGACGAGGAGCGCGTGACTCACGCCGAGCGTCGCCCCCGGGTGGGCTCGCGGGTCGAAGAAGACGAGCGCGGAGATGGCGACCGCGAGCGCGGGCACGGCGGCGTACAGCAGCGTCCGGGAGAGGTTCGAGAGCTCCCACTGGAAGTACAGCGTCTTGAAGTGCTCGCGGGCCGGCCCGAACAGCCCGAGCGTGTCCAGGAGGTCCTCGAGGGCTGCGGTCGCCTCGTCGCCGAGGTCGTCGCCGTACGACGCGAGGATGCGTTCGCCGGCGTAGATCTTCCAGGAGTAGTTGTAGTTCAGCGCCGCCCACACGACGTCGAACTCGCCGAACTGCGCGCCCTCGAGCTGGTCGGTGACCGCGTCCGCGTTCCCGGCGAGGTTGCTGACGTACGTGTCGACGGCGTCCCCGGCGTCCCCGCCGTCGGGCGCGGCGGCGGCGAGCTCCTGGGCTTGCTCGCGGGTCGCCTCGACGAGACTCCGGAGGAACGCCGACGGCTCGGTCGGCGCGACGTCGACGCCCACCGCGTCCGCGGCGTCCTGCCGGAAGGACATCGCGCCCTCCATGCGGTCGCGCTGGTCGCCGACCGCGCCGAGCTCCTGGGAGAGCACGAGCTGGCTGAGCGTGAGCACGAGCGTGACGCCCGTGATGGTGGACCCGACGAGCGCGTTGAACAGCGTCTCGTGGGGGTCGCCGCGGGTCAACAGCTCGACGACGGGCGTCGGGAGCAGCGTCCCGACCGCCACCATCGAGCAGAACACGACCGCGAGGATGCCCGCGGCGACGCCGCGGCGGTCGGCGTCCAGCACCACCCAGAAGCGCTTGCTGGACTGCGGGACGCGCTCCCGCATCCGGTCGCTCGGCTGGCCGTCGTCGCCGGTCCGACGACTCGACTGGTCGCCGCCCCCCGTCCCGTCGCTCATGGCTGGCGTACGTGGCTCCGGACTCAAAACCTTACCCGCCGACGCTCGGCGGACGCGCGCCGGACCTCGCGACCGGCAGTCGGGTGCGGCTATCGCCGGCCAGCCTCGACGGATACGTCTGGTCCGGCAGTCGGGACCGATAAGCCGCCGGCCCGCCAACGGCCGCGCATGCGACAGGAGACCGTGCTGGTGCCGGGCGGCCGCGACGTGGAAGCGACGCTCGACGAACCCGAGTCGGGCGCCGAGAGCTGCGTGGTCATGTGTCCGCCGCACCCACAGCACCGCGGGCACCGCGGCGACGACCGCCTCGTCGCCGTCGCCGAGCACCTCGCCGACGCGGACGTCGCGTCGCTGCGGTTCGACTACGGCGACTGGGACGAGGGCCGCGGCGAGCGCGAGGACGCCCGGAACGCCGTCAGGTGGGCGCGCGAGCGCTACGACGCCGTCGGCCTGTTCGGGTTCAGTTTCGGCGGGAGCGTCGCGGCGCTGGCGGCCGCGGACGACGAGTTCGACCTCTGCGCCGTCTCGCTGCTCGCGCCCGCGGCGGAACTCCCCGCCGGCCTGAACGCCGCGGACGCGCTCGCGGCCGTCGACGCCCCCCTCCAGGTCGTGTACGCGACCCGGGACACGACCGCGGACTGGGAGCCGGTCGTCGAGGCGGCCCGCGGGCTCGACTGCGAGGTCGTCGAACTCGACGGCGACCACTTCTTCGTCGGGCGCCTCGACTCGGTCGCTGACGCGGTCGGGCCGTTCCTCGCGGACGCCTGCTGACCGCCGGCCACAACGGCTTTTGCGAGCACCCTCCTCGAACCGGGCGTGTCCTCGAAACGCCGGTCGGCGGTGTGGCGGTGGGTGGTGCTCACGGGGGACCGGCGCGTCGTCGCCGGGTGCCTGCTCGCGGCGTTCGCGCTCGCGTTCGGGCCGGTCGGCCACGTCCTCACGGCGGGCGGCGGCCGGTTCACGCACGACACCACCGTCCCGCTCGTGACGACGCTGCTGTCCGGGAACTTCCTGCTGGTCTCCATCGTCGTCTCCGTGAACTCGCTTTTCGTCTCCGGCGAACAGAACCCCCTCGGCCAGCAGTTCGGCCGCATCCGGGACACCGCGGAGTTCCGCCGGCAGCTCGAGTCCGTCGTGGAGGCCGACCACGTGCCCGCCGACCCGAGCGGCTTCCTCCAGGTGCTCACGGGGGACATCGTCGAGCGCGGGCAGCGACTGCAGACCCGGATTCCGCCCGCCGACGTCGACGTCCACGCCGACCTCGACGCCTACCTCGACCAGCTCGGGGCGGCGTCGGGCGACATGAACGACCGACTGCGGGGCGTCGACGGGCCGCTCGACGTGGTGCTCGCGACGATGCAGTTCGACTACGCCGGCCAGGTCGAGGACCTCGAGCGCCTGCGCGCGGACCACGGCGACGGCCTGCCGGAGGCCGCCGCGACGACCATCGAGGAGATGCTGGACCTCCTGGAGTACCTCGCGGTCGCCCGCGAGTACTTCAAGACGCTGTACTTCCGGCGGGAGTTCGCGGCGCTGTCCGCGAACCTCGTCTACGTCTCCGTGCCCGCCATCGCCGCCGTCTCGTTCGTCCTGCTGCACCTCCAGCGGCTGCCGAGCTCGCACTCGCTGGTGGTGGTCGTGCACGTGGTGTCGCTGGCGCCGTTCGCGCTGCTGGCCGCCTACGTCGTCCGGGTCGCCGCGGTGTCCCGGCGCACGGAGTCGCCCGGCCACTTCGTGATGGGGGACAGCGACGGCGTCCCCGGCGTCTCCCAGGAGCGCTGACGGCCGGGACTCCACCCGGCGTCGTGGCAGCGCGTGCCGCACCGGCGGGCGTCCCGAAACGGTTTTTGCCACGCCCGCCGCACGGTCAGTATGCCGACGGAGACCGGATACGACCCCTCACTGGGGAACAAGTTCGTGTTCGTCACGGGGGGCGTGATGTCCGGACTGGGGAAGGGCATCACCGCCGCCAGCCTGGGCCGCCTTCTCTCGAACGCGGGGTTCGACGTGACAGCCGTCAAGATCGACCCCTACCTGAACGTGGACGCGGGGACGATGAACCCCTACCAGCACGGCGAGGTGTACGTGCTGAAGGACGGCGGGGAGGTCGACCTCGATCTGGGGAACTACGAGCGGTTCCTCGACGAGGACATGACCTCCGACCACAACGTCACCACGGGGAAGGTCTACCAGCACGTCATCGAGCGCGAGCGCGCCGGCGACTACCTCGGGAAGACCGTCCAGATCATCCCGCACGTCACCGACGACATCAAGCGGCGCGTCCGCGAGGCCGCCGAGGGCTCGGACGTCTGCCTCGTGGAGGTCGGCGGCACCGTCGGGGACATCGAGGGGATGCCGTTCCTCGAAGCGCTCCGGCAGTTCAGCCACGAGGAGGACGACGACGACATCCTGTTCGCGCACGTCACGCTCGTGCCGTACTCCCAGAACGGCGAGCAGAAGACCAAGCCCACCCAGCACTCCGTGAAGGAACTCCGGTCCATCGGTCTCCAGCCGGACGTCCTCGTGGGGCGCTGCGAGGACAGACTCGACCCGGACGTCAAGGAGAAGATCGCGCTGTTCTGTGACGTGCCGACGGACGCCGTGTTCTCGAACCCGGACGTCGAGGACGTCTACCACGTCCCGCTGGTCGTCGAGGAGGAGGGCCTCGACGAGTACGTGATGGACCAGTTCGGCCTCACGGACGACGCGCTCCCGCCCGCGGAGCGCTCGACGGAGTGGCGGGACATCGTCACGCGCGACCGCGAGGGCGAGGTGGACGTCGCGCTCGTCGGGAAGTACGCCCTCGAGGACGCCTACATGAGCATCCACGAGGCCCTGAAGCACGCCGGCCTCGAGAAGCGCGTGGACGTCAACGTGCTCTGGGTGGACTCCGAGGAGATGCGCGAACAGCACGAGGAACGCATCGAGCAGGCCGACGGCATCGTCGTCCCGGGCGGGTTCGGCTCCCGGGGCACCGAGGGGAAGATCGAGGCCATCCGGTACGCCCGCGAGCACGACGTCCCGTTCCTCGGGCTCTGTCTCGGCTTCCAGCTCGCCGTCGTGGAGTACGCCCGGAACGTCCTCGGGATGGAGGGCGCGCACTCCACGGAGATCGACGAGGACACGCCGTACCCCGTCATCGACCTGCTGCCCGAGCAGTACGACCTCGAGGACCTCGGCGGGACGATGCGGCTGGGCGCCCACGAGACCGAGATCGAGCCGGGGACGCTCGCCCACGAGCTCTACGGGTCGACGTCCTGCACGGAGCGCCACCGCCACCGCTACGAGGTCAACCCCGAGTACATCGACGACCTCACCGCGGACGGCCTGACGTTCTCCGGGGAGGCGGGCAACCGCATGGAGATCCTGGAGTACGACGAGCACCCGTTCTTCTTCGGGACGCAGTTCCACCCCGAGTTCCGGTCGCGGCCGACGCGAGCCAGTCCGCCGTTCGTCGGCCTCCTCGAGGCCGTCCTCGAGCGCACCGAGGTCGGCGCGGAGGTGACGAACTGATGGTGGACGTCGAGTCGTTCGTCGACGACGCGAAGGCCGAGATCCGCGACGAGCTCGGGGACAGCACCGCCGTCATCGCGCTCTCGGGCGGCGTCGACTCCTCGACGGCGGCCGCGCTCGCGTACGAGGCGGTCGGCGACCAGCTCGTCCCCGTGTACGTCGACACCGGGTTGATGCGGAAGGGCGAGACCGAGGAGATTCGCGAGGTCTTCGACTACATGGACAGCCTCCGGATCGTGGACGCCCAGGACCGCTTCCTGGGCGCCCTCGAGGGCGTCACGGACCCCGAGGAGAAGCGCCACGTCATCGGCGAGCAGTTCATCCGGGAGTTCGAGACGGTCGCCGAGGACGTGGACGCGGACTTCCTCGTGCAGGGCACCATCTACCCGGACCGCATCGAGAGCGAGGGCACCATCAAGAGCCACCACAACGTCGGCGGGCTCCCGGAGCGCGTCGGCTTCGAGGGCATCGTCGAGCCGATGCGGGACCTCTACAAGGACGAGGTCCGGGAGGTCGCCCGCCACCTCGGTCTCGAGGAGATCATCAGCGAGCGCATGCCGTTCCCGGGGCCGGGGCTGGCGGTGCGCGTGCTCGGCGAGGTCACCGAGGAGAAGCTCGTTGTCGCTCGCGAGTCGACGGCCATCGTCGAGGAGGAACTCGAGGAGTACGACCCCTGGCAGGCGTTCGCCGCCGTGCTCGGGAAGGCGACCGGCGTGAAGGGCGACAACCGCGTCCACGGCTACGTCGTCGCGGTGCGGTCCGTGGAGTCCCGCGACGGGATGACGGCGCGCGCCCAGGAGCTCGAGTGGGAGACGCTCCAGCGCCTCCAGTCGAGGATCGCCGGCACCATCGACAACGTCTCGCGCGTCGTCTACGACGTGACGCACAAGCCACCCGCGACCATCGAGTACGAATGAAGGTAATCGTCGTCGGCCCCGACCGCAGCATCGTCGACGCCCTCGAGGCCGAGGGCGCGGAAGTCACCAGCATCGACGGCGTCGCGTCGGGCGAACGCCTCGAGGCGGCGGGCGTCGCGGACGCCGACGTCCTCGTCGTCACGGACGTCGGCGAGGCCACGGGGATTCCGGTCGCGACGGAACTGAACCCCGACCTGAAGACCGTGGCGTTCACGACGGACTCGGTCCCCGAGTTCGTGAAGGGCGTCCTCGACCTCGCCGTCGACCCGGACCTCCTGGACGCGGAGACGGTCGCCGAGGAAATCGTCCGGTAGCGAACACTTTTTGTCGGTTCGTTTCGAACCAAGGTTCCGTGCGGAAAACGAAGGTTCTCGTCGCTGCCCTCCTCGTGCTCGCTGGCTGTGGCGGGAACGCCGGAACGGCCGCGCCGAGCAACCCACAGCCGACGGACTCGACGACGCCGGACGCCACCACCGCTCCGGGAGCCACCACAACTTCGTCCCCGGAGCGGGACCCGGTCGAGCACGTCAACGTCACCGAGCGGGGCGCGACCCTCGGGGACGTGAACGCCACGAAGGTCTGGGAGCGCGTCGACGACATGGTGGACGTGGACGCCGAACCGCCTCCGGTCGTCGTGCGTCCCCGCCCCACGGAGCAACGGGTGACGCCGACGCCCTTCGAGGCGTCGTTCGGCGCCACGAACGCCACCTACGACTACACCCTCCCGGGCGGCCTGTTCGACACCCAACTCGGGCGGTACAGGGTGGTCGTCTGGCGGCCGCCGGGCGCGACGGACGCCCAGGTGGAGTACACCCTCGCCCACGAGTTCCTGCACGCCCACCAGGTCGGCGTGTACGGGCTCTCGGGGGACAGGGACGACCTCGCGGCGATGACCGCCACCGAGGGCGTCACCGAGTACCTTGCCTGGCGGTACGCCGAACAGTACACGGACTACGACGCCGAGGCGGCGCTCCGGGAGCTCTTCGCCGACCTGCCGCCGATGGGGCGGGCCGCCCGCGCCGAGTACTACTTCAGCGCGACGTACGCGCGCAACCACACCGACCCGGACGCGCCGTTCCGCTCGATGAACGAGAACCGGCCGACGACCGCCGAACAGGTCCTCCACGGCCTCGCCCCCGGGAGCGAGCCGCCGCGCCCGCTCACGGTGCACGGCCAGTCGGGGAACGCCGGCGTCTTCCTGTCGGCGCTCGTCGAGACAGAGGGCGAGGCGCAACTCCGGTTCCTGCTGCAGTACGGCCTGTCGCGCGCTCGCGCTGCGCGCGCCGCGGCCGGCTGGGGGAACGACCGCGTGGCGACGTTCCGCCGCGGCGGCAGCGAGGGCTTCGCGTGGGTGATTCGGTGGGACTCCAGGGCGGAGGCGCGCGAGTTCGAGCGCCTGTTCGCTGACTTCGACGCGAACGTCTCCGAGCCATTGCGTCTCGAAGCGGTCGGTGAGGAGACGACGGTCGTGCTGGCCGGGTCGCCGGCGTTCGTTGGGAACGCCACGGTCACCGGAACCGCGGCGAACGTCACCGTCGCGGCCGGAGACTGAAGTTCCCCGCCGCCGTCCGTCCGGCATGGCACTCGACCGCTATCCTGACCTCGCGCCCGAGCCCGGCGAGGTCGCCACCGCGGAACTGTACGTCAGCGGGGACGCGCTCGTGAAGGCGTTCGCGCTCGGCCCCGGCGCCGAGGTCGAACCGCACGAGCACGCCGACCAGACGAACGCCTTCCACGTCCTCGAGGGCGAGGTCGTGGTCGTGCAGGGCGGCGACGAGGCGGCGGTGGCGGCGCCGGGCGTGGTCGTCCACGAGCGCGGCGTCCCGCACGGCGCGCGCAACGAGAGCGACGACGTCGCCGCGTTCACGGCGACGATGGCGCCGATGGACTAGAGGGCGACCGCGACCGGGCGGCCCTCCCGGAGTTCGTCGTCCTCGTCGACGGCGGCGGAGAACGGGCTGACGTGCTCCCAGCAGACGAACGTCTCGACGCGGCCGGCCTCGTAGAGGAAGTAGTCCGCCGGCTTCGAGCAGTGCGCGCACTCGGGGTCGCCGGCGGCGTCCTCGAGGCGGGCGGCGAGCGCGGCGGCTGCGGCCTCGCGCTCCGTGCCGTCGCCCGCGCTCCCGTCCGCGTCCGACATACCGCGTCGTTCGCCGCGCTCCCGTTTAAAGTTCGTCCCGGAGCGACTCGAGGACGGAGCCAGCGCGACGCTCGCGGTCCGGACCGCGGACCGCGCGCTCTCGCCGGCCGGCCGCTGTCGTCGAGCCAACGGTCGCGTCCGGCCGCGACGAGTCCGTGACCGAATACTTTTGCCACAGTCTCTCACAGTACTGTCCATGGCTGACCAGTCCGTCGCGGACGCCCTGGCGGTCCTCCAGCGCTCACCGTCGGAGCGCGAGCAGCGGGAAACCGGCCCGGACGCGGTCCGGGACGCCCTGCTCACCGTGATCGAACGCGGGTCCCGCGACCAGAAGGTCCTCACCGACTGCGTCCTCCCCGACGTCGCCGTCGACTACGAGACCGTCGACGGCGAGAACCGCCACCCCGTCGTCCTCCGGGACTGCACCGTCGGCCGCGTCAGCGCCGAGCACGCCGACGTCCGCGTCCCGGTCCGGTTCGAGGACTGCGAGGTGGGCGGCCTCTCGCTCGACGGCGCGTACTTCGAGGCCGACGTCGCCGTCCGGGACTCGACGGTCACCGGCGAGGTGTCCGCGGTGGAGACGCGCTTCGACCGGGACGCAGACTTCACGAACACCGTTTTCGAGGCGTCGGTCGCGATGACGGAAGCGGACTTCGGGGACGACACCCGGTTCGTGGACGCGTCCTTCCGGGCGGACGCCGCGTTCCGGGGCGCCGCGTTCCACGGGACGTCGAACGAACTCGGGGACAACGCTGACTTCTCCGGCGCGCGGTTCGCGGCCCGCGGGGACTTCCGGCAGGCGACCTTCGAGTTCGCGACGTTCGCGGACGCGGCGTTCGCGGGCGTCGCCGGCTTCGAGGAAGTCCGGTTCGACGGGGACGCCGACTTCCAGGGCGCCGGCTTCGAGGCGGAAGCCGACTTCGACGAGGCCGACTTCGGCGAGGACGCGTCGTTCGCCGACGTCGCCTTCGAGGCGCCAGCCGTCTTCCGGGGCGCGCTCTTCGAGGGCGGCGCGCGCACCCTCCAGGACGACGCCACCTTCGAGGCGGCCGCGTTCCGAGGGCCAGCGAACTTCGAGTCCGCGAAGTTCCGGCAGGCCACCTTCGACGACGCCGCGTTCGACGAATCCGCGACTTTCGAGGCGGCCAGGTTCGACGCCGACGCCGACTTCCTCGCGGTCGAGTTCGGCGGCGACGCCGACTTCGACGAGGCGCGCTTCGACGGGGACGCGGACTTCACGGGCGCGCGGTTCGGCGCGCTCGCGACGTTCCGGGGCGCCGCTTTCGAGGGGGAAGCCCAGCACCTCGAAGAAAACGCGGTGTTCGCGGACGCCGCGTTCGACGGCGAGGCCGCCTTCGACAGCGCGACGTTCACCACCGCGAACTTCCGGCGGACGCGGTTCGGCGACGTCGTCGACTTCTCGAACGCCGCCTTCGAGGCGGTGGACTTCCTCGCCGAGTCCGCGACCGGCGAGAAGAACGTCGACTTCACGGGCGCCCGCATCAGGGAGGGCGCCATCACGCAGCCCGAGGGCGCGTGGGTACGCTACGACCTCACGCAGGCGAGCGTCGGCGACGTCGCGCTGGCGAGTGAGCGCGACGGCGGCCGCCACGAACTCCTCGACTACTTCCGGTTCTGCAACACGGAGTTCGACGAGTTCGACGGCTACGAGTTCGACTTCTCCGCGCACACGTACTACTTCGACCGGAACGACTGGAACCTCCACTCCTTCGACGACTCCGACCCGGACCGCGAGTACGCGCTCCCCGCGACCCCCGAGCACGTCGAGTCCACGTACCTCAAGGCGAAGAACGCGGCGTCGGCGGGCGGCTACGTGAAGGCCGCCGGCGAGTTCCGCGTGCAGCGCCAGCGCCACGCCCGCCGGAAGTACGCCGCCATCGCCCGGGACGCCGGCGTCGACGTCGCGAGCCGCGTCAGCAGCGCGAGCCGCGCCGCCGAGAACTACTTCCTCGACGTCACCTGCGGGTACGGGATGCGCCTCGGGCGCATCCTCGCGGTCTTCCTCGTCGCGCCGCTGTTCCCCGCGCTCCTGTATGCGTTCGGCGGGCGGGCGTTCCTGACGGGCGCCGGGCAGCTGTCCTCGCTGAGCCAGCTCGCGACGCCGGCCGGCCGCGCCGTCCTCTACGAGAACCTCCACTTCAGCTACATCACGTTCCTCACCATCGGCTACGGCGGCATCGGGCCGAAGGGCGCGCTCGCCCGCCTGCTCGCCGGCCTCGAGGTCTACGTCAGCGTCGTCCTCGGCGGGCTCGTGCTGTACGCGCTCATCAAGCGCTCCGAGCTCTGACCGTCACTCGTCGCGGAGCGCCGCGAGGACGGGCATCTCCGCGATTCGCTCCTCCGCGAGCGCGCTCCAGTCGACGCCGGTCGGGCGTTCGTCGGGCGCGTCGGTGTCGAGTACGCGGTCGGGCATCACGACGAGGTCCATCGGGACGTCGTAGTCGTCGGGGTCGACGGCGTCCGATTCGACGACCTGGCGCTCGTGGACGGTCGTCGCGACGGTCGTGTCGGCGTCGACGAGTCCGAGTTCGGCGAGCACGGCGAACTCGAGGTCGCTGTACCCCTCGCCCTTCCCGACGCGCGCGCCGGTCTCCGTGACCGCGACGCTCCCGGACACCACGAGGTCGACGTGCGGGAGGGCTCCGGGGCCGACCTGGTCGGCGTAGTCGTCGACGTTCGAGAGCGCGGGCGCGGCGTCGTAGTTCCCGGGGTCGATGCGGGCGGGGTCGAGTTCGAGGAAGCACTCCTCGTCGCGGAGCCGCGGCACCGCCACGTAGACGGTCTTGCCGTCGCGGAGCGCGCGCCGCCGCACCGGCAACTGTGGGGCGTCCGGGTTGGCTTTCACCGTGTCGGCGCGCTCCCAGGCCGGCGTCGCGGCGAGCGGGTCGGCCGCCGCGTCCGCGCCGGCGAAGTTCGGGATGCGGCCGTGCGGCGGGAACGGGAACCGGGCTTCGCCGCTGTCCTCGAGGTCGTCCCAGACGCGCTCGCGGAGGGCGTCCTTGTCCATACTGGGGAGAGGGTGCCGGGGACCGTATGGGTTCGGGAGTCGCGCGCGCCCCGCGGCACCCGCCGGTTCCGCCGCGACACGCGCGGGCGCCCGTCCAGCCGCCGGAAATCCGCGCAAAATTCGCGTTAATCGGGCTGGAGACGCCTCGAAACCCTCGAAATTCGAGTCGAGGGCTTGCCCCGTTGAAGTGGGTGGACGCCCCAGGACCGACTGCGATGAACGCACGACAACTGCTCGCCGCCGTGCTCGCGGCCACCGTCCTCGTGGGCGGGCTGGCCGCGGCCGGCGCCGCGACTCCGGCGGAATAGGCCAGCGACCACACGCCCGAGGAGGCGGACCACAGCCACGCCGGCGACCACGGCGCTGCCAGCGACCACGCGGGCGACGACGCGGCGGCTAACCAGACCGCCGACGAGGGGACCGCGGTCGCCGAGCGTCCGCGCGAGATGCCCGACCGCGCGCCCGACGGCGAACGCGGCCCGCCGACGGACATGCCGACGCCCGTCCCGGACCGCGTCCACGACGTCCACGAGAAGATCGACGCGTTCCTCGATGGCGGCATCGACGTCCTCGGCGAGGAGCTCGGTAGCCTCCTCGGCGGCGAGAACGCGAACAGTGACGCCGGCGCGGACGCAGACGCCAGCGCGAACGCCGACGCGCAGGCCGACGCGAGCGCGTAACGGCTGACGACGCTCCTGCGACCCGAAACCCGACGCTTCTCACGCCGCTCCGACGTTTTCTTGCGACTGACGGCGAGCTACGGCTCCCGGGTCGCGAGCCCGACGAGGTGCGAAATCTCGGGGACGACGACCTCCTCGCTGCCGAGCCGGGCGGCGTGCTCGCTCCCCGGCAGGCAGAACACGAGCGCGCCGTCGACGACGCCGGCGGTCGCGCGCGTCGCGACGACTTTCGTCCCGATCTCGTCGTAGGACAGCCGCCGGAACAGCTCGCCGAACCCCGGCAGCGTCTTGTCGAAGAGGGGTTCGGCGGCCTCGACGGTGACGTCGTCGGGCGTGACGCCGGTGCCGCCCGCGGTCACGACGACGTCGACGTCGCCGCGGCTCGCGAGGTTGTCGACGGCGCCCTGCACGCGGTCGTAGCTGTCCCCGACGAGTTCCCGGGTGACCACCTCGTGGCCGTCGGCCTCGAACGCCGCGGCGACGGCGTCCCCGGCGGGGTCGTCGTCCAGCGAGCGCGTCGATGACACCGTGAGGACCGCGGCGCCGACCTGCTCGACGTCGTGGTGGTGGTGGTGGTCGTCCTCGCGGTCGGCGTGCTCGCCCCCGGTCGACTCGTCGGTCGGCGACTCCTCCGTCGGCGAGTCGTCGTCCCCTGGTTCGTCCGCCTGTTCGTCGTCGCGGCGCGTGTTCCGGGACTGGAAGTCGACCATGCTTCGGTTTCGGGCGCTGCCGACAAAAACGTGGACCCCGGACACCCCACAGTTTTACTCGCCGGCCGCCACCCTCCGGGTATGCAGGCAGTCCGCTTCGACGGGCACGGCGACACGGACGTCATCGAGTACGGCGAGGTACCGGACCCGGACGTCGGCCGGGACGAGGTGCTGGTGGACGTGAAGGCGGGCGCGCTCAACCACCTGGACGTGTGGACGCGCCGCGGGATGCCGGGCCTCGACCTCGAGATGCCCCACGTCCCGGGTAGCGACGCGGCGGGCGTCGTCGTGGAGACGGGGCCGGACGTCACGCGGTTCGAGGCGGGCGACCGCGTCGCGGTGTCCGCGGGCGTTTCGTGTGGGGACTGCGAGTTCTGCCGGAAGGGCGAGTACCCGCTGTGTACGTCCTTCCACGTCATCGGCGAGCACGTCCCGGGCGTCCATAGCGAGCGCGCCGCCGTCCCCGAGGACAACCTGGTCGCCGTCCCCGAGGGCGTCGACTGGGAGACGGCGGCCGCCGCGCCGCTCGTATTCCAGACGGCGTGGCGGATGCTGACCACGCGCGCCGACGTCTCCCAGGGCGAGTCCGTGCTCGTGCTCGGCGCGAGCGGCGGCGTCGGGCACGCCGCCGTCCAGATCGCGGCGCACGCGGGCTGTGAGGTGTACGCGACCGCGAGCAGCGAGCAGAAACTCCGGTACGCCGAGGAGATCGGCGCCGACCACGCCGTGAACTACGAGGCGTCGAACTTCGCCGACGAGATCCGCGACCGCACCGGGAAGCGCGGCGTCGACGTCGTCGTCGACCACGTCGGGGAGGCGACCTGGGACGACTCCCTGCGGTCGCTCGCGAAGGGCGGCCGGCTCGTCACGTGCGGCGCGACCACGGGCGGCCGCCCGGAGACCCACGTCCAGCGCGTGTTCTGGAACCAGCTCTCTATCCTGGGGTCGACGATGGCGACGCCCGGGGAGGCCGACAACGTCCTCGAACTCGTCTGGGACGGCACGTTCGACGTCCGCGTCCGCGAGGTCCTCCCGATGAGCGAGACCGGCCGCGCCCACGAACTCCTCGAGAACCGGGAGGGCTTTGGGAAGGTAGTCGTAAAACCCGACAGCGAGTACTGATGGCGAGCCCCCACGAACCCGAGGAGGCGGCGTCCGAGGCGGCGATGAGCGACCGCGCGCAGTGGCTGGTGGTCGCCGTCCTGCTGGTCTCCGGGGTGCTCGCGCCGTCGTTCCTCTACTTCGTCGACCCGACGGCGTTCGGGTTGAGTTTCCGGGACACGTACCTCGCGGTGCCGATGGTTCCCGCGGTGCTGCTGGGCGCGGTCGGCGTCTGGACGGCGGTCCGCGGGCGCTAGTCGGCGGCCGCCGGCGTTCGCGTCGGGGAGACGGCCCACGACTCCTGGGTGTACGCCATCTCCCAGAAGTCGTGTTCGAGGCGCGCGCTGCGGTGGAACGCGGCCCGCATCCGGTCCCTGGCGCCGGGGTTGTCGTCGGCGAGGCGGTCGACGAGGTCCCGCATCCAGGCGACGGTCTCGCGGAACGCGTCGCTGGTGTACTTCTCGAGGAAGGGCGTGTACCGGTGGGTGTCGGTCGCGAGGTCAGCGGCGTGGTCGGCGACGTCGAGGTAGCCCTGGCCGCAGGGGTAGACGGCGGCGGCGACGGTGGGGAGGTCGCCCTCGCGGGCGACGCGGACGAGGTGGTCGGTGTACGCCTGGCAGGTCGGGGCTTTCTCGACGGCTTCGAGGTCGGCGGGCGTGAGGTCGTAGTCGGCGGCGAACTCGCGGTGGAGGTCGAGTTCGTCCGCGAGGATTCGGTGGGCGGTCTCCGCGAGGCGGACCGCGGTGGCTTCGTCGTCGGCGCTGGCGGCGGCCAGCGAGAAGACGTCCGCGTAGTCGAGGAGGTACTGGTAGTCCTGTTCGACCCAGTGCCGGAAGGCGGCCGGGTCGAGGCTGCCGTCCGCGAGTTCGGTGACGAAGGGGTGGTCGTACTGGGCGGCCCACACCGGTTCGGCTTCCGCGAGCAGGGAGTCGCTGAACGCCATGTGGTGGTCGGCGGCCCGCAGCGACAAATAACCTAGTGGTACAACTCAGTTGTCGCGAACGGCGACGGCCTCGCGCTCGAACGCCTCGCCCGTCCACAGCCACGCGTCCAGCGTCGCCGGCCTGGCCGCCAGCGACGCCACGACGTACACGTAGCCCGGCCACGTCGCCCGCTCGCGGTCGGTCGCGCTCGGCCGACTCGGGCCCGCGGGATGCGAGTGGTAGAACCCCAGGACCTCCCCGTTCGTGGCGTCCGCCTCGTCGAAGACCGCCATCGTCGCCTCCGGGTCGAGCTCGTACCGCACCCGGGGCGCGTCCGCCACGTTCGGCACCCGACGGACGGCCTCGACGCGCCGCTCGTCGCCGTCCCGCCGCCCGACGAGCACGCCGCAGGCCTCCAGGGGGTGGTCCGCGCTCGCGTGGTCGAGGACGTCGTCGTAGACCGCCCGGGAGAGCACGAGCACGTCTCCCGGTTCGGACCGGCGGTAGAAAAACCCCGACCGGACTACTCGCGTCGCGTCCCCCGACGACCCCGGCTCGATGCCTTCCGGGTGCCGTCCGGTGACGAACCCACGCGGGCTACTCCCGCGTGCCGTCCGGAACGGGGTCGGCGTCGCCCTCGAAGTCCCGCCGCATCGCGATCTCGAACCACGGACACAGCCGGAGCTGGCGGTAGAACCGCGGGTTCTCGTAGAGGTCCTCGTAGTCCACCCACGCCACGCCCCCGACCTCGTCGAGGTCGCGGTCGAAACTCGTGTCGGTCAGCGTCGCCTGCAGCACCGCGCAGACCTCCCACTCGACGCCCTCGTCGAGGTAGTGGCGCTTGTACTCGAAGCGGTCCGTGACCTCGAGGTCGCCGTACTGGTCGGCGGTGATGCCGAGTTCCTCCTCGAGGCGCTCCCGGGTGGCCTCCTTCTGGGTCTGGCCCTCGACGGGGTGGCTGGCGACGGTGCCGTCCCAGTGGGTGTCCCAGAGGCGCTTCCGGGCGGCGCGCTGCGCGAGCAGGATGCGGCCGTCCTCGTCGAACAGCAGGCACGTGAACGCGCGGTGGCGCACGCCGTCGCCGGTGTGGGCGTTCAGGCGGTTCGCGACCCCCTCCGTCTCGTCGTAGGCGTCGACGGCGACGACGTCCTGCTCGGCGTTCTCCGCGGTCTCGTCGTCCCGCGTCGAGGATACGGGGACGTCGGGTTCGGTCTCGCTCATGCCCGCACCGACGCGGACCCCAAGTAATAGCGCTTCGACTCTACCCGAGTTTCTCGTCGAGGATGAGCCGGGTCTTCGTGGAGACGACCTCCTCTTGCTCGCGGGCGCGGGAGACGAGGTCGTTGACGCCGCCGGTGTCGGTGGCGTCGACGACGAGCACGATGTCGTCCTCGCCGGAGACCTGCCAGACGAAGTCGACGGCGTCCCAGTCGACCATCTGGTCGCCGACCTCGTGGGTGTCGACGTCCATCGCGACGCCGATCTCGATCATCGCCTTCACGTTCCCCGTGGAGGTGGAGACGGTGAACCGCTCGATGACGCCGTCCTCGACGAGCTGGTCGACGCGGTTGCGCACGGTGCCCTCGCTGACGCCGATGTCGTCGGCGATCTCCGTGTACGGGGTGCGGGCGTCCCGTCGGAGGACGTCGAGGATGCGTCGGTCGATGTCGTCCATATCGCGACATCGGCGCCCCCCACAAAAAGGATTACGAAAATCGAAACTTCGTTACGAAAGCAAGATTTATACTCCGGTCGTCCGTTGGAATCTCGTAATGCCGGACGCCTACATCGCCCTGGAGACAGGGGACGTCGTCGAAGCGAACGCCCGCGCCCCCGGCACGGCGCGCGGCGAACTCGTCTTCACGACCGCGTACACTGGCTACGAGGAGAGTCTCACCGACCCCTCCTACGAAGCACAGGTCCTCACGTTCGCCTACCCCCTCGTCGGGAACTACGGCGTGCGCCGAGAGCGCTTCGAGTCCGACCGCGTCCACCCCAGCGCCGTCGTCGCCCGCGAACTCACCGACGACGTCGCCGACTGGCTCGCCGAGGAAGGCGTCCCCGCCGTCGACGGCCTCGACACCCGCGACCTCGTCCTGGACGTCCGCGAGGACGGCGCCATGCCCGTCGGCATCGCCGCCGGCCCCGACGCCACCCCCGCCGACGCCCGCGCGCAACTCGTGGACTGCCCCCACATGAGCGACCTCACGGACATCGGCGCGCGCGTCAGCGTCGCCGAACCCGAAGTCCATGGCGACGGCGACACCGACGTCGCGCTCGTCGACTGCGGCGCCAAGCGGTCCATCGTCGACTCCCTCGTCGACCGCGGCGCCACCGTCCACGTCCTCCCCCACGACAGCACGCCCGCGGACGTCCGCGCCGTCGACCCCGACGTCCTCTTCGTCTCGAACGGCCCCGGCGACCCCGCGAACTTCGAGGCCGCCGAACGCCTCGCCGACGAACTCGTCGGCGAGGTCCCCATCGCGGGCATCTGCCTCGGCCAGCAGGTCGTCGCCCGCGCGCTCGGCGGCACCACCGAGAAGATGGACTTCGGGCACCGCGGCGTCAACCAGCCCGTCCTCGACAAGGCCTCCGGCCGCGTCGTGATGACCACGCAGAACCACGGCTACACCGTCGCCGACCCAGGCGACCTCGCGGTCACCCAGGTCAACGTCAACGACGACACCCCGGAGGGCCTCGACTCCGCGGAGCTCGACGTGCTCACCCGCCAGTACCACCCCGAGGCCAACCCCGGCCCGAACGACACCCTCGACTTCTTCGACGACGTCCTCGCGATGGCCGACGAGCGTCGAGTGCCGGTCGCCGCTGACTGACCGGCTCGCACACCGCCGTCGGGTCACTTCGCCGTTCTCGTCTGTCCACTTCGCCGTTCTCGTCTGTCCACTTCGCCGTTCTCGTCTGTCCCTCTGTCGCTCCGAGCGATTCCACCCTGCACCGCCGGCTCGTTCGACGCCACGGCGGATCCACTCTTTCGACGCCACCGAAGGTATAAATCCGGCCGCGTAGAACCGGAAAGCAATGTCCGAGTCCGTCCTCTCAGCGAACTCGCTCTCGTTCCGGGAGTGGCACGCCGGCGTCCTCGGCGCCGCCGTCGGCGGCGTCGCCGCCTACCTCCCGACCGTCGGGTACCGCGTCGTCGGCGCCGCGCTCGCGGTGCTGTTCGTGCTCGGCGCGCTCGGCGTGCAGCGCTACGGGAGCGTCGCCGGCCGCACCGTCAGGAAGGAACCGTGGTACGCGCTCGCCGGCCTCGTCGCCGCCGGCGCCGCGGTCACGCTACTCGCCTAACCCCACTGCTCGTCGCGGATCGGCCGGTCGCCGACCGGCGCGACGTCCGCGTCGCCGCCCCGGGACGCCAGCCCCCCCAGCATCGCGGACGCCGCCGCCTCCGTGGACACGTAGGGGATCTCCTCCTCGACGGCCGTCTGGAGGGCCGCCCGGTCGTCGCTGACCAGGAAGTCCACCTCGCCGCGCCGGATGGCCTCCGGGACGTCCTCGAAGGCCGCGACCTCGAAGTGCTCGCCGAACCCGTCGACGGGCAGGTCGACGACCGCGGTGCCGCCCGCGTCGGGCGCGTTGGACGCGGCCACCTGGGCCTTCCAGTACGCCGTCCCCGGGTCGCTGGCGGTCCCCATCACCTCACCCGTCGACTTCATCTCGGGGCCGAGCCAGGGGTCGGAGTCCGGCAGGCGGTCGAACGGCAGCACGACCTCCTTCACGCTGTACTGCTCGGGGACGCCCTCGCTGGCCTCCAGGTCGGCCAGGGAGTCCCCCGCCATCACCTTCGCCGCGAGCTTCGCGATCGGGACGCCGGTCGCCTTCGACACGAACGGCACCGTCCGCGACGACCGCGGGTTCGCCTCCAGGACGTAGACGTCACCGTCTTGGACGGCCAGCTGGACGTTCAGCAGGCCCACCGTGTCGAGCGCGGTGGCGATGTCCTCGACGACCTCGCGGACGCGCTCGAGGGTGTCGTCGGCCAGCGACCGCGGCGGAATCACGCACGCGGAGTCCCCGGAGTGGACGCCCGCGCTCTCGACGTGCTCCATCACGCCCCCGACGAGGACGTCCTCGCCGTCGCTCACGGCGTCGACGTCCAGTTCGACGGCCCCCTCGAGGAACTCGTCGACGAGGATGGGTTTATCCGGACTGACGCGGACCGCCTCCTCCACGTAGTGTTCGAGTTCCGCGTCGTCGTGGACGACCTCCATCGCGCGCCCGCCGAGCACGTAACTCGGGCGCACCAGCACGGGGTAGCCGATGTCGTGGGCGAGTTCGAGCGCTTCTTCCTCGCTGGTCGCGGACCCGCCCTCGGGCTGGGCGATGCCGAGGTCGTCCATCAGGCGGTTGAAGCGGTCGCGATCCTCCGCGAGGTCCATCGCCTCCACGCCCGTCCCGAGAATCTCGCAGTCCAGGTCGCGGCGGTCCAGCTCCGCCTCGAGGGGTTCGCCGACGTCGACGCTCGTCTGGCCGCCGAACTGCACCATCACGCCGTCCGCGTTTGTCGCCTCGACCACGTCCGCGACCTCCTCGGCCGTGATGGGTTCGAAGAACAGGCCGTCCGAGGTGTCGTAGTCAGTGGAGACGGTCTCGGGGTTGTTGTTCACGACGTGGGCCTCCACGCCCTGCTCGCGGAGCGCCCGCACCGCGTGGACCGTGCAGTAGTCGAACTCCACGCCCTGCCCGATGCGGATGGGGCCGCCGCCGACGATGACGACGCCTTCGGCGTCCCGGTCGGCCTGCACTTCGCCGGCCGCCGGCGCGTCCCGCGCGGACCCGCCCCGGGTCCCCGCCACGGCGCGCGACGAGTAGTAGTACGGCGTCGACGCCGCGAACTCGCCCGCGCACGTGTCCACCTGCTTGAACGTGCGTCCTGGCGCGTCCGCCTCCACGTCGCCGACGGCCGCCGGGTCGTCCGCGGCGTCGGCCTCCCCGACGACGGACGCCGGGCCGCCGTCCGAGGCGAGCTCCGCGACCTCCGCGTTCGTGAACCCGAGCTCCGCGGGCGTCGCGAAGTCGCCCTCGCTGGCCGCCGTCGACGCTTCGGCGACGTTCTGGAAGCGCTCGAGGTACCACTCGCGGTAGCCCGTCAGGTCGTTGACCTCGCCGACGGTGTACCCGCGCTGGAACGCCTCGAAGACCGCGTACGGGCGGTCCGGCGTCGGCGTCTCGAGGTAGTCGGCCTCGAGTTCGTCGTCGCCGACCGCCGCCCAGTCGACCTCCGGGGCGTACTCCGAGGACCGCAGCGCCTTCAGGAGGCTCTCCTCGAACGTCCGGCCGATGGCCATCGCCTCGCCCGTCGACTTCATCGCCGTCGACAGCTCGAAGTCGACCTCGGGGAACTTTTCGTTCGGCCACCGCGGCACCTTCGTCACCACGTAGTCGATGGCGGGCTCGAAGGCCGCCGTCGTCTCGCCCGTGATCTCGTTCTCGATCTCGTGGAGGCGCTTCCCGAGCGCGACCTTCGCGGTGACCCGGGCGATCGGGTAGCCGGTCGCCTTCGACGCGAGCGCCGACGACCGCGAGACGCGGGGGTTGACTTCGACGACGCGGTACTCGCCGCCGGGCGTGCCGTCGTCCCGCCACGCGAACTGGATGTTGCAGCCGCCCTCGATGCCGAGGTCGCGGATGACCTCGAGGGCCGCGTCCCGCATCTCCTGGTGGCCCTCGTCGGGGATGACCTGGGAGGGAGTGACGACCGTGGACTCGCCGGTGTGGATGCCCATCGGGTCGATGTTCTCCATGTTGCAGACGATGATGCAGGAGTCGCCGGCGTCCCGCATCACCTCGTACTCGAGTTCCACCCAGCCCTCGATGGACTCCGTGACGAGCACCTCGTCGTTCCGGGAGAGCCGGAGGCCCTTCCGGACGCGTTCGAGGAGTTCGTCGAACTCGTGGACGACGCCCGACCCGCTGCCGCCGAGCGTGTACGTCGTGCGCGCGATGACCGGGAGGCCGCCGACGGCGTCGACGGCGTCCTCGACGCGCTCCCGGAGGTCGTCCTCGGTGAGGTCGGTCGTGGACTCGTCGTCGCCGAGCGCGATGGTCGTGGACGCCGGCACCGGCTGCCCGAGGTCCTCCATGCGCTGGCGGAACAGGTCCCGGTCCTCGGTCGCGTAGATGGTGTCCAGGGGCGTCCCCATGACGTCGACGTCGTACTCGTCGAGGACGCCCTCCTCGGCGAGTTCGGCGGTGACGTTCAGGCCGGTCTGGCCGCCGAGGCCGGCGATGACGCCGTCGGGGTTCTCCTGCGCGATGACCTCCGCGATGGCGTCCGTCGTGATGGGTTCGATGTAGACGGCGTCCGCCATCTCGGGGTCGGTCATGATGGTCGCGGGGTTGGAGTTGACGAGCACGACTCGGACGCCCTCCTCCTGGAGCGCGCGGCAGGCCTGCGCGCCCGAGTAGTCGAACTCCGCCGCCTGTCCGATCTGGATTGGGCCGCTCCCGATGAGCAGTACCGTCCGGTCGTCGTGCTCAGACATTGGTTACCCGTACGCAGTTCGCTCATCGTAATAAGTCCGACGGAACTGTGCGAGCTTCGGAACTGTATTACGAAATTCGAAACGATAGTTCGGCCCGACTGTGCACACTCCTTCCACACCACCCGAACCGTTATACTGCCGGCCCCTGCACGCTCCGGTATGCTGGTCGTGCGTCGGTAACGCTGGACCCCGCCCGGGACGCGCCGCAGGCCCGCCGTTCGCGACTCACCGCAGGCAGGCCGCCAGTGACGCGACCCGTCTCGTTCTCCCGTCCAGCCACGGCCCGCCGCGGGCCGCACCGCCACCCACCACACCGACGATGACAGCAGACGACACCACGACAGCACAGCACGCCGACGCGCTCGCCGAGTACGCCACCGAACTCCGGACGATCGACCCCGACGCGCCCCGCGACGACCTCGCCGCCGTCGGCGACCGCCTCGCCGCCAGCCGGTACGTCGGCCTCGGCGAAGCCACACACGGCACCCGCGAGTTCTTCCAGTTCAAGCACCGGCTCCTCGCGCACCTCGTCGCGGACCGCGGCGTCCGCGCGGTCGCGCTCGAAGCGAACTTCTCGGAGGCGCTCGCGCTCGACGACTACGTCGTCCACGGCGACGGCGACCCCCGGGACGCCCTCGACGGCGTCTACTTCTGGACGTGGAACGTCGAGAGCGTGCTCGCGCTCCTCGAGTGGCTGCGCGCGTTCAACGACGACCGCCCGCTCGAGGACCGCGTGCGCTTCCTCGGCGTCGACGCCCAGTACACCGCCGGCCCGACCCAGGCGCTCACCGAGTTCTTCGCCGACGCCGACCCCGAGTTCCTCGACGCCGTCCGCGAGGACCTCGACGCGGCCGACGACGACGGCGTCCCGCCACAGCAGGACGACGGCGCCGACACGCGGGTCGCGGCCGCCGACCGCGTCGCCTCCCGAATCCGGGACCGCCTCGACGACCGGCGAGACGACTACGCGGCCGCGACCAGCGAGCGCCGCGTCGAACTCGCGCGCCAGCACTGCCGGGTGCTCGCGCAGGCCGCCGACTACAAGCGCCACTTCCCCGACGACGTCGACGACACCGACGACGTCACGTACGCCCGCGTCCGAGACGAGGCGATGGCCGACAACGCCGAGTGGGTCCGGGCGTTCACGGACACCGACTGCCTCCCCGTCTGGGCGCACGACGCCCACGTCGCCCGCACCGGCCTCCGGTACGGCGACGGCGCCCCGTCGCTCGGCCAGCACCTCGCCGACCGCCACGGCGACGACTACCACGCGGTCGGGTTCGCGTTCGCGCGCGGCGGCTTCGAGGCCTACGACACCGCGCCCGACACGGAGACGGCGCTCGTCGAACACGTCATCGACGACCCGCAGCCGGACACCATCGAGGCCGCGCTCGACCGGCTCCCCCTGACGGCGGCCGTCCTCGACCTCCGGGACGCCCGCGAGGACGACCGCCTCGCCGACTGGCTCGCCGACCGCCCGCACTTCGCCACCGGCGCGGCCTACGACCGCACCAGCCCCGGGGACTGCGTCGACGAGTACGACTACACCGCCGCCTTCGACGCGCTCGCGTACGTCGCCGAGACGACGCGAGCCCGCCCGCTCGACGACTCGCCGTAGCCCGCCGACACCCCAACTGCCGCCACGCCGGCTGACCCCCGGAGAGAAGAAGACTCTGTGGACGCGCCGGCTACGCCGGCGTGTCGTACTCGTCCTCGAAGTTTCGCTCCGCCCGGTACTCCTCGACGAACTCCTCGACGTCGAAGTCCAGCATCTGGTCCTCGAACTCGGACTTCGGGGAGTCGGCTTCGGCGTGACTGACGGCGTGGTCCATCAGCTCCACGACGAGCTCGACGACGACCTCGTGGAGCTCGCGGGCGTCCATCGACGTCACCCACAGCATCGCGTACCCGACGCTGCCGTTCTCCGCGGCGTCCACCGCGGCGACCTCCTCGGGGAGCTGCTCCATCACGGCGCCCAGCAGGTGCGGCGTGCCGAACTCGTCGAACTCGTCGTCTGGCGCCGGCGACACCGCGGTGCGCAGCACGTCCACGATGGACTCCGGGAAGAACCGCGACGGCGGATGCATGTCCATCACAACCGCGTGCGCGTCCCCACAGGAGCACGCGTACTCCCGCATCCCCAGGTCGAAGTCCTGGACGTGCGCGCGCTCGCCACACGGCAGGTCCACCCAGTCGTCCTCGTCCTCGGTCCCGGGTACGCGCGGCTCGGTCATCACCACGGCGTTCGCCGCGCGAGCGGTTAAGCCCCCCGGAGCAGACCCGGCCAGCCCCACATTCACGTACCCCCGCGTCGTCGGTCCGCCATGGCAGTCATCGACGTCGAGTCCCTCACCAAGCAGTACGGCGACCTCACCGCCGTCGAGGGGCTGTCCTTCTCGGTCCGCGAGGGCGAGATTTTCGGGTTCCTCGGGCCGAACGGCGCCGGGAAGACGACGACCATCCGCACCCTGCTCGGGATGCAGGCGCCGACCGCGGGCCGCGTCTCCGTCCTCGACGCGGACCTGACCGACGAGGACGACCGCCTCGGCGCGCTCGCGCACACGGGCTTCCTCCCGTCGAACCCCCAGTTCGACGAACAGGCGACCGGCCGCGAAGTCCTCGACCTCCACGAGTCACTGAAGGGCGGCAGCCGGCGCGGCGAACTCCTCGAGCTGTTCGAGCCGCCGCTCGACCGCAGGATTCGGGCGTACTCCACGGGGAACGTCCAGAAGCTCGGGCTCGTGCAGGCGTTCATGCACGACCCGGACGTCGTCGTGATGGACGAACCGACGTCGGGCCTCGACCCCCTGCTCCAGGAGCGGTTCAACGAGTTCCTCCGGGACGAACGCGACCGCGGCGTCACCGTCCTGTTCTCGAGTCACGTCCTCAGCGAGGTGCGGCGGGTCTGCGACCGCGTCGCGATAATCCGCGACGGCCGACTGGTCGCCGTCGAGGACGTCGAGACGCTCCTGGACCGCAGCGGGAAGCTCGTGCGCGCGAGCACGACCGCCGACCTCCCCGGGGACGCCTTCGACCTGCCGGGCGTCGCGGACCTCACCGTCCGCGAGACAGGGGACGCCACCCGCGTCTCGTTCACGTACACCGGGGACGTCGACGCGCTCGTCGACGAACTCGACCGGTATCCGCTGCTCGAACTCGACGTCGAGGAGGCGCCCCTCGAGGACGTCTTCCTCGAGTTCTACGGGGGTGAGGCGGGTGCTTGAGATCGCGCGGTACCGCGCCCGCAAACGCGTCCGGGGCGCGCTCGCGCTCGCCGTCGGGCTCTCCGCGTTCAGCGCGCTGTACGCCGCGTTCTTCCCGTCGATGACGGAGAACGTCGACCTCGAGGAGTACGTCGAAGCGCTCCCGAAGCCGTTCGTGGAGGCGTTCGGGCTGCGCGCGCTCGGCACCATCGAGGGCTTCCTCGCGACCGAGCTCTACCAGTTCGCGTGGGTCATCCTGCTCGGCCTCTACCTCGCGTACAGCGCCGCCGGCCTGGTCGCGAGCGACGTGGAGACCGGGCGGATGGACGTCCTGCTGTCGCTGCCGGTGCGTCGCTCCCGGCTCGTCGGCGAAGCCTACCTCGCGTTGCTCCCCGGCCTCGTCGTGATCAACGCCGTCGTCGCCGCCGTCACGTGGACGGCGACGCGAGCCATCGGCTACCCCATCGACACCGTGAACCTGGTCGTGGTGCACGCGCTCTCGCTGCCGTACCTCCTGGTGTGCGCGGGCGTCGGCCTGGCCTTCAGCGTGGTCGCCGACCGCGCGAGCGTCGCCCAGCGCGCGGCGATGGCGACCGTCTTCGGCTTGTTCCTCCTGGAGTCGGTCGTCGCGGGGTCGGCGTACGCGTGGGCCGGCGCGGTCGCGCCGATGCGGTACTACGACCCGACCGCGATTCTCGTGAACGGCCAGTACGACCTCGCGGGCGCGGCGGTCCTGACGGGGGCGGCGCTGGCGCTGGTCGTCGCGAGCCAGTGGTACTTCGCGCGGCGGGACGTGAACTAGGGCCAGTCGTCGCGGACCGGTTCCTCGGTGGCGGACTCCTCGTCGGCGTCCTCGGCGAGCTCCCAGTCGGCGGCGTCGGCGGCGTCCTCCAGCGGGAGGTACTCCCAGCCGGCGTCCTCGGCGAGCGCCGCGTCGTCCTCGGTGGTGCCGACGAAGACGTGGCGTTCCGTGTCGAACTGGCGTTTCACGGACTCCAGGCTCTCCTGTTTGCCCTTCGGCCCGGAGAAGAAGTCCTGGCGGATGCGGCGCTTGCGCGTGAAGTTCGTGACGACGTACGTGGGTTCGTCGGAGACGACGCCGACGTACTCGGTCCACTGGCGCGCGCCGGCGAACGCGGTGCCGGGCTTCGCGAGCGCCTCGAGTGCGGACAGCTCGAAGGCGAGCGTCATGTCCGTGCTCCCGCCAGACTGGTTCATGCGCGTTCCTCGGTGACGGACGGGAAAAACGGCTTCGGTTGGGCGAGTCCTGGCTCGCCGGCCGAGAGGACGTGCCGGTCGGGTAGGGGTGTGTTCGCGGCGACCGGCGCGGCGGGCGCGTGCCCGCCGTGGCTCGGATCTGTTCGGCTGTCGCCGACCCGTTCGGCGGTTGCCGGGTGGGTCAGCGCGCGATGTCGACGCGGTAGTAGCCGGTGAACCGTACGAGTTCGCCGTCCTCGAAGGCGTCGGCGGTCTCCTCGGGGATGGGGACGCCGTCCGCTTCGGTGGCCTCGTTGAACACTGCCTGTGCCGCGTCGTCGAGTTCGTCGAAGTCCCGGACCGCGTGGTCGTCGGTCACTGCCCGGGTCTCCGTCGTTTCGAGGGTCGGATGCATCGATTCACCGGCACTAGTGTGCCGTGGTAGCGTATGGCACGATTGGTGTTAAGTGTATCGGCGAACCGATTCCCGGTACCGCGGGACGGAGCGCGAATTCCGAGGCCAGAACCGCGGCTACCGCGCGGAGCAGCCGCTGCGGAACGAACGAGGGACCGCGGACGGGAACAATCGCGGACAGCGACCGAAGCAGGAGAACGAACGGAGCGAACGAGCGGTCGGCGAGTCGAATCGGCGACGGCCGCGGGCGGCCTACTGTTCGGTCGCGAGCGCGAGCCCCTCCAGCTCGAAGTTCTCTTGGAGGAGGACGTCCTGCTGGTCGGCGACCTGGGCCTCGTCCTTGATGAGCTGCTTGTACTTCGACTGCGGCGCGAGGTTCCCGATGAGCACGCCGCCGATGAGCTGGCCGTCCTTGAACGTCAGGCGGCGCCACTCCTCGTCGCTGTACTTGCGCTCGCAGGACTCGTCGCCCATCGTCGGGAAGCCGAACGAGAGGAACGGGAAGTCGAAGTGCGTGATGGAGTACGAGGACACCCAGCGGAACGGCTCGACCTCCACGTCGTGGCCGGCGTCCGCGAGCATCGTCTTCCCCGCGAGCGCGCCCTGCTGCTTCGCGGAGCCCCACGAGCCGTTCTGCGCGCGCTCGTCGAGGATGGTGTCCCAGTACTGCGTGATGTCGCCCGCCGCGTAGATGTCCTCCGCCTCCGTCCGCATGTACTCGTCGACGTGCACGCCGTTCTCGATGGTGACGTCGGTGTCCTGGAGAATCTCCACGTTGAAGTCCAGGCCGATGGCGACCCCGACGAAGTCAGACTCGTGGCGCTCGCCGTTCCCGTCGACGGTCGCGACGACCTCGCCGTCGTCGTTCGTCACGAACTCCGCCGCGCCGGACTCGAAGACGGGCTCGACGCCCTTCTCGCGGAGGCCCTCGTGGATGATCTCCGCGCCGTCCTCCGAGAGCGCGTACCGCCACCACCGGTTCCCGCGCATCAGGTACTTCGCGTCCACGTCCTGCCCGCCGCAGATGGCCGCCAGGTCGATGCCGAGCAGGCCCGCACCCACGACGACGCCGGTGTCGGCGTCTTCCGCGTGCTCGCGGATGCGGCGCGCGTCCTCGAACGTCCAGAAGTGGTGGACGCCCTCCGCGTCGGAGTTCTCCACGGGGAGCTGGTTCGGCGTGCCGCCCGCCGCGACCAGCAGCTTGTCGTACTCGATCTCGTCGCCCTCGTGGGTCTCGATAGTGTGCGCGTCCGGGTTCACCGACGTGACGAGCGTGTTCAGCCGGAGGTCGATGTCCCGCTCGTCGTACCAGTCGGGGTCGTGGATGGAGATCGGGGACTCGGGGAGCTTCCCCTTCGCGAACTCCTTGATGAGAATGCGGTTGTACAGGGTCTCACCCTCGTCGGTGACGACGGTGATGTCGACGTCGGGGGCCTCCTCGCGGAGGGCTTCGGCGGCGGAACTGCCCGCGATGCCGTCGCCGATTATCACGTACGACTCGCTCATACTCGGAGTGTGGCCTTCGGGGTTAAAGTGGATTGCTATCTCCGCGGCTCGCCGAAACGCCGGCGCTGCCCGCCCGACCGGTCGCTCCCGGGCCTGTTCGGTGTCACCCACTCGGCCAGCGCCCCTGGACTCGGGGGCGTGCGAGCCCCGCCGGTCCCGTGGCGGCACGTTCATTGTGCGCCACGCCATAGTCAGCGGCATGAAGATCAGCCAGAACGTCCGCCACTTCGCCTCCCGGAAGGCCCTCGAGATTCCGGGCGTGCGGGACGTCGTCCGGTCGAAGCTCGTCGACCTCCACACGCGCATCTTCCTCGAGAAAGCCCCGGAGGCCGACCGCGAGGCCCGCCGCGACCACCTCGACGGGTTCTTCGACGCGACGATGGACATGTACCTCGCGGCGCTCCAGGAGGGCTACACGGAGGCCGAAGCCCGCGAGACGACGCACATCGTCGCGACGTTCGACTTCTACAACCACGGCTGGGCGGAGATGATGGAGTTCCCGCCCGACGAGCTCTCCGAGCACTACCAGCGGTACGCGGACTTCTTCGACCGCCACAGCGTTAGCGTCGACGACCCCCTCGGGGAGTTCCGGCCGGCGGACGGCGTCCCGGACGCGCCGACGACGCCCGAGCGCCTCGACGACGCGGACTTCGAGAACGCCGACGCGGGCTACGAGGACGACGTCTACGTGGAGACGGAGGACGGCGACGTGAAACGCGGCGACGTCGAGGAGCCCGACGACGTGGAAGCCGACGACAGCCCGTTCGTCTAGCGGTCGCTCGCGACCGCGGAGAGCGCGTCGCGGGCGCGGCGCCGCAGCGGGTCGCCGTGCCCGACGCACCCGACCTCGAAGTCGGGCGCGCGCTCGAGGACGCGGTCGACGCTCGCGCGCGCCTCGCCGCGGTCGTAGCACAGCCACTTCGGCGGGAGTTCGAACTCGCCGTCGCTCTCCCGGACGAGGTCGCCGAGCAGCGCCGTCGCCATCGACTCGTGAACGTACACGGTGTGACCGGGGGTGTGCCCGGGCGCGTGAACCGCCCGGAAGCCGCCGATCTCGTCGCCGTCCTCGACGGGTTCGACGGTCGCCTCCACGTCCGGCGCGAGCAGGCCGGTCACTCGCTGGAACAGCCCCTTCCGGTTGTCCAGCGGCGGCTTCCGGCGGCCGGTGAGGACGTCCGCGTCCCGCGCGCCGCAGTACACCGCGACGTCGCCGGCGGTGTCCAGCAGCGACCGCAGCCCGCCGACGTGGTCGACGTCGCAGTGCGTGACGAGGACGCGGTCGACGTCCCGCATCGAGAACCCCGCGACCTCGAGCTGGCGGCGGACGGCGCCCGCCTGCCACGGCAGCCCGGCGTCTACGAGCGTGAGCGAGCCGTCGTCCTCGAGGAGGTACGCGTTCACGCCCCGGAGGCGCAGGTGCCAGACGCCGTCGCGGAGTTCCACGGTCATGCCCGACGGTTCGCCCGCGTGGCGCTTAGGCCTTCTCGCTAGTCCCCAAGCGATTCGTTACCGTTCGTCGACCGACTCCCCACTGGCAGCCGATTCCCCACCGTCGTCAGCGCTGTCACCGCCGGCCTCGCGTTCCAGCGGGTCGAGCACGTGCTCGACGAGCGCGTCGTGTACGACTTCGGGAGTGTCGTCCTCGAGGACGACGCGTTCGGTGCGGGCGCCGTCGACGGCGGCGAGCACGAGCCGCGCGACCGCCTCCGGGTCGGCGTCCCGGAACTCGCCGGCCTCGACGCCCTCCCGGACGATGTCGGCGACGTGGTCGCGCATGAACTGCTCGTTGCGCGCGAGCTGCTCGCGGTACGTCTCCTCGTGGGGCGCCTGCGCCTGCAGTTCGAGGAGCGCGGTGGCGAACGCCCAGTCGTCGGCGTCGTTCTCCACGAGGCCGCCGGCGACGAACCCCCGGAGGCGTTCGCCCGGCGGTTCGTCCTCGTGCTCGGCGGCGCGGGCCTTCCCGCGCTCGAGGAGGTACTCGAGGAACGCCACCAGGAGGTCCTGCTTGGTGTCGTAGTGGTAGTGCAGGAGGCTCTTGGACTTCCCGGCCTCGTCGGCGATGTCCTGCATCGTCAGCGCCGCGAACCCGTGCTCGAGGAGCGCGCGGTACGTCGCGTCCATGATGTCCTCGTGCGCCGTCGGCGACGTGCCGGACGCGTCGTCGCTCATTGACTGACTGGTTAGTCAGAACGGGGTTAAGGCGTTTCGACTGCCGGCAGCCTGCCGGCGAACCTGGGAACGGACGACCGGCGGACGAACTCCAAACCCCGGCCTACGCCTCGTCGACGACGCGGTCGGCGGCCTCGTAGCCCGCGACGATGCCGCCGTTCAGCGACCGCTCGGGGTACTGCGCGCGGCTCGCCATCCCCGCGTAGTAGACGTCCTCGTGGCCCGCGTCGGCGAGGTCGTAGGGAATCACCATCTCCAGGTAGCCGCGCTCGTAGACCGGCGCCGTCCGCGGGTTCCGGAACGTCTCCACCCAGTTCACGTGCGACCGGTCGAACGATGGGAACAGGTCCTCGATGCCGGACAGCCAGTGCTCGCGGACCTCGTCGTCGCTCATCTGCCAGACCTCGTCGTCGGTGCTCTGGACGTACTTCGGAACGTACAGGAGGTGTTCGCCGCCGTACCGCTCCGGCGGCACGAAGTTCGTGTGCTCGATGAGCGCGCCGAACGGCGCGTCGTCCGCGATGTTCAGCCAGTACGTGTCCGTGAGCTGGCGGTCCATCGACACCAGCGAACACACCGTCCCCTGGAACGTGACCTCGCACTCGTAGCCCGTCAGCGACTCCAGGACGTTCGGCATCGCGGCGACGACCACGCCGTCCGCGTCCACGACCTCGCCGCCGTCCCCGCGCTCCACGGTGACGGCCTCCACGCCGCCCGCGTCGTCCCGGTGGAGTTCCGTGACGCGCGCCCCGGTCTCGATGTGCTCGCGGCCGACGTCGTCGACGAGCGCGTCCAGCAGCCGACCGAACCCGCCGTCGAGGTAGCCCAGCGGCTCCCCGCGCAGGAGGTCGCGCTCCCCCCGGAACTTGATGCGGCCGAGCAGCCACGCCGCGCTCACGTCGTCCATGCGCTCCCCGAACTTCGCCTCCAGCAGCGGCTCGAAGAACGTCTCGTAGACGTTCCGGGTCGTGTGCTCGATGCAGAACTCCCTCACGGGCACGTCCTCGAAGTCCTCGAGGTCCTCGTACGTGTCGAAGGACGGAATCCCGCCGCGCACGTCCACGTCCAGCGTCAACATCCCCAGCCGGAACTTGTCGTAGAGACTCCAGTGTGGGAACGCCAGAATCTCCCAGGGCTTGTCCATCGGGTGGACGGTGCCGTCGACGTAGTACGCGTTCTTCCCGATGGGCCACCGGAGGTCGTCCTCGAGGCCGAGTTCCTCCAGGACCTCCACGATGGTCTCCTCGGACGCCGACAGGTGGTGGTAGAACTTCTCGATGGGGTCGCCGGCCGTCTCCTGGACCGCGGCGAGCCCCCCGACGTCGTCGGACGCCTCGAACACGCGGGCGTCGACGCCGCGGGACTGGAGGCGGCGCGCGGCCGCCAGCCCCGCGATGCCGCCACCGACGATGGCAATCATGGCCACAGGTCGGGCGCGCCCCCGGGTTAGCGTTACGGTCCG
>JBDGUB010000007.1:0-44022 GCA_042216245.1 Halobacterium sp.
CCGTGACGGCGCAGTCGCTGCTGGACGAGTTCGGGAGCGTGGAGGCCGTGATGACCGCGAGCGCCGACGAACTCCGGGACGCCGAGGGGGTCGGCGAGGTGACCGCCGAGCGCATCCGGGAGGTCGTCGGGACGGACTACCGGCCGGACTAGGGGATGACGGTGACGGGGACTTTCTCCGCGCGCAGCACGGTCTCGGCGGCGCTGCCGAGGATGGCGCGCTCGATGGTGCCGGAGCCGTGGTGGCCCATGACGACGTGGTCGGAGCCGCGCTCCTCGACGAGGTCGAGGACGTCGTCGCCGACGCGCTCGTTCGGCCGGAACTCGAGGTCGACGTCCGTGCTCACCTCGGGTTCGGCGTCGATGCCCTGGGCGTCGAGGACGTCGCGCGCGCGATCGACGATGGCGTCGGTGGCGTCGGTTTCGGTGTCCGTGAAGTGGACGACGTGGAGGTCGGCCCCGTAGCGGGGCGCCATGTCCGCCGCGAACTCGAGGGCGCGGAAACTGCAGTCGGAGCCGTCGACGGGAACGAGGATGTCCATACGCTGGCGTGTGGCCGGTCGGGCATAATCGTTTTCGCCTGCCCGCCGGCGGCGGCACCGGCGGCGGTGCGACGAGGCGGCCAAGTGCGACGCTCGCCCAGTGAAGCGTGCTGGGGCGCTACCTGAGGGCGGCGAGGGCTTCGGCGGCCTCGCGGGCGGCCTCGAGGTACTCGCGGGCGGTCCGCGGGTCGTCGGCGCCGGCGGCCCGGCGGGCGAGCGCGGCGATGCTGGACTCGAGGGCGTCCGCGGCCTCCCCGGTCGGTCGGCCGCCGGCCTGGCTCCCACGCGACGGCTCGGCGGCGGCCGACTCGCCCTGGCGGGCCGCGGGCTGTGCGTCACTGCTCCCGGCTCCCTGCGGCTGCTGGCGTGCCTGTTCGGGCTGGCGGCCGCGCTGCGGTGACTGCTGGGCCGACTGCTGACCGGTCTGCTGCTGACCGGCCTCCTGCTGGCCCGCCTGCTGCTGGCCCGCCTGCTGCTGACCGGCCTCCTGCTGGCCCGCCTGCTGCTGGCCCGCCTGCTGTCGTGCTTCGTGCTGGCAGGACGGACAGAAGGACTGGCCGTCGTACCGGAAGATCGGCGTGCCGCAGCGGTCGCAGTGCTCGTTGGTCATCGTCGCGCCCTGCAGGAGCAGTTCGCTCATGCGGGCGGTCTGCTCGCGGTCCTCCTGCTCGTCCTCGTACTTCTCGCGGAGCTCCTGGCGGACGGCTTCCTCGTCGAACCCGTCGTCGGTGTCGCTCATACAGTGAGACAGGGCGGGCAGCGCCGAAAACCCTGCGGGACCGAAAGTACGACGCGCGTCGAAATCCCGTTCGGCGGCTGTCGGGCACGAGCGCGGGGCGTTCGGCGCGCTGACTGCGGGTATCGAAGCGCTTAACGGCCTACCCTGTGGTGGTTTACGTGATATGACGAAAGTCAGCATCGTGGGGGCCGCCGGGACGGTCGGCGCCGCCGCAGGCTACAACCTCGCGCTCCGGGACGTCGCCGACGAGCTCGTGTTCGTGGACATCCCCGACAAGGAAGACGAGACCGTCGGGCAGGCCGCGGACGCGAACCACGGCGTCGCGTACGACGCGAACACCGACGTCTACCAGGGGACGTACGAGGACACCGCGGGGTCGGACGTCGTCGTCATCACCGCCGGCATCCCCCGCCAGCCGGGCCAGACCCGCATCGACCTCGCGGGCGACAACGCGCCCATCATGGAGGACATCGGCTCCTCGCTGGCGGAGTACAACGACGACTTCGTCACCGTCACGACGTCGAACCCCGTCGACCTCCTGAACCGCCACCTCTACGAGTCCGGCGACCGCGACCGCCACAAGGTCGTCGGGTTCGGCGGCCGCCTGGACTCCGCGCGCTTCCGGTACGTGCTCGGCCAGCGCTTCGACGCGCCCGTCCAGAACGTCGAGGCGACCATCCTCGGCGAGCACGGCGACGCCCAGGTGCCCGTGTTCTCGAAGGTCCGCGTGAACGGCGCGGACCCCGAGTTCAGCGACGACGAGAAGGAGGAGATCCTCTCGGAGCTCCAGGCGTCCGCGATGAACGTCATCGAGAAGAAGGGCGCGACCCAGTGGGGGCCCGCGACGGGCGTCGCCCACATGGTCGAGGCAATCCTCCGGGACACCGGCGAAGTTCTCCCCGGGTCCGTCGTCCTCGACGGCGAGTACGGCCTCGACGACGTCGGGCTCGGCGTTCCCGTCAAACTCGGGTCGGACGGCGTCGAGGAGGTCGTCGAGTGGGACCTCACGGAGTACGAGCGCGACCAGCTCGGCGAGGCCGCCGAGAAGCTCAGCGAGCAGTACGACGAGATCGCCTGACGCGTCGTCCGAGCACCGCGTCGCCCAAGCAGCGCGAGGGCGACGGAACGAGCGAGCGGGGAGCGCGTGCCTGACTGAAGGGAAGGCACGAAGTGCGCGAGCGGGGAGTGGAACGAACCGCGAGCGCGAAGCGACCCGCGAGCATCGCGAGGACGACTGGCTGAGCGTTCCCTGTGCTTTCGCGTGTCCGGGTTCGCGGAGCGGTTACGGCGGCGCGACCTCGCGCCGGAGGTCTTCGGTGCCGTCGGCGTCCTCGTCGGGTTCGGCGTCGTCGGCCTCGTCCCAGATCGGTACCTCCTCCCAGGGGTGACACATGGTACCACGGACTACGGGCCGGGGCGCAAAAAGGATTGCCGCGATTCCCGCGCGCCGGGCCCAGCGTTGTCCGACAGTCAGGGAACCCTGTGCGGCCCGACAGTCAGGGAATCAGCTGTTCGCCGTCGTCGTCGTACACCGCGATGGCGTCGACGGGGCAGGCGCGCGCCGCGAACTTCGCGTCCAGTTCGGCGTCCTCGGGGACCTCCCGGGAGAACAGGTCCTCCTCGACCTCCTCACTATCCTGCAGTACCGCCTTCCCGGCGTCCTCGTCCTTCTCGAAAGCGTCCCACTCCGCGACGCACTGGAACATCCCGATGCAGACGTCCCGGTCGAACTCGATGCGCATGTCCGAGACTCCGGACGGCACGGTGATAGCGTTGGCGAACGCCACGCCGGGAGGCCTGCACGCCGGGCCCCGGCCCGACAGTTTAAACCGCGGGACGAGCCTAAGACGGTGCAATGAGAGTCGCGGAGGTCCCCGGCCTGCCGGAGGGCGTCGCGGACCACCTGGAGAGCGAGGGCATCGAGGAGCTGTACCCGCCGCAGGCGGAGGCCGTCGAGAAGGGCGTCACCGAGGGCGAGAGCCTGGTCGCGTCGGTGCCGACCGCGAGCGGGAAGACCCTCGTGGCGGAGCTGGCGATGCTGTCCGCCATCGAGCGCGGCGGGACGGCGCTGTACATCGTGCCGCTGCGGGCGCTCGCGGGCGAGAAGTCCAGCGAGTTCGAGCGCTTCGAGCAGTTCGGGCTGTCCGTCGGCGTGTCCACGGGGAATTACGAGAGCGACGGCGCGCGGCTCGCGGACAACGACGTCGTCGTCGCGACCTCCGAGAAGGTGGACTCGCTGGTGCGCAACGGCGCCGGCTGGATCGAGGACCTCTCCTGCGTCGTCGCCGACGAGGTCCACCTCGTGGACGACGAGCACCGCGGCCCCACCCTGGAGGTGACGCTCGCGAAACTCCGCCAGCGCGTCAGCGACCTCCAGGTGGTGGCGCTGTCGGCGACGGTCGGGAACGCCGACGAGCTCGCGGACTGGCTGGACGCCGAGCTCGTCGACTCGGACTGGCGGCCGATCGACCTGCGGACGGGCGTCCACTACGGGCAGGCGGTCCACTACGACGACGGCACGCAAGCAGAGCTCTCGGTCGGCTCGGGGAGCCAGACGGCGGCCATCGTCGCTGACACGCTGAAGGACGACGGGTCGACGCTCGTGTTCGTGAACTCGCGGCGGAACGCCGAGGCGTCGGCGCGCCGGCTCGCGGACGTCACGGAGAACGCGCTGAGCGCGGCCCAGCGCGAGCAGCTCCGGGAGGTCGCCGAGGAGATCCGCGGCGTCAGCGACACGGAGACCAGCGACGACCTCGCGGACGCGGTGGCGAAGGGCGCGGCGTTCCACCACGCGGGACTTTGCGTGACGGGTGACACCCAGATTCTTCGTTCAGATGGTACATTTACGTCAATTAAAGCGATTGTTTCTGAGAACGAACTCGGCCGAGCTGTCGGTCTGAAGGACCAGTCCATTGTCCCTGTTGAGATCACGAATACGTTCGAGATGGATGAGAAGCCCGTTCTAGAGGTGACGACGAGAACCGGGAACTCGCTCAACCTCAGTCGAAATCATCCGCTCCCAGTTCTTCGTGAGAACGGTATCGAGTGGCTTCGCACAGAAGAACTTTCCGCGGGGGACTACGTCGCACGACCACGGAATCTCGATTTGGACGTGACACCACCGTCGTTTAGAGAGTTGCTTCCGGAGTCTGCTCGAGCTTACCGTCAATATGACGACGTGAAGCGATTGGCGTCGAACGTCGATGACGGCGAGCTTCCAGTAGAATTCCGTGACCGATATGGGGAGGACCGGAACATCGACGTGGGTACATTGACAGCATTGTGTGAGTCGACAGACGAGGATCCGACGAACTATCTTGGCGAGGTGACCTGTGATGGGGGGCACAAACCAATTCGTGCGCCAGAGAAAATCACCGAGGATATCGGCTGGCTGGCGGGCGTGGTGGCTGGAGATGGCTATCTGCGGGAGCAAGCAGTTGTCCTCAGTGGTCGGGAGTCGCTTCTCGAGGAGTTCCATCGCATCGCTCGAGAGACGTTCGATCGGAGTACGTCGACTGGGGTCGGTGGCTCGGGAACCCGCCACCGGTCGCTCAACTCGAAGGTAGTTGCGGACGTACTCGAATCCTCGTTTGGAATTCCTCGTGGAAAAAAGAGCGATACAATTACGCTTCCGACAGTCCCACTGACGAACGAACTTCTTGGGTCGTACATCGCTGGTCTCTTCGATGCCGGCGGGTCTGTCTCCCCGAGAGAGAACAGCAGTGGGTCACCCTGTGTGGAGCTCTATTCGACGAGTGCTGAACTCATCACTCAGTTGAAAACCGCACTGCTTCGGTACGGTATTATCGCATACAGGGATCTGCGGGAAACGGCCGGTAGAACGGAGGAGATTGCCAAGAGGACAATCACCTCTCGAAAGAACATCCATCGGCTCACAATCTATGGCACTAAACAGCTTCGCCGCTACCAGCGAGAGATTGGTTTTCGTCACCCAGAGAAGTCCGAGGCCCTTGCCGAACTTCTCGAAAAAAACCCATCTGGTGGACGACGACAGAACGACTGTATCCCGTCGGCGCTCGGCCCGAAGGTGCGAGAGATTCGACAAAAGAAGGAGCTATCGATGGGCGACATCGAGCCAGCGGTTCCGAAGGCGACCCTCTCACGTTTCGAGAACGAACAATCGCCGATGAAGCGAGCAACATTCCAACGACTTGCGGCATCGCTTGAGTCGGAGTTCCTCACAGAAGTCGCAACGGGAGACGTATACTGGGACAGAATCGAGTCTATCGAGGAGAAAGAACCGGAACGACTCTACGACCTGAGCACATCTTCGCACAACTTCGTCGCAAACGGTGTAGTCGCACACAACACGTCTGACCACCGCGAACTCGTCGAGGACGCGTTCCGGGACCGCCTCATCCGGGTGGTGTCGGCGACGCCGACGCTCGCGGCGGGCGTGAACACGCCGAGTCGCCGCGTCGTGGTGCGGGACTGGCAGCGCTACGACGGCACCGCGGGCGGGATGCAGCCACTGGACGTCCTGGAAGTCCACCAGATGTTCGGGCGGGCGGGCCGCCCGGGACTGGACCCCTACGGGGAGGCGGTCCTGCTGGCGAACAGCCACGACGAGCTCGAGGAGCTGTTCGACCGGTACATCTACGCGGAGCCCGAGCCGGTGCGCTCGAAGCTCGCGGCGGAGCCGGCGCTCCGCACGCACGTCCTCGCGGCGGTCGCGACGGGGTTCACGACGACCGAGGACGCGCTCCACGAGTTCCTCGGGGAGACGCTGTACGCCACGCAGACCGACGACCCCGGCCGGCTGCGGCGGGTGACGCGGGACGTCCTCGAGTACCTGGACCGGAACGGGTTCGTCCAGCGGGAGGACGGCGCGCTGCGCGCGACGTCCACGGGCCACCTCGTGAGTCAGCTGTACGTCGACCCGATGAGTGCGGCGACCATCGTCGAGGGCCTGCGCGCGGGCGCGCGCAGCGAGGCGGCGTCCGAGGCCAGTGGGGCCGGGGGCGACGACGGCGAACCCGCGGGCTTCCAGCCGGCGACGGAGCTGCGGGACGCCGGCGACGTACCGGCGGACGCGAGCGTGGACCCGTCGCCGCTCGGGCTCTACCACCTCGTGAGCCGGACGCCGGACATGTACGAGCTCTACCTGCGGTCGGGGGACCGCGAGACGTTCACGGAGCTGGCGTACGAGCGCGAGGACGAACTCCTGGGGTCGACGCCGCGCGAGGAGGCCGCGGACTTCGAGGACTGGCTGTCCGCGCTGAAGACCGCGAAGCTCCTGGAGGACTGGGCGTCCGAGCTGGACGAGGACCGCATCACGGAGCGCTACGACGTCGGCCCGGGCGACATCCGGGGGAAGGTCGAGACGGCGGAGTGGCTGTTGAACGCGGCCGAGCGGCTCGCCGGCGAGCTCGACGTGGACTGCGCGGCGGCGGTCCGGGAGGCCCGCAAGCGCGTGGAGTACGGCGTCCGCGAGGAGTTACTGGACCTGGCGGGCGTGCGGAACGTCGGGCGGAAGCGCGCGCGGCGGCTGTACAACGCGGGCATCGAGTCGCGGGCGGACCTCCGGGACGCCGAGAAGTCCGTGGTGCTTGGCGCGGTCCGGGGGCGCCGGAGTACGGCCGAGCGCATCCTGGAGAACGTCGGCCACCCGAACCCGGGGATGGACGGCGTGGACGCGGACGCGGAGACGGCGGCGGCCGTCGCGGAGGAGGACGGCGAGGGCCAGGCGAGCCTGGGTGACTTCTCGTGAGGGTCGTCGAGGGCGTCGCGCACGTCGAGGACGTGGACGCGTTCGTCGCGGCGCTCGGGGACGTGGGCGACGAGTACGGCTGCGCGGTGCAGGCGTTCGACGCCGACTACGTGGCGGACCGCGCGCACCTCGAGGCGGCCGTCGAGCACGCGAACCGCGCGTTCGAGCGCGGGGAGAACGTCGCGAGCGACCGCGCCGTGGAGGTGTTGCTGTACGCGGCGGGCCGCCGGCAGATCCGGCGCGCGCTCGAGATGGGGGTCGGCGAGGGCGAGTCCGAGGTCGTCGTGGTCGTCGACGGCAACCCGGCGCGGGACGCGGGCGAGGTCGACGAGCCGGGGGCGGCGGCCGCGGTCGCGGACGTGCTGGACGCGGAGGCGGCGACGCTCGGCGGGGACGAGGCGACGCTGCGGTCGTTCTTCGACGTGAGTGACGCGGAGTTCGCGGTCGTGGACGACCTCTCGGGCGTGGTCCGGGAGCGGGTCGCGCTGTTGGACGTCGAGAAGTAGGCGGCCAGCACGCACTTGGGGGCCGCGTCGAACGTCTAGGTATGAGCGACGACACCGAGGAGTACGTGCCGTCCGAGGAGACCGAGCAGTTCCCGACGGAGCACGACCGCGACCTCGCGGAGCACGTCGAGGGGACGCTGCAGGCGATGGAGTCGGCGGTCCGGGGGTCGAGTTATCCGACGAACGCGAGTTCGCTGCGGGCGGCGTACAGCACCGCGAGAGACGAGGTGCCGAACGAGACTGAGGCGCTGGGCGACGTCTTCGACCGGCTGGTGCCCGAGGAGTACGAGACGCCGGAGGACGCCCGGGAGGCGATTCTCGGGGAGTTGACGGGGCGGGCTGGCTTCGAGCACGGGGACCTCTCGGAGTACAACCTCGAGCGCGAGCTCGACGCGATGGACCTCCTCGAGGACGAGGACTGATAGCACACCCCGCTCCAGTTGAAACGGAGGGGTTCGGAGTCGGTAAAAGCTTCCGGTTCCGCGGAACAGAACGTCGTTGGGGTGTGCCGGCGGCCGTGCGCCGTCCACGAGTTCTCCAGTTGAAACGACGCCCGCGGATAGCTGACTGACGGCAGACGCGCGTCAGACGTCGCCGAGGGAGCGTCCGCGACCGCGTTCGACGGCCGCTACGCGAACAGGACGTCCGCGACGGTCTCCCGGTCGAAGCGCGCGTCGCAGGCGTCGTTCCCGCAGGTGTAGCCGTCGCCGCGGAGGTTCTGCATGCCGCCGTGGCCGCAGGGGAGCGTGCTGCGGTCGCTGCGTATCTCGCGGGCGACCTCGTAGGCGCCGGGGTCGGTGCGGTACCGGTTCGGGCCGTCCGCGGGGCGGTCGACGCACTCGACGACGCCGTGCTCGCGGAACCGCTTGAAGACGCGCCGGACCTCCGACGGGAGGTCGGCGAGCCGGAACTCCTCGGCGGGCGACGGGAGCCGCGCGGTCGCGTCGGGGTTGCCGCGGAGGACGCTGCGCGCGCCGTTCGGGACGGCGTTCGCGCGCGGGTCTACGGACATCGGTCACCGCCTGAGGTCGCCGCGCTCGTAGTGCGTGTCACAGCTCCGGCAGTAGTACCGGCCGTCCCGGAGCCGTCGGAGCCGCGTGTGGCCGCGGGGGCACTTGACGCGCCAGCCCGCGTCGGCGTGGTTCTCATCCATCAGTCACCTGTCCGCGTCTGACGCGCGTCTGCCCCATATACCGAATCCTGCCGCGTGGTGAAAGTGAAAGTGGAGGGGTCAGTCGCGCTCCCGGAGGTCCTCCTCGCGGAGTTCGCCGCGCGCGTGCCACGTCCGCGGGCGGCACGCGACCACGATGGCGGCGGCGTAGGCCGCGGCGACGACGCCGGTGACGACGCCGCCGGGGATGCTGCCGATAGCCGCGCTCGCCGGCCACGGCGCGGGCGCGAACGCGGTGACGCGCGCGACCCAGGCGGCGAGCACGACGCTCAACAGCGGGAGGTAGATGCGCCGGAGGCGGTGAGCGATCGCCTCCTCGGCGGAGATATTGATGGTGGGGTTGCGGTAGTCCTCGCCGAGTCGCTGGCGCCAGTCGGCGTCTGCGACGTCCGTGTCGGGGTCGAGGCCGACCGCGAAGACGTTCTCCTGGAGGGCGCGGACGCGGCTCCGCCAGATGTCGTAGCCGCGGTAGCGCCGCGCCTCGATGACGAGGAACGACGTGAGCGCGACGGCGCCGACGAGCAGCAGGTAGTGGGGGTGGGTGCGGTCCGAGAACGCCCACGTGAGGACGGCGGCCATCACGATGACCGCCCAGTTCGTCGTCCGGTCGAGGCGCTCCCGCCAGAGCTTCATGCGGTGAATCTCGCCGCGGTAGAGGTGCGCGACCGACGAACTCGGGCCCATGTCGGTCTCCAGCAGGCCGGCGCCGACGTCGGGCGTGCCGGGCGCGAACACCGCGGTCTCCCCGGACGCGTCGTCGGCGTCGTTCGCGTCCGGGTTCGAGGCGTCGCCGTTCGCGGGGTCAGCGCGGGAGTCCTCGCGCGAGGAGGTGTCGCAGTCCGCGCTGTCGTCGTCGGGCGGTGAGGTCATCGTGGGTGCGTGGACTCGGCGGTCACTCGTCGGCCGCCGGGAGGGCGGCGAGCACGCGCTCGAAGCGCTCGCGGACCTCGCTTGCGACGTCGTCGAGTGCGGGTTCGTCGACGACGCCGAGCAGCGTCTCGGGGTCGACGGCGCTCACGCCGACGCCGCCGTCGTCGGTCTCGTAGACGACGACGTTGCAGGGGAGCAGCGCGCCGAGGCGGAGTTCCGTCTCGAGGGCGCCGTGCGCGAGGGCGGGCGCGCACGCGCCGAGGATGCGGTAGCGCCGGACGGACTCCTCGAGGTCGAGTTTCTCCTGGAGGGTCTGCTGGACGTCGATATCGCAGAGCACGCCGAACCCCTCCTCGGAGAGGGCCTCGGTGGTCTGGTCGACGACCGCGTCGAACTCGCCGGCGACTCGCTTGTCCAAAGTATAGGACATACCGTACAATTCTCTCGGAGCGTCTTATGGGTTGTGTCCGCGAGAGCGCTCCGGGCGAGGAGCTGGACGTCGGCGCCCGCCACGTCCTGGACGGCGGTGGCGGCGCCGACGCCCGTGGTGACGCCGTCGAAGAAGTCGTCCTCGTCGTAGTCCATCAGGTCGATGGTCATCTGGCACGCCTGGAACTCCACGCCCATCTCGAGGCTGGTGTCGATCAGCTCCCGGATGGTCCCCCCGTCGCTGTCCACAATCCGCGTCTCCGTGGACACCCGCTCCGTGGCGTCGTGTTGGAGCGTTCCCACAGTGTCCGCCCGTGTAAGTGATAGCCTATTCTTGTGGCCATCGATAACTACTACGAAACGGGAAACCGCTTTCAGAACTTGTTGTGGAATCCAGAACGACTTATCTGTGGAAAAGAGAGATAGACGAGCCGGAGCAGTATTGTTTAAAGAGTGAACTACTATACAAATGCTTTTGTGCGTCCGACCGATAGAGGCGACTGCACAACATGAATGCGGACGAGTTCCCGGCCCCCGACGTCGACGTGGAATCCGTCGACGCGGAGTCGCTCAAAGACAGCATCGACGCCGGCGAGGACGTCGCGCTCCTCGACGCGCGCATGCATTCGGACTACGAGGAGTGGCGGATCGACGGCGAGAACGTCACGTCGATCAACGTCCCCTACTTCGAGTTCCTCGAGGACGACGTCGACGACGACGTCCTCGACCGGATTCCTGCAGACCGCGAAGTGACCGTCCTCTGTGCGAAAGGCGGCGCTAGCGAGTACGTCGCGGGCACGCTCGCGGAGCGCGGCTACGACGTCAACCACCTCGAGGACGGGATGAACGGCTGGGCGAGCATCTACGACGCCGTCGAAGTCGAGCGCTACGACGGCGCCGGCACGCTCCTCCAGTACCAGCGGCCCTCCTCGGGCTGTCTCGGGTACCTCCTCTACGACGGCGGCGAAGCCGCGGTCATCGACCCGCTACGGGCGTTTACCGACCGCTACCTCGAGGACGCCGACGAACTCGGCGTCGATCTGCGGTACGCGCTCGACACCCACATCCACGCCGACCACATCTCGGGCGTCCGCGACCTCGACGACGAAGGTGTCGAGGGAGTCGTCCCGGAGGCCGCCGTCGACCGCGGCGTCACGTACGCGGACGAACTGGTCACGGCCGAGGACGGCGACACCTTCGACGTCGGCGACGCCACCATCGAGGCCGTGTACACGCCCGGCCACACGACCGGAATGACCTCGTACCTCGTCGACGACAGCCTGCTCGCGACCGGCGACGGGCTGTTCGTCGAGAGCGTCGCCCGACCAGACCTCGAGAAAGGGGACGACGGCGCACCCGACGCCGCGCGCACGCTCTACGAGTCCCTCCAGGAGCGCGTCCTCACGCTGCCCGACGACACGCTGGTCGGCGGCGCCCACTTCAGCGACGCCGCCGAGCCCGCGGAAGACGGTACCTACACTGCGCCGATCGGCGAACTCGTCGAAGAAATGGACGCGCTCACGCTGGACGAAGCGGACTTCGTCGACCTGATACTCTCGGACATGCCGCCGCGGCCCGCCAACTACGAGGACATCATCGCGACGAACCTCGGGCAGAACACCGTCGACGACGAGGAGGCGTTCACACTCGAACTCGGGCCGAACAACTGCGCGGCCAGCCAGGACTCGCTCGCGGGTGACTGACGACGCCAATGGTCACAGATCCAGTACTGCTCCAGATAGCCGCCGACCTCTTCCCCAACGGAATCAGTCGCTACGCCGTCGGCGGACTGCTCGTCGGCCTCGGGACCGTCCTCATCTACGTCGGTACGGGCATCCCGGCCGGGGCGAGCACGTTCCTGGAGTCGACGCTGTCGTACGTCTCCGACCAATCGCGGTTCCAGCAGTACGTCGGCTCGCGCGACTGGCGGCTGGTGTTCACGGCCGGCATCGTCCTGGGCGGGCTGGCGTTCGCGGCGACCGTCCAGTCCGGACTGGTCGCGAGCTCGCTGTACGAGCCCGGGACGACCGGGCAACTGTACGAGGTCGCCGGCGTGACCCTCTGGAGGACCGACGTCCAGCCGTGGCGGCTGTTCGTCGGCGGAATCCTGGTCGGTATCGGTACCCGCCTCGGGAAGGGCTGTACGTCCGGACACGGCGTCTGTGGCGTCGGCTCGGCGTCGAAGACGTCGCTGGTCGGCGTGCTGACGTTCCTGACCGTGGCTACCGTGACCGCGCAGGCCGTCGCCGCACTGGGGGTGAGCCCGTGATGCGCGAGACGGCTGCGTCTCGGACTGCGCGAACGGAAGCGATCGGGGGGAGCGACACGTGAGCGCGGACAGACACCCGCTGTTCAAGCCGCTGGTCTTCGTCGGCGGCCTGGTCTTCGGGTTCGGACTCGGGTTCAGCCAGATGGGGCGCCCGGAGGTCGTGCTGAACTTCCTCCAGTTCGACGACTTCGGTCTCCTGTTCGTCATGTTCGGTGCCGCCGTCGTCTCCGGGGTCGCATTCGCGCTGGTCCCCCGCTTCCGCGACGCGGCACCTCTCACGGGGAACTCCTACGAGCGACGCCTGAAGTCGTTCGATCGGAACGTCCTCGTCGGCGGTGCCGTCTTCGGCGTCGGCTGGGGGCTGTCCGGCATCTGTCCGGGCGCGGCGTACGCGAGTCTCGGCATCGGCAACGTCACTATCCTCTGGGCGCTCGCGGGGATGTTCCTCGGCGCGTACGCCCAGGGCTACTGGCGGAGTCGCGCCCGGGCGCGTGACACCGCCGCGACAAGCGCGGACTGAGTTACTGCTGTAGGCCCCGCTCCGGTCGGGCAGTCGACCCGGGCGTTCCGGTCTTCGCTCGCCGTCATCCTCGTCGCTGCTACTGTCAGGAGCGGCGCCGCGGTCGACAGACAGGGTTCGGTGGCTGCCCGGAAACCACGCCCGACAGTAGGGCGTGAGCAGGGGGTTCGATTACAGGTGGTGGACGGGTCTGGACGACTGCGCCCGACGCCCCATCTGATTTCGATAACGTATCGCGTACTGTCGCAAATAGTATTGTATAATGTTTCCACAATCGTTAAGTCCTACAGTCAGTTACCCGGACCTGGACAGAATACCATGAGATTCACAATACTCTCGGAGGAGTCGTGAAATGTTCGGACTCGAGACGCTGAGCGGATCAGCACAGGGCGCAGCCACGGTCGGGCTCGTCCTCCTGCAAGCTTTCGCACTCTACGTTGGCTACGGGGCGCTGACCGGATTCGCCGGATCGGCCGTAATCGACGCGCTGGGTGGTGAGTGACGGTGGAGCTACTCGGACTGAGTCTCCTGATGGTCGGCGTGTTCGTCGGGTTCGGCCTGCTCATCGGCACCCTCTTCGGGTTCTTCGGCATGGGCGGATCGTTCCTCGTCACGCCCGCGCTACTCGTGATGGGGTATCCCTCGACGGTCGCCGTGGGGAGCGGTCTCGCGTTCGTCTTCGGGACGAGCGTCATCGGCGCACTCCGGCACCGCGACCACGGACAGGTCGACTACAAGCTCGCGGCGATCATGACGATAGCGATGACCCTCGGCATCGAGGGCGGGAAGAGCGTCGTGTTCTTCCTCGAGGCCACCGGGATGGCCGACCTCATCATCAACGTCGCTTACGTCGGCCTGCTCGCGCTCGTGGGCCTCCTCACGCTCCGGGACGCGTGGTCCGAGGACGACGACACCGAAACCAGCAGCGACCTCGCCGACCGCCTCCAGTCGCTCCACGTCCCGCCGATGGTGACGCTACGCGGAGGCGTCCGCGTCTCGGCGACGATCATCTTCGCGGTCGGGCTCGTCATCGGCGTCCTCTCGGGCTTCCTCGGCGTCGGCGGCGGGTTCCTCCTCATGCCCGCGATGATGTACGGGCTCGGCGTCCCCGCCGCGATCGCCGTCGGTACTGACATCCTCCAGATCACCATCTCGGGCGCGTTCGGCGCGTTCACGTACGCGAAGTCCGGGTCCGTCGCGCTCCCCGTCGTGGCCTTCCTCCTGCTCGGTAGCGCACTCGGCGCACGCGTCGGAGCGGGCGCGACGAACCTCGTAGACGAGGACGAAATCAAGGGGTACTTCGCCGCGATGCTGCTCGCCGGGAGCGTCGCCGTCGCCGCGAACAAACTCGGCAACGTCTACGGCATCGAGGTGCTCAACACGCTGAGTACTGCGCTCATCTTCGGCGCCGCGATCCTGGTCAGTGGTGCCGTCGTCGTGGCGGCCGTCTGCCGGTTGCAGTCCGACCAGACCGGCCGGTGGTGCCGTCTGACGACGCCGTAGCCGGGACCGCCGGCGTCTCTCGCGCCACCAGCGGTGGCGGCGGGAGTCGCGCACACCTGAATTCGCCCGCGTACCGGCTGTGTGGCGCGTAATTGTGTAATCTATGCACAAGCCTTTTATCGGGATCTCCACTACCTAGGAACGGTAACAATGCCAGATCCGATGTCCGAACAGCTCCGCCGGGACATGGAGTGCGAGGGGCTCCTGGAGTGCTTCCACGGCCTCAAAGAACTCGACAAGGAGTGCTTTCAGGCGCTCGTCGAGGCCGAAGAACCGCTAACCGTCGACGAGATTGCCGAGCTGGTGGACCGCGAACGCTCGACGGCCTACCGGTCCGTCCAGCGGTTGCTGCAGACCGGTTTCATCGAGAAGCAGCAGATCAACTACGACCAGGGCGGCTACTACCACGTCTACTCGCCGACGGACCCCTCCAAGATCGCCGACGACATGCAGCGCCTGCTCAACGACTGGTACGCGAAGATGGGGCAGCTCATCCAGGAATTCGAGACCAAGTACGAACAGTCCGAGACTGCGTCCCCGGCCGCCGAAAGCTGACGTTCTCTCTAGTTCTGGTGCGGTCCCCGAGAGGCCGCGGTTCGCGTGACGTCGAGTCCCGACTGCCAGTACCGCCGACCACCTGTATTGTGTAGTATTGTGTATTCTGTCCAAAACTCTTAATTGGGACAGGTGCGTACCGACTGGTGATGGCAACTGACACCGCGTCCGACGCTGGTACCGCGGCCACGAACGAACCACTCCAGGTCGACGGACAGTCCCAGTTCGACGACGTCGTCGCGGAGAACGACGTCGTCCTCGCGGACTTCTACGCCGACTGGTGTGGTCCGTGCCAGATGCTCGAACCGACCGTCGAGACGCTGGCCGCCGAGACGGACGCGACCGTCGCGAAGGTCGACGTCGACGCGAACCAGCGACTCGCGAACACCTACGGCGTCCGCGGCGTCCCGACGCTCGTCCTGTTCGCCGCCGGTGAGCAAGTCGAGGAGGTCGTCGGTCTCCAGGGCGAAGACCGACTCCGCGAGCTCGTCGAGACCTACACGAGTAAATGACCGCGGCGACTCACGACCTCGTCATCGCCGGCTCGGGCGTCGCCGGCCTCTCGGCGGCAGTCTACGCCGCACGTGCCGACCTCGAACCCCTCGTTCTCGAGGGTGACGAGCCGGGCGGCCAGCTCACGCTGACGACGGACGTCGAGAACTACCTGGGCTTCCCCGACGGCGTCGGCGGCATGGACCTCGTCCAGCGCGGGAAGGAACAGGCCGAGCAGTTCGGCGCACAGTTCCAGCACGACCGCATCGAGGACGCGGTCCTGAACAGCGAGCCCATGGAGCTGTCGCTGGCGGGCGGCGACGTGATCCACGCGCGATCGCTGATAGTGGCGACCGGTGCGAGCGCGCGCTGGGTCGGCGCCGAGAACGAGGACGAACTGATGGGGCACGGGCTCTCGACGTGTGCGACCTGCGACGGTGCGTTCCACCGCGGCGACGACGTCCTCGTCGTCGGAGGGGGCGACAGTGCGATGGAGGAAGCGCTGTTCCTCGCGAAGTTCGCCGACTCCGTGACGGTCGTTCACCGCCGCGAGGCCCTGCGTGCGTCGGAGATCATGGCCGACCGCGTCCGCGAGCACGACGACGTCCAGTTCCGCTGGAACACGGAACTCGAAGCCGTCCACGGCTCGCAGGAAGACGGCGTTAGCGGCGCCACGCTCGTCTCCCACCCCGGAGGGTATCCCCGGGAGAAGGCCGAGTCCGGCGTCGACGTCCAGCGAGCGACTGTCGACGTGGGCGGCGTGTTCTACGCCGTCGGCCACGCGCCGAACACTGAGTTCCTGGATGGAACCGGCGTCGAGCGGGACGAGAACGGCTACGTCTTCACGCGGACGGAAGACGCCGGCCGGCCGACGGCTCGGACGGCCGTCGATGGCGTGTTCGCTGCCGGTGACGTCGCCGACCCACGTTACCGCCAGGCGATCACGTCCGCGGGCACCGGGAGTATGGCCGGCCTCGACGCCGAGGAGTACCTCGAGACGCTGGCCAGTTCGGACGACCGGGCGGCTACCGCGACCGCCTGACGCTCCCGCCGGCCTCGGGGTCAGGGATTCTAGTACTGGGACAGCACGCCACCGGTGTCGGTGAGTGGCGTCTCTCGGGCCGACGCTGGACGGCGCGTCGATTCCGCGGCCCCTCTCGTCGACTGACGCTACCCCATTTCGGCCGGGTTCTTCATGCCTTCCTTGACGCCGAGGTAGACGAGCGCGGCGTTGACCGGGTAAGCGAAGACGAAGCCGACGGACAGCGAGAACGCCAGCGCGCCCCAGAACAGGGGGTCGGAGATGTGGGCCCGGCTGGCGATCAGCAGGTCCGTGCCGATGGCAGCGGTCTCCATGACGGTGATGCTCGGCGTCTCGCTGTAGAGGGCGTCCAGCATCGCCTCGCCGAAGCCGACGCCTTCCTGCATCAGCGGCCCGACGGTGAGCGCGTACCCGAACAGGTACGCGAACGCGAACGTCCCGGCCGTGATGGCGAGCGTGCTCTGGAGCGCGAGCAGTCCCGCGAGGAGCACCAACCCGACGACTTCGCCGGCGCCACACCCCGAATAGCAGTGGGCGGTCGAGCGGAAGCCGCGCCGCCACAGCGAGTCGTTGCTGATCTGGGTGCGGCCGGAGTACCAGTAGACCGCCAGGCCGAACGGGCCGGAGTAGAGCACGACCAGCGTCCAGACGCCCTTCATGAGCGACGGGAGCGCCTGGTTCCGCTCGCGGACGTCCCACAGGAGTACGGCGGCGGACGCGGCGACGAACGACGCCCAGACGACCATCACGAACGGGTCCGAGAGGATCGGTTTCACGACGTGGCGAATCGGGGCGAGCGCGTGTTCGATCTGTGTGAGGAGTTCCCGAAGTGGCATACTCGAGTGAGGGAGCGAGGAACCGCGAGTTGTCGGTTCGGTCCGTCAGTGGACGAGTCGGGTGACTCGACGTTTGGGCGGGGATACTTTCACCAGTTGCGGCTAGTTTTCCAAAGTGTGGCGCACGCCGGTGCCGACGGCTCGTGCCCGCCGTGATGACACACGTGCGCGTCACCGACACCGCCCCGGTGTGCGGTCGCTCCGAGCTTGCGACGGCCACCCCTCGATATTGTGCAATCCGCGAAATACTTTTCATTCTGCCGCGCCAACTGTCGGATATGAGCGACGCGTTCGCGGTCGCCGGCATCGCCCCCGCGCCCGATACCGCAACCGTCGAGGGAGACGGCGAGACGTTCGAGCAGCCCTCCGACCACCGCCTCGCCGCGACGCCGCTCGCGGCCGACACGACAGTGGCCGACCGCCGGAACGTCGACCCGGCGGACGCGCCACCGTTCGGCCCCGGCCGGGAATCGGTTCTCGCGGCGGCGAACGTCCCCGGGGGTGAGTTGGCGGGCGAATGAGCGAAACGGCACCGGTCGAGTACATCCGGGCGCACCGCGAGGACCTGGTCGCGCTCACCCTCGACCTGCTCGCTGTCGATACGTCGAACCCGCCGGGCGACACGCGTGCAATCGTCTCCGAGATCGAGCGCTTCCTCGAGCCGCTTCCGGTCGACACCGAGCGTTTCGCAGTCGACCCGGCGAAACCGAACCTGCTCGTTCGAGTCGACGGTGCGTCCGACCGCACGCTCACGTACAACGGCCACCTGGATACCGTGCCGTACGACGGCGACGCGTGGACCCACGACCCCCTGGGGGAACGCGTCGACGACCGCGTCTTCGGCCGTGGCGCCACCGACATGAAGGGGGCTGTGGCGTCGATGCTGTTCGCGGTTCAGGCGTTCGCTGCCACCGACGCCGACCCGGCCGTCGACCTCCTGTTCGCGTTCGTGAGCGACGAGGAGGTGGGCGGCGACGCGGGACTGTCCGCGCTGCTGGAGAACGGCGAACTCGACGCGGACGCCTGCGTCATCGGGGAGCCGACTTGCGAGGCGGGGCGGCACTCGGTGACGGTCGCAGACCGGGGGAGCATCTGGTTGACGCTCGAAGCGAGCGGTGAGAGCGCCCACGGCTCCCGGCCGATGCTCGGTGTCAACGCGATCGACCGGCTCTACGACGCCGTCGAGACCCTGCGCGAGCGGTTCGGCTCGAGGCGACTAGAGATCGGTCCCGACGTGGAGTCAGTCGTCGAGGAGTCAGTCGAGTACTACGCTCCGTCGATGGGGGAGGACGCCGCCCGCGAGCTGTTCGAGTACCCCTCGATCAACCTCGGCGTCTTCGAGGGTGGCGACGCGATTAACAGCGTCCCGCAGTCCGCCCGCGCCGAGGTCGACGTGCGGTTGACGGCGGGCGTCCACACGCCCGACGTGCTCGCGGGGATTCGAGAGTGCGTCGCCGACTGCGAGGGCGTCACCATCGCGGACGTCTCCTGGAGTGTCGGCACGGCCGAGGCGCCCGACAGTCCGCTCGTCGAAGCCGTCGCGTCGACGGCGGCGAGCGTCACGGAGGACCGCATCTTCCGGCGGAGTGCCACGGGCGGCGGCGACGCGAAGAACCTCCGGAACGAGGGCATTCCGACTGTCGAGTTCGCGCTCGGAACCGACACCGTCCATGCGCCCGACGAGTACGTCCCCGTCGACGTGCTCGTCGACAACGCGGTCGTCTACGCGCAGCTTCCGGCGGCGTGGCAGTCCCGGGCGGCCGGGTAGGACCCTGTCGACGCGCGAGGGAGACGGACTCGCCAAACAGCAGGGCGTCGAGAACGCCGTCCCGGTGCACGGTGACGCGCGAGACCTCGCTCGCGTCCTTCCCGAGCCAGTCGCCACGACGAGCGTGGCGAACACGTTCCAAGGTGTCGACGACCAGTCCGGCCTGATCGAAGAGGTGCTCGAACCCGGCGGCCGCCTGATCGTCGTCAACTGGCAGGACCGCGCGCGCGAAACGACGACCGTGGGGAGCTGAACCCCGGGGACCCCCGGCGGAGCGCCGGCTGACGCCGAGCGAAACTGAAGCTGCCGTGCTTCCAGCCGCGGAGTTCGAGCTCGGCCGACGGGTCGAGCTGCCGCCGTACCACTACGCGCTCGTATGCGAGCGGTGAGCGGTCGGCTTCTGCGCCACCGGGCGTACTGCCGGACGCACCACTCCACCCCAGCAGATTTTCATAAAATTGGAATTTGCACACAATACTAATGCGGGGTAGTTCCAACTTCCGCCCGTGGACTCTCTATGACTGACATCGAACCGGACGACACCGTCGATGCGAGAGGTGCAGCGTGCCCCGGTCCGTTGATGGACCTCATTGGGAAGATCCGGGGTGCCAAGTCGGGGGACGTGATCCGGCTGCTGAGCGACAACGACCAGTCGCTCACGGACGTCCCCGAGTGGGCGGAGGAAGCCGGCAACGAACTACTCGCGGTCGAGGAACGCGACGACTACAACGCGTTCTACGTGGAGAAAGCATGACCGAGCACGTCGTCGTCGTCGGTGGTGGGACGGGCGGCACCGTCCTCGCGAACGACCTCGCCGACCGGCTCGAACCGGAGCTCGATGCTGGCGACGTGCGCGTCACGCTGATCAACGACGACGCCGACCACGTCTACAAACCGGTCTGGCTGTACGTGCCGTTCGGGCAGCGCGAGCCAGACGACGGACGCCGTCCGCTCGACGAACTGGTGGACGACGCCATCGACCTGCGAATCGACCGAGTGTCCGGCGTCGACACCGAGTCCCAGCAGCTCCGGTTCCACGGGAGCGCTCCAGCCGTCACCTACGACTACCTCGTGCTGGCGACCGGGTCGACGCTCGAACCCGACCAGATCCCAGGCCTCACGGAGGGCGGCCACAACTACTACAGCGAGTCCGGCGCGACCGACCTGCGCGAGGAACTGCTGGCGTTCACCGAGGGGCACCTCGTGTTGAGCGTCGTCGGGACGCCCCACATGTGTCCGGCGGCGCCGCTGGAGTTCGTCTTCATGGCCGACGACTGGCTCCGCGAGCGGGGGTTGCGGGAGGACGTGGACATCACCTTCACGTACCCGATTCAGCGCGTCCACGGCAACCCGCACATCGCCGAGTGGGCTCGCCCGATCATGGACGACCGCGACATCGCCGTGGAGACGTTCTTCAACGCGGAGTCGGTCGATCCGGAGGCGGAGACGGTCACGTCGATGGAGGGCACCGAACTCGACTACGACCTCCTCGTGACGATTCCACCCCACGGCGGCATCGACGTGATAGCGGAGGCGGGACTCGGCGACGACGGCTGGGTCGACGTCGACAAGCGCACCCTGGAAGCCGAGGCTGCCGAGAACGTCTACGCGCTCGGAGACACGGCCGACACCGGAGTTCCCAACGCGGGCAGCGTCGCTCACTACCAGGCCGGCGTCGTCGGGCAGCGCCTCGCCAGCGAGATTCGGGGCCGCCCGGCGACCGCGACCTACGACGGGAAGACGCTGTGTTTCATCGAGACGGGGATGGATTCGGCGTCGTTCGTCGAGTTCGACTACGAGAACCCGCCGTCGCCGGCGCCGCCCTCGGAGAAACTCCACTGGTCGAAGCTGGCGTACAACGAGTCCTACTGGCTGACTGCGCGAGGGCTGCTCTGACCATGTCCGAGCGACAGAATCCCGGGCAGTCCGAACTGGAGGCGGCGATCGAGCGGAATCCCGAGGCGGTCGCCGAGTTCGTGGCGCACCTCGACGCCGTCAACGAGCTACTGGACGTCCTCTCGCTGGGCGAGAGCGCGCTCGACGACGGGATGGTCCGGGAGCTATCGGCTACGGGGTCGACGCTCGCGGAGTCCGCCGACGGGCTCGCGACCGAAGAGACCGTGGCGCTGGCCGAGGCGGTCGGCGAGAACGGCGACGACCTACGTGAGGCGCTCGACACGTTGCTCGCGCTCCAGCGGAGCGGCGCGCTCGATGAACTGGCCCAGCTCGCGGAGGTCGGGTCGCTGGCGACCGCTGCGCTCGACGACGAGATGGTCGCGTCGCTGGCCGGTACCGGCGCGGCTCTCGGCGAGGTCGCGCAGACGGCCGCCGACGACGACACTCGTAGCGGCGTCGAAACGCTGCTGGAGGGCGTCGGTGAAGCGGAGCGGAGCAGCCCGGAGCGGGTCGGTGTCGTCGGCCTGCTCCGCGGATTACGGGACTCGGACGTCCAGTACGGCCTGGGCTACCTGCTGGCGCTCGCAGGCGCGATCGGGCGCGGACACGCCGACGGGGAGCACCAGTAGCGAACGGGGCGCGGTTCGCGCACCCTCGCACTCGACGTCGGCGAGGGACCGTCGCGTGGGAATGTATTGTGCATTCTCCACAAGACTATTAAACAGTCGGTGCCTAGCCGGCAGTAATGGCAACGCGAACAGCGGCGACCGGCGGTGTCGTTTCACTCGGCGACGGCGACGTCGAAGCAGCCGTGGGGGACAGTCGTGTCGCCCTCGTGGCGTTCTACACGGAGTGGTGTGGCGCGTGCGAACGAACGAAACCGCTCCTCGAGGACCTCGCGGAGGACACCGACGCGACGATACTGACGGTCGACATCGAATCGAATCTCGAAACGGCAATCGAGTACGGGGCCCGGAGCACGCCGACGTTCGTCCTGTTCGTCGACGGACGACCAGTGAAACAGCTCCGCGGCGGCCAGAACGAACGGACACTCCGCGACCTGATCGCCGAGTACCGCGACTGACCCCACGACGACGAGATGAACCCGAGAGAACTTCGCGCCGACACGCCCGCCCTGCACGAGGACGTCTACCTGAATTTCGGCGCCCACGGCCCGAGTCCACAGTACGTCGTCGAAGCCGCTGAGGAGTTCCTGCGAGCACACGAGTACGAGGCGAGCACGCGAAACGACCCCTACGAGGTGGCGTTCGACGCGTACGAACGCGTCCGGGAGCGCGTCGCGGCGTTCGTCGGTGCGGACGACGACGAGATCGCACTCACGGAGAGCACGACCGCGGGCATCAACGCCGTCGCGAACGCCATCGACTGGGAACCCGGAGACACCGTCGTGAGAACCGACCTCGAACATCCAGCCGGGACGCTCCCGTGGCAACGCCTGGAACGCCTGGGCGTCGACGTTCGCGTCGTCGAGACCGAGGACGGCCGCCTCGACCTCGACGCCTTCGCGGCGGCCGTCGACGACGCGCGCCTGGCGTGTTTCAGCGCCGTGACGTGGACCCACGGCACCCAGTTGCCCGTCAGCGACCTCGTCGACATCGCCCACGAGGCCGGCGCGTTCGCGCTCGTCGACGCCGTACAGGTGCCGGGGCAGCTCCCGATGGACGTGGGCGAGTGGGGTGCGGACGCCGTCGCAGCGGCCGGACACAAGTGGCTGCTGGGCCTGTGGGGCGGCGGCTTCCTCTACGTCGACGGCCGGGCTGCCGACGCGCTGGCGCCCGCTACAGTGGGCTACCGGAGCGTCGACACCCCGACTGCCGACTCCTTCGAGTTCGCCGCGGGCGCTCGTCGGTTCGAGGTCGGTTCAGCGAATCCGGCGCCGCACGTCGCCCTGGCCGAAGCCGTCGAGGTGATCGACGACGTCGGGGTCGACCGCATCGCGTCCCGAATCCGAGAACTGGCCGGCCAGTTGGCCGCCGGCGTCCCCGACGACCGGCTCCGCAGCCCCCCGGACCCCGAGTCGGGACTCGTGACAATCGACGTGGACGACCCCGAAGCGACGGTCGACCGACTCGCGTCGGCGGGAATCGTCGTTCGCGCCGTGCCGACGCCGGACGCCGTCCGCGCGTCGGTTCACGCCGTCAACACGCACGCCGAGGTCGAGCGGCTGCTGGACGCCCTCGATTCGGAGTGGACCTGACGCGAAACGCGGTACGCCACCGTGTCACCCCACGAGAGCGCCGTATCGTCACTCGGCTGAGACCGAACGGCGCCCCCGGTGTGGCCGTCAGCGGGCGTGCTTCGAACCGGAGAAGAATGCGGTCTGTTCTCGTTGCCGTGACTGCGGTCGTCGGCGGCGTCGCGCCCCAGATACGGGAATTGTGACTCGAGGCGGGGCGTCGTCCGACCCTCGGTCAGTGTTTCTACTGCGTTCGGGTCGACTGCGTCGGCTACCAGCGAGTCGAGTGTGAATCGCTCGACGCCACCCACTTCCGGGAGGGCGTCGACGCTCCGGGAGACCGGGTTCCGGCGTCGGTCAATTGCGTTCAGACGAGGAGCTGGATGTCGGCCTCCGCCATGTCCTGGACGGCGGTGGCGGCGCCGACGCCCGTGGTGACGCCGTCGAAGAAGTCGTCCTCGTCGTAGTCCATCAGGTCGATGGTCATCTGGCACGCCTGGAACTCCACGCCCATCTCGAGGCTGGTGTCGATCAGCTCCCGGATGGTCGCCGTGTCGTTGTCCGCGATCCGCTTCTCCATCAGCTTCGTCGTCACCCGGTCCATCCCCGGAAGCGTCGCGAGCAGGTTCGGGACGGGCATGTTGGGATTTCCCACCGAACTCAACGCGAGGTCCTGGGAGTGCTCCTCGTGGAGGATGTCCAGCCCCCAGAACGTGTGGAAGACTGTCACGTCGTACCCGAACGCGGCGGCGGTGCTCGCGAGAATCAGCGGCGGGTACGCCATGTCCAGCGTCCCCTTCGTGGCGATGATGCTCATCTTGCCGGGGCCGTCGTCTCCGGCGCCCCCCGCGTCCTCGAGACGGTCCTCGAGTTCGGCGACGCGCGCAGCGAGTTCCGCACGCGACGGGGGGTCGGCGTCGGTGTTCTCGCTCATTACTCGGTCTTGCGGACGTAGTGCGTGTACAGGTCGTCGCCCTCGTGCTGGTCGAGGAGTTCGACACCGTCGGTGCTGTCGGCCCAGCCGCCGAGGTCGCTCACGCTCCCGGGGTCGGTGGCGACGACTTCGAGGACGTCGCCGTCGTCGAGGCCGTCGGTCGCCTGTTTGGTCTTCACGACCGGCATCGGGCAGTTCAGCCCCTTCACGTCGAGTGTCTCCGTGGGTTCGTAGTCAGACATGGGTGTCGTATTGGCTTCACCGTACAATATCGCGGTGGCTTTGAAAAGCCCATCGATGGGAGTTCAGTGATGGCACACGCATACAAATTCGTAACGCAGGTGTAAACCGGTCAAAGAACACGAAACACACAATTCGTCGTCGGCTCCCCACTCCAATATTGTATCGTTCTAGAACTCCTATGCGGCGGGACCCTCCCGAGGACCGGCACCGCGGCCGCTCGTTCCTCAGCGTGGCCGCCGGGGTGTTCCCCTGCGCGTGCGCCCGGGCCGACTGGTGGTTCCGGAACTGGCGTCCGCGAGGCCGCCCGCCACCGCGTACTCGGAGACGCAACCACCCACCCCACGGATTTGCACTTCCTGTACAACCTTTTGCGTGCGTAGCGCCGAGGACTGACGCGCACGCGTCACCGACAGATTCACGAGCGGCCGACAGTTCCACGGGACGGCGGTGGCCGAGCGTCCCCTCAGTGCGCGTGCTCGCCGTCGGGCGCCTGCTCTTCGCCCGCGGTGGCGCCGTACAGCAGGTAGAGCTGGACCGCGAACACGGCCGTGAACGCCGCGTTCAGGTACGTCGTGTACCCCGAGGGCGCCGTGCCGCCGGCTTCGCCCTGGGGCGGAATCAGCCCGACGCCCCGCCACGCGTAGTGGATGGCGACGCCCGCGACGACCGCCGTGACGAAGATGGAGACGAACAGCACGGCGGCCATCCGGAGGCCGTAGTACCGCCGGTAGGCGTCGTCGATGGTCGGGACGATGAGGTCCGCGAAGATAAAGCTCATCACGCCGCCGAACGCGATGCCGTTGTTCCAGAGGATGACCGCGAACGGGACGTTCCCGACCGAGCAGACGAACGTCACGACGCCGACGACGACGCCGACGGTCGCGCTCGCGAGCACCCAGCCGAACGAGCCCTCGGCGCCGAACCCGAACAGCGCCGTCCACCACGACCGCGGGACGAACGCGCCGATGAGCCCGGCGACGAGGAAGCCGGCGACGATGTCCGTCCAGAGCATCTGCCACTCGCCGACGGCGTTCTTCGCGGCGAGCCGCCACCCGCGCTTCGTGGCGAGACTCGGAGTGCCGTCCTCGCGGTGTTCCTCCTGGTAGGTGCGCTTGCAGGAGTCCGAGCAGAAGTACTCGGTGCCCGACTCCGTCTCGAGGGCGACGGCGTCCTCGCTGGTCGGGTCGACGTCCATCCCGCAGACGGGGTCGCGGACGCCCTCCGCGGACAGCACGTGCTCGCGGGCCGCCTCGAACCACGACTCGGGGACGACGTACTGGAAGACGGCGGCGAGCAGGACGATGAGCAGCAGGCCGGCGACGTAGTCCGCGAGCACGAACTGCCAGCCGAGCAGAATCCACATCACGAGCCCGAGTTCGATGACGAGGTTCGTCGACGCGAACTGGAACGCCGCGAGGCTCGCGATGGGGGACGCGCCCTTCTTGAAGAGGCTCTTCGTCGTCGCGACGGCGCCGAACGAGCACGACGAGGACGCCGCGCCGAACAGCGTCCCGAGCCCGAGCTCGCGGAGCCCCGACCCGCCGAGCACCTCGGTCATGCGGTCCTCGGAGACGAACGTCTCGACGGCGCCCGCGATGGTGAACCCGAGCACGAGCGCCCACCACGTCTCCCAGAACATCTCGCCGCCGAGACGCAACCCCTCGACGAACGTGTCCACGACGGTCATGTGTGGACGTACGGACTGTCGGTTTAGTGGAGTTGTGGTTGGGTTCGTTCGGCGACTACCGGACGCTAGTTTGGAATCCGAACCGGGCTGTGGCTGGTCGGCGTCGGTCCAAACTGTGGCTGGTCGCGTCGGAGTGGAGAGAAGTAGTCCATCCTGGATTCGAACCAGGGTCGAAGCCCCCAGAAGGCTTCAGGATTGGCCGCTACCCCAATGGACTGCACCCGATAGAATGTGATTCGGTTACTAAACCTTGTCGTTTCATCGGGACAGTGAACCCGGCGCTTGGTGGTGTTTCACTCGGTGACAGTTCGCGCAAAGAACGATGGTCTTCCCTACCTCAGCAACGACTTCCTCGACCGAACGGCTTCGAGTAATCATTGCACCCACACCCATCGTCTTGTCGCCAGTTTCGTGGTGGAACTGGAGACACACTGGATCCGTCTCGCCACACTCTCGGCAGCCACGAGCACGCTGGTACGCGTAGGTCCATGCACGAAGCCAGTCTTCTTTGCGGTGGGGAGCAGGTGTCTCGTCGAGTAGCACGTCTCCTAGAGATGGGTCCGGGTCGTCATCGAGAGGGGTCGTATCGATTGACGAGAGAACCTCCGGTTCGTCGTTGTGTTCCCGCCAGTGACAGTTTGCACACAACACTTCACACTGGGTAATTTCCGCTCGAATAGCGTCTTTCGAGTACCCAGATGCGATCATTTCGTTGACGGTCAAGGTTTTCTCTACATCGTCTGCGTGATGCAGCTCCAGACACGCTGGATCAACCGTACTACAGCGTGTGCAGCCCTCCTGCTCGGCTCTGTATTCGTAGAACCACCGTCGAAGCTCCCGGCGCCGGTCTCGCGAGCGCTGAGCGTTTTCTTCGCGGTTCCGGTAGTGCCAGCGCTGGTCTTGACTGAGCGAGTTCCAATCGTGTCCTGGCGGAATGGATACGTCGTCGGGCTTGGGTTCCACACGGGAACCTGTCGAGAAATTCGTTTCCAGGCCGGCCTCCTCTTTCGCTGCATTCCAGCCGTCGCAGTGCCGTAGAATCGTGGATGCAGAAGGGGTGATATCGAGATCCTCGTACTGGGCTTTCGTCGGGGACTCGCCGAGACGGCGTGCTGCGGTTTCGAGCGCTCGGAGACAGTCTTCTCTCGTCGCCACAGAGAGAGTCAGGCCCGTTACTAGAAAAACCTATGCCACACCTCGAACGTGCACACATCGACGCCTATTTCCGCGATTGGGATGCACGTTCTCGTATGTACGTCGGACGGTTCGTCGTCGTCGGTCCGGAGGTCGCCGCGTACCGCGTCTCCTCGCGGTCGTTCCCGAATCGCCAGGTGGTCGAGCGCGAGGGCGCGCTGACGGTCGCGCCGACGCCGGACGCCCCCGAAACGGACAACCCCTACGTGTCATACAACTGCTACCGGGAGGCCGCCGGGCACGCGGTCGTCGGGAACGGCAGCCACGTCGACCCGATCGCGGAGAAACTCGGCCTCGGCTACCCGGCGCGGGACGCCGTCGCCGAGAGCCTGCTGGCGCTCGACTACGAGAAGGACGACTACGACACCCCGCGCATCGCGGGCGTGCTGACGCCCGAGGGCCGGGCGTTCGTCGGGACGGTGCGGACGGACGCGCTGCTCGTCCGGGAAGTCGACGAGCCGACTCTCGTCGCGACCTACGAGAAGGACAGCCCGGAGCCGTTCGACTTCGACGTCGACACCGCCGCGGAGGCCGCCGCGGAGGCGTACGGCGCGGCGTTCGAGCACGCGGTCTGCGCGGTCGGCGCGGTGCGGGACGGCGACGGGTACGCGACGGTCGTCGAGAACGGACGGGGAGACTAAGGCCGAGGACGCCCGAGTCCCGGGCATGAAGGTCGGCGTCATCTCGGACGTGCACTCGAATGTCGTGGCGCTGGAGGCGGTTCTCGAGGACATGCCGGCGGTCGACCGGCTGGTGTGCGCGGGCGACGTCGTCGGGTACAACCCGTGGCCGGCGGCCTGCGTGGACGCGATGCGCGAGCGGGGCGTCCCGACGGTGATGGGGAACCACGACCGGATGCTCGCGTCGGACCGGAACTTCCGCGCGAACGGCATGGCGCGGGCGGGCATCGAGCACGCCGAGGCCGAACTGAACGACGTACAGCGCGCGTGGGTGGAGAACCTGCCGCGGGAGCGCGCGGTCGCGGACGGCCGCGTGAAACTCGTCCACGACCACCCCGAGCAGCGGGACAAGTACACGTACCCCGAGGAGTTCTCGCCGCGCCTCCTCGGCGACGAGGACGTCCTCGTGCTCGGGCACACGCACGTCCAGCACCACGAGGTCTACGACGACGGCGTCGTCCTGAACCCGGGGAGCGTCGGGCAGCCCCGCGACCGCGACCCGCGGGCGGCGTACGCCGTCCTCGACCTCGACACCCTGGACGTGACCGAGCACCGCGTCGAGTACGACGTCGACCGCGTCGCGGCGGCAGTCCGTGACGCCGGGCTGCCGCCCGGCACCGCAGACCGGCTGTCCAAAGGACGGTAACGCTGAAGCTGACAGCCCAGTGCGGACAGCGAGATTCGACAACCGGTGTGTGCGTGACGAGACGACGCAGCCGGTAGCCTGGTGGATTGAAAGGGCGAGGTGCTCTCGGGGAACCCCGGCGAAGCAAGCACCGCAGGAGTGAGCGGAGCGAACGACGAGGAGCGCAGCGAGCCGCGGGACCCGAGCGCGCCGAGGGCTTTCAGGTAGCGTAGTGGCAGAGATCAGCAGCGAGAGAAAACAAGAGCGCAGCGATTACTCGACGGGCTGGAGTTCGGCGGAGAAGTGCCGGAGTTCAGCCATCTCGGGTTCGTCGACGATCTCGAGGCCGGAGACGTCGTCGCCGCGGTCGCAGACGGCTTCGGCGGTGTCGGCGACGTGTTCGACGTGGTCGGGGCCGTACGTGCGGCGGGGGAGCGCGAGCCGGACGAGGTCGCGGCGGTCGGTGTCGGGGAACGCGAACCGGCCGAGTTCGACGCCGCGGACGCCGCCCTCCTCGTAGAGCGCGCAGACGAACGCCTGGCCGGGGTACTCGTCGCGGGGGATGTGGGGGAGCGCGGCGTTCGCGTCGACGTAGACGGCGTGGCCGCCGGCGGGCTGGTAGACGGGGACGCCGCGGTCGTCGAGGGCGTCACAGAGCCGCTGGACCTGCTGGACGCGCTCCGCGACGTACGGCGGGTCGACGGCTTCGCGGAGGCCGACGGCGAACGCGGCGATGTCGCGGCCGGACATGCCGCCGTACGTGGAGAAGCCCTCGTAGAGGATGCCGCGCTGGCGGCACTGCTCGTAGAGGTCGTCGAGGCCGTCGCGGACGCCGACGAACCCGCCGATGTTCACGAGGCCGTCTTTCTTCCCGCTCATCACGCAGGCGTCGGCGTACGAGAGCTGTTCGCGGGCGATGGCGGCGACGGACTCGTCGGCGAACTCGGGTTCGCGCTGGCGGGCGAAGTACGCGTTCTCCGCGAACCGGCAGGCGTCGATCACGAACGTCGCGTCGACCTCGTCGGCGAACGCGGCGACGTCGCGGGTGTTCTGCACGCTGACGGGCTGGCCGGCCATGGAGTTGTTCGTGACCGTGAGGACGACCGCGGGGACGTTCTCGGCGCCGACGTCGTCGACGACCTCGCGGGCGGCCTCGACGTCGAAGTTGCCCTTGAAGGGGGCGTCGGCGTCCAGGTCGGTGGCCTCGGGGGCCGGGCAGTCGACGGGGTCGGCGCCGTTCGCGGCGACGTGCGCCCGGGTCGTGTCGAAGTGGGCGTTGTTCAGGACGACGTCGCCCTCGTCGACGAGCGCGCCGTAGAGGACGTTCTCGGCGCCGCGGCCCTGGTGGGCGGGGACGACGCGCTCGAAGCCCATGACGTCCGCGACGGCGGCCTCGAGGTCGGCGAAACTGGAGCCGCCGGCGTAGGCTTCGTCGCCCCGCATCATCGCCGCCCACTGGTCGTTGCTCATGGTGCCGGTGCCGGAGTCCGTGAGGAGGTCGACGAAGACGTCGGCGCTGTCGAGGTTGAAGACGTTGTAGCCCGCGTCCGCGAGCGCGGCCTCGCGGTCCTCGCGGTCGAGGAGTTCGACGGGGTCGACCATCGTGGTCTTGTACGAACGCACGGGAGAACACGGGGCGCCGGACGCCATAATTCCGGCGCGTCAGTCGCGTACGCTCGTGTACAGGCCTGTCCAGCGCTGGACGGCGACGGGGAGCGTCGTGTCGGCGCGCCGCTACGTGCCGAAGTGCTCCTGGACGATGTCGAGGGCGTCCTCGCGGTCGCTCCAGTCGACGAAGATGGCGACGGAGGTGGCGCTGGAGATGATGTCGATGACGTTGATGTTGGCGTCCGCGATGGGGTCGACGATGCGCTGGAGGACGCCGGACTGGTTCGGGAGTTCGCCGCCGAGCACGCGGATGACGGCGATGTTGTCGGTGACGGTGACCGAGGAGAGTTCGCCGACCTCGATGACCTCGCGGTGGAGGACGTTCTCGGCGCGCTCGGCGACGGACTCGTCGACGTAGAACGTCATGGAGTCCATGCCGGACGCGACCGCGTCGACGTTGATGTCGCTGTCGTAGAGGGCGTTCGAGAGCGTCGCCATGATGCCGGGCTGGTTCCGGATGGCGCGCCCGGCGACCGTCAGGCAGGCCAGCGGCGACTCCCGCATGTCGATCATGTTCTCGAACTTCCCCTCGACGCGCGTGCCGCCGGAGAGCAGGTCGCCGTGCTGGTAGTGGATGACGCGGACGTCGAGGTCGTCGTCCTTGAACGAGAGCGCGGACGGCGCGACGACTTCCGCGCCGCGGAAGGATAGATTGCGGAGTTCGTCGACGGTGATCTCGCCGACGTTCCGCGCGCCCTCGACGACGTGGGGGTCGCCGGTCATGATGCCCTCGACGTCGGTGACGATGACGACTTCGTCAGCGTTCGCGTACCGGCCGAGCATCACGGCGGTCGTGTCCGACCCGCCGCGGCCGAGCGTGGTGACGTTGCCGTCGTGGTCCTCGGCGAGGAAGCCCGTGATGACGGGGACCGCGTCGCCGAGCCGGTCGGCGAGCGCGTCGACGCGCTCGCGGGTGGCGTCGGCGTCGACTTCGCCGCGTTCGTTCGTGACGACCGGCCAGTCCGGGTGACCGGGTTCGAGGAACTCGGCGTCGACGCCGCGGGCGGCGAGCGCCGCCTTCAGCATGCGGACCGCGGTGCGTTCGCCCATGGAGACGATCTCGGCGCGGTCGGCTTCGTCGGCGTCGAACGTGATGTCCTCGAGCAGTTCGTCGGTGGTGTTGCCCATCGCGGACGCGACGACCGCGATCTCGTGGCCGGCGGCGACGGCGTCCGCGATCGAGTCGGCCGCGCGCTCGACGCGGTCGCCGCTCCCGAGGCTCGTGCCGCCGAACTTCGCGACTACGCGCATCGGCGGTCACCGGGCTGTGCCGTACTCATTGCCGGGAGATAGGGGGAGCCGCCCGGATAACTGCTTGCATGCACGAAACGGTTGCCGGGCGCCTGCGGGCGGCGCGCGGACGTCGAGGGGGCGCTGGCGCGAGCGAGGGGCGTGTGCCGCGCGGGGTTGAAGTCACCCGCGCGCGTAGCGTGGTGCATGCACGTTCGGGACGCCACCGCGGAGGACGCCGACGAACTCGCGGCGCTCGCCGACGCGGAGGTGGACGCCGGCCGCCTCGTCAGGGACCGCAGCGTCCGGGTCGCCGAGGGCGAGGACGGCCTCGCGGGGTTCGTGGCGTTCGACACCTGGCAGGGGGCCGTTCACGTCACGCGGTTCGGCGGCGACCCCGACGCCGTCAGGGAGCTGCTGGGGGCGCCGAGGGAGTTCGCGGCCCGCGAGGGGCTGGACGTCGAGGTGGTGTTGCCGGCCGACGAGGACGCGTTCCGGCGCGTCCTCGACGACGCGGGCTTCGAGGACGTTGGCGCCGGGCCGGCGTTCGACGGCCGGCAGACCCGGCGGTTCCGCCGGGAGCCCTAAGTTAGAGGTCGGCGCGGTCGAAGACGCGGTAGCCGACCAGGGGTACGACGACCAGCCACAGCAGCATCGTCGCGAGCGCGCCCCACTCGGAGAGGTAGACGGGCGCGCCCTGCGGGAAGTACGCGGAGAGCGTGCCAGCGTTCCCGGGGAGGAACTGGAAGACGGCGCTGGAGAACGCCGAGGACGGCGGGACGCGGTTCAACAGGAGGTACCACTCGGGCGGCGTGGCGTTCGCGCCGGGGCCGAACGTCCCGTTTAGGAGGTAGTAGAGGCCCGTCGGAATGAGTCCCCACGCCACCTCGAAGACGATGAAGAACCCGGCGACGAGGATGGTGGCGCGGCCGCCGTCCTTCGTCGTGGCGGACAGTCCGACGCCGATAGCGGTGTACATCACGGTGAGCAGCAGGGTGAGCGCCGCGAACGCGAGGTACGCGGTCGCGTCGAAGGAGTCGTAGAGCGCGAGGGTGACGACGGCGGCGACGGCGAGGCCGACGAGCACGGAGACGCCGAGGACGGCGCCCCGGCCGACGACCTTCCCGAGGAGGGCGTCACGGCGGGTGTGGGGCAGCGACAGCAGGAACTTCGCGCTGCCGGACTCGATCTCGCCGGCGATGGACTTGTGCGCCATCACGAGCGCGGTCAGCGGGATGAGGAGCGTGACGGGGCTGATGAGGAAGAAGATGAGGCCCAGGCTCTCCAGTTCCTCGGTGCCCGACGGCGCGCTCGACCCCTGGACGAGCGTGTACACGTACGCCATCCCGCCCATGAACAGGACGAACAGCGCGGTGAGCGCCCACAGCGCCTTCGACCGGCTGGCGTCCCGGAAGTCCTTCTTCGCGACGACGTTCCAGGTCATGCTTCCACCTCCTCGGCCTCCGTGTAGGCCGCGAAGACATCGTCGAGGGAGGCTTCCTGCGTGGCGAAGTCCTCGACCTCGCCGCCCGCGGACTCGACGGCGTCGAGCACGTCGGTCTTCGCGGCGCTCTCCGTGCGGACGGTCAGCGTGTCGAGTTCGGCGGACACCTCGGTGACGCCGGGGACGTCCTCGACGGCTTCGACGACGGCGGGCGTGAGTTCCGCGACCGTGACCGAGAGGACGGTGCCGGTGCCGGCGGCGTCCCGGAGGCCGCGGATGGTGTCCTCGGCGACGAGGTGGCCGTCCTGGAGGATGCCGACGCGGTCGCAGACCGCTTCGACCTGCTCGAGGATGTGACTCGAGAAGAAGACGGTGGCGCCGCGGTCGGCCTCCGCCTGGATGATCTCGCGCATCTCGCGGGCGCCGTTCGGGTCGAGGCCCGTGGAGGGCTCGTCGAGGATGAGGAGGTCGGGGTCGCCGACGAGGGAGATGGCGAGCGCGAGCCGCTGGGCCATCCCCTTGGAGAACCCGCCGGCTTTCCGGTCGGCGGCGTCCGGGATGCCGACGCGCTCGAGGAGTTCGTCGGGGTCGTCGTCGGCGTCCTTCGACTCGATGGCGAACTGGAGGTGCTGGCGGGCGGTGAGGCGCTCGTAGACGTGGAAGCCGTCCGGGAGGACGCCCGTGCGCTGGCGGATGGCGAGGGAGTTCTCCTGGGCGTTCATGTCGAGGACGCGGGCTTCGCCGCTGGTCGGCCGGACGAAGTCCAGGAGGATGTCGATAGTGGTGGACTTCCCGGCGCCGTTCGGCCCGAGGAACCCGTAGATTTCGCCTTGCTCCACTTCGAGGTCGAGGTCTCGAAGCGCGGTGACGTCACCGAATCGCTTGGTGACGCCGGACAACTCGATGGCTGGCATGCTGGAAGCAACTCCCCGTGCTTTTAAATCGGTTGTGGGTGTTCTCAGCCCGAGCAACCGCTCGCGCGGGCCGCAGCGGCCGCGTCCGGGAGGTGTGGCGGTCCAGTCTCAGAGGTCGACGGTGTCGAAGCGGCCGGCGGCGAGCACGGTCCCGGCGGCGGCCCACGCGAGCAGGACGAGCAGGCCCGCCCACGCGGGAATCGACCCGACCGCGGGGCTGAAGCCGCCGTCCACGCCGACGCCGGGGAGCGCCGCGGCGAACGCGAAGATGGGGCTGGCGTGGACGGCGGCGGTCCGGACGGCGTCCGGGACGGCGACGCGGAACTGGCCCGCGAGCACGACCTCGACGACAGCGACGACGGCCGGCCAGAGGAACGACAGCAGGAAGAACCCGTACCCGGTGGCGGTGGAGAGCGTCGCCGACCGGGAGCGCGCCGTGAACGCCAGCGACCCGGCGACGAACGCGGCGGCGAGCAGCGCGGCGAGTGCGAACGCGCCGGCGAGCCGGAGCGGCGCGACCTGGCCGCCGCGGACGGCGTAGACGACGGCGGCCGCGGCGACGGCGACGCCCGTGACCAGGAGCGTGGACGCGAGCGCCGCCGCGCCGACGCCGACGACGTACTCGGTCCGCGTGTGCGGGAGCGAGAGCGTCAGCCGAATCCGGCCGCTCGCGACGCGGCTCGGGATGGACTCGTGTGTGAGCGTCACCGCGGTCAGGGGGACGGCGAACGTGAACACGACCGAGAGCGTCGAGGGCAGTGGCGGGGCGCCACGGCCGCGGGTGGCGGCGAACGCGATGCCGGCGCCGAGCAGGCCGAGGAACGCGCCGAAGTACGTCAGCGTGTCGTCCGCGCGGAACTCCCGGACGTCGCGGCGGGCGACGACGAGCCAGGTCACCGCGGAGTCACCGCGGGATGCGAGGAGAATGCAGTCACCGCGCGCCCCGATTCATCCCGGAAGCGTCGACAGTCGGCGTGGCGGGCGTGCATGCCGGAGTAGTCGCGGGCGTCGGTGAAATGTCTTGTCTCGGTTCGCGCGGGCTGCGACCGGGCCGGGGGCGGCAATGGCGGGGAGCCGCGGGCGGCCAGGTCGAGAGTTCCGGAGTCAGACGCGGTCGTCGGGGTCGTGGCGCTCCCGCATGCGCTCGATCTCGTCGCGGTACCGCTGGACGTCCTCGGGGTCGTCGACGGGTTCGAGGTCGTCGACGTCGACGTCGAGGGCGGCCCGGGGGTCGCCGGCGTTCAGCGAGCGCTGCTTGTGCAGCACGCGCTCGCCGTCCTCGGTCGCGTACACGAGGCTCAGCAGGCCCTTGTCGGTGTACTCCCGGTAGACGAGCCAGGCGCGCTCTGTGTCGGTCATCGCCGTGGTTTCTCGCGGCGCGGCCTTGAAGGATTCGACGCGATCGCATCCGAACACGTTCGGGAGAACCCCGATGAGTGTTCCCACAGTTAGATACTGGTTTCCACTGCGTGGGAATCACGCTCTCAGTTCAAAGGGGTCACGGAACTATCACCAACTGGAGGGTGAGAACCAATGAGCACACAAAGCTCCACCGTGGAGGCGAACCTCCTCGGCACCAACGTATCACTGGGGTTCAGCAAGCCCTGGGCGTCGTACTGGCTGTTCTTCCTGCGCGTGATGACCGGCTGGTGGTTCATGCACGCCGGGTTGACGAAGCTAATGGAGAACGGATTGATGATGCCGAAAGGCGGACTCACCTGGTTCATCGGGACCAGCGGACTGCCGGTCAGCCCCATTATGGGGCTGTTCCAGTCGGGCCTGCCGCTGGACTTCGTCCGGTTCATGATCCCCGTCGGCGAGTTCCTCATCGGGCTCGGCCTCGTCGTGGGGTGCCTGCTCCGGCTCGCCGCGTTCTTCGGGGGCTTCCTGATGACGTTCTTCTACTTCGTCAACCACGGCTGGGCCCACGGCATGTTCAGCGGCGACATGATGGGCATGCTGCTGTTCATCACCGTCGCGCTGTTCGGCGCCGGTCGGGTCTGGGGCATCGACGCCTACCTCGAGAAGACCGACTGGGTGAAGCGCAACAGCTGGGCGAAGTACCTACTGGGGTAACACGGAGGAGATCACAATGACAGACGACACACTCGACCTCGCGGACAAGCTCGCAATGACCGTCGGCGGCGGGCTCATCCTGCTCGCCATCCCCGTGATCGGGTTCTTCACGACCATCACGGGGTCGATGAGCCCGCTGTACAAGTATCAGGTGACAACCAAGGCCGGCGAGACCGTCGTGAAACACGGTCTCGCGAAGAACATTCCGGAGGGAGCGACGATCCTGACGGACCCGCTCGTGGACCCGATGACGCGGGCCTGGATCACGTTCGTCGGCCTCATCGTCCTCGCCGTCTACGGCGTCTACCGCGTGCTGACGCCGAAGACGTCGACGACCGAGAGCGGCGCCGAGCGCACGACGACCGCCGACTGACCCGTGTCGGGTCCAGTCCCTCCGACACCGGTATTTTTGCCGTGCCCAATCGCGTAGCGACGCGTCCCGGGCCGGCCTCAGAGGTGTTCTCGCTCCCAGCGGTCGTTCACGCCGTACTCGGGCACGTCGGCGTCCTGAGACACGTCCAGCCGGTCGGCGTACGCGAACATCGCGGGGAACGCGACGAACAGCGCCACCGTGAGCGCTCCGAGTACGACCGACTCGAGAACGAGCGAGGCAGCCAGTGGAACCAGCTCGATCAGACCGTAGTAGAGCGGGACGGTGACGCCGAGTGCGACCGTCAGTCCGGAGACAGCGAGAACTGACTGGAGTCGTTGGGCCTCCCCCTCGTCGCGGTTCGTTCGGGACTTCGCGTCTGCACTCATGCGTGGGTACCAGTCACACACTAGTCGGGGCCGGAGCTACTTTTATCTTCCTCGCCCGGCCCGACTTGCTGGAACTTCACTCGCGGCTCTCGACGGCCAGGGCGACTGATTCCCGCCTGGTGATAACGTCGTCTCAGTTTTAACGTCGCTCGCGGCGACTATCCACACGTAACCGAGAGCGTCGTCGGGCGCCCGGAGCGCTCCCGACTGTCGCCTCGCCAGCACCGCCGCGACGAACGCATCCCCCATCGAAGACCCATGTTCCCGACACCAGCACTGGACGCGTTCCTCATCATCGCGAAAGCCGTCATCGTCGCGCTCGGCGGCGCCATCACGGTGCTCGCCTACCGGGCGTTCCGCCGCACCGGGTCGCGGGCGATGCGGTCGTTCACCGCCGGATTCGGCGCCGTGACGTTCGGCGCCGTCCTCGGCGGGAGCCTCAACCAGTTCCTCGGCGTCGGCCTCCGGAAGGCGCTGCTCGTCCAGAGCGCCGTCACGGCGCTCGGGCTCGCCATCCTGTTCGCGTCCCTGTACGTCGAAGAGCACGTGACCGCGGCGGCGTGACCGATCGACGACCAGCCCGCCGGCCGCCGCCCACCGCGCAGTTGAAACGCCCGCGGGACGTACGCCGGCAGTGATGGACGCCGACGAGGTCAGGGAGCGCGCGAGCGACCTGCCCGCGGAGCCCGGAGTCTACCAGTTCCTCCAGGGAGAGGGCGGCGACCAGACCGTCCTCTACGTCGGGAAGGCGGTCGACGTCCGCGACCGCGTCCGGTCGTACGCGGACGCGAGAGGCGGCGAAGCCGCTTCTGCACGCGCGAACGGCGACGCCGTGAGCGGGCCGCGCAGCGAGCGCATCGCGCGCATGGTCGAGCGCGCGGACGACCTGGACTTCGCCGTGACGGACACGGAGACCCAGGCGCTGCTGCTGGAGGCGAACCTCGTGAAGCGCCACCAGCCGCGGTACAACGTCCGCCTGAAGGACGACAAGTCCTACCCGCTCGTGCAGTTCACGGACCACGACGCCCCCCGGATCGAGGTGACCCGGGACCCCGACGAGGGCGCGACGGCGTACGGCCCGTACACGGACAAGGGCCGCGTGGAGACCGTCGTGAAGGCGGTCCGTGAGGTGTACGGCCTCCGGGGGTGCTCGCAGCACAAGTACGAGAACCGCGAGCGCCCCTGCCTGGACTACGAGATGGGGCTGTGTTCGGCGCCCTGCACGGGCGAGATCGGCGCCGCGGACTACGCGGCGGACGTCGAGAGCGCGCGCCGGTTCTTCGAGGGGGAGACCGGCGCGCTCGCGGACCCCCTCGAGCGCGCGATGGACGACGCCGCCCAGAACCGGGAGTTCGAGCGCGCGGCGAACCTCCGGGACCGCCTCGCGGCCGTGGAGTCGTTCCACGACGGCGCCGGCGCCGCGGTCTCGAGCAGCGACGACGCCGCCACCACCACGGACGTGCTCGGCGTCGCCGTGGAGGGCGACGCGGCGACGGTGGCGCGGCTGCACGCCGAGCGCGGCCAGCTGGTGGAGCGCGACCAGCACCGCGTCGGCGTCGGCGAGAGCGACGCGGACCCGGGGAGCAGCGTCGCGGACGTGCTCGCGGCGTTCGTCGTGCAGTTCTACGCGGAGCGCGAGCTGCCCGACCGCCTCCTGCTGCCGGAGCACCACGGCGACGACGACGTCGCGGCGTGGCTGGCGGACGCCGGCGTCGAGGTCGCGGTCCCGGGCGCCGGCCGGGAGGCGACGCTCGTCGACCTCGCGCTGAAGAACGCCCACCGGTACACCGCGGAGCGCGACGAACTCGGCGCGCTCGCGGACGCGCTCGGCGTCGACCGCCCGACCCGCATCGAGGGCTTCGACGTGAGCCACGCCCAGGGGAACGCGGTCGTCGGCAGCGACGTCTGCTTCGTCGACGGGAGCGCGGAGAAGGCGGACTACCGCCGAAAGAAACTCGACGAGAAGAACGACGACTACGCGAACATGCGGCGGCTGGTTCGGTGGCGCGCGGAGCGCTCCGTCGGGGCCGAGGGCGGAGATGGCAGGGACGACCGCCCGGACCCCGACCTCCTCCTGGTCGACGGCGGCCGCGGGCAGCTCGAGGCCGCGCTGGACGCGCTCGACGCCGCGGGCTGGGACGTCCCGGTCGTCGCGCTCGCGAAAGAAGAGGAGGTCGTCGTGACGCCGGACCGGACGTTCGACTGGGACGACGACGCCCCCCAGTTGCACGTCCTGCAGCGCGTCCGCGACGAAGCCCACCGGTTCGCGGTCGCGTACCACCAGACCGTCCGCGACGACGTCTCCACCGCGCTCGACGGCGTCGACGGCGTCGGCCCCGAGTTGCGCAAGCGCCTGCTGCGGCGGTTCGGGAGCGTCGAGGCGGTCCGGGAGGCGTCCGTCGAGGACTTGCGGGACGTCGAGGGCGTCGGCGAGAAGACGGCCGAGACGCTCGCGTCGAGGCTATAGCGCGACGACGCGGACGACCATGAACGCGCCGACGAGCGAGTAGACGCCCATCATCGCGCGCATCGTGACGTCCTCGGGGACGCGGCTGTTCAGGTACGCGCCGAGCTGGCCGCCGACGAGACAGCAGAGCCCGGCCGCGAACCCGAACCCGAACGGCACCGTGAACTGGTGGCCGCTGAACGACGGCGGCGCGAACCGGAGCAACAGGAGGTTCGTGACGAGCGCCGCGACGATGGTGCCGTGGAGGACGGCCGCGCTCGTGCCCGTCGACAGCCGGATGGGGACGCGCTTGCGCACCGTCAGCAGGACCTGCGTGAGTTCGCCGATGGCGATGGCGACGAACCCCGCCATCGCGCCGCCGAGGGCGGCGACGCCGCGGTCGAAGCGGTCGAACGGCGGGAGGCCGCCGTCGGTGCGGACCGACCCCTCGCCGTCCGGCAGCAGGAACTCCAGGGAGGTGTCGCGGAACCAGTCGACGAACGTCGCGCCGTGGCGGTGCGCCTGAAAGAGGATGCCCGCGAGCACGACGAGCATCCCCCCGAACAGCAGCTGGAGGGCGTCGCGGGGCGCGTAGTAGGACAGCGTGCGCGTGAGGACAGCGACCGGGACGCTGACCGCGAGGACGGATTTCACGACGTCGAGGTCGATCTGGCCGCGGTGCCAGTAGGCGGCGACGCTGCTCGTGTACCCGAACAGCTCGACGAAGAGCGCGAGCCCGATGGCGGCGTAGAGGCCGACAGCGGGGAACGTGGGCACGAACTCGGGGTAGACGTACATGAACGCCGGGACGAAGATGACGGCGGCCTCCATCGCGAACGTGTTCACGGTGGTCGCGATGAGAACAGTGAGTACGGCGAACGCGAGGAGGCCGGACGGAGAGAAGCCGAGCGGGAGCGACACGTCAGTGAACACCTCGTGTCGGCGGCTGAATCGGGTGGCCGGGTGCGGTGCGTCCGCTGACTGTTGCCGAGTACATGATGGACCGGGCTAACCGGCCGGCCACTGAAAAAAGTTGACGTTCGCGCGAGACGTTTCGGCGGAACGCGGCGACTGCTGCCGGTTTGGTACTGCGTCCCGGGCGAGGAGTTACCCGAGTTCCGACCGGCGGAACGAGACGTAGCCGACGAGCAGCGAGCCGGCGCCCCACGCGAGCATCACCAGCGAGTTGAACCAGAACTGGGTGTAGATCTCGTCGGGCGCGGTCCCGATCTGCTGGTTCATCGCCTCGTAGGGCGTCGGGAACAGCCCAGCGTAGACGAACTTCGTGCCGAAGAGGTAGGAGGTCGCCGGGGACAGCGACCGGACGAACGCGCGCGTGTCCTCGGTGAGCGTCGTGCCGAGCAGGTCGGCGGCGGTGTCCAGCAGCGCAGGCAGCCCGATGACGGGCAGGAACCCGAACCAGAACGGCACCAGCAGGAAGTACGCGCCGAACACGCCGAGCATGGCCCGGGAGCGGCTCGCCGTCGCCGCGGAGATGCCGACGTAGATGCCGACGAACGAGAACACGCACAGCAGGGAGACGACGCCGAACCGGACGAACCGCATCGGGGCGGGGGCTTCCTGGTAGGTGGCAGCGGCGACGAGGAACCCGACGGCGAGCGCGGCGAGGACGGCGGCGACCGCGACGCTCAGCCGGGAGAGGAACTTCCCGAGGACGTACTCGCTTCGCGTGTTCGGGAGGCCCATCGCGTACTTGATGGCGCCGCCGTCGCGGTCGCCCGCGATGGCGAGGTACGCGAGCGGCGCGACGATGATGGGGAGCACGAGGAACACGAAGAAGGAGACGTCGAACAGCCCCCGGTAGGGGTGGGCGTGGTGGCCGCTGTCGGCGCCGAGGATGAGCGCGACGAGCGCCGTGAACACGCCGACGACGCCGAGGACGACGTACGACCGGCGGGCGTTCGTGAAGTCGTCGCGGGCGACGGTGCGCAGGCTCACGCGTCGTCACCTCCCGTCGCCGGGACGGCCTCCGGGGTCGCCGCGTCCGCGCCGGCCGCGGCGTCGGCGCCGTTCTCCGTGTACTGCTCGAACAGCGCCTCGAGGGACGCGTCCTCGATGGTGATGTCGGTGACGGCGGTGGCGTCGTCGAGCGCGCGGAGCGCGGGCATCTTCGCGGCGGGCTGCGTGCACGCGATCTCGAGGGTGGTGCCGTGGACGGCGACGTCGCGGACGCCGTCGACGGCGCGCACGGCGTCGGTGTCGGGGACGGACTCGACGTCGACTTCGACGACGGACTCCGCGCCCATCCGGTCGCGGAGGTTGTCGATGGTGTCGACGGCGACCATCTCGCCCCGGTTCATGATGCCGACGCGGTCGCAGACCTGCTCGACCTGGCTGAGGACGTGACTCGAGAAGAAGACGGTGGCGCCGCGGTCGGCCTCCTCGCGGACGATCTGCCGGAGGAGTTTCGCGCCCTTCGGGTCGAGGCCGGAGGACGGCTCGTCGAGGATGAGGAGGTCGGGGTCGCCGACGAGCGCGACGGCGAGCGCGAGCCGCTGGGTCATCCCCTTCGAGTAGCCGCCGGCGCGCCGCCGCGCGGCCTCGGGGTCGAGGCCGACGCGCTCTATGAGTTCGTCCGGGTCGTCGTCGGCGCCCTTCGTCTCTACTGCCGACGCGACGTGCTCGCGGCCGGTGAGGTTCTCGTACAGTTCGAAGCCCTCGGGGAGCAGGCCGGTCCGCTGGCGGACCTGTCGGGACTGCGTGGCGGTGTCGTGGCCGAGGACGGTCGCGGTGCCGTCGGTCGGCTGGAGGAAGCCCAGGAGCAAGTTGATGGTCGTGGACTTCCCGGCGCCGTTCGGCCCGAGGAAGCCGAACACCTCCCCGTCTTCGACGGTGAGGTCGAGGGCGTCGACGGCGACGAGGTCGCCGAAGCGCCGGGTCAGGGCGGTCGTCTCGATTGCGGGCATACGTCACCGACTGGTGGAACCACCCCCAAGAAACTGTCCCCTGGTATCAGCGCCTGTGACAGCCGTACTGTGAGTCGTTAGCACGAACCGGTGTCTCGGCCGCGCCGCCCGCTACCAGTCCTCGGCCTCGGGCGCGACCCCGTCGGCCGCCGCCGCGTCGCCGCCGTCGAGGTCGTACTCCTCGCGGAGTTCCCGGATGCGGTCGCGGATGTCCGCGGCGAGCTCGAACTCGAGGTTGTTCGCTGCCTCCTGCATGCGGTCCTCGAGCTCCTCGACGAGGAGTGCGGCCTCGCCCTCGTCGCTCGGGCCCTCGCCCGCGACCGACGACGTGTCCGTCTCGGCGCCGGGGAGGTTCGCCTCGCTGACCTCCTTCTCGATGGTCGTCGGCGTGGTGCCGTGCTCCTCGTTGAACGCCTGCTGGATGCGGCGGCGGCGCTGGGTCTCCTCGATGGCGTCGCTCATCGCCTCGGTGGTCTCGTCGGCGTACAGCACCACCTCGCCGTTGACGTTCCGCGCCGCCCGCCCCATCGTCTGGATGAGGCTGGTCCTGCTGCGGAGGAACCCCTGCTGGTCGGCGTCCAGGATGGCGACGAGCGAGACCTCCGGGATGTCCAGGCCCTCCCGCAGGAGGTTGATGCCGACGAGCACGTCGAACTCGCCGAGGCGCAGCCCGCGGACGAGCTCGTGGCGCTCGAGGGTGTCCGTCTCGTCGTGCATGTACTCGACGGCGACGCCAGCCTCCTCGAGGTACTCGGTGAGGTCCTCGGCCATGCGCTTCGTGAGCGTCGTCACGAGCACGCGCTCGTCGCGCTCCACGCGGTCGTCGATGCGCCCCACGAGGTCCTCGACCTGGCCGGTCGCGTCGGCGACGTTCACCTCGGGGTCGACGAGGTGGGTCGGCCGCACGATCTGCTCGACGACCTGCGCGGAGTGCTCGCGCTCGTAGTCCCCGGGGGTCGCGGACACGTACAGCGTCCGGTCGGTCTTCTCCTCGAACTCCTCGAAGGTCAGCGGGCGGTTGTCGTAGGCGGTCGGCAGCCGGAACCCGTTCTCCACGAGGCTGTCCTTCCGGGACTTGTCGCCCTCGTACTGGCCCTTGATCTGGGGGACGGTGCGGTGGGACTCGTCGATGACCGTCAGGAAGTCCTCGGGGAAGTAGTCCAGCAGCGTGTAGGGGGCGTCCCCTGGCTCGCGGTCCGAGAGGTACACCGAGTAGTTCTCGATGCCCGAACAGTAGCCGGCTTCCGCCATCATCTCGAGGTCGAACGTGGTGCGTTCCTCGATGCGCTGGGCGGCGACCATGTCGCCGTTCCGCTCGAAGTGCCTGACGCGCTCGTGCATGTCCTCGCGGATCTCCTCGATGGCGGCCTCCATCTCGTCGTCCGGCACCGAGTAGTGCTCGGCCGGGTGGAACAGCACCGCGGGCTCCTCGCTCTCGACGGTGCCCTCGAGGGGGTCGAGTTTCGCCATGCGGTCGACCTCGTCCCCCCAGAACTCCACGCGCACGGGGTACCGGCCGTACATCGGGTACACTTCGACCGTGTCCCCGCGGACGCGGAACGTCCCCTGCGTGAAGTCGACGTCGTTGCGCTCGTAGTTCAGGTCCACGAGCCGGGAGAGCAGTTCCTCGCGCTCGATGGACTGCCCGCGCTCCAGGCGCAGGCTCATCTCCTCGTAGTTCGACGGGTCGCCGAGCCCGTAGATGGCGGAGACGGACGCCACCACGATGACGTCTTCCCGCGTCAGCAGCGACCGCGTCGCGGAGTGCCGCAGCCGGTCGATCTCGTCGTTGATGGAGGCGTCCTTCTCGATGTACTTGTCCGTCTGTTCGACGTACGCCTCGGGCTGGTAGTAGTCGTAGTACGAGACGAAGTACTCGACGGCGTTCTCCGGGAAGAGGTTCTTGAACTCCTCGTAGAGCTGGGCGGCGAGGGTCTTGTTGTGCGCGATGACCAGCGTGGGCTGCTGGAGCTCCTCGACCACCCAGGAGACGGTGTTCGTCTTCCCGGAGCCGGTGACGCCGAGCAGCGTCTGCTTCTCGGCGCCGGACTCGAAGCCCTCGACCAGCTGCTGGATGGCGTCGGGCTGGTCGCCCGCGGGGTCGAACGGCGCGTCCACGCGGAACGGGAC
>JBDGUB010000024.1:0-42672 GCA_042216245.1 Halobacterium sp.
AACGAACGGGATCTGCGGCGGCCTACTGCGACACAACCCCGGTGGAGTTTCGACGCGGTCCGCTGCCCCACTCGTCTCCGGGACCAAACTCCCCCGTCGCCTCCGCGAACAAAACACGTAGTTTCCCGCGGTCCCTCCCTCCCGGCGTGAGCGACCCCCACGACCACCTCCGCGAGGACCCCGAACTGGCGCCGCTCGTCGACGAGCACGGCGAACTCGCGCTCGACCCCGCCGACGACCCGTTCCGCCGGCTCGTCGTCGCCATCGTCCGCCAGCAGGTGTCGATGGACGCCGCGGACGCCATCGAGTCCAGGCTGTTCGACGCCGTGGACGTCACGCCGGACGCGGTGGCGGCCGCCGACCCGGCCGTCCTCCGGGACGCCGGGCTCTCCCGCAAGAAGACCGAGTACGTCCATAACGTCGCCGAGGCGTTCCGCAGCGAGGGCTACGACCGCGCGTACTTCGCCGACCTGAGCGACGACGAGGTCCGCGAGGAACTCACCGCAATCACGGGCGTCGGCGAGTGGACGACCGACATGTTCCTGATGTTCGCGCTCGGCCGCGAGGACGTCTTCCCGGTCGGCGACCTCGGCATTCGGAAGGGCATGCAGGCGCTGTTCGGCGAGGACACCACGCGCGCCGAGATGCGGGACGTCGCCGAGCGCTGGCGGCCGTACCGGTCGTACGCGTCGCTGTACGTCTGGCGCGCCGGCGACGCGTAGCCCGCCTACTCCTCCCCGGACGGTTCCTCGCCGGTGGTGCGCTTGACGTCCACCTGGTAGTGCTGGAGGATGTCCCGGCCGAGCAACAGCGGGTACTCCATGTGGCCGCGGTCCTCCAGGGACGCCGCGACGGTGTGGCGGTCGCCCGCCACCCCGACGACGATGTCCACGACCGGCCGGGCCTTCCCGGACTTCACGCTGCCGGACTTCACCTTCGTCATCGACTTGATGGGGCCGGCGCCGATCTCCGCCGCGAGGCGGGTGTCGATGCTCGTCCGGGACGCGCCCGTGTCTGACTTCGCGACGACGCGCTCGGTGCCGCTCGTCCCGGAGACGAGGACGTCCTCCGTGTACCCGATGACGTTCGCCTCCTCGCGGGCGACCGACGGCTTCGACTCGACGTTCGACGGAGTGGAGTCGTCCAGGGTCGCCGAGAGCCGGACGACCTCGTCGTCGTCGACGCTGCCGCCCGCCGTCTCGATGGCGAGTTTCGCGATGCGGGGCGCGGGGCTCACGCCCGTCGCCTCGAACAGGCCCTTGAAGCCCGCGGTCGGGTTGACCTCGAGGAGGTGCCAGCCGTCCGCGCCCTCCACGAGGTCGACGCCCGCGTAATCGAGGCCGATCTGGTCGGCGGCCGACAGCGCCATGTCCGCCGCCTCCTCCGGGAGGTCGTCGACGCCCTCGACGTCCCCGCCGAGCGCGACGTTCGTCCGCCAGTCGTTCTCCGGCGCGAACCGCCGCATCGTCCCGACGATGTCGCCGTCCACGATGTAGACCCGGAGGTCGCGGTGGCGTTCCTCGTCGCGCTCGACGAGCTCCTGGAGGAACGCGTACCGGTCGCCGACTCGCGGGTTCACCTGTTCGTCGGCGCCGATCTTCCACGTGCCGCCGCCGTGGGTGCCGATGGCGGTCTTGTAGACGACCTCGTCGCCGTACTTCGCCTTCTCGGCGTTCAGGCGGTCGGAGTCGAGCGCGAGCGTCGCGTCCGGGAGCCGGACTTCGCTCTCCGCGAGCGTCGTCGCCGTCGCGAACTTGTGGAACGCCGTCAGCACGTTCTCCGGGCGGTTCAGCGTCGGCCGCAGGCGGCTCAGCGAGAGCGCAAGCCCGAGCAGCTCGCAGGGCTGCTCCGTGTTCGACAACAGGAGGCGGTTCGCGACGACGTCCACGTCAGGATCCATCGTCACCGACCCGTCCTCGACGTCCACGCAGAGGTTGTCCTCCCGCAGCCAGACGCCCCGGTGGCCGAGCGCCTCGACCGCGTTCACGATTGCTTTCGTCTCCTTGCTGTTGTGCAGGCTCAGGACGCCCACAGAGACAGAATCGTCCATTGCCGAGGAATTCGCGCGGCGGCGGCAAAACGGTGCCGGTGCAACCCGGTCCGCCCGCACGGTTGGCGATGCCGCCCGGTCCGCCCGCACGATTCGCGATGGCTTCCGGTCCGCCAGCACGGTTGGCTATACCGCCCGGTCCGCCTGCGCCGTTGCCGGCCCCGGGACCGCCCAGTTTTACGTATCGGCACCCAACGCGGGGGCATGACCGACGGGGCGTTCACGTACAACGGCGGCCGGGTGGACCCCGGGGAGCGCGCGGACATCCGGTACAGCATCAGCGAGACGTACCTCGGCGATCCCGTGCGCGTCCCGGTCTCCATCATCAACGGTGAGCACGACGGCCCGACCGTCTTCCTCACGGCCGCCATCCACGGCGACGAACTGAACGGCATCGCGGTCGTGCGCGAGGTCGCCCACGAGTGGCCGCACACGAACCTCCACGGCACCCTCGTCTGCCTGCCGGTCGTGAACGTCCCCGGGTTCATGGCCCAGGAGCGGTACCTCCCCGTGTACGACCGCGACCTCAACCGGTCGTTCCCCGGGAAGGAGGGGTCGACGAGCGCGAAGCGCATGGCCGACCAGATCTTCCGGAACTTCGTGGAGCCCTGCGACCTCGGCGTGGACTTCCACACGTCGACCCGCGGCCGCACGAACATGCTGCACGCTCGCGCGGACATGACCGACGACGACGTGTCGCGGCTCGCGCGGTCGTTCGGCACGAACGTCATCATCGACAGCGAGGGGTCGAGTGGGACGCTCCGCCGGGAGGCCACGGAAGCCGGCATCCCCACGATCACCGTCGAGATGGGGGAAGCCCACCGGTTCCAGCGGCGGCTCATCGACCGCGCGCTGGACGGCGTCGCGAGCACGCTCGCGGAGTACGCCGTCTACCCGAGCGAGCCCGTGAACTGGCCGGGCTGGCGGACCGTCGTGACGTCCGAACAGAAGACGTGGCTGCGGGCGGACGCCGGCGGCCTCGTGGACATGCACCACGAGCGCGGCGAACTCGTCCGCGAGGGCGACACCATCTGCACCATCTCGAACCCCTTCAAGACGGAGGTGGTGCGGGTCGACGCGCCATTCACCGGCCTGCTCGTCGGCGCGCTCGAGAACCCCGTCGTCTACCCCGGGAACCCGCTCGTCCACCTGGTCGAACTCGACGACCCGACGCGGCGCGCCGTCGAACGCGACCGCTCCGGGACGATGCCCGAGCGGCCCGCGGAGTGACGGTCCACCTGGGCGGCGTTTCGCGGCGAGTGGGCGCGCGTGTAGTAACTTCTATGTGCAGCGGGGCCACACCTTCCGAATGGTATGAGTGAGTCGTACGACCGAGGCCTCGTCGAGGACTTCGGCCGGTGGCGCGAGTTCTCGGCCGGCATGTGGGCCTGGGTGTTTCACAAGTTCACGGGGTGGGTGCTCATCGGGTACCTGTTCACCCACATCTCCGTCCTGAGCACGTCACTACAGGGGGCGGAGACGTACAACCAGACGCTGAGCGGGCTCGAGTCGCTGGCGCTCGTCCGCCTGATGGAGGTCGGGCTGCTGGCGGTCGCCGTCTTCCACATCCTGAACGGCATCCGCCTGCTGTTCGTCGACCTCGGCGTCGGACTGGAATCGCAGGACAAGAGCTTCTACGCGTCGCTCGTGTTGACCGGCGTCATCGTCGTCGCGAGCGTGCCGACGTTCCTCACGGGGGCATTCTAGAATGGCCGAACGCTACTCCTCGTTCAGTTCGGGTTCGACGACGTGGTTCCTCCAGCGCGTGACGGCGGCGTTCCTCGTCGTCGTGCTGGCGTTCCACTTCTTCCTGCTGCACTTCGTGAACCACGCCTACAACATCGAGTTCATGGGCAGTCGGGCGCGCATGCAGGACGTCGGCTACTACGTCACGATGCTGCTGTTCCTCGTGACGGCGACGTTCCACGGCGTGAACGGCGTCTACAACGCGCTGCTGAACCAGGGTATCGACGGGAAAGCGAAGCGCGCCGCGCAGGTCGTCCTCGTGGTCGCCAGCGTCCTGCTGGTGGTCCAGGGCGTCCGCGTCGCGAACGCGCTCGCGGGGTTCTAACATGAGTACGCAGACACCCGACACCGAGACCGAGACGGAGACCGAGACGGAAGCGGGCTCGTCCACGCCGCACCAGGAGCGGCGCATGGCCGAGAAGCAGGCGCGCGCCGAACGCGAGGCCGAGGAGCGCGCCGAAGCGGCGACCGAGATCGAGGGGGAGACGGTGGAGCTGAAGGTGTTCCGCTACGACCCCGAGATCGAGGGCAAGGAGGAGCCGCGGTTCGACACCTTCACGATTCCCTTCGAGCAGGGGATGACGGTCCTGGACGCGCTCATCTACGCGCGCGACGAGTACGACTCCAGCCTGACGTTCCGGCACTCCTGCCGGCAGGCGGTCTGTGGGTCGGACGCGTTCTTCGTGAACGGCAGCCAGCGGCTCGGCTGCCAGACCCAGATCGCGGACCTGGAGACGCCGGTCCGCGTGGAGCCGCTGCCCCACCAGGACGTCGTGAAGGACCTGGTCGTGGAGATGGACCACTTCTACGACCAGATGGAGTCCGTCCAGCCGTTCTTCGACCCGGACGAGCTTCCGGACGGCGAACTCGAGGAGCAGCGCCAGGACCGGGAGAACCGCGAGAAGATCAAGCTCTCGACGCGCTGCATCTGGTGTGGCGCCTGCATGTCCTCGTGCAACATCGCCGCGGGCGACAACAAGTACCTCGGGCCGGCGGCCATCAACAAGGCCTACCGGTTCTACATGGACGAGCGCGAGGGCGAGCAGAAGCGACAGGAGCGCCTGGAGATCATCGAGCAGGAACACGGCGTCTGGCGGTGCCAGACTCAGTTCTCGTGTACGAACGTCTGCCCGAAGGACATCCCGCTCACCGAGCACATCCAGGAGCTGAAGCGAGAGTCGGTCAAGGAGAACCTGAAATTTTGGTAACATGTACGAGCACGACGTCATCGTAGTCGGCGGCGGCGGCGCGGGGCTCCGCGCGGCCATCGCCGCCCACGAGGAAGGCGCGGACGTAGCAATCGTCACGAAACTTCACCCAGTCCGGTCCCACACGGGCGCCGCGGAGGGCGGCATCAACGCCGCGCTCCGCGACGGCGACTCCTGGCAGGACCACGCGTACGACACGATGAAGGGCGCCGACTACCTCGGCGACGCGCCCGCCGTCGACACGTTCGCGCAGACCGCCCCCGAGGAGGTCATCCAGCTCGAACACTGGGGGATGCCGTTCTCCCGCGAGGACGACGGCCGCGTCAGCCAGCGGCCGTTCGGCGGGCTGAGCTTCCCGCGGACGACGTACGCGGGCGCCGAGACCGGCCACCACATGCTCCACACGCTCTACGAGCAGGTGGTGAAGCGAGGCATCGAGGTCTACGACGAGTGGTACGTCAGCCAGGTCGCGGTCACCGACGAGGACGACCCGAACGACCGCGAGTGCCACGGCGTCACCGCGTGGGACGTCCAGACCGGCGAGATCGCGGGGTTCCGCGCCCGGGACGGCGTCATCCTCGCGACCGGCGGCCTCGGGCAGGCGTACGACCACACGACGAACGCCGTCGCGAACACGGGCGACGGCGTCGCCATCGCGTACCGCGCCGGCGTCCCCATCGAGGACATGGAGATGGTGCAGTTCCACCCGACGACGCTCCCCTCCACGGGCGTCCTCATCAGCGAGGGCGTGCGCGGCGAGGGCGGCATCCTCTACAACAGCGAGGGCGAGCGGTTCCTGTTCGAGTACGGGTACGCGACCAACGACGGCGAACTCGCCAGCCGCGACGTCGTCTCCCGCGCTGAACTCACTGAAGTGAACGAGGGCCGCGGCGTCGAGGACGAGTACGTCTACCTCGACATGCGCCACCTCGGCGAGGAACGCATCACCGACCGCCTGGAGAACATCCTCCACCTCGCGGAGGACTTCGAGGGCGTCGACGGCCTCGAGGAGCCGATGCCCGTCAAGCCCGGCCAGCACTACGCGATGGGCGGCATCGAGGTGAACGAGCACGGCGAGACGTGCATCGACGGCCTGTACGCGGCCGGCGAGTGCGCCTGTGTCAGCCTGCACGGCGCGAACCGCCTCGGCGGGAACGCGCTCCCGGAACTCATCGTGTTCGGCGCGCGCGCCGGCCGGCACGCCGCCGGCGCGGACATGCCCGAGCCGAAGATCGAGACCGGGCCGGACCCGGACGCCGAGCGCGCGGAACTCGACGTCCCCACGGGCGCGCCCGACGCCGACGCAGACGCGGCCGAACCCGCGACGGACGGCGGCACGGACGACCGGCCGCCCGGCAACGTCGTCGAGGCGACGACCGAGGCCGAACGCGAGCGCATCGAGACGCTGCTGGAGCGCGAGGACGGCGTGAACCACGCCGACGTCCGCGCGGAACTCCAGGAGACGATGACGGCGAACGTCAACGTCTTCCGGGAGGAGGAGGGTCTGAAGCAGGCGCTCCGGGACATCCAGCACGCCCGCGAGCGCTACCAGGACGTCTACGTCGCGGACAAGTCCCGGACGTTCAACACGGACCTCCAGCACACCATCGAGACCCGCAACCTCCTCGACGTCGCGGAAGCCATCACGATGGGCGCGCTCGCCCGCGAGGAGTTCCGGGGCGCGCACTGGCGGAAGGAACACCAACAGCGCAAGGACGACGAGTGGCTGAAGCACACGCTCGTCTCCTGGAACGGCGGCGACCCCGAACTCTGGTACCGGGACGCCCTCCTCGAGGGCGACGAACAGACCTACGAGCCCAAAGAGCGCTCGTACTGACCGAACCCTTTTCTGGGGGGACGGGACCAACCGGTCGCGTGCCCTGACTTCGACCGCGGGCGAGACACGCGACGCCGGCGGAACACTCGCCCGCGCCCCGCCGTGTTCCGTCCGTTCGCTACAGGCCGAGCGCGTTCACGACGTCGAACCCGACGTCGAAGTGGTGGACGAGCCGGTAGCCCAGCCAGACGCCGAGGATGCCCATCACGCCCGCGAGCGACGGCGGCGCGGGCACGGGAATCCTGAGGAACGCGAAGAACGCGCCGACCGCGAGGCCGGCGAGCGTCGCGAGCACGACGAACGCGAGGTTCATGCGCGCCGGGTAGCGACCGCGGAACGGTAAGCGCCGCGGTTCAGTCCGAGCGGTACTCCTTGCGGAACCCGCGGAACTCCGTGCGGTGGGCTTCCTCGTCGGCGAGAATCGTCACCGCGAGGTCCTCGGTCACGGGGTCGTTCGCGTCGTCCGCGGCGTCGATGAGCTCGCGGTACGTCTCGATGGCGTCCTCCTCGGCGTCGAGGACGCCCTCGATGACCGACAGCACGTCCGTCGTGTCCGCCGGCGGCTGGAGGGACTGCTGGCGCGCCTCGAACTCCGCGGACCCCGGCGGCGCCTCGTCGAGCTGCTTGAGGCGGTCGCCGAGCTGTTCGGCGTGCCCGAGTTCCTCCTGGATGTCCTGCTGGAGGGACTCCTTGACCTCCTCGGCGCGCACGCCGTCGAGGACGATGGAGTTCGACATGTAGTTCATCACGGTCTCGATCTCGTCGCCGTACGCCTTCTTCAGGAGTCGCGTGACTTCCTCGCTAGTCATTGCGTCCCGACGTACGCCGACCAGGACTATAGAAGGTGCGGCTGGTTGGCTCGACCCAGTAACCGGGCTAGGGGATTATTCGCCGCGGACGGACGCGAGGTGGTCGATGCGCGCCTGGAGGAGTTCCTGGCTGCCGATGTCGTGGCGGACGCGCAGGCCGTCCGGGAGGTCGGTGAGCGCGGCCTCGGCTTGCGCGTTCGCCTCGGCGAGCGAGTCCCCGGTGCCGACGACCGCGAACGACCGCGAGGTGGTCGTGTAGAGGCCGGTGTCGCGGGCGTCGACGCTCGCGTAGTACAGCCGGGCGTCGCCGACGCTGTCCTCGTCGACGGTGATGCGGGTGCCGCCCTCGGGGTCCGTCGGGTAGCCGTCCGGCACGGCGTACTTGCAGACGGTCGCCGTCTCCGCGAACGACAGGTCGGGCAGCGGGTCGCCGTCGCGGGCGGCGATGAGGACGTCGAGCAGCGGCGTCTCCATCGCGGGGAGGGTGTTCATCGCCTCGGGGTCGCCGAAGCGCGCGTTGAACTCGACGACCTTCGGGCCGTCCGCGGTGAGCATGAACTGGCCGTAGAGTACGCCCCGGTAGTCGGGGAGGCCGTCGACGACGGCCTCGATGGTGTCGACGGCGGCCCGGTAGTCGTCCTCGGTGACGAACGGCAGGAGTTTCCCGGGGCCGGCGATGGACCCCATGCCGCCCGTGTTCGGGCCGTCGTCGCCCTCGAACGCGCGGCCGTGGTCGTGCGCGACCGGGGTGACGCGGACGTCGCCGTCGGCGACGAACGCCTGGACGGTGATCTCCTCGCCGACGAGGCGTTCCTCGACCACCCACTCTTCGTGGCCGGACTCTCGGACGTAGGTCGCCGCTTCGTCGTGAGTGACCTGGTCGCCGGTGACGCGGACGCCCTTCCCGCCGGTGAGGCCCGCAGGCTTGACGGCGACGTCGTGACCGACACTCTCGACGTAGTCCGCGGCGGCGTCGGGGTCGTCGAACGTCTCGAAGTCGGCCTGGCCGGGGACGCCGTGGTCGGCCATGAACTCCCGCTGAAACGTCTTGTCCGTCTCGATGCGGGCCTCGGCCTGCTTCGGGCCGAACGCGTAGATGCCGGCGTCCGCGAGGGCGTCGACGACGCCCGCTTCGAGGGGGGTCTCGGGGCCGACGACGACGAGGGTGGCGTCCACGGACTCGGCGTACTCGACGACGGCGTCCGGGTCACTCTCGTCGAGGCTCGCGAAGTCCTCGGCGAGTCGGTCGATGCCGGGGTTGCGGTTGCCGGCGGCGCCGTACAGGGTGCAGTCGTGGGCGAGCGCGTCGGCGATGGCGTGTTCGCGGCCGCCGCCGCCGACGAGCAGGACGCGCTCGGTCATACCTGCAAGGAGTAAGCAAACAGGTGTAAATCTTCCCCTTCGATCAGTTTATTGTGTGCGCGTTCGTGGGTATTTCTGCGTGGGGATCGGTTCTCGGTGGTGTCGCGACGCGGGGATTTACCCGCGCTCGGCACCGACGGCTAGCCGTGACCGACCCCACCGACCGGAACCGCCTCGACGAGGCGGCCAGCCCCTACCTCCGCCAGCACGCCGACAACCCCGTGGACTGGCAGCCCTGGGACGAGAAAGCGTTCGCGGCGGCCCGCGAGCGCGACGTCCCCATCTTCCTCTCCATCGGGTACTCCGCGTGCCACTGGTGTCACGTCATGGAGGAGGAGTCCTTCTCCGACCCCGAAATAGCCGCCGCGCTCAACGAGAACTTCGTCCCCGTCAAGGTCGACCGCGAGGAGCGCCCGGACGTCGACGCGCTCTACATGAAGGTCTGCCAGGTCGTCCGCGGCGGGGGCGGCTGGCCGCTCTCGGCGTTCCTGACGCCCGACCGCGAGCCGTTCTACGTCGGGACGTACTTCCCGCCGGAACCGAAGCGCGGCCAGCCCGGGTTCCGGCAGCTCCTCGAGGACGTCGCCGAGAACTGGCGGACCGACCGCGAGGACCTCAAGGACCGGGCCACCCAGTGGATGAGCGCGGCGCGCGGCGAACTCCAGGACCTCCCAGACCCCGTCGACGTCGGCGACGACAGCCCGCTCGCGGACGCGGCCGCGGACGTCGCGCGGACCGCGGACCGCGACCACGGCGGCTTCGGGCGAGCGCCGAAGTTCCCGCAGTCCGGCCGCGTCGACCTCCTGCTTCGGGCCAGCGAACTCGACGACTGCGGCGAGTACGGCGAACTCGCGCGGGACGCGCTCGACGCGATGGCCGAGGGCGGGCTCTACGACCACCTCGGCGGCGGCTTCCACCGGTACTGCACGGACGCCGACTGGACGGTCCCACACTTCGAGAAGATGCTCTACGACCAGGCGAGTCTCGCGAGCACGTACCTCGACGGCTACCGCGCCGTCGGCGACGAGCGCCACGGCGACGTCGTCCGGGAGACGCTCGCGTTCGTGGACCGCGAACTCGGCCACCCGGACGGTGGCTTCCACGCCACCCTCGACGCGCGCAGCCCGCCGGTCGACGACCCCGACGGCGACCACGAGGAGGGCGCGTTCTACGTCTGGACGCCCGACCAGGTCGCGGACGCCGTCACGGAGTACGCCGAGGCCGCGCCCGCGGACGCCCCCGACGACCTGCTCGCGGACGTCTTCCGCGCGCGCTACGGCGTCACCGACGCCGGGAACTTCGAGGACGGACAGACGGTGCTGACGGTCGCCGCGTCCCACGCCGACATCGCCGACGAGTTCGACCGCCCGACCGACGAAATCCGGGACCTGCTCGCTGCCGCCGAGGACCGGCTCCGCGCCGCCCGCGCCGACCGCCCGCGCCCCAGCCGCGACGACAAGGTGCTCGCGGGCTGGAACGGCCTGATGGCGGGGGCGTTCGCGGAGGCCGGGCTCGCGCTCGACGACGCGTACGCCGACCGCGCGGCCGACGCAATCGAGTTCGTGCAGGCGGAACTCTGGGACGGCGACCGGCTCTCCCGGCGGTTCATCGACGATGACGTCGCGGGCGTCGGGTACGCCGAGGACTACGCGTACCTCGCGGCCGGCGCGCTCGCGACCTACGAAGCGACCGGCGACCCCGACCACCTCGGGTTCGCGCTCGACCTCGCGGACGCCCTGCTCGACGCCTGCTACGACCCCGACACCGGCGCGCTCTACGAGACGCCCGCGTCGGTCGACGACGTGGACGTCCGCTCGCAGACCGTCGGCGAAGGCCCGACGCCGTCCCCCGTCGGCGTCGCCGCGGAGACGCTGCTGGCGCTGGACGCCTTCGACCCCGACGCCGGCTACGCGGACGCCGCGACCGCGATGCTCGAGCGCTACGGCAGCCGAATCGAACAGACGCCGAGCGCGCTCCCCGAGCTCGCGCTCGCCGCCGACACGCGCGCCGTCGGCCACCGCGAAGTCACCGTCGCCGCCGACGCCGTGCCCGAGGACTGGCGTCGCACGGTCGGCACGGCCTACCTCCCGGACCGCCTGCTCAGCCGACGCCCCGCCGCGGACGACGCCCTCGACGCGTGGCTGTCGGCGCTCGACCTCGGTGACGCGCCGCCGATCTGGGCGGGCCGCGAGAGCGACGGCGGCCCGACCGCGTACGTGTGTCGGCGCGCGTGCTCGCCGCCGCTCCACGACGCCGACGGACTCGCGGAGTGGCTCGTAGAATTCAGTCGCTGAAGCGAGCGCAACAGTCAGTCGACGCGCCGACCTTCTGCAGCGGCCCTCGATTCAGTCCTCGAGCTGGTCAGCCAGGTAGACCGCGGCCTCCCGGCGCTCCTCCTCGACGAACCGCGCGAGCTCCTCGCCGTCCCGCTCGACCACGATGGTCGGAATCAACTCGACGCCGTACTCCTCGACCTTCGGGCCGACCTTCTCGCCGTCATCTCGCTCCACGGGGTACTGCTCGACGTTCTCGACGTCCGCGGCGTCCAGCGCCGCGGCGAAGTCCGGGAGCTGGGACCGGCAGTCGCCACACCAGTCCGCGCCCCAGACGCGGACGACCGCGTCCTCGCCGAGGCGCTCGAACGCGTCCACGACCTCCGGGTAGGACTTCGGGTCCCACGCCGGGTTCGGCTCCATCGTCGCCAGCGTCATGGCCGCCTCTACGGCAGCGCACGGCAAAAGGGTCGCGCTCGCCGCGGCGGTTGCCTCCGACACCGCTATCGGCTCCGGCAGCGTCCCCGTCACTATGACGACGACTCGACTCCTCCGTCTCGAGGGCGCGAGGACGTTCCTCGCGGCGACCGCCGGTTTCGTCGCCCTCGACGGCGCGTGGTAGCTCTACGCCCTCCTCGTGCTCGCGTCCGACCTCGGAATTGTCGGTTACGCCGCGAACGTCCGCGTCGGCGCGCGAACGTACAACGCCACCCACGTCTAGGTCGGGCCCGCGGCCCTCGCCGCCGTCGGCCTCTGGACCGGAGCCACGCTCGCCGTGCTCGGCGCGCTCGTCTGGACGGCGCACATCGGCGGCGACCGCGCGCTCGGGTACGGCCTCAAGTCGTCGACTGGGTTCCGGGACACGCACCTCCGCGCGCTGTAGAGCCGGCAGCGCCTGCCCCGGCCCGCCATATGTTTACTGGCGTAGCGCGTACCCGGACGCGATGAAGGACAGCATCCTGGACGCCATCGGGACGCCGCTGGTTCGAGTGCCGGCGCCCGAGGGCGCCACAATCGCGGCCAAACTCGAGGGGTTCAACCCCGGCGGGTCCGCGAAGGACCGGGCCGCCCGCGAGATGGTGCTGGCCGCGGAACGCCAGGGAGAGATCCAGCCGGGCGACCGCCTCGTGGAGGCGACCAGCGGGAACACCGGCATCGGGCTCGCCCTCGTGGCCGCCGCCCGCGACTACGCCCTCACCATCGTGATGCCCGCGTCCATGAGCGAGGAGCGCAAACAGCTGCTGCGCGCGTACGGCGCCGACCTCGAGCTCGTGGACGGCGACATGGAGGCCGCGAACGAGCGCGCCGACCGGCTCGCTGACGAGGACGGCGGGTTCCGCGTCTCCCAGTTCGAGAACCCCGCGAACCCCCGGGCGCACTACCGGACGACCGCCGAGGAGATCATCGACCAGGTGGACGGCCGGGAGGTCGACGCGTTCGTCGCCGGCGTCGGCACCGGCGGCACCATCACGGGCACGGCCACCCGGCTGCAGGAGGAGTACCCGGAGATGGACGTCGTCGCGGTCGAACCCGAGTCGAACGCCGTCCTCTCCACCGGCGAGCCCGGCGACGACGACTTCCAGGGCATGGGGCCCGGATTCGTCAGCGACCTCCTGGACCGCGACCTCGTCGACCGCGTGGAGACGGTCGCCCTCGAGGACGCCGAGGAACAGGTCCGCGCGCTCGCCCGCGAGGAGGGCGTCCTCGTCGGGCAGTCCAGCGGCGCCGCCTACCTCGCCGCCCAGCGGGTCGCCGACCGCGTCGCCGAACCCGAACTGAACTGCCCCGAGGTCTCGTTCGACGCCGACGACCTCACGGACGCCGGGTTCGACGAGGACGCCGTCGCGGACGGCGGCGAAGCCTACGACGACTGCCCGCTCGTCGTGACGGTGTTCCCGGACTCCGGCGAGCGCTACCTCTCCGCGGGCGTCTTCGACTAGGCCGCGAACGCGGCTCCAATCCTCGAACTCGACGTCGTCTTCGAGCCTGGATTCGGTCTCGACCTCGTGCTCGAACGCGGCATCAGGCCTCGAACTCGGACTCCGTCACCCTGACCACGAACGTGTCGTCGACGTCCCGGAGGTCGTACTCGGGGCGTTCGCCCTGCACGCGCGTCACGTACATCGGCTCGACGAGTTCGCCGTCCTCGACGCCGTACACCTTCAGGCGGGCGTCGGTCTCGGCGGCGCGCTCCTCGCCCTCGCGGATGCTCGCGGCGAGCTCCCGCGAGAGCCACTCGTCCTCGGAGATGGAGGGCTCGAGAACGAAAGCTGCGTCCGCGAGCCGGACCAGGTACCAGTTCAGGTCGTTCAGCAGGGAGACCGCGGCGCCCAGGCTCACCGTCTCGACGGCGACCGTGTTCTCGTAGGGGGACTCGACGTCGTAGGTCGCGAGCGCGCGCCGCGCCGTCTCGTACCCGAAGAGGTCCAGGCGGATGTCCGCGTCGTCGCTCCCGAGGACGCAGACGCGGGTCACGCCACCACCTCCGCGCGGTCGACTGCCGCCGCGACCGACTCGGCCCACTCGAAGAGTTCGTCGGGTTCGTCCTTCTCGACGCTCTCCAGTGGCGCGGCCGTCAGGGGCTGGCTCGGCGCGAGCCGGTTGCAGCCGACGTCGATGGTGGAGTCGCGGTACGTCCCGATTTCGCGGGCGTGACTGATGATCTCCTGTTTGTCCCACGCGAGCAGCGGCCGGTGCACCGGGAGGTCGGTGACGCGGTCGACGACCGCGAAGTTCGCGGCGGTCTGACTCGACTTCTGGCCGAGGGACTCCCCGGTGACGACGCCGGCGGCGCCGGCGGACTCGGCGACGTGCTCGGCGACCCGGTACATGAACCGGCGGTAGGACAGCATTCGCGTCCGGCCGGTGTTCTCCGCGAGGCGTTCGACGGCGTCGCCGGCGGGCGCGACCCGCAACTCGAGGGACTCGCCGGGGACGTACGCCGAGAGGTCGCGGACGGTCTGTTCGGCTCTCGCGACGTGGTCCGGGCCGCCGTACGCGCCCAGATCGAGGTACAGCGGAATCACCGGCGACCCGCGTTTCATCACCTCCCAGGCGGCAACGGGGGAGTCGATGCCGCCGGAGACCAGCGCCACGAGCGGCTCCTGGGTGCCGAGCGGGAGGCCGCCGGGGCCGTCGCGGTACTCGAGGAAGACGAACGCCTCGGACTCGCGGACCTCGACGGAGAACGTCAGGTCGGGGTCGTCGAGGTCCACTTCGGGGTCGAAGTCGTCCTCGACGGCGTGCCAGACCGCGTCCCCGCCCTCGCGGTTGACGTCGTGGCTGTCGAAGTCGTGGTCGCCGGCGCGGCGCGCGTCCACGGCGAACGCGCCGCCGTCGTAGTGTTTGCGGGCGGTGTCGGCGAGGACGTCACGGATGACGTCCAGTTCCGGCGGCACCGAGACGGCGGGGCTCGCGGACACGACGCCGAAGGTGTCCGCGGCGGCGTCCGCGGCCGCGTCCGGGTCGGGGGTGCGAACGATGACGCGACCCCACTCGCGTTCGACCGCGCCGGGGACGCCGCGGTCGTCCAGCGTCGCGGCGAGGTTGTCGCGGAGCCGTCGCTCCATGTCCGCCTGCACCGTGCTGGACTTCACGCCGACGTCGCCGTGCCGGACGACGACGGCGTCGGCACCGGGCGGTAGCATACTCGATGCCAGACGACCCGGCAGTAAACACCTATCGCCTGCACGTAGAACTCGCGGACCGGTCGCGCAGAACACTCGCATAACGGGCAGACAGAACACTCGCAGACCGGGGGCTGACTGGCAGACCGGGGGTCGGCTGGGCTGGCAGGTGGCGGGTCGCTCGCGAGCCGGCGCGCCACGCTGTCGCCTCGGCCGGGCTCGCGCGGTCGGTCAGGTCACGACCGGGGTTGGTCGCGGCCTGGTACTTGAACCTGGGTACGGCTAGAAGGTGGAGAGTTTGCCGTCGATGACCTGTTCGGTGATGCTGGTGACGTCCGCGAGCTCGTCGTCGACGATGGCCTGGATCTCGGGTTCGACGTCCGGGATGGTGACGCCGTTCTCCGTGACGACGTGGACGTCGGCGACGTGGGGCTGGTCGATGGGGCGGCCGATCTGGGAGAGCAGGCGGACGCGGAGGTCGCGGATGCCGTCCACGTCGGCGACGACGCTCTCCGCGATCTGGGTCGAGAGGAGGTTGTAGATCTTCCCGATGTGGTTGACGGGGTTCTTCCCGGACGTGGCTTCCATGCTCATCGAGCGGTTCGGCGTGATGAGGCCGTTCGCGCGGTTGCCGCGGCCGACGCTGCCGTCGTCGCCCTGTTCGGCGCTCGTGCCGGTGGTGGTGAGGTAGATGGAGCCGTCCTCGTAGTCGTCGGCGGTGTTGACGTGGACGGTGACCTCGCGGTCCGTGTAGTCCTCGGCGAGTTCGGTGACGTGCTCGCGGATGGCCTCGATCTCGGCCTCGTACGCCTCCATGTTCGGGACGTAGGTGTCGACGAGCGCGGCGGCGACGGTGAGGTCGATGTGGTCGTCCTCGCGTTTCCCCATGACCTTGACGTCCTCGCCGACGGCGGGGTTGTCCGCGCCGTACTCGCCGTTGAGGGAGCGTTCGGTCTCGAGGACGAGGCGTTCGGTCTCCGTGAGGGGGGCGTGGCCGACGCCGAAGGAGGTGTCGTTGGCCATCGGGACGGCGGAGCCGTCGTCGACGAAGACCTCCTGGAGGTCGCCGGAGCCCTCGCCGAGTTTGACGTCGACGACGACGTCGGTCTCGAGGTCGAGGTTCGGGAGGGTCTCGCGGAGGTAGTCGCGGGCGGCCTCGAGCGCGATGCTCTCGACGGGGACGTCGTACTCGGTGCCGTCGTCGTCGACGTAGTGGCGGGTGGCGCGGCCGACGACGAGGACGTAGATGGGTTCGACGACTTCACCGCCGCCGAACGCGGGCGCGGCGGTGCCGGCGACGAGCTGGGTCTCGTCGGTGTTGAAGTGGAGGACTTTCCCGACGCGGTCGAGGTACTCGCGGGCGAGGGCTTCGCAGACGTGTTCGGCGATGCCGTCGCAGATGGAGTCGGGGTGCCCGAGCCCCTTTCGTTCGACGATCTCGACGGCTTCGTCCTCGACCGCGCCGCGGTCGAGAGACTGCACCTGGATGTTCCGGTCGGTCATTGCCGGTTGCTACCCGGTCTCGGTTTCTATAACTTGCGAAAAGGGAGAGCGGCGGAAGTATGCGCGCTACGCATCTTCCAGGGCGAGTCCGAGGTACGACGTCTGCACCTGTTCGGTCGGGTCGAGGTCGAGCTCCCGCAGGACGGCGTACGCCTCCTCGCGCGCCGGCCCCACCTCGTCCTCGGTCTCGACCTCTGTCTCGACCTCCACGTACTCGCCGACGCCCTCGACGGCGTCCAGGGAGACCGTCAGGCCGGCCATGCTGTAGTGCTCGCGGAGCTTGCGCACCGTCGCCGCGGGCTCGAACCCGAGCCGCACGAGAATCTCCCGCATCGCGTCGCCGTCCCCCACGCCGGTCTCGAACTCCTCCCGGGTCTTCGACGCCGCGTCCACGAGCGGCCCCTTGTACGTCACCTCGGAGGTCGCGGCCTCGCCCCCGTCGCCGTCCAGGATGGTCTCCACGAGCGGCCCGACCGCGGCGCCGTCGCGCTCGAACGTCGGCGCCGCCGCGGCGAACCGCCGCACGCGGAGCGCCTCGTCGGTCTCCACGAACTCGCGGTGGGGCGCGTCGAAGTACGTGTCCTCCTGGGCCACCCTGTCGCCGACCGCGGCGCCCGCCGCCCGCAGGCGCTCGCGGACGGCCTCGTGGTCCGCCGGCACCTTCACTTCCACTTCGTACATGCCCGAGTGCTCGGCGGCCCGCGGTGAAAACGTGGCGCTTCCGACCGCTCAATAGGACTACGTTCGCCTCTTAGCAGCCGTTAAGCCCCGAGCACGCGAGAACCCACTCGATATGTCAGCCGACACGACCGCCGTCGACGCCGGGACGCCCGCCGCACACGAGCCCGACGACCCGTCGTACCTCTCCGCGACTGTCGTCCGGTACGAGAACGGCCCGGACCGCTGCACCGTCTCCCCCGAGAACCCCGACAGCGACCGGCAGCTGACGGCGTGGCTGTCCGTCGACGCCGACGTCGTCGTCGCCCTCGCGGACGCGCGCTGACGACGCCGAAGAAACGTGATTCTTAAGGGTGGAACGGGAGTCCCTAGGGGTATGAGCGACGAATCCGAGGCCGAGACGGCCGATGAATCCGAGGCAGAGCAAGCGGGACTCCAGGAGGGCGACTTCGTCAAGATCGACTACACGGCGTACACCGTCGAGAGCGGCGAACTCGTCGACACCACGGACCGAGAGGTCGCCGAGGACGAAGACGTCGACACCGAGGACCGCGACTTCTCCCCGCGCACCATCGTGCTCGGCGAAGACCACCTCTTCGAGGCCGTCGAGGACGACATCGTCGGGAAGGACGTCGGCGACACCGGCACCGTCGTCGTCGAGAACGCGTTCGGCGAGTACGACGAGGACGAGGTCCGCACGGTGAGCGCGAACAAGATCCCCGAGGACGACCGCTACCCCGGCGCGCACGTCGACGTCGACGGCGAGCACGGCCACGTCGAAGCGGTCATCGGCGGCCGCGCCCGCGTCGACTTCAACCACCCGCTCGCGGGCGAGGACGTCGAGTACGAGTACGAGATCGTCGACCACGTCGAGGACCGCCTCGAGCAGGCACGCGGGCTCCTCCAGATGTACTTCGACGCCGACCTCGAGATGGACCTCGAGGTCGACGAGGTCGAGGAGGAAGTCGAGAACGAGGACGGAGAGGCGTCGGAGACGCCTCAGGCAGACGGCGAAGCCGTCGATGGCGAGACGGAGACCGAGACCGTCGAGAAGGAGACGCTGTACATCGAGCAGTCCCCGGAACTCCAGTACAACCAGCAGTGGATGATGGGCAAACAGCAGATCCTCAACCAGCTCATCGACATGCTGGACCTCGACCGCGTCATCGTCCAAGACATCATCACGGGCGAGCCCGCCGGCATGGGCGGCATGATGGGCGGCATGGGCGGCATGGGCGGCGAGGACCTCGGCGACGTCGAGGAAGCCCTCGAGGACGCCGACGTGGACGCCGACGAGATCGTCGAGGAACTCGAGGAAGAAGGCGAACTCGAAGAGGAGTAACGCGACTCGATTCTCTCCGTTTTCGCGCCCGCCAGTGGCGACGCCGGCCGCTGCACGCCGTCGCTGGATTCGGAAGTCGGCCGGGTTCGGAAGTCGCCCCGGATTCGCCTGTTACTGAATCGGACGTGCAGGCGGCTACGCGATGTCGCGGCTGGTGTCGACCTGGACGCGCTCGCGGAGGTTGAGCTTGATCGGGGAGTCCAGGGCGGTGCCGCCGCGGAACTTCGGGACGGTGAGCTCGCTCTCGATCTCGCCGCCGGCCTCCTCGACGCGGAGCTGGAAGACGACGTCGGCCATGTGTTCGGTGGTCGGGCGGAGGCCGGGGTCGTCGTCGGTGTCGAGGCAGTGGAGGACGGCGACGCCGCCGACGTTCCGCATGTGGTTGCCGAGCTCGTTGAGGAAGTTCTCGTAGCGGCTGCGGTCGGCGCGCTCGAGGGCGTCCACGGGGTCGATGATGACGGTGGACTCCTCGGGGACGCTGCGGAACGCGCGGCGGGCGTTCTCCAGGGAGTCCGCGCCCGGGATGTACCCGAACCGGGGGTCGCCGGTGGGCGCGGTGGTGGCTTCGAAGGCGTCGCGGACGGCCTGCTCGGTGCGGTCGGTGGTGAGGTAGAGGGTCGGCCGGGGGCGAGTGAGTTCGTACAGCAGGAGCTCGCCCTGGCTGGCGGGGGGCGCCTCGTAGGCGACCACCGTCCCCGCCGGCACCCCGCCGCCGATCTCCCGGTCGAGCACGTCGATGCCCGTGGAGAGCCGCCCTGCCATGACGTACGCGTAGTGGGCCGACGCACGTTAACTGTTTGGCTCCCCGCAGTTGGCCAGTTTCGCGTACGCAGCGTCCGTCTCGCGGCTCCTGACGGGGTTTCGGGCGGCTGGCACCGGGACGACGGCGGGGGCGTCGAGGGCGGCGGCGAGCCCGCGGGGGACGCTGGCTTCGCGGGTGACGGCGACGGCCGCGACGTCGGTGCCGATGGCGCGCGCCATCGCGGCGGTCTTCGCGGCGTCCTCGACGCTCTCGCGGCCGCGGGTCGCGACGACGAGGCAGCCGTCGGCGGTGCGCAGGGGGCGCGCGGCGGCCTCGCTCGCGCCGGCGGGACAGTCCAGGAGGACGGGGCGGTCGTTGGGGAGAGCGTCGAGCGCGGCCGAGAGGTCGGTGGCGGACGCGTCGCCGGCCGCGAGCACGTCGACGCCCGGGAGCACGGGCGACTCGGTGGCTGCGTCCGCGGGCGACCCGGGGGCGTCGAGGCCGGGGTCGCGGGGGACTTCGGCCCGCAGGTGGAGGTTCGGCGCGTCGAGGTCGCAGTCCACGACGAGCGGGCGCCGCCGGCGCGCCGCGAGCGCGCCCGCGACGCCGAGCGCGGTGGTGGTCTTCCCGCTGCCGCCCTTGCCGCCGGTGACTGCGAGCACGCTCCCCGGTGGGCCCGTCCTCGTACTTGAACTCCCGGGGCGCCAGTGGGGGCTCGTTCAGACGTCGAGTTCGGTGGCGATGCCCGCGGCGAGCGCGAGACACCCGACTGCGGCGGCCGCGACGGCGACTAGCCACGCCGCCGACCCGGTTGCTGCGAGTTCGGCGGCCCAGAGCGCGCCGACGAGGACGACGCTGCCGGCGGCGACGAGCTGGACGAACCGCTCCATGCCGGGACCGACGCGTGGCACTCCCTTGGTGGTTGTGTCCGGCGGTCAGCGCCGGCGTCCTCGGCTTCGGAATCCGCCGCCGTCCAGGTCGTCCCTGGAGACCGGGCGGACGTACGTGCCGACGCGCTCGCGGCGCCACCAGTCGCCCGTCTCGGCGCGCTCGGTGGGCGTCGTGTACCGGTAGCGGTATCGGAGGACGCGGACGTACTCAGGGAGGTCGTCGGGGAACGGGTTCGCGTCGAGGAGCGCGAGCGTGTCGTCGTCGCCGGCGAGGAGTCGCTCGAGGAACCGCGGCACCCAGCGGCGGCGCGGCCGCGGCGTCATCGCGGCGAACCAGAGCTGCCAGTCCAGCCGGAGGTGGGAGGGCGCGACCTGGCGGGGGCGCTGGCCCGGGTCCGTGGGCTTCCCCGGGAACCCGTAGGTCCGCCAGTCGGCGTCCGAGTCCCTGGGGTCGTCCCGGGTGCCCTGCACGACGAGTTCGTGGCGGTCGCGGGTGACGGAGCCGAACGCGCCGTACGTGTTCACGAGGTTCAGTGGGTCGTAGGACGCGTTCATCGCCTGGCGTTCGGAGAGCATGTTCCTGACGGGGCGCACGCTCAACGCGAGCACGACGACGGCGACGAGGACGGCGGCGCCCTCGAGGTACAGCGGCGCGGGCGTCGCGGCGGGCGCGTCGACGGGGAGGACGGTGGCGAGCGTGGCGTCGCTGAACGTGGCGAGCGCGAGCACCATCGTGAGGACGTTCAGCCACGCGAAGTTCCCCGTGAGGACGAGCCAGCCCTGGAAGAGGACGGTGGCGGCGCCCGCGAGCGACGCCCACGGCTGCGGCGCGAAGTAGAGGAAGGGGACCGCGAGCTCCATCACGTGGTTGCCGAGGACTTCGACGCGGTGGAAGCGGTCGGGGAGGTGGTGGGCGAACCACGAGACGGGGTTCGGGATGGGCTGGGTCTCGTAGTGGTAGTCCATCGCCGTGAGGTCCCGCCAGCAGTCGTCTCCGCGGAGCTTGATGAGGCCCGCGCCGAACATGTTGCGGAAGAGCAGCCAGCGCAGCAGCCACACGACGACCACCGGCGCGCCCGCGCTCCCGGCGCCGAGGAAGATGGCGAGGAACCCCGTCTCGAGCAGCATGCTCTCCCAGCCGTAGCCGTAGAACAGCTGGCCCGCGTTCACGAACGACTGGTAGAGCGCCCACAGAGCCGCCCACAGGACGACGCTCGCGGGGACGGCCCAGGGCCGCGGGAGCCACGCCGGCACCCCGAGCACGGCGACGGCGGCGAGCGCGACGCCCGTCCACGCCGCGGCAGCGACCGCGCGGTCCGTCGGCGCGACGTAGAAGAGGCTCGGTCGCTCGCGGAACGACCACCGGTCGCGGTACTCGGACAGCGGGAGGATGCCGTCCTCGCCCGCCAGCGGCCGGAACTGCCGGGCGGCGACGAGGAACGCCAGCAGGTAGACGACCGCGAGGGCGCGGTGGACGGCGAACCGGACGAGCCGGTAGCTCTCCGACCCGAGGACGTCCATGTGCCCGACTGCGGGTGCGGCCGACAAAACCGTGGTGGGACTGGCTGGTGCGGTCGCGGTGGACCGAGTCTGTTCCGTCGGGGTGGGCGGGCGACTCCGCCGCCGTTGGCCGACCCCGCTCCGGGAGATTTACACCCTCCGAGTGCGCGTTCTCACTCGATGCGCCACGACCACCTCCTCACCGCCAAACAGCTCTCCCGGGCGGACGTCGAGACGGTCCTCGACAGGGCCGCCGAGTTCGACGCGGACCCCGCGTCCGCCCGCGAGCGCCACGCGGGCGAACTGCTCGGGCTGTGTTTCTTCGAGCCGAGCACGCGCACGAAGATGAGCTTCGAGACCGCCGCGAAGCGCCTCGGCGCGGACGTCGTCGACATGGGGTCGGTGGAGTCGTCGTCCGTGAAGAAGGGCGAGTCCCTCGCGGACACCGTCCGCGTCGTCGAGGGGTACGCGGACGCGCTCGTGCTCCGGCACCCCAAGCAGGGCGCCGCGAAGATGGCCAGCGAGCACGTCGACGTCCCCGTGGTGAACGCGGGCGACGGCGCCGGCCACCACCCGAGTCAGACGCTCCTGGACCTGTACACGATCCGCGAGCACGCGGGCCTGGACGACATCTCTATCGGCATCATGGGCGACCTGAAGTACGGCCGGACGGTGCACTCGCTGGCGCACGCGCTCACGAACTTCGACGTCCGCCAGCACTTCGTCAGCCCGGAGAGCCTGCGGCTGCCGCGGTCGGTGCGCTACGACCTCCACGAGGCGGGCGCGCAGGTCCGCGAGCACGAGGCCCTCGACTCGGTGCTCCCGAACCTCGACGTCCTCTACGTCACGCGCATCCAGCGCGAGCGCTTCCCGGACGAGGAGGAGTACGAGGCCGTCGCCGGCGAGTACCGCATCACGCCCGAGACCCTGGAGCGCGCGAGCGACGACCTCTCCGTGCTCCACCCGCTGCCCCGGGTGGACGAGATCGCGCCCGCGGTCGACGACACCAGCCACGCGACGTACTTCGAACAGGCACACAACGGCGTCCCGGTCCGGATGGCGCTGCTCGACCTCCTGCTCAGCGAGAACCAGCAATGACCGACACCGACACCGAACTCCGCGTCTCGAAGATCCAGAGCGGCACCGTCATCGACCACGTCACCGCGGGCGAGGCGTTACACGTCCTCTCCCTCCTGGGCATCGACGGCTCCGGCGGGGAGACGGTGAGCCTCGGGATGAACGTCCCGAGCGACCGCCTCGGGAAGAAGGACGTCGTGAAAGTCGAGGGCCGGGAGCTCAGCGACTCCGAACTGGAGGTGCTGTCGCTCATCGCGCCCGACGCCACCATCAACATCGTCCGCGACTACGACGTCGTCGAGAAGTCCCGCGTGGAGCGCCCCGAGGAGGTCTCCGGCGTGCTCGAGTGCCCGAACCGGGACTGCATCACGAACGCGGGCGAGCCGGTCGACCCGACGTTCGCGGTCCTCGAGGACGGCCTGCGCTGCGAGTACTGCGGGAACATACTGCGGGAGGACGTCACGGCCCACCTCCGGGACTGACACCGGGCGCGTTCTCGCGCCGCGAGTGTGCCCGCAAAGCGTTTACCCGCCGCGAGAGTACTGTCAGGTATGGCACGAAAACTCCTGAAGTTCGCTCTCGCGCTGGTCGTGATCGCCCTGGTCTGGAAGCTCGTCGTCGGCGGCGACGAGCCCGCCAGCGAACCCGAGGAAGTCGACCGCATCGACTGACGGGAGAGCGGCAGCGACCGCCGCCGCGTGCGGTCCCCGGAATCGAGTTCGCTACCGCCGCCGAGTACGTTTCCTCCGTCGAGTTCGTTCTCGCCGCGAGTCCGCCGCCGGCCCAGAGTCCGTTCCCGGGTTCGAGAACGAACGACTTACGCGGCCACGCGGCCAACCCCGTTCTATGTACGGCGTCGTCACGCGTAACGCCGAGGAACTCGACTGGCCGGAGTTCGACCGCGCGTTCTACGAGGTCAAGGACGTCACCGGCCGCCACACGGACCCCGTGGAGAACGCGGTGAACATGGTGTCCTGCTTCGGGGACAACGCCACCGCGGGCACCGACCCGGAACTCGTACCGGTCGACGACGAGGGCCGGAAGGCCACCCGGGAGCGCCCGTACTTCGACTGGGCGTACATCTGCCCGCTCGCGGAGGACTACCGGAACGGCGTGCTCTCCGTCGTGGAGACGTGCGCCGAGCTCAACGAGGACGTCCGGCTCGACGACGTCGGGTTCCCGCGCGCCGAGTACTGTCACTGCGAGCGCTGCGAGGCGGCGTTCGAGGAGTGGGTGGAACAACGTTCCACCGGAGATTCGAGCGGGCAGCGCCCGCGAGACTCCGAGTTCGACGACTGGCGGGCGTGGCGCGCGGACGTCGTCACGGAGTTCGTCGCGGACGCCGTCGACCGCATCCCGGGGCGGGCGTACCTCACGCTGTACCCCGACCCCTACCCCGGCCACCTCTACGAGCGCGCCGGCCTCGACCTCGACGCCCTGAGCGGCCTCGTCGACGAGTTCGTCGTCCCCCTGTACGACACGAACTACGGCACGACGTACTGGCTGGAGACCATCGCTTCCGGGTTCGAGGACGCGCTGGACGCGCCGTTCAGCGTCGAACTGTACGGCGTGGACGTCGACGTGGAGAACCTCGTGCACGCCGCCGAGGTCGCCGACGAGTACGCCAGCGACGTCTTCTTCGGGTACGAGGCGAGCAACGCCCGCGCCGCGCTCCGCCGGATGGACGCCGAGGAGCGCGACGGGAAGTCCTTCGGCCCCGAGTAGCGCGACCGAGTTCCTCGAGGCCGAGTAGCGACGGCGTCCACGTTCACTTTCACTTTCACCGCGCGCCAGGCGGTGGCTTATCCGACGCGTCGCGCCACCTCGACGTATGCACGAAGACGCACTGCCGACGCTCGACGCGGGGGTGACGCTGCTCCGCGGCGGCGACCGCACCGCGGTCGCGGCGCTCGCCGCCGCCGAAATCGAACGCGGCGACGGCCTCGCGCGCTGGGTCGACGCCCGCAACCACGCCTCCACGCACGTCCTCACGGACGTCGCGCGGACGGACCGCGTGCTCGACCGCGTGCGGGTCGCCAGGGCCTTCACCGCCCACCAGCACCACGCGCTCGTCCGCCAGCTCGTCGCCGACGCGCGCCGCCCGACGAGCCTCGTCGTCGCGCCCGCCGTCGACGACCTCTACCGGGACGACGACCTGCTCGCGAGCGAGGCCGAGACGCTCCGTGAAGCCACGCTGTCGACGCTCGCCGCGCTCGCGGACGCCCGCGGCGTCCCCGTCCTCGTCACCGCCACCGACCCCGGCGACGTCGCCGCCCACGCCGACCACGAGGTCGACGTCGAACCCACGCGGTTCGGGCCGCGGTTCGACGCCGGCGACGAACAGACCGACGCGTACTGGACGCGCGGCGGCTGGCAGACCACCATCCCGTACTGGGTCGACCTCGTCGGCCGGGTCGCCGACGAGTACGGCGCCACGGCGCCCGAACCCGAGGTGGTGGCCTGATGGGGCGCACGAACGCGACGTACCGCGACCACCTCGACGACTACGAGGGCCGCTGCCAGTCCTTCCGGCGGGCGCTCCGCCGCGAGCACCAGCCGGACTTCGACCGCGTCTTCGAGCGCGCGCGGAACTTCGCGCACGCCGCCGGCCACCTGAACGCCACCGACCCCGAGCGCGCCGCCTTGCTCTCGATGGCCGTCGCCCAGGAGGCCGAACTCCGCGCGCTCCGGGACGAACTCGAGTCGCTGCGCGGCCGCGTCGAGGACTGATGGCGTACGCGTTCGACGTCCGCGACGACGCCGTGACCGCGTGGCACCTCACCGAGGACGGCGCGCGCGCCGAACGCGACGCCGACTACGCGCCGACGCTGTACGTGCACGCGAGCGACGCCCCGCTCGGGTCGCTCGCGGACCGGCTCGCCGACGACCCGAAGGTCGCCGGCCTCCGGTGGGTCCGGCGCTACCTCGACCTGCACGCCGACGACCGCAGCGAGGTGCTGGCGGTGGACGTCGAGCGCGCCGGCGAACTGCGGACGCTCGCCCGCGAGGTGCGGGCGCGCCACGAGGACGGCCACGCGCCCGGGACGTTCCGGCTGTACAACGTCGACTTCTCGCCGCAGTTCCGGTACTGCGTGGAGACCGGAACGGACCCGACGCCCGGCCGCGAACTGCGGACGCTCGCCGTGCGGACGACCGACCGCGCGCTCGCGCACGGCGACCTCACCGAACTCCGGGTGGACGGCGAACGCGTCGCGGGCGGCGAGCCGGCCGTGCTCCGCGCGCTCGCGACGCGGCTCGAGCGCGAGAACCCGGACGTGCTCGTCGTGAGCCACGGCGGCCTCCTCGAACTCGCGGCCGACCGCGCGAGCGAGACCGGCGTCGACTTCCGGTGGGGGCGCGCGCCCGGCGGCGTCACCCAGCTCTCGGGCGCGAACACGTACGAGAGCTACGGGCGGACCGGCCACTCGCCCGCCCGGTACACGGTCCCCGGGCGGGCTGTCCTCGACGAGTCCAACAGCTTCCTCTGGGGACAGTCCGGGCTCGCCGGCCTCGAGTACCTCGTCGAGCGGTCCTGGAAGCCCGTCGAGGAAGCGGGCTGGGCGAGCATCGGGAACGTCCTCACCGCGATGCAGACCCGGGAAGCCCTCGACCGGGGCGTGCTCGTCCCCTGGAACAAGTGGGAGCCCGAGCAGTTCAAGGACGCGCGCACGCTGCACGCCGCCGACCGCGGCGGCCTCACGCTCGCGCCGTCCGTCGGCCGCCACGAGGACGTCTACGCCGTCGACTTCGCGTCCCTCTACCCGACCATCATCTGCGAGTACAACGTCAGCCCCGACACCGTCCTCTGTGACTGCCACCCGGACCGCGAGGTGGTGCCGGAACTCGAGTACAACCTCTGCCCCGAGGACGGCTTCCTCGGGGACGTGCTCGGCCCGCTGCTCGACGACCGCGCCGGCATCAAGGCCGAACTCGCGGACGCCACCGGCGACCGCCGCGACCGCCTCGAAGCCGAGTCCGCGGCCATCAAGTGGGTGCTCGTCTCCTGCTTCGGCTACCAGGGCTACCGGAACAGCAAGTTCGGGCGCATCGAGTGCCACGAAGCCATCAACGCGTACGCCCGCGACATCCTGCTGGACGCGAAAGCCAGCCTCGAGGACGCCGGCTGGCAGGTCGTCCACGCCATCGTCGACAGCGTCTGGGTGACGCCCCGCGACGACCCCGACCCCCTCGACGAGGTGTGCGCGCGCGTCACCGACGACCTCGGCGTCCGCCTGGAGCGCGACGGCCACTACGACTGGGTGTGTTTCGCGCCGCGCCGCGACGGCAGCGGCGGCGCGCTCACGACGTACTTCGGGAAGGAGGCCGGCCGCGACGAGTACAAGCTCCGCGGCGTCGAGGCGCGCCGGCGGTCGACGCCGCCGTTCGTCGCGGACTGCCAGCGCGCGTGGCTTCGCGCGCTCGACGCCGGCGGCCCGGACGCGGTCGTAGACGCGCTCGCCCGCGACCTCGCAGCCGTCCGGAGCGGCGACGTCCCCGCCGACGACCTCGCGGTGACGCGGCGCGTCTCCAAGCCCGTCGAGGAGTACCGCCGGGAGTCCCGCGCGGTCGCCGCGCTCCGCCGGTACGAGGCCCACGGCGTCGACCGCCACCCCGGGCAGAGCGTCGAGTACGTCGTCGTCGCCGACGACGCCGACGGCCGCCAGCGCGTCCGCCTGCCGTTCGAGGCCGACGCGGACGACTACGACGCCGAGCACTACGCCGACCGCCTCCTGCGGGCGGCCGAGACCGTCGTGTCCCCGCTCGGCTGGGACCGCGGCCGCGTCGAGCGCGAACTGCGGGACGCCCGCGACGTCTCGCTGTCGGCGTTCTAGGGGAGCGCGCGCTCCCGCCACTGCTGGAGGTCGCCGCGGTCGCGGGTGTCCTCCGGCAGGCGGTCGAACCACGCCGCCGCCGAGATCTCGCCGTCGGGGTCGTCGGCGGTCGGCGTCTCGTCGCCGTCGGCGCGCGCCGCGAACACGGGGAGGACGCCCCAGGCGGCGTGCGCGCCGCAGTCGAAGCGCACGCGAGTCACCATCGCGAGCCCCTCGTAGGTCGCGTCAACGCCGGCCTCCTCGGCGAGTTCGCGCTCGGCGGCCTCCCGGTAGGTCTCGCCGTCGCGGACGCCGCCCCCGGGCACCACCCAGCAGTCCGCCTGCTCGTGGCGCACCAGCAGGATGTCGCCGTTCTCCCGATAGACCGCGGTGTGGGCGCCGTAGGGCGCGCCCGTGCGTTCGACGCGCTCGGCGAGCGTTCGGAAGTGGTCCCGGGAGACCGACCGGTGGCGGTCGAACTCGATGAACTCGTCGTAGGCCTCGGTCAGGCCGTGGTACGCCCGCTCCGCGCGCTCCTCGGCGCGGCTCGCGAGGTACCAGAGGTCATCGAGTGTCATCGGCCGGGCGGTTCGGCGGTCGGTCGGGCGGCGCTGCGAGCGGCGAGCGTGGCGTGGTCATGCGCGAACGTACTGCGGCGACGACTGTTACCGTTTCGGACGCCCGAATCGGGGTGTTTTTGACACGGCCGCCGGTACTCGGGTGTATGAGCTTCGAGGAAGACGACGAGGTCGTCCTGCACGACAAGCACAGCGAGTTCGACGGCGAGACCGGGACGGTCACGCAGGTCGTCGAGACGATGTTCGGCGAGCCGAACTACACGGTCAGCTTCGAGGACGGCCAGGAGGCCGGCGTGCCCGCCGACAACCTCGAACTCGCCGAGGAGGCCGAGGGCGACGAGGACGGCGACGAAGCCGACGAGGAGTGACGCGGTAGGGGAGCGACCCCGCGACCGGTAGCGGTTCTTTTACGCGTCGACCGACTACGGGCACGCAATGAGCGAACTCCCGCTGCACTACGTCGACCTCCGGGCGTTCAGTTACGACACGGAGGACGAGAACCGCGTCCGCGACGCGCTCCAGCACTTCCTCCCCGAGGACACGGAACTGGAGCGCGCGGAGTCGACCGGCCACCTCGGCGACCGCATCGTCGTGCTGTCCGCGCGCGTCGAGCGCGCCGACGAGATGCGCCACGTCCTCGGCCAGCTCCGGGACGGCGCCGACATCGACCGCATCCGCGGCGAGCTCGAGGACCGCGTCGACGACAACTGCTCGCTGTTCGTCCACCTCGACAAGCAGGCCGCCTTCCAGGGGGACGCCAGGCTGGGCGACGGCATCTCGCTGCGCGCGAAGGTCGAGGCGTACCCCGCGAAGAAGGCCGCAGCGGTCGAGAACGCACGCGAAGCGCTGTCGTAGCCCGTCAGCCGACGGCCCGTCGTAGCCCGTCAGCCGACGGCCCAGAAGCCCCGGGTGACCGGACTCGGGCCGGTGGCGAACGCGGCCGTTTTTACCACCGGGGAGCGAACGTGGACGCGTGTACGAGGCCGTCCACGCCCACCCCGACGGCGACAGCACTGTCGCGCGGTTCGCGGCGACCGCGGCGAGCGACGGCTACGACGGCGTCGTCGTCCGGAGTCGACTGGACGCCAGGTCGGACGCGGACTGCGAGGGTGTCGCCGCGGAGTACGGCGTGGACGTCGTCGACGGCGTCGAGATAGTCGCCGAGGACCGCGCGGCCGCCAGCGGCACCATCGGGAGCGTCCGCGGCGACGTCACGCTGCTCGCGGTGCGGGGCGGCACGCCCGAGTTCAACCGGTTCGTCGCGGAGTCGCCGCGCGTCGACGTGCTCGCCGCGCCGACCCGTGGCGCGGGGGACGTGAACCACGTCGTCGTGAAGGCCGCCCGGGACAACGGCGTGCGCGTCGAGCTCGACTTCTCGACGGTGCTGCGCGCGGACGGCGGGGAGCGCGTGCAGGCGCTCCGCGGCCTCCGGAAGCTCCGGGAGCTCGTCGAGCACTACGACGCGCCGTTCGTCGTGAGCGCGCGCCCGCGCTCCCACCTCGAGCTGCGGGCGCCCCGCGAACTCCTCGCGGTCGGCGCGGAGATCGGGTTCGACCGCGGGCAGGTGCGGGCCGGCCTCGAAGAGTGGGGCGCGCTCGCGGAGCGCAACCGGCGGCGCTCGTCCGGGGAGTTCATTGCGCCCGGGGTCGAACGCGGCAGGTATGAAGAAGACGCTTGACGAGCACGCCGCGCGCTTCGACGACGTCGCCGCGGAGTACGACGACGACCAGTCACCGGAGTACAACGAGTGCGTCGCGCTCGTCCTCGAGCACGCCGACCCCGGCCCCGGCGAGGCGGTGCTGGACCTCGGGTGCGGGACGGGCGCTATCGCGCTCGGGCTCGCCGACCAGGCGGGCCGGGTCGTCGGCCGGGACATCAGCGAGGGGATGCTCGAGCAGGCCCGCGAGAAGGCCGCCGACCGCGGCCTCGAGAACGTCTCGTTCGGCGAAGGCCGGTTCCGCGCCCCGAACTACGACGGCGACGTGGCCGTCGTCACGTCGAACTTCGCGATGCACCACCTCGCGGACGACGAGAAACGAGACGCCATCGAGACCATCGCCGACCTCGACCCCCGGAGGATAGTGCTCGGGGACGTGATGTTCTTTGGGGAGCCGAACTCGGACGATCCCTTCTACAGCCCGGAGGTCGACGACCCGGCGACCGTCGGCGTGCTCGCGGACGCGTTCACGGACGCGGGGTACTCGCTCACGGGCGTCGAGATGGTCCACGACCAGGTCGGCGTGCTGGTGGCGGAGCGACCGTGAAACACCTCCCGAAGCACCTCCGGCCGCGGTGGCGGTACCTCGCCGCGGAACTGGAGGCGTGGCCGGACGCCGACCTCTCGCGGGACGACTTCCAGCGCAGCGTCTGGTTCGCCGCCCAGAACCTCTACGGGGACGCCGGCAGCGCGGACGCCGACCTCCGCGTGATGACCTTCGACTTCGACCGGGGCGCCGGCGAGGCGCTCGTGCGAGTGCGGCGCGGCGAAGTCGAGCGCGGTCGCGCCGCGCTCGCCTGCGTGAGCGACGTCCGCGGCGACCCCGTCCGCGTGGCGGTACGCGGCGTCTCGGGCACGATGCGAGCCGCCGAAGAAAAGTATTTAGGACGGACGGCTGAACGTTTCTCAGACGAACGCGTCGTGTTCGACGGCGACTCCCGGCGCGCTCTCGCGCGCGGCGACCGCGTCGACGTGGACTGCGACGGGTCGTTCGTCGGCGCGACCCGACGCGACTGCGAGTGAACTATGCAAGGCCAGAACCAACAGCAGGCGTACGACCGCGGCATCACCATCTTCTCGCCGGACGGCCGCCTCTACCAGGTGGAGTACGCGCGGGAGGCAGTGAAGCGAGGGACGCCGAGCATCGGCGTGCGGACCGCGGGCGGCGTCGTCCTCCTCGTGGACAAGCGCATCAACTCCAGCCTGATGGAGGCGTCGTCCGTCGAGAAGATACACAAGGCCGACGACCACGTCGGCGTCGCGAGCGCGGGCCACGTCGCGGACGCCCGCCAGCTCGTCGACTTCGCGCGGCGGGACGCGCAGTTCAACCGCCTCCGGTACGAGGAACCCATCGGCGTGGAGACGCTGACGAAGGACATCACCGACCACATCCAGCAGTACACCCAGATCGGGGGCGCGCGCCCGTTCGGCGTCGCGCTGCTCGTCGGCGGCGTCGACGACGGTGGCGAACCCCGGCTGTTCGAGACGGACCCGTCGGGGACGCCCTACGAGTGGAAGGCCCTCGCCATCGGCGAGAACCGGCAGAAAGTCCAGTCCTACCTCGAGGACAACTACCGCGAGGACCTCACGCTCGACGAGGGCGTCGAACTCGCGCTGCGCGCGCTCGGCGAGATCCGGGACAGCTTCGAGCCGTCCGGCGTCGGCGTCGCCACCGTCGACGCGGAGACCCGGTCGTTCATCGAGCTGTCGGCCGACGAGATCCGCGAGTACCTCGACGAACACGACCTCCTGCCCGGTAGCGACGGCGCTGGTGACGCCGGCGACGCGAGCGGCGACGGCGACGAGTCGACCGAGGAGTGAGCGGTCGGTCCGGGCGCGCGCCCCGGGAAAAGGGCTTTTACGGAACCCGCCGAAAGGTCGTGGTATGATTTCACTCGACGAAGCCGTGACGGCGCGCCTCGAGACCCACGGCGAACGCTTCGAGGTGCTGGTCGACCCGGACGCCGCACTCGCCATCAAGCGCGGCGAGTTCGACGGCGACCTCGAGGACGTCATCGCCGCCCGCGACGTCTTCGAGAACGCCTCCCGCGGTGACCGACCCGCCGAGGAAGACCTCGAGGAGGTGTTCGGGACGACCGACCCGATGGAGATCATCCCGGAGGTCATCGAGCGCGGGGAGATCCAGATCACGGCCGAGCAGCGCGAGGAGATGCAGGAGCGCAAGCGCCGCAAACTCGTCAACACCATCTCGCGGAACGCCATCAACCCCCAGATGGACGACGCGCCCCACCCGCCGGAGCGCATCGAGAACGCCCTCGAGGAAGCCGGGTTCACGGTCGACCCGATGGAGCCCGCCGAACAGCAGGTCGACGACGCCCTCGAGGCGCTCCGGCCCGTGATTCCGATTCGCTTCGAGGAGGTCACCGTCGCCGTCAACCTCCCGCCCGAGCACGCCGGCAGCGGCCAGGCGAAGCTCCGGGAGTTCGGCGACCTCGAGCGCGAGGAGTGGCAGGCCGACGGCTCCTGGGTGGGCGTGTTGACGTTCCCCGCCGGGATGCAGAACGACTTCTACGACCTCGTCAACGAGGTCTCGTCGGGCGAGGGCGAGACCCAGATCATCAAGGAGAAAGACGAACTCAGTACGCGGTGACGCGGCGGCCGCGAGCTATCCCCGCCGGAAGCCGAGCAGGAACCCGCCCGTGAACCCGGCGCTCACCGAGAGCGTCGACAGGATGGTGTTCACCCAGGACGGCGGCGCGCCGCTCGTCCCCATCTCCGCGGCCTTCACGAAGCCGCCCGTGAGTTGCTCCCAGTCGACTTTCAGGATGCCGCGGGACTCCAGGAACTTGAACAGCGCGAGCTCCAGGCCGATGATGACCGCGATGAGCTTCGCGACCTTCTTCGCGGCGAACCCGATGATGGCGCCGATGCCGGCGCCGCCACCGAACTCGAGACCGAGCGACGTGAGGTTGACGTCTGCCATGGAGGTCAGTCCGCAACCAACCGGTAAGTCTCTTTTGCCCGAATCGGCCCCCGGACCGGCCGCGCCCGGGGCTTAAGTAGCAGCGGGCCGTACTGTCGTCCAAGTGACGGCAACACCAACGCAGACCGCCGTCGTCGCGAAACGCGTGGACGACGGGACCCCGGAAACGGCAGAGATTCGGGACCTCGTGCGGGCCGCGGGCTACGAGGTGGCCGGCGAGGTCACCCAGACGCGGACCGCCGACCCCGCCCTCCAGCTCGGCGAGGGGAAAGTCGAGGAGCTCGCCGTGGTCGTCGACGAGACGGACGCGGACCGCGTCGTCTTCGACAACCGCCTCGGCCCCTACCAGACGTTCAACCTCGGGCGGAAGCTCCCCGAGGACACGGAGGTCGTCGACCGGTTCCGGCTCATCCTCGACATCTTCGGGCAGCGCGCCCACACGCGGAAGGCCCAGCTCCAGGTGGAGCTCGCGGAGCTCCGGTACGAGCTCCCGCGCGCGGAGGCGAAGACGAGCCTCGCGAAGCGCGACGAGCGCCCCGGGTTCATGGGGCTCGGCGAGTACGACGAGAGCCGCGAGCAGGACATCAAGGCCCAGATCAGCCGCATCCGGGACGAGCTCCAGAGCATCGAGAAGACCGAGCGGCAGCGCCGGGAGACCCGCCGCGAGTCGGGGTTCGACCTGGTGGCGCTCGCGGGGTACACGAACGCGGGGAAGTCCACGCTGCTGCGGCGGCTCGCCGACGACCTCTCCGTCGACGAGAACGAGGACCTCCACCCGGATCTCGACACGACCGCGGAGTCCCGGGACAACCTGTTCACGACGCTCGGCACGACGACGCGCCGCCTCGAGATGGACCGCCGGGACGTCCTGCTGACGGACACGGTCGGGTTCATCAGCGACCTCCCGCACTGGCTCGTGGAGTCGTTCAAGTCCACGCTGGAGTCGGTCTACCAGGCGGACCTCGTGTTGCTCGTCGTGGACGCCAGCGAGTCCGTCGACGACATCCGGGAGAAGCTGACGACGTGCCACGACACGCTCTACGAGCGCAACGAGGCGCCCATCGTCACCGTGTTCAACAAGGTGGACAAGGTCGGCGACGACGAACTCGAGGAGAAGACGGCGGCGCTGTCCGCGCTCGCGCCGAACCCGGTCGCCGTCAGCGGCCTGGAGGGAATCAACCTCGAGGAGCTCGTCGCGCGGATCGACGCCGAGCTCCCGGAGCGCGAGCGCGAGAAGCTCGTGCTCCCGATGACCGAGGACACGATGAGCGTCGTCTCCTGGGTGCACGACCACGCGTACGTCCGCGACGTCGACTACGGCGACGACGAGGTCGTCATCGACTTCGAGGCCAGGCCGACTATCGTCGAGCGCTCGCACGCGAAAGCCAGCGAACTCGTCGCGGAAGCCTGATACCGGACTTTTTCGGCGAGAGCAGGCCACTTCCCGTGTGACCGCCGGTGACAGAGACGCTGTGCTGCGGAGGTCGAACGCGGCGCTGCTGGAAGGCTCCAGAATTAGTTGGCTGCCCACCGGAACCCGAACCAGCGGTCCGTCGACCTCGTGAGGGTCGACTTGCAGGCGGCGTCACTCTCGACGGCGCCGACGTTTCCGTCCGGGATTCGCCGTGGAGGTGCTACCGGGTGGCCGGACTGCCGTTTCCGCGTCTGGCTGCAGTTTATGTGGAAACCGGCGAGCTTCCCTCGGAGGTCGCCGCCGAGCCTGTAGCTGTTGATGGGCATCCTCGTACCACCGGTGGCCCTGATACCCCCACGGAAACCGCTAAGTGGGGTTGGCTCACAACGTACACACGCTGAGCAGTGACAAGAAGCGCGTGCAGTTCCGCGCGCCCCACCGCCTCGTCGAGCGCGCCGACGCACTCGCGGCCGTCCTCGGTGAGGACCGAACGGACGTGCTCGTGACCGCGCTCCGCGAGTACCTCCAGGACGCGACCCACGACGACGCAGTAACGCAGGAGATCGCCGCCGCCTACTACGACGACGAAATCGACCACGACCAGCTCCGGTCGCTCGTCGGCGCGGAGGAAGCCGCGAACCTCCGCGTGCTGAAACGGCAACTGGACGAGGACTTCGTGGACGAGGTCGCGGACGCGTAGATGTCGGTACTCGTCGCCGACGCCTCCGCGCTCGTCAGTCTCGGCGTCGCCGCGGACGCCACCCCCGACCCGCTCCCGGCGTCCCTGTCCAGGTACGAGGTCGTCGTCCCCGAGGCCGTCGTCGCGGAACTCCACGACGTCGCGTCGTACGACGACCAGCACGGCCGCGCTGCGAACGCCGTCCTCGACCGCGCCGACGTATTCGAGACCGCGGCCGTCGCACTCGACGCCGAGTTCCCGCTCGACGACGGCGAGAACGCCGCGGTCGCGCTCGCGAACGACCGCGACGCCGACCTGTTCCTCTGCGACGAATTCACCTACCTCGGCCTGATTCACGCGTCCCTGGTGGACACGAGACTCGTCACGACGCCGACGCTGCTCTCGGTACTCGTCCGCACCGGCCACCTCTCCAGCACCGAGGCTCGCGCCGTCCTCGACGAAATCAGCGACCTCCGGAGTTGGGAGACGAACAGCTACGTGCAGCGCGCCCGCTCGCTGCTCGACTCGGAGTGACCCAGAAGTCTGCAGAGCGAGCACTCACTCCAGTTCTCGTTTCTGCTTCGCGACGACCTCCACGCCCTCGATTCGCGTCCCCGGATACTGCCCCTCGCTGTCTTTCTCCGCGGCTTTCACCATGTCCCAGACGACGTTCAATCCAGTCGTGACGCCCTGCAGCGCTTCCATCTCGCAGCCGGTCTTCCCGGTCGTCTCGACAGCGACCTCGAGGACGACGCGGTCGTCCCGGACGTCGAAGTCCGACTCGACGTTCGTGACGGGAATCTGGTGACACATGGGAATCGACTCCCAGGTGTGCTTGACGGCCTGCACCGCGCCGACGCGGGCCGTCGCGAGCACGTCGCCCTTCCCGATTTCGTCGGCGCGAATCGCGTCGACGGTCGACTCAGCGAGGTGAATCTCGCCCCTGGCGACCGCACGGCGCGCGGTGTCGGGCTTGTCGCCGACGTCGACCATCTGGACGTCGCCGTCGTCGGTCGTGTGCGTCAGGTCGTCGTCCGAATGCCCGTCGTCGCTACTCATCGCGGTCACCCCACAGCGCCCGCGGGAGCGCGTCCAGGAGGTCGGTGGCGAGCAGTCCGTACCCCTGGTCGTCGACGACGCGGTCGCCGGCGTCCCCGTTCGCGTACGCGCCGACGCTCGCGGCCGGCACGGCGTCGAGGGTGGCGAACATCGCAGCGGTCGCGCCGGCGAGCACGTCCCCCGTGCCGCCGACGGTCATGCCCGGGTTCCCGGTGCGGTTCACCCGGGTGGTCTCGCCGTCCGAAATCACGTCGTACGCGCCCTTCACGAGGAGCGTGTGGCCGTGGTCGGCGGCGAACGACTCGACCGCCTCCTCGCGCTTCCGCCAGTCTTCCTCCCGGGGGCCGCCCATCTCGCGGAGTTCGCCCTGGTGGGGCGTGCAGACGAGGTCGGCGTCGGTCTCGACGTCCGGCACGACCTGGAGCGCGTCCGCGTCGACGACCGCGCGCCCGTCGTACTCGGCGAGGAACCGCTGGACCGCCGCGAGCGTCCGGTCGGCGTCGCCGAGCCCCGGGCCGAGCACGACGACGTCGACGTCCGCGGCGCGTTCCAGGACGTCGTCGACGTGCTCGGGGAGCAACTGGGTGCCGACCAGCGAGTCCACGATGAGGTTCTCGCTGTACCCCTGGACGGCGTCGGCGACGCTGTCCGGCACCGCTACGTACGCGAGGTCCGCGCCCGCGCGGAGCGCGGCCTGCGCGCTGAGCGCCGGTGCTCCCGTGTACGGCCCGCCGCCGACGACGAGCACGCGCCCGAAGTCGCCCTTGTGGGACTGGGGGTCGCGTTCGAGCTGGAGGAGGTCGCCCGGCCCGACGAACAGTTCCGCCGCCTCCGGGATGCCGATGTCCGCGACCGTCACGTCCCCGCGGTCGGCGAGCGCGGGCTTGACGTCGTGGAACGTCACGACGCGGTCGGCGTCGACGGCGACGCCCGGCGTCTCGCCCGTGTCGGCGTCCATCCCGGACGGCACGTCGACGGCGACCACCGTCGCGTCCGCGTCGTTGACGGCGTCGATGGCCGACGCCTCGGGTTCGCGGGGCGCGCCCGCGACGCCGGTGCCGAGGACGGCGTCCACGACGACGTCCGGGTCGCCGAGGTCGAGGCTCCGGGAGTCGGTGACGGCGCGCGCGTCGTACTCCCCGGCCTCGAGCGCGTCCCAGTTCTCCCGGCTGATGTCCGACCGGATGGACTCCGGGCGCCCGAGCAGGTGGACGGTGGCGTCGTAGTCGTCGAGGAAGCGCGCCGCGACGAACGCGTCACCGCCGTTGTTCCCGCGGCCCGCGACCACCGCGACGCTGGCACCCTCGTCGGCCACGTCCCGGACCTCGCGGGCGACGGCGTTCCCACTGGACTCCATGAGCTGGTTGCGCGGCACCCCGACGGCCGCGGCGTTCCGGTCGACGGCGGCCATCCGGTCGCTCGATATCATGGCCGTGGGTTCGTCGCCGCCGACCCTAAAACCGCCGGCGTCCCGCCCCCGGAAGGAGGTGGCTGGTCGCCGAGCCTCAACGCCGGACCTCGAAGCCGTCGAGGCCCTCCGGGTCGCCGTACTCGACCTCGACGTCGTCGACGTTCGCGGCGGGACTGCCCTCGTGGCACCACTCGACCATCGCGTCGACGTCGGCCTCGGTGCCCTCGAAGACGGCCTCGACGCGGCCGTCCCGGAGGTTCCGCACCCAGCCGTCCACGCCGCGCTCGCGGGCCTCGTCTCGGGTGTTCGCGCGGAAGTAGACGCCCTGTACCTTCCCGGAGACGAACACGTGCGCGCGCGCTCGGTCGGTCATACTCCCGCCTACGGCGCTCTCCGCGAAAAAACTACGCCGTGGTCGCGGTCGTCGCGTCGACCTCGTGTTCGGCGGCGGGCTCGTAGTCGCCGACGTACGTCTCGCCGAGTTTCAGGTAGTCGCAGCCGTTCTCCACGAACTCCCAGCCCTCGTCGGAGACGACGACGCCGAGGTTCTGGTTGCCGTCCGAGTGCGGGGTGCTCGCGCAGGACCCGTGCTCCCAGGTCTCCGTGCGGGCGTCGCCGCCGTCGACGGCGGCGGTGACGGTGTGGGTCCCCCAGTCGAGTTTGCGTTCGATGCGCAGGCCCGTCGCGACGGGCACGCGGTACGTCCCCTCGTGGAGCACGTCGCCGTCCCGCGATACCGTGACCGTGACGCGGTGGACCCGGTCGGAGCGGTTCTCGACGACGACGCGGTCGTACTTCGTGTCGTCGACCGCGCGCTCGCGCGTCGTCTCGGTCGTGGGTTCGGTAGTCGGGTCGGACGTCGAGTCGGTCGTCGAGTCGGTGGTTCGCGTGGTCTGAGGGTCGTTCGGCTCGTCCGGTGTGCCGCGGCCGGTGCAGCCGGCGAGGACCGCGGCGCCCGCTGCGACGCCAGAGAGGAATCGCCGTCGGGAGGGCATACGGGGACGTCTTCGGCTCAACGGTAAGTGTCTTCAGGGGGCTACTCGCCGCCGGACCGGAGGTAGTGAAAGAGGTACGTCTGGGTGTATCCGGCGTACGGCCCGAGTTCCTCGCGGATCGCGCGCGAGGTGTCCGCGTAGTTGTCCTGCTCGCAGTGCGGGTAGTGGTCCTCGATGGCGGACCGAATCCACGTGTCGAGGGGGACGGCCTCGATGTAGCCGAGGGAGAACAGCAGCACGCAGTCCGCGACCTTGTCGCCGACGCCGACGAACCCCGTGAGTTTCTCGCGCGCGAGCGCGTAGGCGTGCCCGCGGACGTCGCCCTCGGTGAGTTCGCCGTCGGCGACCATCGCCGCGGTCTCCCGGACGTAGGGCGCGCGGTACCCGAGTTTGAGGTCGCGGAGGTCGGCCTCCGAGGCGGCCGCGAGCGTCTCCGGGTCGGGGAACCCGTGGACCGTGTCGCCGTCGAACTCGATGGGGTCGCCGTACGTCTCCCGGAGGGCTTCCTGCATCGCGAAGATGCGTTCGACGCGCATCTGGGCCGAGCAGATGAACGAGACGAGGCAGCCGAAGAACGGGTCCCTGACGATGCGGAGGCCGTCGTAGGCGTCCCAGGCCGCCGCGGTCAGGTCGTCGTCCGTCGCCGCAGCCCTGATTTCGTGGAGGTCGTCGCGGAGGCCGAGGAGGTCCCGCACCAGTGGGTCGGCGTCCGTGGTCGACCGCCACTCGACGGCAGTGTCCGTCTGCCGGACCTCGACGACGTCGCCGTCGACGACGGTGCGGTACCAGGCGTCGCCGCCGTACGCGCCGTCCGTCTCGTAGGTCGCGCCGTCGGGCCGCCACCAGAGGTAGGTCTGCCCGCTCTCGAGGGTCGACTGGACGTCCACGGCGCCGGGGACCTCGGCGAGTGGAATCGCGCCACGCTCCATCGCGAGGGCGTTGGCCGCCGCCCGGGAAGTCGGCGTCGGTTCCGGGCCAAATTTCTTCTACGTTGCCCGCGAACACGTCACACAGCTATGGATTGTAGGGTGGTCGTCGAGGCTGCAGTCCCCGTCTACGACGTGCAGTCCGCCGACGAGGCAGTGCGCATCGCCATCTCGAAGACCGGGGAGATGCTGAACCCCGACCTGAACTACGTCGAGATAGACATGGGCGAGCGGTCGTGTCCGCACTGCGGGGACGACCTCCCGCCGGCGTTCGTCGCCGCCGACGAGAGCCTGGTCGCGCTCGAACTGGAGATGACCGTGTTCAACGTCGAGCGCGAGGAGCACGCGTCCCGCATCGCGCGCAAGGAGATCGGCAAGCGCCTCGAGAACATCCCCCTGGAGGTCCTGCTCGTCGAAGTCATCGAGGAGGAAGCCGGGGAGGAGTCCGACGGAGACGCCGAGGAGGAAGCAGGGGGAGCCGACGAGGAGACCGACGGGGGGAGCGTCGGGACTGGCGTCGGGGACGACGGAAGCGGGGACGAGCCGGCGTAGTGCGCCCCGGGAGTCAGGTGGAGAACCGGTGTCCGGAGGTCAGATGGAGAACCGGTGTAGACGGAGCTGTCGCTGGGGGTCTCGTGTGCTGAGGAGGCGTCGCGTACCGACGAATCAGTCAGCGGACGCGGGGACCGCTTCTTCCGTCTCTTCGGAGTCGGTCATCGTGGAAGTGATTCCGCCCGCGAGTGCGAAGACTGCTGCTTTGTGGTCTGTCTTGGATTTGTGGATGGAGGTCGGTCGTACCCCGAGGTCCTCGTACTCGTCCATCTCGATGTCCTCGTTCTCTCGCTGCTCGTAGTAGTTGCCTACCTCCGCAAGCAGGCCGTGAAGGTGAATGAGCTCCTGCTTCTTCATGACAACCACTTCTAACGGGCACGGGGTTATAGTATTATCCTGAGAACCGTTAACACGACCGTTCGTAAACCCTAGACAGGTTCTCCTGCGTATCGAAGCCCGACTTTTGAAAGCCTTTTGTGCGGGCCGCTACTTCACACCCGTATGGACTACGAGGAGCAACTCGACCGCGCGATGGACCAGAAGCCCGACATCGCGGGCAGCGAGAGCCGGTTCGAGGTCCCCGACCCGAACGTCCGCAAGGAGGGCAACGTCACCGTCTACGAGAACTTCCAGTCGACGCTGGACCGACTCGGCCGCGAGCAGGACCACGTCCTGAAGTTCCTGCAGAACGAGCTCGGGACGAGCGCGCAGATCGACGAGAGCGGGCGCGCGCGACTCACGGGCGAGTTCGACGAGGACCGCGTCGCGGCGGTCCTCGAGGAGTACGTCGACACGTACGTCACGTGCCCGGAGTGCGGGCTGCCGGACACGAAGCTCGTCACCGAGGAGGGTGCGGAGCGCCTGCACTGCGAGGCGTGCGGTGCGCGGTCTGCGGTCTGACCGACCGGCGGCGTTCCGGGTCTACAGGCGGAACAGGCCGAGTGCCTCGGGGCTTGACCCCGAGGGTGAAGGCCGTAAGCTCGGCTAAACGTGTTCCGTTCGCTCGATGTACTGTTCAATCGTATCAGTCGAAACGTCACCAGCCGTCCCGACGTAGTACGATTCCTCCCAGAACCCACCGCCCCACAGGTATTCCTGTAACAGAGGTTCGTGCTGTTGCCACATCTCTCGTGCTGTAATGCTCTTGACTGTCCGTACAATCTCACTCGGGGGTGTTTGGGATGTGCCGACAAGAACAGGTGTACGTGGTCGGGTGAGATGTGCAACGACAGTATCTCGTAGTTGTACTTGTCACACACCGCTCGAAAACTCGATTCCAGTGAATCTTCTATCACACCCAGTATCGGGTGTCTATACTTTGGACACCACACAAAGTGGTAGTTGACGTTGTATACCGTGTGGTTTGACCGTTTCTCGCCCATACAGACAGTACGTGGACAAGACTTAAGCATTTCAGTGAATAAGCAATACGTGTGAGATGACTAAACGACTCACCGTGGACTTCGAGGACGAGCTATACAAGGAGTTCTCGAAGCAATGCATCGACGCTGAGAAAACCAAGTCCGAAGTCGTGCGTGGACTCGTCCAAGACTGGCTCAACGAATCCGACGAATGACCGACGTACAGACTCTCGTGAAGACGCTGGATTTCCAACTGAACATCCAGAGTGACAACGAGAGTCTGCTGGAAGACGCCACGCTCGAATCACGGTGGGCCTACAACGAAACCATCCGTCTCGCCAAGCAGGGCGCGGACTGGGATGAAATCCCCGACCGTGTGGCCGACGACGCCGACCTCGTGAAAAACACCACACAGCGTGTCGTTGCGAAAGCACTGGGTGCGATGGAAAACTACCACGAGTACGACGACTTCGGCCTCCCGAGTCACACCAAAGACGGCGCGTACCCGCTTCGAGCCAACTACGAAGAAGGCTACAACCTCACGCTTCGAGACGATGGAACCGTAGAGTTCCGTATCAGTGCCAAACCGTACAAGCACGTCAAAGGCGTGCTGGAGGGCGACGACACCCATCTCGACATTCTGCGGGCGGCACTCGCTGGTGACGAGTGGACCATCGGGACAGCCGAAGCCCTGTTTCACGACGGAACACCCGAGTTGCACGTCAACGTCACGAACACCGAGCGTACCGTCCGAGAGAAAGAGGACTCTCGGACGGTCATCGGCGTGGACGTGAACGAAGACAACGTGGCACTGTCGGCACTGTCAGCAGAGGGCGTCGAGGATACGCTGGTCATTGACTTCCCCGAAATCAAGTTCGAGCGCCACCGTTACTTCACGATGCGAAAGCGCGTCCAGAACGCGGGGAAAGACAGCATCCACGATACACTCGAAGGGCAGGAAGAACGGTTCGTCCGTGACCGACTCCACAAGGTGAGTCGGCACATCGTGGAGTGGAGCCGTCAGTTCGAGACACCGTGCATCGTCTTTGAAGACCTCAAAGAGATGCGCGACAGTATCGACTACGGCACGCGGATGAACCGACGCTTGCACCACCTGCCGTTCCGTGCGCTCCAATACTACACGTCGTACAAAGCCGCCTTCGAGGGCGTGCCAACGGCGTGGATTGACCCTGAATACACGAGTCAGCAGTGTCCGATGTGTGGACACACGGAGCGAGCGAACCGCAATAAAAAGCGGTTCAAGTGCCGGTCGTGCCAGCATCAAGACCACGCCGACCGAAGTGCGAGCGTCAACATCGCTGTGAAAGGTATCGAGAAGCATCACGACTGGAATGTGCCTGCTCTCAACAGCCTTCCCGAAGTTCGGAAGGTGCGACGGCAGGCATCGGGGGCCGTGGACGCCCCGACCGTGGCCTTGGATACCGCGAGAGGGCATCATCCCGATGGTATCCGAGGCGTGTCCGACTAATCCACGGGAAGCCTCGGGGCTTGACCCCGAGGCGGTTCACCGACCTCCATCCGACCGCCACACACCACGACACCGACCGTCACCTTCCGTTGT
>JBDGUB010000033.1:0-37490 GCA_042216245.1 Halobacterium sp.
CTTCCGCACCGCCTTCCGCACCGCCTTCCGCACCGCGTCCGCTGCTGTTTCGTCAGTCGTCGGCCTGCACCAGACTCTTCCCGTCGAACTCGCGGTCGTCGTACTGGACGTCGAGCTGGTCGAGCAGCGTCGGTGCGATGTCGTAGAGGTCCGTGTTCGGGCCGACCTCGACGTCCGGGTCGTCGGTGACGAGGGTCGCGTTCTCGAAGGAGTGCATGCCGTTCCGGGGGCCGACGCTGAACACGTCCTCGCTCCCCGAGAACCCCGCCTTCAGGTCGAAGCCGTGGTTCGGGATGGCGACGAGGTCGGGCGCGATCTCGTCGTGGGCGCCGTCGAACGCGCGGTCGCCGTCGACGACGCGGTCGACGACCGGCCGGCCGTCAGGCCCCTCGAGATCGAGGAGTTTCTCGCGGAGGTCCGCGAGCACGTCCTCGTACTCGCTCTCCGGGACGCTCCCGCGGGGCTCCCGGCCCTCGAGGTTGACGTAGAACCGGCCGGGGATGAACGAGTACGCCGTCGTGTCGTCCGCGATGTCCTCGAGGCTGTCGTGGTCGTCGTCCTGGAAGGACAGCCAGCCCTCCCGGCGGAGCCACTCGTTCAAGTGGACCTCGCAGTCCTCGCTCGTGAACCCGTGGTCGGACGCGACGACGAGCGTGACGTCGTCCGCGAGCGCGTCCCGGAGTTCGCCGAGGTACTCGTCGACCGTCTCGTAGAACTCGAGGAACTCCTGCTTGTACTCGCCGTCCTGCTCGTAGTCCTTGAACAGGAAGTGGTTCACACGGTCGGTCGTCATGTAGACGCCGAAGAAGAGGTCCCAGTCGTCGGCCTCGACGTAGTTCAGGAACGCCTCCTGGCGGGCGTCGATGGTCTCGTGGGCGTTCTCGACGAACTCGGACTTGTCGTCCCTGTGTCCGAGTTTCGCGTTCGCGTCGATACGGTAGTCGATGGACTCCAGGAAGTCCCCGAGGTTCTCGGGGTGGGCGCCCTTCTCGACGTCCGGCGACAGGAACCCGGAGACCATGCGCTGGACGTCCCGCTGCGGCGGGAACGTCACGGGGACGTTCAGGACCGTGGCGTCGCGGCCGGCGTCCGTGACGCGGTCCCAGACGCGGGTCGCCTGGACGTCCCGCCCCATCGGCACGTACGTCTCGTAGCTCCCGACCTCGCGGTCCTGGAAGCCGTAGACGCCCGTCTCGCCGGGGTTGACGCCCGTCGTGAGCGACGGCCAGCACGCGCTGGACTCGGGCGGGACGATGCTGTCGATGGCACCGCCCGTGCCCTCGTCGATGACGTCGTGGAGGTTCGGGAACGTCTCGGGCTCGTCGCGAATCAGGCTGTACGGGACGCCGTCGATGCCGACGAACGCGACCCGGCCTGCGTCACTCCCGCGGAGGCGGTCGAACAGACCCATACTCGGCGAGTCGCCGCTGACGTACTAAAGGGTTGGTCTTGTGGCCGCGTCTGCTCGCGGCTCCCGGACGTCGGCCAGCGTTGCCGGGCAGCATCGGTATCCGGCCCGGCCAGCTGTCCGACCCGCAGGCCCGTCGGGCACCGAGGCCGTCAGGCCTGCTCGAACTCGGAGAACCCGTCAGGCCTGCTCGAACGCGGAGAACAGCGCCTTCCTCGTGCTCGCATCGATGAGTTCGTCGAGGCTGGGCTGGCGTTCGGTGCTGACGCGGCTGAACAGACCGAGGGGGACGCGGGCGGTGGCGGCGTCGGCGTCGCCGCCGAGGGCTTCCGTGCGGTCGAACGCCGAGGACAGGACGTCCATCGCGCTCGTGCGGACGTCGTCGGCGCGGCACGCCGTGACGACGGTGTCCTCGTGGACGCCGAACGCCGCCGCCGAGGAGACGCCGTCGAGCCGGAGGAGGGTGTCCGCGGCCTCCTCGAGGGCGCTGACGGCGGGGACGCTGCCGACGTTCGTGACGGCGAAGCTCGCGCGGCGCTCGCGGTTCGCGATGGCGTCCCCGATGACGTCGAACGTCTCCCCGCTCATCCCCGGGGCGCGGAGCGCGTCGATGGTCCCCTGGTCGGCGAACTCCTGGAGGAAGCTGGCGGCCTGGAAGTCCTCGCGGGAGCGCACCCGCCGGAACTCCCGGGTGCCGGCCCGGATGCCGTAGAGGAGCGCGGTGGCGACGTCCTGTTCGGGGGTGCGGCCGGCGCGCTCGATGAACCGAGCGACGATGGTGGACGTGGCGCCGGCCTCGTTGCCGGCGACGACGAGGGGGTGGTCGACGGCGGCGGGGCGGTGGCGGACGACGGCGACGACGGGCGGCCGGTTCGCGAACGACGGGACGGTGCCGCCGCCGCCGACGGCGACCGCGCCGTCGTAGTCGTCGAGGGGGTCGTCGGCGACGTCGAGGTTGAGGTTGAAGAGGTTGCAGAACGCCTTCGCGTCGTCGCTGGTGACGGCGCCCTCGGCGATCACGCGCGCGGAGACCCCCCACTCCTCGCAGAGTTCGCGGAGGCCGATGGAGGCGGCGAGCGCGTCGACGCTGGGGTTCTCGGGGACGACGAACGCGACCGACTCGAGGCCCGCGATGGTGTCCCGGAGCTGTTCGAAGTCCTCGTTCTCCGTGGTGTTGCGGCGGCGACGGAGGACGGTGTTGATGGCGTAGCCGCCGGCGCCGCCGGCGACGACGGTGCCGGCGACGAGCGCGAGGGTGGGCGTGGAGACAGAGCCGACCTCGGGGAGCATGTGGCCGAGAGTCCACTCGAACGGTTATAGAGGTTTCCCCGGCTCCGAGCCGGCTACGCTGTGCGGTCGCGTCCCGCGTCGTCTTCGTCCTCGGGTTCGAAGTTCGACGGGACGACGGTCACGTGGCTGACGCCGAAGTCGGAGCGCTTGGCGGACATCTCAGTCGGTAGTTGGGACGCCGGCAAGAAGTAATTACCCATACGCATAACACATCGGCGTCGCGCCGGTTGATGCGCGGAGGTAATCGGAAGTCGGAAAAGTGCGGTGCGAGCAGCGCTCGCGTCCGAACCGGGCGCTACTCGAGCGCCGCGCGACCGTTACTCGAAGTGCTCCGCGTAGAGCTCCTGAGCGTGCTCGATGGCGTCCTTCGCGGCGGCCGCGTCCTCGAAGCCCTGGGTCTCGACCTCCTTGCCAGGCTCGAGGTTCTTGTACGTCTCGAAGAACTCCTCGACCTCGTCGAGAGTCTGCTGCGGGACGTCCTCGAGGTCCTGGATGTGGTCGTACCGCGGGTCCTCCTCGGGCACCGCGATGACCTTGTCGTCCTGCTCGCCGTCGTCGTCCATCTTCATCAGGGCGACGGGGCGGGCCTCGATGACACAGCCCGGGAACGTCTGGTCCTCGACGAGCACCAGCACGTCGAAGGGGTCCTCGTCGTCGTAGTAGGACTGGGGGATGAACCCGTAGTCCGAGGGGTAGTGGACGTTCGAGTGCAGCACGCGGTCCAGCACCACGCCCGGCACGTCCTTGTCGTACTCGTACTTGTTCCGCTCGCCCTTCAGGCACTCGACGACGGCGTAGATGACGTCGGGCGCGTCCGGGCCGGTCTCGAGGTCTTCCCAGAGGTTCGTCATGGCGTCTACAGGTCCGCCCCGGGCCGAAAAAGAGCTTTCGTAATCCGGCCCCGAGCACCGCGACCGACAGTGCTGGTAGAGGCAACTGTGGCGGAGTTGAGAAGTGTTTAAATGTCCGGGTGACTTTCCGACGACTATGTCAGAGGCACAACCCGAGACTCGCACTGACGTCCGGGACCTGACTGCGTTCCAGAAGAACATCCTGACAGTCCTCGCCGAGGAAGCCCGCTACGGGCTCGCCATCAAGCGAGAACTCGAAGACTACTACGGCCAGGAGGTCAACCACGGCCGGCTCTACCCGAACCTCGACGACCTCGTCAACAAGGGCCTCGTCGAGAAGTCCGAACTCGACAAGCGCACGAACGAGTACGCGCTCACCGGCGACGGCTTCGACGCCGTCGTCGACGACATCGAGTGGACGCTCTCGAAGTTCGTCGTCGACGACGACCGCAAGGACCGCATCGAAGCGATTCTCGCGGAGAACTGAGGCACTCCACGTTCCACGTTTTCACGACCGCGTGGCGACGGCTACCGGGAAGCTGTAAAACGACGAAACCGGAGCACGACGACCGAAAATCCCGACTGCACCCCGACCCCGCCCTCAGTGCGCGTCGGGGGCAGTGTCGCTGTCAGTGGCGGCGCGGCTCTCGTCCGCGAGCTCGAAGACGAGTTCGAGGGACCGCTCGACGGCGTCGCGCTGCTCTTCGCTCGGCCACGCGTTCCGCGGGAAGTACTCCTCGAGGAACGCCTCGCGCTCGTGGTCGCCGGCCGTCTCCATCGGTCGCGCGTAGTGGTTGTTCATGAAGTCCGCGAACGCCGCGGCGTTGTCGCCGTGGACGTCCCCGTGTCGCTCGCGGACGCGCTCGACGAGTTCGGCGTTCCGCTCGGCGGCCGCCTCGTAGTCGCCCTGTTCGCCCGGACCGCGCAGGGAGACCTCGGCGGCGCGGTCGGTGTCCTCGACGTCCCCGAGCCGCACGGTCCCCTCGTCGTCGATCCACTCCTCGGGGTAACAGACGAGCGTGTCGTCGGACTCGCGGACGCGCGCCTCGAAGCCGCGGTCGTCCAGCAGTTCGTCGCGGCGGTCGCGGTAGGCGTCCGCGGCGTTCTCGTCGGCCGCGTCCCGCGCGAGCCGCGTGAGCCGTTCGGCCTCCTCGAGTACGTCCTCGGCTAGTTCAGTCATCGTCCAGGGCGTCGTTGGCTAGTTGGTCGGCGCGGTCGTTTACCTCCCTCGGTACGTGGGTCAGCGACCAGTCCTCGAAGCGCTCCAGGAGCCCCCGGACCCGCACGCGTTTCTCCCGGAGGTCGGGGTCGTTGGTGTCCCACGCGCCCGTCACTTGCTTGACGATGAGCTGGGAGTCCCCGCGGACCTCGACCTCGTCGAACCCGAAGCGGTCTGCGGCCTCGAGCGCGGCGATCAGCGCCTCGTACTCGGCCTGGTTGTTCGTCGCGCGCCCGATGGTCTCCCCGTTCTCGGCGACGATGCCGTCCCCGGAGACGAGCACCCACCCGATGGCGGACGGGCCGGGGTTGCCGCGGCAGGCGCCGTCGAAGTAGACGTGGACGCGGCCGCCGCGCTCGGGCTCGACGACGGCCGTGATGTCCGTCGGGTTCTTCCCCTGGACGACCAACTTGTCCTCGTAGGCGACGGCGTGGGCGTCCCCGAGGTCGGCGTGCCACTGCTCGTGCTCGGAGTTCCCCTCGCTGAACGACGCGCCCGCGTCCGCGAGTCGCGCCCGGGCGTCGTCGACGTCGCACTCCACGACCGGCATTGAGTCGAAGTCACCCCGCCTCCCGTATATGGGTTACTATCCGTGACGGCCGTCCCGTCGGTCGCTGGCGCCGCTATCCGGCGGTTTCCGGCCGAGACGCGCGGATTGTGTCGTCCGAAGTAGGAACCAACACCGGCAACGGATTTAAATGCTTGCGTACCGCTAATATAAAAGTGCGATGACACGGTCCACTCGCCAGCGGGAGCGAGAAACAGCGACAGAGCAGGAGGAGTCTGAGGAGGGGGTGCGGGAGTGCCCGGAGTGCGGCTCCGACAACCTCGTGAAGAGTTCGGACCGAGCCGAACTGGTCTGTAACGACTGCGGCCTCGTCGTCGAGGAAGAACAGATCGACCCCGGTCCGGAGTGGCGGGCGTTCAACCACCAGGAACGACAGGAGAAGTCCCGGGTCGGCGCGCCGACGACCCAGACGATGCACGACAAGGGGCTGACGACCACCATCGACTGGAAGGACAAGGACGCCTACGGCCGGTCTATCTCCTCGAAGAAGCGCTCGCAGATGCACCGTCTGCGGAAGTGGCAGGAACGCATCCGCACGAAGGACGCCGGCGAGCGCAACCTGCAGTTCGCGCTCTCCGAGATCGACCGCATGGCCTCCGCGCTCGGCGTGCCGCGGTCCGTCCGCGAGGTCGCGTCGGTCATCTACCGGCGCGCGCTCAAGGAGGACCTCATCCGCGGTCGCTCCATCGAGGGCGTCGCGACGAGCGCGCTGTACGCGGCCTGCCGGAAGGAAGGCATTCCGCGCAGCCTCGAGGAGATCTCGGAGGTCTCCCGGGTCGAACGCAAGGAGATCGGCCGCACCTACCGGTACATCTCCCAGGAGCTCGGCCTCGAGATGAAGCCGGTCGACCCCAAGAAGTACGTGCCGCGGTTCTGCTCGGAGCTCGAGCTCTCCGAGGAGGTCCAGTCGAAGGCCAACGAAATCATCGAGACGACCGCCGAGAAGGGACTGCTCTCCGGGAAGTCCCCGACCGGCTACGCCGCCGCGGCGATCTACGCGGCATCTCTGCTCTGCAACGAGAAGAAGACCCAGCGCGAGGTCGCGGACGTCGCGCAGGTGACGGAAGTCACCATCCGGAACCGCTACCAGGAACAGATCGAAGCGATGGGCATCCACGGCTAGGACCGTCGCTTCTTCTCCTGCCGGTCGCGTCCCCGACAGCGGCGTCGCTGGCCCGCGACGACGGGCTCCGCCGCATCGAAGGGGTTTTGCCCGCACGATTGGAACCGTGGCCACATGACTGCCCCGTGGGACGACTGGGACCACGTCCTCAAGGTGGACCCCGACAAGTCGCTCGTGGACGGCGAGACGTTCGACGACGTCTGCGAGACGGGCACGGACGCCCTCGAGATCGGCGGCACCCTGGACGTCACGACCGAGAAGATGCAGCGAGTCATCGACGCGTGCCGGAAACACGACGTGCCGCTGTACCAGGAGCCGTCGAATCCCGCCGTCGTCGTGGAGGACGACGCGCTGGACGGCTACCTCGTGCCGGTCGTGTTGAACGCCGGTGACCCGTTCTGGGTGACGGGCGCGCACAAGGAGTGGGCGCGCATCGCGGACGTCGACTGGGAGCGCACGACGACCGAGGCGTACGTCGTGTTGAACCCGGAGGCGAGCGTCGCCGAGTACACGGACGCCGACTGCGGCCTGGAGGCCGACGAGGTCGCCGCGTACGCGCAGGTCGCGGAGCGACTGTTCGGCCAGGAGATCGTCTACGTGGAGTACTCGGGGACGCTCGGCGACGCCGACGTCGTCGAGGCCGCGGCGGACGCCACCGAGGACGCGACGCTGTTCTACGGCGGCGGCATCGGCGGCTACGACGCCGCTTACGAGATGGGGGCGCACGCCGACACCATCGTCGTCGGCGACCTCCTGCACGAGGCGGGCGTCGACGCGGTCCGGGAGACCGTCGAGGGCGTTCGGGACGCGCACGAAGACCACTGAGTTCGCGGTCGGAGGGCCGGCCAGGAGTGACCGGCGGCGCTTCGCCGAAGCGACGCCGGCCGGGCTGGCCGGCGGACTGTTCACTCGCCGACTCTCGGGTCGAGGTAGCCGTACAGCAGGTCCTGGAGCAGGCTCCCCGCGATCCCGATAAACGCGAACACGATCGTCGCACCCATCACCAGCGGGTAGTCCCGCGTGTACACCCCAACCATCGTGTACGCCGCGATGCCCGGAATGTGGAAGATGGCTTCGACGACGAACGACCCGAGCGCCAGCACCGACATCAACTCGGCGAACGACACCGACAGCAGCGGCAGCGCCGCGTTCCGGAGCGCGTGGCGCGCGCTCGTCACGTCACCCGCCCCCTTCGCGGACAGCATCTTCGACGTCGCCGACCCACGGTACGAGAGCGCGTTGTTCCGCGTGTGCCGCAGCAGCCCGGCGATCAGGGCCGTCGCGACGACCAGCGACGGCAGGACGTACTTCGGGCCGAGCGACCGCCACGGCTCCGTCCCGTACATCGCCGGCTCACCGTACGAGATGAACGGGTGGGACCGCCACCCCGTGACGAACTCGCCGAAGTAGTGCCCGAGGTAGTCCTCGACGAGGTTCGCGACGACGATGGTGGTCGCGCCGAGCACGACGTACGAGCCGACGCGCATCGTCCAGTCGCCGACGCGCCCCCGGAACGCGCTCACCAGCCCGCCGAGCACGCCGACGGCGTACGCGATGAGCACGCCGGGCACGATGTAGCCCAGCGTCCGCGGCAGCGCGCGGCCGAGCAGGTCGCCGACCGGGGCCCGGAACGCCGTCGAGTACCCGAGTTCGAACGCGAGGAGGTCCCCGACGAAGCGGACGTACTGCTCGAACAGTGACCCCCGGAGGTTGTGCTGGCGCTTGTACTCGCGGACCGCCGCCTCGATCTCGGCCTGGCTGGCGCCGGCGCGGTGCATCGACGCGATGAGCCCGCCGAGGTCCGTGTTCGGCGCCGTCTTGACGACGAGGAACGTCAGCGTAACGACGAGGAACGCGGCGACGGCAGCGAACGCGGTGCGGCGCGCCGCGTACGTCAGCCACGACATCGCGACACCCCCGGGCCGGCGCCGTGGTGGTCGGACCGGCGGAGCGTGCTGGTTCGAGACGCGGGACTGACCGAGGCGGCTGCGGGGTTCGTGGAGGGCATCTCGGTACTGACATGCGAGGCGCCCGAAATAAGCGTTTGGCCGTCAGTCCTCCCCGATTCGGGGGTCGAGGAGTCCGTACACGAGGTCCTGGAGCAGGCTGCCGGTGATGCCGATGAGCGCGTACACCGTCGCCGCCCCGACGATGAGCCGGAAGTCCCGGGTGTAGACGGCGACCTGGAGGTAGGCGGCGACCCCGGGGATGTGGAAGATGGTCTCGACGACGAACGACCCGAGCGCCAGCACCGACATCAACTCGGCGAACGACACCGACAGCAGCGGCAGCGCCGCGTTCCGGAGCGCGTGGCGGGCGTTCAGCGTCCTCGTCGCGCCCTTCGCGGTGAGCATCTTCGACGTCGGCGACGCCTTGTACGCCAGCGCGTTGTTCCGCGTGTGCCGGAACAGCCCCGCGACGAGGCCGACGGCGAGCACCGCGGCGGGAACCAGGTACTTCGGGCTCACCGTCCGCCACGGCTCCGTGCCGCGGAACGACGGCTGGCCGAAGAAGAGGAACGGATGCGACCCCCAGATCGGGTCCGCGATCCACGCGAAGTGCGGCATGAGCGCGTACGCGACCGTCAGCCCGGGGACGATGGAGGGGACACCGAGGCCGACGTACGCGCCGAGCCGGAGCGACGCGTCGGTGCCGCGGCCGCCGTACGCGCTCGCGAGCCCGGCGAGGACGCCGGACGCGTACGCGATGACGACGGCGGGCACGATGTACCCGAGAGTCCGCGGGAGGGTGTCCGCGAGGATGCCGGCGACGGGGCGGTTGAACTCGTAGGAGTACCCCCAGTCGAACGTCACGACGTCGACCATGTACCGGACGTACTGCTCGAGCATCGTCCCGGTGGTGCCGTGTGCCTCCCGGTACTCCCGGATGAGTCGCTGTGCCTCCGGGCTCTCGGGGTCCATTCCGATGATCAGCGCGCTGAGGTCCGTGTTCGGCGCGTACGTCACGACGACGAACGTGAGCGAGACGACGAGGAGTCCGGCGACGAACGCGAACGCGGTGTGTCGGGCCGCGTACGTCAGCCACGACATCGCGACACCTCCCAGCCGACGGGGGCGTTGCTGTCAGCCGGAGCGTTGCTGTCGGCGGGGGCGGCGGGGGCGTTGCTGTCGGCTGGTTCGGCGGGGGCGTTGCTGTCTGCGGGGGCGGCGGGACCCGGGGGCGGCCCCGTGCGAGTGGAGGGCATGGACACCGGGAACGTTGTAGTCAGTTGCGATAAACGTTCGGGGCTAGTTCTCGCCGACTGTCGGGTCGAGGTAGCCGTACAGGAGGTCCTGGAGGAGACTCCCGCCGATGCCGATGAACACCAGCACCATCGTCGTCCCCAGGACCAGCGGGACGTCCTGGTGTTCGATCGCGTACAGACTGATGAGCCCGAGTCCCGGGATGCGGAAGACGCTCTCGATGATGTAGACGTTCAACATCAGGACACCCAGGACTTCCACGAACGACAGCGTCAGAATCGGAACCGCCGCGTTCCGCACCACGTGCCGAGCGACCCGAAGGCGGCTCGCTCCCTTCGCCTCCAGCAGCTTCACGAACTGCGCGCGCTCGTACTCGAGCGCCTCCGCCCGCGCGTGCTGGAGCAACGCGGCCACGAGCCCGAGGGACAGCACGAGCGTCGGCCAGACGTACCGCAGCGGGTGGTCGAACGACCACAGCGGGCTGACTCCGGACGACACCGAGACGATGACGCGTGACGGAACGGTCCACGGGAGCGTCCACGGATGGACGGTGTCCAGGTAGTGGACGAGCCAGAACGCCGGTAGCCCCATCGCGAGATACGCCACGACCCGCACTCCTCGGTCGAAGAGTCCGTCCCGCCGGAACGCGCCCGCCACCCCGAGCAGCGTCCCCGTCACGAAGGACAACAGTACGCCCGGGACGACGTACGCGAGCGTGTACGGCAGGCGCTTCGCGACGACGTCGGCGACCGGTTCCTGGAGACTCCAGGACGTACCCAGGTCCAGCGTCACCATCCCCGCCAGGTAGTCGACGTACCGCTCGAGGAGGCCGGGTTTCCCGCCGCGTCGCTCCCAGAAGTTCTCCCGGATCTCCCGGAGTTCCTCCTGGCTCGCGCCCTCGCGCTGCGCGGCGGCGATCTTCGCGCCGAGCTGGGCGTTCGGGACGGCCGCCGCGACGAGGAACGTCACGGACACCACGAGGAACGCCGCAACCACCGCGAACGCGCCCCTGCGGGCGACGAAGGACGCGTAGCTCACGCTACACCACCGTGGTTCGAGGGCTGCTGGAGGGCCATCGGGCTACGTGGCGTGTTCACATCCCAAGATATAAGCGTTTCGTGTAACGTCCCGCCAACGATGCCCTCCAGCAGACTCGACGGCGCCGCGTTCACCAGTGTCGACTGGGAACAGCAGGACGACCGCCGCCGGATACGCCCCCGCACGCTCGGCTTCGGCCTCGCCGTCGCCGCCCTCGCCGCCGTCTTCGCGTTCGACAACTGGCTGAACCCCGGCCCGCTGTACGGCACCTACTACCCGAAGCGCATCGACTGGCTGTTCGCGCTCTCACTCATCGTGTTCGCGCGGTTCGTCGTCCTCCCGCTCACGGTCGACCGCGAACGCACGCGGCGGTACTGGCGCCGCGTCAACGGCGACCCGCTCGCGATGCTCGCGGTCGGCTACCTCGCGGCGTTCTTCCTCGTCGCCCTGATAGCGCCCGAGTTCCGCGGCATCGGCCACGTGAACCTCCGCGAGCAACTGCAGCCGCCCGTGTTCGCGAGCGTCCCGGTGTCGAACGTCGACCAGTGTCTCGGCGCCGTCTCGAACGGCCGCTGCCACGGCACGTGGGCTCACCCGCTCGGCACGAACGCGATGGGGATCGACGTGCTCAGCATGCTCGTCTACGGGATGCGCCAGATCCTCCAGGTGGCGCTGTCCGCCGCCGTCCTGATGGGCGTGGTCGCGACGTTCGTCGGCGCGACCGCGGGCTACGTCGGCGGCTGGGTCGACGACGTCCTGATGCGGTACGTCGACGTCCAGCAGACCGTCCCGACGGTCGTCGTCTACGTTCTCGTGGCGACGCTCGTCCTCCGGGACAAGTCGCTCATCCTGCTCGCGCTGTTCTTCGGCCTCCTGGACTGGGGCGGCATCGCGCGCCTCGTGCGCAGCGAAGTCCTCCAGCGCACGGACGCCGGCTACGTGCGCGCCGCGCAGGCCGCGGGCGCCAGCGACTACCACGTCGTCCGCACGCACCTCGTCCCGAACGCGTCGCCGGCGGTCGCGACCAGCCTCTCGCGGCGCGTGCCGATGCTCGTGCTCACGCAGGTCGGCCTGGCGTTCCTCATGTTGAGCGAGTCGAACATGCGCTCCATCGGCGAACTGCTGCGGCGCGGCCTCGGCGCCCGGTACGTCAATACGTGGCCGGCGAAGTGGTGGGTGTCGGGGTTCGCGGTGCTCGTCGTCGCGTTCACCATCGCGGCGTCGAACGTCGTCGGGGACGCCGCCCGGGACGCGCTCGACCCCCACGAGTAGCCGCGGGCCGCCGTCAGTCGGCGACCCGCGGGTCGAGGTAGCCGTAGAGTACGTCCTGAACGAGGTTGCCGCCGATGCCGATGAACACGAGAATCATCGTGGTGCCGATGATGAGCGGGAGGTCGCGCTCCCGGACGGCCGTGAGGCTCGCGCCCGCGAGGCCGTCGATGCCCAGGACGTCCTCGACGACGTAGATGGTCAACATCAGCACGCCGAGCATCTCGGTGACGGACGTCGAGACGATGGGGATGGCGGCGTTCCGGAGGACGTGGCGGGCGACCCGGACGCGGCTGCCGCCCTTCGCCTGGACGAGTTTCACGAACTCCCGGCCGGCCTGCTCGAGGCTCGCGGTGCGCGCGAACCGCACCTGGCCGGCGAGCAGCGTCAACGCGACCGTCACGGACGCCAGAATCTGGGGGTTCATCGCCGCGTGGACCTTCGGGATGCCGGAGACCGCGACGACGGTCGCGTCGCTGAGAGCCGTGTAGAAGACGAGGGCGACGTACGCCGGGAACCCGACCAGGACGTACGAGGCGACGCGGACGCCGGCGTCGACCGGGGTGTCACGGAGCATCGCCGCGGCGAGCCCGAAGAGCACGCCGAAGACGACGGCGAGCAGGACGCCGGGGACGACGTACTCGAGTGTCGTCGGGACGCGGGTCGCGAGGACGTCCCAGACGGGCCTGTTGAATGAGAACGAGTACCCCCAGTCGAGGGTCGCGACGTCCACGAGCCACTCGACGTACTGGTTCAGAAGCGACTCGTCGAGGCCGCGGCGCTCGAGGTACCGCTGGCGGAGCTGGCGTATCTCCGCGGGGGACGCGTTCTGGAACCGCATCGCGGACGCGATCTTCGCGCCGAGGTCGACGTTCGGCGTGAACGAGATGAGCGCGAACGTCGCCGTGACCACGAGGTACGCCGAGAGCGCGGCGAACGCGAGCCGCCGCAGGAGGAACCGCGCGTAGTTCACGGCTCGCCTCCGGCGGGACGGCTGGCTGTTCGAACGCTGGCAGTCGGGGAGGGCGTGGGCGACATGAACTCGCGCGGGACTATCCCACAAAGATTTATAAAACTGGTCATAATCGAAGGCACACGTCACGATGCCCTCCACCGAGCTCGACTCGGCCAGGTTCACCAGTATCGACTGGGACGACGAGTCCGGCGGCCGCCTGTCCCCGCGGTACCGGACCGTCGGCCTGGTCGCCGCACTCCTCGCGGTCGCCGCACTGTTCGCCTACGACTACGTCGTCCAGCCGCAGGAGCTCGTCAGCGCCCTGGACTGGGACGTCACCCGCATGGACTGGCTGTTCCTCGTGTCGTCCGTGCTGTTCGTCCGGTACGCCATCGTCCCCCTCGCCGTGAACCGGGACCGGTCGGCGACCTACGTCAGGGAGTTCGTCCGGCGGCCCGCCGGGGTCCTCAGTCTCGGCTACATCGTCTTCTTCGGCGTGATGGGGCTCGTCGGCCCGGAGTGGTTCGGGATGGCGCGCGTCAACTTCTACGCGGCCGTCCAGCCGCCCGTCTACACGAAGGTGTACGCGGCCGACATCGGCGCCTACGAGTGCGTCGGGAAGATGACCAACGGCTACTGCCACGGCACGTGGAAGTACCCGCTCGGGACGACGCGGGTCGGCGAGGACATGGTGAAACTCATCATCTACGCCATCCGCATCGGGCTGAAGCTCGCGCTCTCCGCGGCGATGATCATGGTGCTCGTCGCGACCGCCGTCGGCACCACCGCCGGCTACTTCGGCGGCTGGGTCGACGACGTCCTGATGCGGTACGTCGACGTCCAGCAGACGATTCCCGCCATCGTCGTCTACATCATCCTCTCGACGATGTACCTCGGGAAGGGGCTGTTCGCGCTCGCGCTCGTGTTCGGCCTCCTGGACTGGGGCGGCATCGCGCGCCTCGTGCGCAGCGAGGCGATGCAGCGCCGCACCGACGGCTTCGTGCGGGCCGCCCGGAGCGCTGGCGCCAGCGACCTCCACGTCGTCCGCAAGCACGTCATTCCGAACTCGACGGCGACCATCGTCACCGCGCTCACCCGCCAGATTCCCCTGCTCATCCTCGCGCAGGTCGCGCTCGCGTACCTGAAACTGAACAGCGTCTCCTTCCGGTCGCTCGGGGAGATCCTGCTCCGCGGGCTGTCCGCCGACCCCGTGCCGTGGCACCGGAAGTGGTGGATCGCGGGGTTCATCACGCTGTTCCTCGTGCTGACGGTCGTCTCGTTCAACGTCTTCGGGGACGTGGTCCGCGACGTCCTCGACCCCCAGGAGGAGGTGGCGTAGATGACTGACCCACTGCTCTCGGTCCGCGACCTCCGCACGCAGTTCGACACCGAGGAGGGCACCGTCCGGGCCGTCGACGGCGTGAGCTTCGACGTCGAACCCGGCGAGACGGTGTGTCTCGTCGGCGAGTCCGGCTCCGGGAAGACCGTCGCCTGCGAGTCCATCACGAAACTCATCCCGCGGCCGCCGGGGAAGATCGCGGGCGGCGAAGTGAACTTCGACGGCGAGGACCTCGCAGCGCTCTCCGCGAAGCAACTCGAGGAGTACCGGGGCGGCCGCATCGGCCACGTGTTCCAGAACCCCCAGGGCGCCCTCGACCCCGTGTACACGGTCGGCGAACAGCTCGTCGAAGCGATTCGGCTGCACCGCGACGTCTCGAAGTCCGCCGCCCGCGAGCGCGCGGTCGAACTGCTCGACCGCGTCGGCATCGGCGACGTCAGGGACCGCATCGACGACTACCCCCACCAGTTCTCCGGCGGGATGAAACAGCGCGTCGTCATCGCGATGGCGCTGGCCTGCGACCCCGACCTCCTCATCGCGGACGAACCCACCACCGCTCTCGACGTCACCATCCAGGCCCAGGTGCTGCGACTCCTGAACGAACTCCAGGAGGAGCGCGGGATGGCGATGCTGTTCGTCACGCACGACCTCGGCGTCGTCGCCGAGATCGCGGACCGCGTCGTCGTGATGTACGCGGGGAAAGTGATGGAGACCGGCGACGTCTACCAGGTGTTCGAGAACCCCTCCCACCCGTACACGAAGGCGCTGCTGAAGTGCCTGCCCGGCCGCGGGCGCGCCCTCGAAACCATCGGCGGGACGCTGCCCGACCCGACGGACCCCCCGGAGGGCTGCCGGTTCCACCCCCGGTGTCCGCACGCCGTCCCGGCCTGCGAGCAGGGCAAGCAGCCCGCGTTCCGGGACGTCGGCGGGAACCACGAGGCGTCCTGCGTGCTGTACGGGAGCGACCACGAAGTCCCCGAAGCCATGGAGGTGGACGATGACTGACGACGCCATCCTCTCGGTGCGAGACCTGAAGAAACACTACCCCGTGCGGTCCGGGCTGCTCCGCCGCGTCACCGGCCACGTGAAGGCCGTCGACGGCGTCAGCTTCGAGGTCCGCGAGGGCGAGACGGTCGGCCTCGTCGGCGAGTCCGGCTGCGGGAAGTCCACGACCGCGACCAGCCTGCTGCGCCTCGAGGAGCCGACGGACGGCGACGTCTACTTCGACGGCGAGGACATCACGGAGTACGACAAGGCCGAACAGAAGGAGTTCCGGCGGCGCGCCCAGATGGTGTTCCAGGACCCGAACTCCGCGTTCGACCCCCGGATGACCGTCGGGGAGTCCGTCGCCGAACCGCTGGGCATCCACGGCCTCCGGGACGAGGACCGCCAGGAGGAGATCGTCGCCGACATCCTCGAGCGCGTCGGCCTCTCCGCCGACGACGCGAAGCGCTACCCCCACGAGTTCTCCGGCGGCCAGAAGCAGCGCATCGCGCTCGCTCGCGCGCTCATCCTGAACCCCGACCTCCTGGTCGCGGACGAACCCGTCTCCGCGCTGGACGTCTCCGTGCAGGCGGAGATCCTCTCGCTGCTGGACGACCTCCAGGACGAACTCGGGCTGTCGATGCTGCTGATCAGCCACGACCTCGGCGTCGTCCAGGAGGTCTGCGACCGCGTCGGCGTGATGTACCTCGGGGAGATCGTGGAGATGGGGACGACCGAGGAACTCTTCGAGAACCCTCAGCACCCCTACACGGAGGCCCTGCTCGCGTCGATTCCGGAACCGGACCCGCGCCAGCGCGGGGACGCCGTGGAACTCACGGGGGACGTCCCGGACCCGTCGAACCCGCCGAGCGGGTGTTCGTTCCACCCGCGGTGTCCGCGCGTCGTCCCGCCCGAGGAGTTCTCGTTCCCCGAGGACTCCTTCCGGGAGGTCCTGGACTTCCGGCTCGCCGTCGAGAGCGGCGACGTCGACGAGGAGTTGCTCGCCGGCGAGGGCGACGTCCGCGAGGAGTTCGGGCTCCCCGAAGAGCTCCCGGACGGCGACGTCGAGGCCGTGGTGTCGGCCGCCATCGACGACCTGCTCGCGGGCGACGAGAACGCCGCGGCCGACCGCCTCCAGGCGTTCACGACGATTTGCGAGCGCGAGGAGCCGACGCTCGAGGACACCGACGCCGGCCACCCGGCGGCCTGCCACCTCCACGGGGAGGCCGCGGACCAGGCGCCCCCCGAGCTCACGCAGGCGCAGGACTGACGTCACCAGCAGCCGCCGTGGCGGCCGTCGCCGGTCGCCGTCCGCTCGCGGGGAATCGGCCGCGATTATAGCGTTTGATAGTACGGCCAGTAACCTCTTATACGGGCAATAATTGGATGATGATTCATGTCCGGGCACGACACGGGTTCGGGGATCGGAAGCGCGTGGCTGGGCCGTCGCAAGCACGCGCTTCGAGAGTTCGTGAAGTACACGCCCAGCGGGGACTCCATCCCTGCGGAGACGTGGCGGGGGCGACACCGCAACGTCCTGGTCCTGCTGTTTGCGCACGTCCCACTGCTGTTCGCCCTCGGTGTCTACGAGGGAACCGAGACCGCCGTCACGGGAGCGAGGATTCCCCACTTCGACGTGAGCCGGGTGCTCCTCGGCGTCGGCGTCGTCGTGGCGTTCGGGGCGCTGGCAGCGGTTCCGCGGTTCGGGCGGCGAACACGGACGGCGCTCGCCACGCTCGGACTGACGTCGGCGTCCGCCGTCCTCGTCTACTTCTCCGGCGGGTACATCGAGGCGCACTTCCACTTCTTCGTCGTGATGGCCGTCGTCGCCATCTACGAGGACTGGCTGCCGTTCTTCCTCGGCATCGCGTACGTCGCCGTCCAGCACGGTTACTTCGGGATGACGACTCCGGGGCTCGTCTACAACCACGACGCGGCGATCACCAACCCGCTGGCGTGGGCGGGAATACACGCGACGTTCGTGCTCGCGCTCGCGGTCGCGCTGATGTCACACTGGTACTCGACGGAGCGGTCCCGGGAAGAAGCCCGCGAGAAACTCGCGGAAGCCCGCGAGATGAACGCTGAACTCGAGGACCTCGAAGCGAAAAAGGCCGAGATCGAGGAGGCGAAAGCCGACGCGGAGGCCGCGATGGCGGAGGCGGAAGCCCGCCAGGCGGAAGTCGAGGAACTCAACGAGCACCTCGAGGCGAAAGCCGAGTCGTACAGCGCCGCCATGGCGCGGGCCGCCGACGGCGAACTCGGCGTGCGCGTCGACCCCGAAAGCGACAGCGAGGCGATGACACGCATCGCGTCGGCGTTCAACGAGATGATGGCGGAGACCGAGACCGCGATGCGCGACATCCAGTCGTTCGCAGACGACGTCGCGGCGGCCAGCGCCGCCGCCGACGAGGACGTCGCGGACGCCGTCGCCGCCAGCGAGGCAGTCGACGGCTCGGTCCAGGACATCGCCGAGGGCGCCGACGAGCAGCGCCGGATGCTCGAGGAGGTGGTCGGGGAGATGAACGAGATGTCCGCGACCATCGAGGAGGTCGCGGCGTCCGCGGGGACGGTCGCGGAGACCTCCCAGGAGACCGCAGAGGTGGCGGCGGCGGGAGAGGAGACCGCCGCGACCGCCATCGAGGACGCCCGCGAGGTCCGGGACGCGGTCGACGCCACCGTCGAGAACGTGAACGCGCTGGACGACCGCATGGCGGAGATCGGGGAGATCGTCGACCTCATCAGCGACATCGCCGAGCAGACGAACATGCTGGCGTTGAACGCGAACATCGAGGCGGCGCGCGCCGGCGGCGGCGGGGACGCCGGCGATGGGTTCGCGGTGGTCGCCGACGAGGTCAAGGACCTCGCAGAGGAGACCCGGGAGTCCGCCAGCGACATCGAGGCGCTGATCGCCGACGTCCAGGAGCAGACGTCCTCGACCGCGGCGGACGTGCGGACCGCCCAGGAGCACGTCGACGAGGCCGTCGCGGCCGTCGAGGAGGTCGTCGAGGCGTTCTCGCAGGTCGCGGCGAACGCCGAGGAGACCGACAGCGGCGTCCGGGAGATCCGGGAGGCGACCGACGACCAGGCCGCGAGCACAGAGGAGGCGGTGTCGATGGTCGAGGAGGTCGCGGACATCAGCCGGGAGACCGCCGACGAGGTCGAGACGGTCGCGGCGACGGCGGACCGCCAGTCGGCGGCGATGTCGGACGTGAGCGCGAACGTCGACACGCTCGCGGAGCGCGCCGACCGCCTGCAGTCGCTGCTCGCGGCCTTCGAGGTCGGCGCGGAGGACGACGAGGCCGCGGCGCCAGACCCCGCTCCGCAGTGAGCGCACCGGACCGGCGACCCCCGGCGTCGGCGTCGGGAGCGTGACCGTGTGTCTCGCCGCGGTCCGGGACTCCCGCCACGCCGGAAATGGCGGCGTTTAAGGCCGGGCCTCGTGAATCGAGATGCATGCAGGACCGCACCTTCACAGCGGACGCCGAGCCCGGCGACCACGCGACGGTCGCCGGCTGGGTCCACGAGATTCGGGACCTCGGTGGCATCGCCTTCCTCATCCTCCGGGACAAGACCGGGAAGATCCAGGTCAAGTTCGAGAAGGACGAGATGGCCGACGACCTCGTCGAGACCGGGCTGAACGTCCACCGGGAGTCCGTCGTCCAGGTCACCGGCGACGTCGAGGAGGAGGAGCGCGCGCCGACCGGCGTCGAGGTCACACCCGACGACATCGAGGTGCTCGCGGAGGCCGACCCCGAGCTCCCCCTGGACCCCTCTGGGAAGGTCGACGCCGACCTCTCGACGCGGCTCGACAACCGCACGCTGGACGCCCGGAAACCCGAGACGAAGGCCGTCTTCGAGATCCGCGCGGAGGTGCTGCGCGCGGTCCGCGAGTACTTCCGGAGCGTCGGCTCCACGGAGATCAACACGCCGAAGATCGTCGCCACGGGGACCGAGGGCGGCACGGAGCTGTTCCCCGTGACGTACTTCGGCCGGGAGGCGTTCATGAACCAGAGCCCCCAGCTGTTCAAGCAGCTGATGGTCGGCAGCGGCCTGGAGCGCGTCTTCGAGATCGGGCCGATCTTCCGCGCGGAGGAGCACAACACGCCCCGCCACCTGAACGAGGCGACGATGATCGACTTCGAGTCCGCGTTCATCGACCACGAGGAGGCGATGGACGTCTGCGAGGGCACGCTGAAGGCCGCCTACACCGCCGTCGAGGAGCACTGCCAGGACGAGCTCGAGCGCCTCGGCATCGCCGACGAGTTCGAGGCGCCGTCCGGTGACTTCCCGCGGCTCACCTACGAGGAGGCCATCGAGCGCATCAACGCCACGGGCGAACTCGACGAGCAACTCGTCTGGGGCGACGACCTCCCGACCGAGGCCGAGCGCGCGCTGGGCGACGACGTCGGCGGCCACTACTTCATCACCGACTGGCCGAGCGAGATCAAGCCGTTCTACATCCAGGACTACGACGACGACCCCGAGCTCTCGAAGGGCTTCGACCTGATGCACCCGCGCATGGAGCTCGTCTCCGGCGGGCAGCGCGAACACCGCTACGAGGAGCTCGTCGAGGGCTTCAAGCAGCAGGGCCTCGACCCCGACCAGTTCGAGTACTACACGAAGATGTTCCGGTACGGGATGCCGCCGCACGCCGGCTGGGCGTACGGCGTCGAGCGCCTCGTGATGACGATGCTCGACCTCGACAACATCCGGGAAGCCGTGCTGTTCCCGCGAGATCGGCAGCGGCTGAGCCCCTAGGCGAAGCCGCGCCCGTCGAGCGGGAGCTCGTCAGGCGAGCGAAGCGAGTCTGACGGTGTTCTCGTGAGCGAAGCGAACGAGAATTCGCTGGCGCCGACGGCGCCAGCCGTATTCCCGCGAGATCGCCAACGTCTGAGTCCGTAGGACGAAGACGTTGGGAGCGCACGAGACGCGTCAGCGTCTCGCAGGACCGGCAGCGACTGAGCCCCTAACTGTCGGCAGCGTCGTCGATCAACTCGTACGCTTTTTCCCGGAGTTCCCCGGTCATGTGCAGGCCGTGGCTGTCGACTCCTCGGAGCAGGTCTTTCGCTTCCTCTGTGTCCATTCCCTCGTGAACTGCGCGGACGATGACGCCGACAGTACCGGTGACAGTCGCACCGAGGCCTCGCGCGACAGTCCGAACTCGCTGGTCGTCGGAGACAACAGCAACAGTGTTCTCAAACGCATGGGAAGTTGACACACAGCCGATGAGATGGACATCGCCGTGGACCTCCTCGTCACCAAGGAGAGCTTTCGCTCGTTCCTGTCGTCCGGGAGAGAGCGCGTCGATTCCGGCGCGCTGCCTGTCCTCAAAAAACGATTCCACGTTCGTCTTCGCCGGGTCGGTGGTCACCTCGTCTGCGACCAGTTCGGGGACGACCAGGTCGCCGTCGAAGTGCTCCAGCAAGTCGACGCGACCGACGCTCCCGAGTGCGATGAGGGTGGTCGCGTCGACGAGCACCACGTCGCTCATACGTCGAGCGCGCTGTCGGCGTCCGACTCCAGGTCCTCGGGGGAGAGCTGGGTGGTGAGGTTGTGCTCGCGCGCGATTTCGAGCCACTCACCGAGGCTGACGTCGGCGACGCGGGCGGCTTCGTTGACGGAGACGTCGCCGGACTGGTAGCGCTCGACGGCGACCCGGACGCGGAGGTCGTGGAGGCCCTCGGCGAGGGCTTTCCGGATGACGGTGCTCTTGTCCTCGCCGAGGAGGTCGGCGACCTCAGCGAGCGTCTCCTCCTCGTCGTCGGGGATGCGGGCGCTGATCGAGGGCACGTATACGATGAACTACAGCGTATACGCACTTGAACGTTCGGCCGAGACTGCAACGCTTACCTTCCCGGACCGCCGAACCCGTGGCAATGACCGACGGCGAGGCCGCGACGGCGTTCGCGCCCGGGCACGTGACCGGGTTTTTCAGCGTCGCCCGGCGCGACGACCCGGCGAGGACGGGGTCGCGGGGCGCGGGCGTGACGCTGTCGGCTGGCGTGACGGTGCGCGTGGCGCCGGCGAGCGAGACCGAGGTGGGCCTGAACGGGAAGCGAATCGACGTCGAGAGCGTGACGCGCGTGCTCGACGCGCTGGACGCGACCGCCGCGGTGCGGGCGGAGACGGCGCTCCCGCTTGGCGCGGGGTTCGGCGTGTCGGGCGCGATGGCGCTGGCGGCGGCGTTCGCGGCGAACGAGGCGTTCGGCCGCGAGCGCTCGGAGAACGAGCTCGTGGAGCTGGCGCACGTCGCGGAGGTCCAGGCCGGCACGGGGCTCGGGGACGTCGTCGCGCAGGCTCGCGGCGGCGTCCCGATTCGCGTGAAGCCCGGCGCGCCAGGGTGGGGCGCGCTCGACGGCGTCCCCGCTCGGGGGCGCGTGGAGTACGTGTCCTTCGGGGGGCTGTCGACGAGCGAGGTCATCGGCGGCGACACGGAGCAGTTGTCGGCGGCGGGCGAGCGCGCGCTCGAGCGACTCCGGGAGCGACCGACGCTGCCCGAGTTCTTCGCGGCGTCCCGGGCGTTCTCCCGGGAGGCGGGGCTGCTGGACGGCGACGTCGAGGCCGCCGTCGAGGCCGTGCGGGCGGCGGGCGGCGAGGCGGCGATGGCGATGCTCGGCCGGACCGTGTTCGCGCTCGGGACGGGGCTGTCGGACGCGGGCTACGACGCCGAGGCCTGCGAGGTTCACGCGGCGGGCGCGACGCTCAAGTAGGGGGCCCGGCGCCGTCCGGGAGCGGGCGATTTTTGCGGGGCGGCGTCCGAGCCAGTGTATGACCGAGATTCCCGAGGACCACCCGCGCCACGACTCGCTGGTGACCCGCCACCGCATCGAGGCGGGCGTGGACCGCGGCATCACGAGCCGGCAGGGGCTCATCGCGCAGGGCCGCGGCGAGGCCTACGACTACCTGCTCGGCGAGGAGACGATTCCGTCCGCGGACGAGGCCGAGCGCGTCGCGGCCGCCCACTTGCTGCTCGCCGACCACCCCGTGCTGTCCGTGAACGGGAACGTCGCCGCACTGGTCCCCGAGGCGGTCGTCGAGTTGGCCGAGGCGACTGGCGCGGACCTCGAGGTGAACCTCTTCAACCGCACGGAAAAGCGCGTGGCGGCCATCGCCGAGCACCTCCGCGAGCACGGCGCGGAGGACGTGAAGGGGCTGGCGGCGGACGCCCGGATTCCGGGCCTGGAGCACGAGCGCGCGAAGGTGGATGCGGACGGCATCTTTGACGCGGACGTGGTCCTGGTGCCCCTGGAGGACGGCGACCGCGCGGCGGCGCTCGCGGACATGGGGAAGACGGAGATCGTCGTCGACCTGAATCCGCTGTCGCGGTCGGCGCAGACCGCCGCCGTCCCGATCGTTGACAACGTCGTGCGGGCGGTGCCGAACGTCGCGGCGCACGCCCGCGACCTCCGGGGTGCCTCCCGGGGGGAACTCGAGAGCATCGTGGCGGAATTCGACCGCGAGGCCGCCCTCGAGGCGGCGGAGGAGCGAATCCGGTCCGGGGTCGACCGGGAGGCGTGAGAGCGCCCCGCGAGTTTTAGGCGCGCCGAAAAACCGAACCGCTTTTCACTGTTTAGGCGAGCCTAAACTGTATGCAGGACCGCCGAGCGTTCCTGAAGGCCACCGGCACCGCCCTCGCAACCGTCGGCATCGCGGGCTGTAGCAGCGACGCCCCCGCCAGCGACGCCACCGAACCCACTGACGAGACGACGTCCGGAACGACCCGGCAGCCGAGTGGTGACGTCGGCGCGAACGCCGCCGTCGCCGCCCAGTGGAACGTCTACCGCGCCCGCCTGGCGGACGCCGCCGCGCTCGGGACGCTCGGCGAACACGCGACCGGCGCGCGCGTCGCCGGAGCCGTCTTCGCGGACTTCGAGGCCGCGAGCGGCGAGTACGGCGCCCACGAGAAACTCGAAGCCGCGAGCAGCGAGCACTACGAGGGCTTCGAGAGCGCCGCGACCGGCCTCCGGGCCGCCCTGAAGGACGGCGACGCGGACGCCGCCCGCGAGCAGTACCGCGCCGCCGCCGACCACCTCGCCGCCGCGCAGCGCGCGCTCGTCGGCGACCGGGTCGCGGACGCCCTGAGCATCCTCGCGTTCGGCGACCGCGCCGCCACAGCGAGCGCGTTCGCCACCGCCGGCCGACCCGAGGGCGCCGCCGTCGTCGCGAACGCCACCCTCACCGCCTTCGAAGACGCGGCGGCCCACGACGCGCTGGAGCAGGCCGCGCCGGACGCCTACGACGCCTTCGAGAGCGCGCTCGGCGACGTGCTCTCCGCCGGCCAGCGCGGCGACGCGGACGCCGCCGCGTCGGCAGCGAACGACGCGCTCGCGGCGGCGGTCGACGGCGCGTACGCCACCGCGGGAACGGACGCGGTGAACGCGGGCCGCGTCGCGAGCGTGCAGGCCCGGGCGTACGACGCCGCCGCGGTCGCTACGCTCGGCGAGCCTGCGCAGTCGTTCGGCCACGCGAGCACGCTGACGGCTTACCGGGCGCGCCTCCACGACGCCGCGCGCCTCGCCGACGCGGGCGCGACGGACGCCGCGGCGACAGCGGCCATCGACGTCCTCCAGCACTTCGAGGGCGCGAAGGCCCACGAGCCACTGGAGGAGACGGCCCACGACGCCTACGAGGGGTTCGAGCACGGCGTGACGGAGCTCCAGACGGCCATCCAGGACGAGGCGGGCGTCGCCGACGCGCTCGCGAAGACCGACGAACACCTCGTCGCGGGCGTCGGCGCGCTCGCGACGGGTACGGAGGCCGCCGTCCTCGAGGCCGGGTTCTTCCGCGCGCGCCTCGCCGACGCCCGCGAGCGGTACCGGCGCGGCGACCGCGAGGCCGCCGCGAAACTGGTCGAGGACCTCTTCGCCCGCTTCGAGGAGAACGAACTCGGGCTCCACGAGGCCGTCGAGGAGACCAGCGCGTCCCTCTACGAGACCCTCGAGCACGAGCACCTCGGCGCGCTCCCAGCGGCGATGCGTGACGGCGACGACGCCGCCGTCAGCGAGCACGTCGACGGCGCGCTCGGGGCGCTGCTGGACTTCGAGACGGCGGCGGCGTCCGCCGCGGTCGTCGCCGGGTCCGAGTCCGCGTACCTGTCCGCGCGCGGGTTCGACGCGGCCGCGCTCGCAGCGCTCGGCGACCGGGCGCGCGCAGCCACCGTCGCCGGGGACGCGATGGCGCACTTCGAGGCGGGCGCCGGCGGCTTCCACGAGGCCCTCGAGCACGCCAGCGAGGACCGCTACCACGCGTTCGAGGAAGCGCTCGTCGGCGTCGAGCGGGCGGCCGCCGGGGACGGCGACGTGTACGCCGCCGCACAGTCCTTCGGCGAGGAAGCGGTCGCCGCGACGTACGCGGTGCTCGCGGCCGCGGGCGGCGAACTCGGCGACGCGGCCGCGACCGTCGCCCGCGACGCCCGCGCCGACTTCACCGAGTCGAAGGCCGCGGACGCGCTCGGGGCCGACCACCGTGACGCGCTGGCGTCGGCGCTCGCCGACTACGCGTCCGGGCTCGAAGCCGGCGACGCGAACGTGGACAGCGTCGCTCGGGCGGCGCTCCGCGCGCAGTTCGCCGCGGTCGGTGCCCCGGAGAAGGCGCCCGTCGGCGAGTCCGGCGGGGCGTCCAGCGAACCGGAGCTCAGCGGCGGGCCGAACGTCGTCGACGGCGTCCCCGAGGACGCGGACCACGTCGTGGACGCGCAGGCCGTCGCGTTCGAGCCCGCCGAACTCACCGTGAGCGTCGGCGACACGGTCGCCTGGAAGCACGCGGGCGGCGAACCGCACACGGTCACCGCCCGCGGCGGCGAGCTCCCAGACGGCGCCGCCTACTGGGCGTCCGGCGGCTTCGACAGCGAGCAGGCCGCCCGCGAGGGCTGGAAGCACGGGAAGGGCGCCGTGCAGGCCGGCCAGTCCTACGTCCACACGTTCGAGACGGCGGGCGAGCACGCCTACGTCTGCATCCCCCACGAGAACCTCGGGATGACGGGGACGGTCGTCGTCGAGGAGTAGTCCGACTCAGAGCAGTTCTCGCGCCATCTCGGCCGCCTCGGGCGCGCTGTCAGCGAGCAGGTAGACGATGGGTTCGACGCCGAACCCGCCGGTCTGGTAGAGGACGTCCGCCTCCGGGCGGTCGGCAGTCGCGTCCCGGACGGCGTCCCCCGAGGACTCGCCCTCGGGGTCGAACTCGACGCACCCGTAGCCCGCGGCCGCCAGGTCCGCGACGACGTCCTCGCCGTACCGGACGTTCAGGCACGCCTTCGCGATGCTGCCGCCCGCGCGGGCCTCCAGGAGGACGTTGGCGACGTGGACGCTCACGCCGAACTCGGGGTCCGCGGGGATCTCCGTGCGCCCCATCACGTCGAGGATGCGGCCGGGGACGCCAGCGACGTCCTCGACGCCCGTCGCCTCCGGCGTGCACTCCACGAGGTTCGACCCGACCGCGGGAATCAGGGTGGCGAACCCGCTCGCGTGCTCGAGCATGCGGACGCCGCGGCGCACCGAGGACAGCACGCGCTCACGGACCCGCACCTCGCTGTCCGGGTCGTGCACGCGGAAGTCGGCGTCGTACTCCGCGAGCGCCGGCATCGCGTCCTCGTGGAGGTCCGCGAGCACGTCGCCGCGCGCGGACAGCCGCCGGATCAGGACCTCCGCCTCGACGAGCGCCTGCACCTGGGAGACGTCGCCGTTCGCGAGGCCTTCGCCGATTCGCTCGACGGTCTCCCGGACGCGGTCGTCGTCCGCGACGGCGTCGTTCACGGTGACGTCGCCGTGGGCGTACTTCGAGACCGCGGACTGGCTGACGCCGAGGAGGTCCGCGACCTCGTGCTGGGTGAGCCCGCGCTCCCGGAGGTCCGCCGCGAGCAGCGACCGGAACGTCGGCAGGAACTCGTCGACGACGACCTCCTCGAGGAACCTCATTGGTCGCCCCCGAACTCGCGGTCGCCGCGGATGCGGCTGGCCTGCGGGCCGTCCTGGTCCTGGTACTTCGACCCGCGCTCCTCGCCGTACGGGCGCTCCGCGCGCGACGTGAGTTCCGTGAACACGAGTTGGCTGATGCGCATCCCCGGCGTCAGCGCGACCGGCGCGGTGCCGAGATTCGACAGTTCGAGCGTGACCTGCCCCCGGTACCCGGGGTCGATGAAGCCGGCCGTGTTCGACAGGAAAATCCCCCCGAAGCCGCCGAGGAAGTTCTCCACCTTCCGTCCACCCGGCTGGACTTCGAGGTCGTACGTCGTCTCGACGCGCCCCGTGTCCTCGACCGACTCGACGCGGTCGAACCGCACGTTCGCGTCCAGAACCTGGTCGAGTCGGGTGGTGTCCGCGCCGTGACTCGCGTAGCAGTCCCGGACCCGTTCGAGCGACTCCCGTTTCACCGACTCGTACTGGCGGTTCTCGATGTTCGAGATACTCGACTTCGACGAGTAGCCGGTCTCGTCGGCCACGTCGGCCATCCGGAGGCCCGCCTCCTCGCGGAGGTCACGCAGCAGTTCGGAGGGGTTGGGAAGGTACTGGCCGCGCTTGTGTGCGTCCTCGTAGAAGTCGACGGACCACTCGTCGGTCTCGTTGTCGACGCCCGACGGCTCGATGTGCTGTTCCCGGTGGCGGTGGTACGTCGAGGTGCAGTACCCCAGCCGAGAGCCGAGGTACGTCGCTCGGTCCGCGAGGTCCTCGTTGGCGGTGTAGAGCGTGGCGCGGCCGTCGCGGCGGTGGCCGTCGCCGTCGAGGAGGCTGTCGAGGAGCGCTTCGAGTACCACGTCCGGCCAGTTCCACGCGCGCTCGGGGACGTTCTTCTCGCCGCCGCTCCCCGCGAGTTCGCGGAACAGCTTCGACCAGAGCGCCGAGCAGACCGTGAGGTGCGTCGTTCCGTCGTCGCGTTCGTCCCAACTGAGCGAGGTGTCGAAGTTCCGGAACCAGTCGGCGACGCGTTCGAGGGGTTCGCGGTCCTTCTGCGTGAACACCACCTGCTTCCGGCGCGCGTAGCCCTCCGCGACGTAGAACCCGAGAATCCAACCGAACTCCCTCGTGACGGGAATCGTCCGCGGGAGCCGGAAGTCGCTCTGCTTGAACGCCACCTCCGTGTCCTCGGGGAGCGTCGTGGTTCGGACCCGGTCGAGCGGTGCGCTGTCCCGGGACTCGTAGTGCTCGCGGGACGTGCGCGAGAGTCCGTCCCAGTCGGCCACACCGACGCCGTCCGCGGCGTACGCGACGACCTCGTCGTCGTCACCGAACAACTCGACGAGGTCGAGTTCCAGCGTCGGCGGGGACGCAGTCGGGAGCGTGCCCGGCACCATGACGCGTTCCCCCTCGGCGTCTTCGCTCGCGAGTCTGGTGACGCCGCCGTGCTCGTCGAGCGTGAACACGTTGTGGTCTCTCGTGACGAGGACGCTCCGGCCGGAGTCGAGCGTGACGCGGAAGATTCGCTTCGTCGGGTTCGTGATGTAATCCGTAATCGGGAACGTCCGGACGCGGAGCGTCTCCGGGTCGAACGAGACGGCGTGCGCGCTCCGCTCGTTCTCAACCACGTCGCCGATTTCGCGGAAGCCGAACCCGTCTTCGGGCGTCCACAGGAACAACTGTTCGTCGGCCGGCAGGGACGCGTGAACCACCACGGCGAGCCTTCCAAGGGACGAGCGACCCTCGACTTGCGCGACCAAGTCCGGCGGCACCTCGACGCGTTCTTTCGTGGTGCCGAGCACGAAGTCGCCCGGGTGGAGGACGAACTCCTCGTCGTCGTCGACGACCGTCTCGGTGACGTAGTCCTCGACTTCGTCCTCCCGGTTCGGGTGGATGCAGGGGATGTTCGCGCGCTCGAACTCGAGGAAGCGCCGCCCGAGACGCACGTCCACGCTCGCGGGCTGGACTTGCAGGTCGACGTCGTCGAGCGGTTCGACGACGAGGTCGCCCGTCTCCAGGCGCGCGAGGATGTCGCGGTCCGAGAGTATCATACCGGCTTCTCGCACCCCGTCCGCCTAAAGGTTTCAGACTGGACCGAGTCAGAGCAGCGACAGCAGCCAGTCGCCGTAGGCGACGACGGCCGCGGGGAACCAGACGCCGCTGTCGTCGAAGGCGACGGTCAGCCCCTCGCCGTAGACGTGGAGTTACCACGTCGCGACGGCGAGCCCGACGACGGCGCGAACGATACCAGTAGACGAGACGCTGGACTTGAACTGCTCGGCGAACGCCTCGGGAGAGGACAGCGACGCGCCGGTGAGCGCGACCGCGAGCACGACGAACGAGACGAGCGTGCTGACGACCGACGGCACGGTCGCCCAGCCGGCGACGACCAGCGTCTCGCCGAACGACCCGTCGTGGCTGACCGCCACGCAGACGAGGAGGTGGAGGACGCCGGCGACGACGAGCCAACCGAAGAACAGCGCGACGACGACGCCGAACAACTCGGAGACGACCACGTCCCAGACGGCGTTCGCGGCGTCGCCGTGCCCGGCGTTCGAGAGGCGGCGGCTGAACAGCGCGGCGAACCCGAGGAGCGCGAGGGCGAGCGCGAGGGCGGCCGCGCCGACGGCCGCGAGCGCTGGACCGAACTGGAAGCCGCGTTCCTCGAAGTACGATTGCGGGTTCGGAGCGGCGTGCGGGGAGCCATACCGGGAGCGTATCTCGGCTCCGTGATGTGTCTGGTGGTGAGTAGCCAACGATTTGGCGTCGCCGGCCGTTCGACCGAGCATGAAACAGGTCATCGCGGCGCGGACGGACATCGGCATGGGACAGGGGAAGCTCGCTGCGCAGGTCGCGCACGCCTCCCTGAAGGCCTACGAGTACGCGGACGACGACGTGAAGCGCCGGTGGAAGGCGGAGGGACAGCAGAAGGTCGTGGTGAAGGCGAGCGGCGAGCGCGAACTGTACGCCATCGCGGAGGAGGCGAAACAGCGCGGTCTGCCGTCGGCGGTCATCGAGGACGCGGGCCGCACCCAACTCGAACCGGGGACGCCGACCGCCGTCGCCGTCGGGCCGGCGCCGGACGCGGACGTGGACCAGGTGACCGGCGACCTCTCGCTGTTCTAGCTGTAGTGGGCGAGCGCCGCCCGGACCGCGTTGGCGCGGCGGCGCGCGTGCGCGGGCAAGCGCGACGTGAGCGTCGTCCGGTAGCGCAGGAGCGCGCCGTCGTCGTGGGGCGAGAGCGTGGCGACGGTGACGCCCGTGTTTGTGCGGACGTAGACGACGCCTGAGTCCTCGCTGAGCGCGACGCCGTCCACGCGGTCGGCGACGAGACGACGGGCTTCGGGAACCGAGACGGAGAGGTGCTGCGACCGGTAGGGCACGGTCGAACCGACGCGCTCGGGGTGCTTAGTCGTCGCCCTCGTAGAACTGACCGTGGAAGTCGAACGGGAGGATGTGGGGCGTCCACGCTCGCGCGCGCTCCGCGAAGGTCTCGGCGTCGAGGACGAGCAGAAACGACTGCTCGCGGGCGGCGTCGAGCACCACGGAGAGCACGACGCCGTCGCCCTCGCTCCCGCCGGGTTCGGGGACGAAGACGGGCTCGCCGCAGAACGTGTCGCGCTCGCGCCAGACGCGCGTCTCGCCGGTCCAGCAGTCCACGCGCACGAGGTGGTTCGGGGAGTGCTCGGGGTCGCCCGAGCGCGCGGCGTACGCGTACCGGTACGGGCGCCCGCGCCGGCGCTCGTCGAACCGAGGGAGCGAGAGGCCGCCAGACGCGAGCGTCTCGCTCGTGGCGCGCCCGCCGTCGAGGGGGACGCGGTACCGGCGCAGGTCGCCGTCCAGCGTGGTGACGGAGCCGCTCTGGAGCGCCGGCAGGGAGAGGTCGGTGACGACGCTCGCGTCCTCGAACGCGACGAGGTCCACGACGAGGCTGTCGCCGCGCCGGAACGCGTTGACGTGGTGGAAGGTGAAGAACGCGGGCGCGGCGGGGGCGGCGACCACGTCGCCGGTCTCCCGGGAGAGCACGACGAATCGGGCGGGGCGCTCGGGGCGCCAGTCCAGCGCGTCGAGGAAGGAGTCGCGGCCGCCCGGTCGGACCAGCCCCCACACGTCGATGACGAGGGGGCACGCCACGATGACGACGTGGTCGGGCGTGAGCGCGAAACTGTGGACGTAGACCGGTTCCGAGAGCGAGACGCGGGCCACTACCTCGCGCGCCGACTCGCCCGCCGGGAGGCGCGTCACGACGTACTCGGGTCGCCGCCCGAACCGGAGGTAGAGATTGAACGTCGCGCCCGACTCGGGGTCGGTGACGGGGTGCGCGCAGGCCATGTGCGCCGCGAGGTCGTCGTCGAACTCCCACGACCCCCGCGTGGCGAGCGTCGCGGGGTCGAAGGCGACCTGCTCAGGAACTTCGGTGAGCGCGAGGAAGGTACCGTCGGTCCGCAACACGTTCACGTTCGCGTTGTCCGTCGACTCCGGGAGCACGAACTGTTTCAACCGCGAGAGCACGCTTCCACCCGACGCGGTGCCGAACTGGCCCGCACCGAGACCGCCGTCCTCGACGACGCTCCGGTACTCCTCGGTGCGCAGGAACCGATTCGAGTACGTCACGTCCCCATCCGCGAACGCGAACCGCCGGAGCATCGCGAGGCCGTCGAACCAGTGCGCGAACGACTCGCCGTCCGACCCGCCCGACTCGAACTTCCCGGGTCCGTTCCGCAACAGCGCCCCCGACAGCCAGTCGGGCACGTCGCCCTCGACGGGGAGCGAGACGGCGTCGTGCTCGGCGTCACAGGACTCGAAGCCGACGCGGTAGTCCGCCATTCGCGTCGCCCTACGCGCGCTCCCGGCATAACCGTGGTGCCGGCGGACCGTTCCGTAACGCCCGCGCGAACCGTCCGCGTTAAGCCGCCGGGCGACCGACTGTGAGTGAATGCGCGAGGCACACGAACTGGAGCGCGCCGTCGGGATGGAGTACTACGCGAGCGACAGCGACGGCACGGGCGGCCGCCTCCGGGACGCGCCCGAGGACTTCCGCGTCACGGAAATCGAGGGCTTCGACACTCAGCCCGCCGATGCGGACGCCGGCGACTACCCGTGGCTCGTGGTGCGCGCGACGCTCCGGCGGTGGGACACCAACGACTTCGCCCAGGCGTTCGCGAACGCCGTCGGGATGAGCCGCGAGCGCGTGACGTGGGCGGGGACGAAGGACCGCCACGCCGTCACCACGCAACTGTTCGCGGTGCGCGACCTCGACCCCGAGCAGGTGCCCGAGATTTCGGACGCCGACGTCGAGGTCGTCGGGCGCGCGGGCCGCGGCCTCCAGTTCGGCGACCTCGCGGGCAACGAGTTCCGGGTCGTCGTCCGCGACCCCGACGACCCCGGGCGGGTCGACGCGGTCACCGAGGACCTCCGGGAGTTCGCCGGCGGCGGCTCGCGGGCGACGCCCGCTCGCTCGGACCGGGACGCGTCGCGTCCCGCGGTACCGAATTACTTCGGCCAGCAGCGCTTCGGCAGCAAGCGCCCCGTCACCCACGAGGTCGGGCTCGCGATTCTGCGCGGGGACTGGGAGGCCGCGGCGATGGCGTACCTCGGGAACCCCACCGAGTACGAGCCCGAGGACTCCCGGTGCGCCCGCGAGTACGTCGAGGACACCCGGGACTGGCGGGGCGCCCTCGAGGAGTTCCCGGGGCGGCTGCGGTACGAGCGCACGATGCTCCACGAGCTCGCGGACGGCGGGAGCTTCCGGGACGCCGTGGAGACGTTCCCGTCGAACCTCCAGCGGCTGTTCGTGCACGCCGCCCAGTCGTACGCGTTCAACCGGATGCTCTCCGAGCGCATGGCCCGCGGGCTGCCGTTCCACGAGCCCGTCGCTGGCGACGTGGTGTGGTTCGCGGAGTCAGACGCGCCCGAGGGCGTCGCGCGCCCCGACCCGGGCAGGGAACAGCGCGTCACGGAATCCCGCGTGGACGTGATGGCGCGGCACTGCGAGCGCGGCCGCGCGTTCGTCACCGCGCCCCTCGTCGGGACGGACACAGAGTTCGCCGAGGGCGAACCCGGCGACGTCGAGCGCGAGGTGCTCGACGACCTCGGCCTCGCGCCGGCGGACTTCGATCTCCCCGGCGAGTTCGACTCCGCGGGCACCCGCCGCGCCGTCCTCCTCCGCCCCGACCTCACCGTCGACCGCGACCCCCTGACCTTCGAGTTCGCGCTCCCCTCGGGAAGCTACGCCACGGTCATCCTCCGCGAGTACCTCAAGATCAGCCCGCTCGACCTCTGAGGAGCGCGAGAAGGCGGGGTTCGGTGGGCGTGGTCCCGCGAGCGCCGGCCCGGGAAAACACGGAGCTTTTGCGCGCGGCGCGCCTCGAGCCGGCACATGGAGTGTCGGCGGTGCGGAACCCCCCTACGGAAGCCGGGCGACTACTGCCTGACCTGCGACACCGCCAACTGCGACGCCGTCGTCGCGGACTGCGACCGCGACCACGCGACGCTCACGTTCCTCGACGACGAGGACGTGGTCGGCCGCACCGACATCGCGACGGTGCCGGAGGAGGGCGGCGAGACCGGCGTCGTCGAACTCCGGAACTTCGCGGGCCGCATCGCCGACGAAATACGGCGCAAGCGCCCGGAGGACGTCTTCGTCGCGGGCGACCACGACGTCATCCGCGCGGTCCGGTCGGACCTCCACTACGAGGTCTACCGCGTGCCCAGCGACGACCCCGTGGAGACGGTGCGGGAGCGCCGCGGCGAGCGCTCCCTCGAGGTCGTCGAGAAGCCGGCCGCCGAGAAGGTCGGCGGCCGCCACTCGACGGTCATCGGGAACCGGGACGGCCAGGCCGCCATCCGCACGGTCGCCGGCCACCCGAACGTGAAAAAGGTGATTCCCGGCCCCATCGACGCCGGCGGGTCGGGGTCGCGTACGGGCGTCCGCGCGAAGGTCACCCGGGCCGACGACAACGGCAACCTGCGGCTGCTCGTCCGGGACGGCTCCAGCGTCCAGGAGAACCGCGTCGTGACGACGGCGATGAACCGCGACACCGGCGAGCGCGTGCGCGCGGACCTGAACGAGGCGCTCGCGGACGCCGACCTCCGGGAGTGACCGGGCGGCGGCGGGAGCCAGCCGAGCACCGACAGCAGCCAGCCGAACGCGGCCGCCGGACGAACGACCACCGCGGTCGGCCGGACGCGACCGTCGAACCGCCGGGTGTGACTCGTAGCGTTTATGTGCGCGCCGAGGGTAGAAGCGTCCACTATGGCTAAACAGGGCTCCGCCGGACGATTCGGCGCGCGCTACGGCCGCGTCTCTCGCCGCCGCGTCTCCGAGATCGAGGACGACATGAACGACGACCACGTCTGCCCCGACTGCGGGTCGGCAGCCGTCTCCCGGCAGGGGACGGGCATCTGGCAGTGCGAGAAGTGCGACTACAAGTACGCGGGCGGCGCGTACCGGCCGCAGACCCCGGGCGGCAAGACGACGACGCGGTCGATCCGCGCGGCGCTCGGCGAAATCGAAGAGAGCGACGTCGAAGCGGCCGAAGAGTAACCATGGCGTACAAGTGCTCCCGCTGTAAGCGAGACGTCGAACTCGACGAGTACGGCGGCGTGCGCTGTCCGTACTGCGGCCACCGGGTGCTCCTGAAGGAACGCAGCCGCGACGTGAAGGAAGTCAGCGTCGAGTAGTGCACTCCACGGAACTGGTTTTCGAGTACGAGTCGGCGTCGACCGCGCGCGTCGTCGAGCGCAGCGTCGCGGTCGAAGCCGGCGACATCGAGGGCGACCGCAGCGAGGCCGCGGTCGCCCGGGACGGCGACACGGTCACCGTCGCCGTGGACGCCGCGGACCTGACCGCGTTGCGCGCCGGCCAGAACACGTGGCTGACCCTCGTGGAAGTCGCGGAGTGCGCGGCCGACGCGGCGGCCGGGGCGGTCGGCGCCGACGCGGGGTGAGGCGAGGCGGCGTCGGACCCCGGAACCGCACCAGTAGCGGTTAAGAGGGGGATTCACGGTCGGTACGTCGTCGAGCCGATAAAGCGGGGGTTTTTCTGTCGGGCGCGCCACCGAACAGGTATGCAGGGTAATCTGCCGCCGGAAGCGCAGGAGAAGCTCGAACAGCTGCAGGACCTTCAGGAGAAAGCCCAGTCCGTCGCCGCGCAGAAACAGCAGGCCGAGACGCAGCTCTCGGAGGCCGAGACGGCGCTGGACGCCCTCGACGACATCGAGTCCGGGACGACGATGTACCGCGAGGTCGGCGAGCTCCTCGTCGAGACCGACTACGAGGACGCCGAGGAGGACATCGAGGAGAAGGTCGACAACCTCGAAGTCCGCGTCGAGACCCTCCAGAAGCAGGAGGAGCGCGTCCAGGAGCAGTTCGAGGACCTCCAGGAGGAGCTCCAGGAGATGCTCGGCGGCGCCGGCGGTGCGATGGGCGGCCCGAGCGCGTAACGGATGCCGACCGACGAGGAGGTCGTCGAAACGGCGGCCGAGGCCGCGGAAGGGCTGGTGCTCGACCGCCTGCGGACGAGCGACGTCGACGACCTCGACATCACGGTGTCCTTCGAGGACGGCGTCCTGGACGTGGACGTCTACGTGCACGCGCCGGACGCCGACGCGGACGTCGAGCAGGTCGCGGAGGACGCGGCGCTCGCGGCCCGCGGCGCCGCCGACGACCTGTTCGCCCAGGAGGAGTAGGGCGACGCGGCGGCGATGCTCGATTCGACACCGAATTCTCGCGTAGCATCAGGCCAGTAGCGACGGGTCTCGGCACAGTGCGAGACAGGAGGGAGGGGACGGCGGGGGACGCGTTCCGGGTCAGACCGGGCGCCCGGTCCCGGCCGTCACGTCAGGAAGAAGACGAGCACGCTGATGGTGACCGTCGCGAGCACGGCGAGTCCCGCGACGGCGCCGCCCATCGCGATGGCGGCGTTCGCGTGACTGGCGAGGGTCTCCGTGCGGTCGTTCCCGAAGACCGTGACTTCCGCGCGCTCGCTGGCCATCCCGGCCTCCACGGGTTCGAGGTCGTCGACCGCCTCGTCGGTGAGGTCGGTGACGACCGCTTCGAGTTCGTCCCAGTCGATGGCGGCGCCGACCTGGTTCGAGGACTCGACGGTGTTCACGATGTGGGTGTCCGTCGTCATCACTTCCGCGTTGTCGACGCCGCCGATGGCGTCCAGGAGCTGTTCGCGGAGCCCGGGCTCCATGTTGTTGCCGTCTATCAGGACGTACGCGGTGCGCTGGCCGCCCGCCTCGACGACGGCGACGCGGACGCCGAGCGGCCCGATGCCGTCGGTGGGTCGCCACGACGTGCGGTTCCACGCGGTGCCGAGCCGCAGGTCGTCCTGGTCGGCGTCGCGGAGCGCCCGGGCGGCGTTCCCGGCGGCCTGAATCATGTCGAACGAGCGCTTGCTGCCCGGGTAGACGTGGCCGAGGTCGTCGCCCTCCAGGCCGTTGTTGCAGTTGTGGGCGTCCGCGAGCAGGACGTCGTCGATGCCCTCCACGCGGGCCTCGGCGGCCGCCGACAGGCCGACGGCGTACTCGACGTCGTCCGCGAACTCGGGGGCGTACGTGGACACGAGGAACGCGTCGTCGCCGAACGCCTGCCCGAGGAGTTTCGCTTCGCCCTCCTGGACGCGGACCGACGCGGTCGCGCGGTCCGAGTACTCGATGTCCTCGTGGGCGCGCTCGGCGGCGTCGATGAGCGTGTCGACCTCGCGCTCGGTGACGAGGTTGAAGTCGTGGCCGGCGGTGGCGTGCGGCGGGAACGCCAGCCCCGATGACGTCTCGGCGACGCGCTGCGGGAGGTTGCCGCCGCCGATCTCCCCCATCGGGCCGGGGTGAATCATCGGCAGGACGACGCGGGCCTTCTCCGAGTGGTCGTCTGGCCGCCGGAACGCGAGGACGGTGACGGGGACGACGGCTTCCTCGCCGATCTGCTCGAAGAAGTCCTCGAGCTCCCGGGAGCCCTCCGCGATGTGGCCGATGAACCCGCGGATGAAATCGAGGACGCTGACGTCGAGGCTTCGCTTCCACGGGCGGTCGACGATGGCGACGAGCCCGTACGCGACGAGGCCGTACATCGCGGTCATGAGCGCGAGCAGCACGAAGTCCTCGGGCGTGAACGCGTACTGTATCTCGGGGGGCGCGCGGTTCGGCCGGGAGAGGTACGCGGAGAGTATCGGGCCGCCCTCCGTGAGGTAGTTCATCGTGCCGCTGTACACGAACAGGAGGACGCCGCCGGTCGCCGTCTGGATGCTCGCCGGGACGGCGGCGACCAGCGGGGAGTTCCGGGAGACCGCGAGGACGACGAGGAACCGGACCGCGAACACGAGCGCGAGCGCGGCGATGAGCGCGTCGAAGACGAAGTTCTGGCCGAGTGACGCAGAGACCGTGGCGAGCACGCCGGCGAGCACGAGCACCACGACGACGACGACCTCGCAGGTGACCGCGAGCAGCGACGACCGGTTGTACGAGAGCTGGCCGCCGAAGAACCGGTCGACGGGCGTGGTCGCGAGGCTCGCGACGACCGTCGGCACGCCGATGAAGAACACGCCCTGCCAGGCGTCCTCGAGGACGTAGATGCTGTCGAAGGCCGCGATGCCCGCGAGCGCCGCGATCACGAGGGAGAGCGCGACGCTCGTGTACCAGCGGGGCGCGCGGAAGATGTACTTCGAGAGGCTCGCCAGTTCGCCCTGAGTCTCCGTCATGGCCTACTCGCAGATCTCCAGGAAGTTCTCGAAGACGGCCTCGCCCTCCTCGGTGTGCGCGACCTCGGGGTGCCACTGGACGCCGTAGAGGTCGCGGTCGGTGTCCGACATCGCTTCGACGCCGCAGATGTCGCTCTCGGCGGTGCACTCGAAGCCCTCGGGGAGTTCGACGACTTCGTCGGCGTGGCTCGCCCAGACGCGGGTCTCGGGGGCGAGCGACCCGACGAGGGGGTCGGCGTCGTCGAGGATTCGCACGTCGACGTCGGCGTAGCCGCCGTACTCCCCGGACTCGACGCGGCCGCCGAGTTCGGCGGCGATCAGCTGCAGCCCGAGACAGATGCCGAGCACGGGGACGTCGAGTTCGAGGTACTCGGGGCAGTAGCCGACGTCGTCCATGTCGGGGCCGCCGGAGAGCACGAGGCCGTCGGCGTCGATGTCCTCGGGAGGGGTCGTGTTGTCGACGAGGTCGGCGTCCACCCCGTCGAGGTCCCGGAGCAGGCGGTGCTCTAGGTGGGTGAACTGGCCGTGGTTGTCCACGACGAGGATGCGAGTCATTACACCGTCGTAGACGGTAGGCCCCTAAAAACCCAGTCGTTCACTCGCAGTCCGGGCGGCGGCGTCGCGGGCGCCGCCGAGCAGCGACGGGGTTTAC
>JBDGUB010000025.1:0-35438 GCA_042216245.1 Halobacterium sp.
GCATGGAGGTCTCGGACGCGATGTCGACGCCGGTCGTGACGGTGTCCGCGGAGGCGTCGCTGTCGGCGGCGGCCGAGCGGATGCGCGAGGAGTCCATCGGGAGCGTGGTCGTGACGCGGCGCGGGAACCCGGCGGGCATCCTCACGGAGGGCGACTTCGTGGCGGCGGGCCTGGAGTACGACAGGCCGTTCTCCGACATTCCCGTGTACGCGGCGGCGTCCGGGCCCCTGGTGACGATCCGGGAGGGGGCGACGCTGCGGCAGGCCGCGCGGAAGATGCACGAGGAGGCGGTGAAGCACTTGCCGGTGGCGGACGGCATCGACCTCGTCGGCATCCTCACGACCAGCGACCTGGTCGCGGTCCAGGAGGAACTCGGCGCGGAAGCCCGCGCGCACCTGACACAGCGAGCGGAGTGGACGCGGGAGGAGTGACCGGGCCGCAGGCGGGATAGCTGGCCGGTTCGCAGGAACTGGGAGCAATCCGGAGGATTGATTCGCGCGGCGGTTGCACTGCCACCGTGGACCGAGAGCAACTCGTGGCGACCGCCGGGGGCTTCCTCGTCGCCGGCGCCGTCTTCGCCGTGATGTTCTACCTGCTGGACGCGAGCGCCGTCCTCGCGGCGGTCGGTCGCGCGGACGTCTCCCTGCTGGTCGTCGTCGCGGCGACCATCCTCCTCTGGAACGTCTCCTGGGGGTTCGAACTCTGGACCGTGCTCGGCGCGCTGGACGTCGACGCGCCCGTGCACACGGCGCTGCTGGTGAACGCGGCGGGCGCGTTCGCGAACCACGTCACGCCGTTCGGGCAGGCTGGTGGCGAGCCCGTGACGGCGTGGCTGCTCACGCAGTCCGCGGGCACGGACTACGAGGTGAGCCTGGCGTCCATCGCGAGCCTGGACGCCATCAACGTGGTGCCGTCGCTGTCGTTCGCGCTGCTCGGCGCGACGTACTACGTGGCGACCGTTCCGAGCCTCCCCGTGGAACTCAGCGGACTCCCGACGGCGCTCGCGGCCGGCGTCGCCGCGGTCGCCGTGGCCGCCGCGCTGGCGTGGCGGTTCCGGGAGCAGCTCGGGGAGCACGTCGGCGGCGCGGTGTTCCGCGCCGTGCACGCCGTCACGACCCACGTTCCGCGGCTGTCGCCGCCGTCCCGGGACGCGCTCCGGCAGCGCGTGACGGGGTTCACGGGCGCCCTAGAGCGCGTGGCGACCGACCGGCGCCGGCTCGCGACCGCGGTCGGGCTGTCCGGCGTCGGCTGGGGGTTCTAGGCCCTCGGGCTGTGGGTGACGTTCGTGGCGCTCGGGTCGCACATCCCCATCTACGTGCCGTTCTTCGTGCTGCCGCTGGGGACGCTCGGGTCGGTGCTGCCGACGCCGGGCGGCCTCGGCGGCACGGAAGCCATCAACGTGACGGCGCTCACCGTCGTCACCGCGGTCGCGCCGGCGACCATCGCGGCCGCCGTGACGCTGCACAGCGTCGGCGGCTACTTCCTCACGAGGAGCGTCGGCGCCGCCGCGGCGAGCGTGCTCGGCGTCCAGGGGCGGCGGTCGACGCCGTAGCCCTCAGCAAGCGCGTCATTCTCGCGGGCAGCCGGGGGCGTTAGAGGTAGCCGAGGTCCTCGAGGTGGTCGTCGATGTCGAGTTCCTCGACCTCGTCGAGGGGCTGGCCGCGTTCGGGCATGAGGCCCTCGAGTTTCGCTTCGAGGCGGGCGTCCTCGACGCGGCGCAGCTCGCGGGGGTCGGCTTCGAGGTCGTAGAGCTCCGCGTCCCAGTCGCGGTCGGGGTACTCGACGTACTTCGCGCCGTCGTACCGGATGGCGCGCGCCCAGTTCTCGTCGCCGTGCAGGGACGCCCCGCAGGCGCGCATGTACGCGGGCCGGTCGGCGACGTCCCCCGGCCGTATCGGGTCGCCGTCGAGGTCGTTCCCGGGGCGGGCGTTGACGTCGAGGGTGTCCAGGAGCGTCGGGAAGACGTCGACCTGCCGGACTTGCTCGTCGACGCGCGCGGCCTCGACGCCGGGGCCGGCGAGGACGAACGGGACGTTCGTGGTGAAGTCGAAGACGTTCTCGCCGTGGCCGTTCTCGATGTAGTGGTCGTCGACGTCGGGGCCGCGGCCGTCGAGCCGGCGGTTGAGCGCCGCGACCCAGTCCCGGGTGTCGACGCCGCCGTAGTACCGGAGCGCGTCCCGGGTCGACTTCAGGAGGAGTCGGAGCGGGCTGTTCCGGTGGGTGACGCTCTCGCCGTGGTCGCCGAGGAGCGCCACGACGGTGTCCTCGGGGGCGGCGTCGACGAGCGCCTCGAGTTCGCGGTCGAGCGCGGACAGCGCGCGCCCGTACGGCGTCTCGCCGTACGCGGGGTCGTCGAACGCCGGGGGGACGCGGACGTCCTCGTGGAGCTCCCAGAGGTGGACGAACGCGGCGAACGGCTCGGGGAGGGACTCGACGCGGTCGATGGCGTCCGCGCGCCAGTCGCCGAACAGGTCGGCGTCCTCGGCGCGGTGGTCGTAGCGGTCGAACCCGCGGTCGAGGCCCGTCTCCGGCAGCAGCGGCCCGGTCACCATCGCCTCGGTGTGGTAGCCCGCCGCGGAGAAGACTTCGGCGAACGACTCGACGTCCGGCGACAGCGTGCCGTGGCGGAGCGACTGCACGCCGTTGCGTTCGTTGTACGTGCCGGTGAGGAGGCTCGCCATCGCGGGCGTGGTCGTGGTGGTCGTCGAGAAGAGGTTCGCGCAGTCCATCCCCCGGGCGCGGAGGTCGTCGAGGAACGGCGTGTCCGTGTGGTCGCCGCGCACGAAGTCGTCGCGCAGGCAGTCCACGCAGACGACGAGGAGGTTCTCGCCCGCCATCAGACCTTGTACCCCAGGCTCTCCAGGCGGTCGTCGATGACGTCCTCGTCGGCGTCCCCGTCCGCGTCGTCTTCTGCGGGCGGGTCGTGGGTGGCGTCGTCGACCGCGGTCGTCTCGCACCACGGCACCTCGCGGAGCGCGGGGATGCCGACGCCGCCCGGGTGGCCGTAGATGTGGTACTCGCCGAACGCGTTCCCGTGGTCGGCGGTGACGACCGCGGACTCGGCGTCGACGTTCTCCAGGAGGAGTTCGACGTCGTCGAGGACCGCCTCGAGGTTGCGGCGGTAGGCGGCCCAGACGGCCTCGGGGCGGCGCTTGCCGAACCGGAGTTCCTCCCAGACAGACATCGGCTGGTCGCCCCAGTCGTCGAGGGCGACGCCGCCGCCGTGGTTGTCCTCGGCGACGACCGACGGGAAGTGCGGCTGCATGTAGTGGACGACCAGGCGGCCGTCGGACTGCTGGCGGCCCGCGCGGATCGCGGCGTTCGTCAGGGGGCGGGGCGGAATCGTCCCGAGGTCGTCGTCCCAGTGGCGCTGCCAGACGTCGTCGACCGCGGCGAAGCGGTCGGCGTCCAGGACCCGCGTCGTGTAGGGGTTTCCGGTGACGTACGTGACGTCCTCGACGGCGTCGTCGCTGGCGTCCCCGAACACGGACGCGAGCCACTCCCTGGACGTGCTGCCGGGGGAGACGGCGGTGCCGTCGGCGGACAGCGAGTCGTAGTCGCCGTCCCGGACGACCTCCCGGAAGACGTCCGCGCGGCAGGCGTCGAGGACCACGAGGAGGTCCCAGTCGGCGTCGAGCACGGGGTCGGGGCTGCCGGTCCGGGGGCGCGCCGCGAAGTACGTCCGGTACGCGAACTCGCGGACGGCGTCGAGGCCGGCGTGCCGAAGGCTGCGGCCGGCGAGGGCGAGCGAGGACATCATTGGTTCGGGCGCGGGGCTGCTCCGTCGTTCACGCGCCCGAAATTGACACAGAGGTACATTATTGCTGCGGATTGCGGCCCCTAGTCGCCGGCGAGCGCGCCGAACTCGTGGTCGCCGCCGACGTCGACGGTGCCGCGGCGGACCGTGGTGTCGCCGGCGAGGTGGGCGCGCGCCGCCTCGACGAGCGCCTCGGCCTCGAGGGGCTGGCCGCGTTCCTTCACGTCCGCGACGGTGGCGTCCGGCGGCACCTCGAACGCGCGCTGGGTGAGGATCGGGCCCTGGTCGAGGTCCGTGGTGACGTAGTGGGCGGTGACGCCCGCGACGCGGACGCCCGCCTCGACGGCCTGCCGGTAGGCTTCCGCGCCGGGGAACGCCGGCAGCAGGCTCGGGTGGACGTTGACGATGCGGCCGGCGTACCGGAACACGACGTCCGGGCTGAGGATGCGCATGTACCGCGCGAGCAACACGAGGTCGACGTCGTACTCGTCGAGGAGGTCGAGCAGGCGGTCCTCGTCGGGCGCGCCGGCGTCGTCGCCGACGTCGTGGAACGGGACGCCGTGCTCGGCGGCGACGTCCGCGAGATCGTCGTGGTTCCCGACGACGACCCGGATTTCGGCGTCCAGGTCGGCCTCAAGGAGCGCGCGCAGGCAGTGGGCTTCCTTCGTGACGAGGACGGCGACGCCCTCGTCGCGCTCGTCCGGGAAGCGCACGCGCACGTCCACACCGAGGTCGTCGCCGAGCACGGCGAGCGCGGCGCGCAGTTCCTCGCGCTCCGCGTCGGACGCCGGGCCGTCAGTCTCCGGCGACACGTCGGCGTGCAGCGTCATTCGAAAGACGCCGTCGCGGACGGTCTGCTCGATGTCCTCGACGTTCGCGCCGCGCTCGAACAGCAGTCCCGTGACGCCCGCGACGATGCCGGTGCGGTCGGCTCCGACCACCGTGATTTCGGTGTGGTCGTCGCGCGTCGCTGCGCCCGTGGACTGCCGTTCGCTGGGCATACACCCGGGAACGGCGCGAGCGCGGATAAGGAGCGCTGCTCGCGCAACGTCTGCCTATGCACGTCCGTGTATCGTCGAGCGCTTCCAAAAGAGTCTTTGACCACGGACGCCCACATCCACGCGATGACCGCGTACACCGCGACGGTGACGGTCCGACTGAAACGCGGAGTCCTCGACCCCGAGGCCGAGACCACCCAGCGCGCGCTCGAACGCCTCGGGTTCGAACTCGAGGACCTGCGGTCCGCGGACCGCTTCGAACTCGACCTCGACGCCGACGACGAGGCCGCGGCCGCCGACCGCGCCGGCGAGATGGCCGACCGACTGCTCGCGAACCCGACCATCCACGACTACGACGTCGAGGTCGAACCCCGAGAATGACGGTCTCGGTCGTCCGCTTCGGCGGGTCGAACTGCGACCGCGACGCCGTCCGCGCGCTCGAACGCCTCGGCGTCGACGCCGAGATCGCGTGGCACGAGGACGGCCTCCCCGCGGACACCGCGGGGGTCGTCCTCCCCGGCGGCTTCTCGTACGGCGACTACCTCCGCGCCGGCGCGATGGCCGCCCACTCCCCCGTCATGCAGGAAGTCCGCGAGCTCGCCAACGCCGGCGTCCCCGTCCTCGGCGTCTGCAACGGCGCCCAGATCGGCTGCGAGTCGGGCATGACCCCGGGCGCGTTCACGACGAACGCCAGCGCGCGCTTCCAGTGCGAGCACGTCCACCTCCGCGTCGAGAACGCCGACACGCCCTGGACGGCCGCCTACGAGGAGGGCGACGTCGTCGAGATCCCCATCGCGCACGGCGAGGGTCGCTTCGAGGTCGGCGACGACGCCTACGACGACCTCGTCGCCGACGACCGCGTGCTCTTCCGGTACTGTGACCCCGACGGGAACGTCACCGACGCCGCCAACCCCAACGGCTCCCGCGGCAACGTCGCCGGCATCCTCGGCGAGCGCGAGCACGTCGCCGTGATGATGCCCCACCCCGAGCGCGCGACGCTCCCGGAACTCGGCCGCACCGACGGCCGGGGCGTCCTCGGCGCGTTCGCCTGACGGTTATTCTCTGAGCGTTTCGAGCGCGTCGAGGGCGACTCGCCAGGACTCCTCGTCCGCGGTCGCGGCGCCCGACGGGGTGCCGCCGTGGACGAAGTCCGGTTCGCCACGTTTCTCGCGGGTACTGCGCTCGGTCGTCGGGTGGTACGGCAGGAAGACGCCGTGCCCGGCGTCCTCGAAGGCGTAGTGGGCCGCCGCACCGGGTGCGTCCTGCATCGCGTCGACGAGCGTCTCGCTCATCTCGCTGGCCTGCCAGATGCCGTCGTCGCGGCCCGACACGAGGACGACGTCCGCAGCGACGTCGCCGACGGGGAGCATCGCCTCCTCGAGCGCGTCCGCGTCGGCCTCGCGGACGAACGCCTCGTACATCGGCCGCGTCCGGAGGCCGCGGTCCGTCTCCTCGGGCTGGCCGCCGCGTCCCGGATGCGGGAGCAGCGGGAGGGGGTCGCCGTCGACGGTCCACGCCGACGGCGGCGGCCCGGGTTCGTCGTCGGCGTCCTCGCCGAACCATGCGAACGCGCTCGGTGCGTACGCCACGACGACGCCGACGTCGTCGCGCTGGCTCGCGGTGAGGGCCGCGAGTTCGCTCCCGCGGGACGCGCCGACGACGCCCACGTCGCCGGTAGCGACCGCTTCACAGTCTCGCAGGCGGGCGATGGCGTCCCCGACGTACGAAATGGGGACTTCGGCGAACTCCTCGGGGACGGGGTCGGGGCCGCCGAAGTACCGGAGGGCGAGCACCGCGAACCCGTGGCTGGCGAGCACGCGGGCCTTCCGGCCGTACGGCTCGCCGCCGGACCCGTGCAGCGCGACGACGCCCTGGTGGGAGCCGTCTTCGCCGGGGGCGTAGAGGGTGCCGGCGACCCCGTCCGTCTGGGGGTCGAGGTCGCGGGCGTCGACGTTCGGCGCGACGCGCCGGCGGACGGTCGTCTCCGCGACGACGTCGCCGTCGACGCGCGCGGCGAGTTTGAGGTCAGTGGTCTCGCGGCCGTCCCGCGTGTCGACGGGGCTCTCGCCGACGCGGTCGGCGAACTGCACGAGTCCCATCGGGTAGAGACCGTCGTAGTCGCCGGCGACCGGCTCGTCCTCGGTGAGGTCGACGCGTCCGTCGGCGTCGGCTTCGAACGTCGCGTCGCTCGCCCACTCGGTGCCGAGGTCGGCGAACGTGGCCTCGAGCGTTACTCGCTCTCCCGGGTCGAGGCCGGTGACTGAAATCCGTATTGCGTCGTCGACGGCCGCGTCAGCGGGGGCGTGGATGGTCGGGGCGGCGGTGCTGTCTGCTGGGGCGTCTGCTGGCATGGTGGCGTCGTGACTGGAGGGCGGTCGAGTGGCGGTGCGCGAACTGCGGCGGGCGCGGCGCCCGCCGTACGGGTCGGCGGCTGGGTGTTCTAGTGTGACGGCAGTAGCTATGGAGAACTGATAGAAGAAGCCACCGATTTAATTTCGACGGGCTTCTTGCTTAATAATTCTCGTCCCGGGGACTTAGTGGTTTTCCCGATTCCAGCGACACTTACTCCGCGAGCGGGAGGTTGTACCCCGTCTCGCGCTCCACGACGGCCTTCCACGTCGCCTCGCACTCGCAACTGACCTCCGAGAACACCGAGGGGTCCTGCCGGAGGTCGAAGTCCTTGATGGCCTCCTGGACGAGGTCGTCGCAGTCGCTGCAGTTGTGCGGGCCGCGGTCGCTGCCGTGGCCGACGGGGTCCGAGACGACGATGGCGTCGACGTCCGCGGTGGCCTCGAGGACGTCGGCGACGCTCCAGAGCCACGGCGGCCGGTAGCCGCCTCGGAAGTGCAGCTGGTCGACCATCGTGTACCGCTGGACGTTCGTCGGGTTCATCGAGACGGTGTGGCAGCCGTCGACGTCAGCGCAGCGCCGAACCGAGCGCTTCATGTCCGCGATGGCCTCGCTCTCCGAGAGGAACGGCGGCTTCATCAGGAGGTACGCCTTCACGCCCGCGTCCACGCCGTCGGCCTCCTCGCCGGCCGCCCGGGCCTCCGCGCACGCGTCCTCGAAGTCGCTGAAGTCGAAGTACTTGTTCACGCAGTCGTGGCGCACGCGGTCGGTCGCCGTTTCGAGACCCACCGCCACGTCCGTCTCCAGGCCGACGTCGGTGAAGTCCGCGAGCTTCTCCCGTTCGACGAAGTCCGGCAGGCTCTCGACGACGATGCGCTCGCGGTCCGCGAACGTCTCGGCGATGGCCTGCCGCGTCTCCGCGGGCACCTCGCGCTCGTCGAGGAACGACCCGCTCGTGTAGATCTTCACGAGGCCGGACTCGCCGTCGGCCTCGCCCGCCTCGACCTGCTCGCGCTCGTGCTCGAGGCACGCCTCGACCTGCGTCATCAGGTCCTCGTGGGCGACGCTCCCGCCCTCGACGGACTCCGCGACGTACCCGCACATCGTGCAGCCGCCGGCCCGCGCCCACCGACACCCGCCCGTGTTCAGGATGATGGTGAGGCTCTGGTAGACGCCGTCCGGCGTGTTGTCCTCGTCCAGCCAGACGCGGGTCGGCTCGTCCGGCGCGTAGTCCTTCGCGCCCTTCTCCGCCCGCAGCTCCCGCATCACCTGGTTGTGGGCGTCCATCCCGCGCCCACGCTCGTAGACCTCAGCGCTCGGCTCGCTCATTACCGGATAGGAGTCGACGCGGCCGTAAAGCGGCTTCGTCTGGCCTCCCGGCGGAAGGGGACGGGTCACTCGCGGGCCGCGAACCGGGAGCGCAGGCCGGCGGTCGCGAGCAGCGTCAGTCCCATCACTGCGAGGGACCGCGCGAGGAACGCCGGGAACGACGCCGAGACGCCGAACAGGAGGATGGACGCGGCGAGCGCTCCGAGCGCGGCGGCCGACGCCAGCGCGAGGTACGCGAACGGGGAGTCCTCGAACCGCACGGGTCGCGCTACTCGAATTTGACTGAAAAACGACCGGGCTAATTGTCTGAGATACCGGTTCCTCGCCGCCCGTTCACGGCCCGGGGTCGTCCGCGGAATCGTCGCCTGCAGTCCCTGCGGAGAGCCGCCAGGACGCGACGCCGACGGTCGCGCCGGCGAGGTTGGCGGCCGCGTCGAGGGCGCTGGCGTGCCGGCCGACGGCGGGCTGGAGGAGTTCGACGCCCGCGCCGAGCACTCCGACGAGGAGGATGACGGCGACGAGCGAGCGCGTGCTCCGGGCGCGAGTCGTCCACGCCGCCGCGCCCGCGACCGCGGCGTAGCCGGCGGCGTGCAGGAGTTTGTCCGCGCCCGCCGGCAGGCCGCCCGCCGTCGACCCGGGGAGGAGGGACGCGGCGAGGACGACACTCGAGACGGCGACCAGCGCGGCGACCGGCGCGAGACGACGGCGTGTCATCGGGCTACCCCGCTGCGTCTCCTCTGGCTACGGTGCTCGCGGTGGCCACGGTGCGCGTGGTGGTCACGCTGCCCGTGGTGGTCACGCTGCTGGCGGCGGTCACGCTACTCGTGGTGGCCCCGCTGCTCGAAGGCGTCGAGCGCGTCCGCGAGCGCGGGCGCGTCGAACCAGTCGTGGTCGGTGTAGCGGTTCGCGCCGGCGGCGTACACGTCCGAGGCGGCCTGCACGAGGCCGTCCGGGAGCGGGTCCGGGGACGCCTCGCAGAGGTCCCGCCAGTCCGCGACGCCGCGCTCGTCGGCCTCGCGTTTGGCGGCGGCGACGGCGTCGACCCACTCGGGGTCGGCGCGCTTGTAGTACTGGCGGACCACCTCCTTGGAGACCTCGCGGCCGTCGAACCGGAAGCGGTTCTCGTCGAACGTCCCGACGACGTCCGCGACCCGTATCTCGCCGTCGACGTAGAGGCACTCGATCTTGCCGTCCTCGTGGACGAACCCGGTCCGGTCGGCGCGCTCGGTGACGACGCGGTTGACCTCGCGGGCGACGGCTTCGAGGTCGTCGACGTCGGCGCGGCCGGCGACGCGGTCGGCGTCCTCGCGCGCGAGGTACCGGTCCTGTTCCTCGTACTTCGTGGAGAACTCGACGACGGGCTCCGGGAGGTCGACGGGTTCGTCGGGCCACGCGTCGCGGTCGAGGCCGACGTCCGCGGGGTCGCGACGCGATCGGAGGCTGGAGCCGACGGGGACGCTGTTCCGGAAGACGACCTCGAGCGGGACGAGGTAGTTGTGGCCGGCGGCGGCGTGGTAGGCGTCGTAGTCGTAGCCGTCGTCGCCGTCGAAGGGGAGGTCGGGGACCTGCGTGAGGTCGACGGCCATCTCCGTCGGGGGTTCGCGGGCGTCCGCGAGCGCGACGGTGTCCCCGCTATCGTCGACCCCACCGTCGCCGCCCGCGCCGGGGGCCGCCCGGACGCCCCGGTAGTGCGTGGGGACGCCCTCGGCCTCGAGGAGTTCGAAGTTGTACGCGCCCATCACGCAGAGGCTCGCGCCCTTCCGGGGGATGAGGTCGGGCATCTCGCCCCAGTCGAACACGGAGTACCGGTCGCTGAACTCGAAGACGCCGCGACCGAGGTCGTGCCGGGTCGGGCCGGCCTCCACCCGGAGGTCCTTGACGCTCTGCATGGGTGTACGGCGGGCGCCGACCACCATGAATCTTTCACTCCCGTGCCCACAACCCCATCGCTTCGACTGGAGATGTACACGTTCGTGGGTCGAGTGGTCGGCGTCGCCGCTGTGGCAGGGTTTTTGTCCGTGCGAGCAGACTGCACCAGTATGTCCGACGCCAGCGAGTTCGACTTCGACGTGGTCCCCGAGACCGACCAGTCGTTCGAGAACGCGCTGGCGAAAGCCCGGGACGGCGACCGGCTCACCGTCGACGACGGCGTCGAACTCATCACCACCGGCACCGACGTCGACGGCATCGACCCCCGGCGGAAGGAACTCGTCCTCGAGGCCGCCGACCGCCGCCGCGCCGAGGTGGTCGGCGACGAGGTGACGTTCGTCGCGAACGTCAATAACAACGTCACCACGGCCTGCAACACCGGCTGCCTGTTCTGCAACTTCAAGGACACCGCCCACAAGTTCGAGACCGACTACGAGGACGCCCACGCCGGCTTCACGAAGACGCCCGCGGAGTCCCGCGCCGTCGTCGCGGACGCCGTCGACCGCGGCGTCTACGAGGTCACGTCCGTCTCCGGCCTCCACCCCGCGTTCGGCCTGAACCCCGAGCACCGCGAGGCCCTCGACCCCGACGACCCCGACCACAACTACACGCCCCCCGAGCGCTACGACACGGACCCCCACACGTACGTCGAGCAGATCGCCGCGATGAGCGACGCCGGCGCGCACGTCCACTCGATGACCCCGGAGGAAGCCCACCACGCCCAGCGCGGGGTAGCGTGGGACTACCGCGACGTCTACGCCGAACTGCAGTCCGCGGGCCTCGACACCGTCCCCGGCACGGCCGCGGAGATTCTCGTCGACGAGGTCCGGGACGTCATCTGCCCCGGCAAAATCGACACCGGCCAGTGGGTCGCCGCGATGGAGGCCGCCGCCGACGTCGGCCTCCCGATGACCGCGACCATCATGTACGGCCACGTCGAGAACGCCGCCCACCGCGTCCACCACCTCGACGTCGTCCGCGACCTCCAGGACCGCACCGGCAACGTCACCGAGTTCGTGCCGCTGTCGTTCGTCCACGAGCAGACGCCGCTGTACGACCGCGGCGTCGTCACCGGCGGTGCGAGCGACGCCGAGGACGAACTGATGGTCGCGGTCTCCCGGCTCTACCTCGACAACGTCGACCACGTCCAGTCGTCGTGGGTGAAGTTCGGGGACGCGAAGGGCCTGAAACTCCTGAACTGCGGCGCCGACGACTTCATGGGCACCATCCTCAGCGAGGAGATCACGAAGCGCGCCGGCGGCCAGCACGGCGAGTTCCGGTCCGTCGCGGACTACGCGGACATGATTTCGGCCATCGGCCGCACGCCCGTCGAGCGCTCCACGGACTACACCGAGCGCCGCGTCGTCGACCCGGACGCGGACGCGCTCGGCCCGCGACTCGGCCCGAACGCGGACGGCACGCCGCTCGTCCCGGAGCGCGGCGAGGACGCCGCGAAGGACCCCGTGAGCGCCGACGACTGACTTCTGCCGCGCTGCCAACTCACTCCTGTCGCGCCGACTCGCGCGGTCAGTCGCCGCCGGCCTCCTCGGGTTTCGTCGTCAACACCTGCTCGCTGCGGGAGCCCGACCGGTAGACGGTGACGCCGACGCAGCCGAGGTCGAGTGCGCGCTGGTAGGCGTCCGCGACGTCCCCGCGGGTGGCGTCGTGGGCGACGTTGATGGTCTTCGAGACGGCGCCGTCGACGTGCTCCTGGAACGCCGCCTGCACGCGGACGTGGTCGTCCATCGGGACGTCCCGCGCGGTCACGAAGAGGTCGGCCACCTCGTCGGGGATGGACAGCGACCCGACGCCCTCGAACGCTCCCGTCTTCAGGAGGGACTTCGCCTCGTTCTCCACGGCGTCGACGTCGACGCCGTTGGCCTCCAGGACGCGCAGGAAGTAGTCGTCGAACTCCACGAGCGGCTCGACGCCCTGGACGTCCCGGCCGACGTTCTTGAAGTAGACGACCTCGTAGATGGGCTCGCAGCCGCCCGACGTGTTCGCGATCATCGACGTGGTGCCCGTCGGCGCGACGCTCGTCACGCCGTGGTTCCGGACCGGGAAGCCGCCCGCCCAGTCCTCGGGGTCCTCGCCCGTGTGCCGGCGGAACCACTCGGGGTACCGCGTCGGCTCGGCGTACTTCGAGTCGTCCCACGCCGGGAACCGCCCGCGCTCGCCCGCCAGCTCGCGGCTCGTCGCCGTCGCGACCCGGTCGATTCGCGCCATCACCTGGCGCGCGACCTCCACGGACGCGTCGCTCCCGTACCGCACGCCGAACTGGACGAGCAGCTCCGCGAACCCCATCACGCCCAGGCCGACCTTCCGGCGGTCCGCGACCGCGGCCTCGATCTCGGGCAGCGGGAACTCGCTGGCCGCGACCACGTCGTCGAGGAACCGCGTCCCCAGCCGGGTGACGCGGTCGAGGCGCTCCCAGTCGAGGGCGTCAGCGAGGAACGCCTCGACGTCCGCCGCGAGGTCGCCCGAGCGCTCGGCGTCCGCCCACCGCGGCGCGTCCGCCGCCACCAGCAGCGAGAGGTTCACGTGCCCGAGGTTGCACGCCTCGAAGTCCTCGAGGGGCTGCTCGCCGCAGGGGTTCGTCGCCTCGATGCGGTGCTCGGGGTGGGCGTCCACGTCGAAGGAGTGCTCGCGGTTCGCGCGGTCAACCGCGAACACGCCCGGTTCGCCGTTCCGCCACGCGCCGTCGACGACCAGCCGCCACACGAACGCCGCGGGCAGCGACATCGGCTCCCCGACCGCCACGAGGTCGCCGCGGTACTCGTCGACGCCGGCCACGTTGTCGCCGTAGTCCCGCCAGAAGTTCTCCTCGACGGCGCGCAGGTCGGCGTCCGCGTACTCGGCGTTGTAGAACTCCGCGGTCGCCTCCGTCACCTCGTGGACGTCGCCGGTCCGCGGGTTCACGAGGTCGAACTCCTCGCCGTCCGCCAGCGCCGCCCGGAACTCGTCGGTCACCGCGACGGAGACGTTGAAGTTCTCGAGGCTGCCCTCCTCGCGTTTCGCGACGCAGAACCGGCCGACGTCCGGGTGGTCGACGCGCAGCACGCCCATCTGGGCGCCGCGGCGCTTCCCGCCGGCCTTCACGGTCTCGCACATCCGGTCGTAGACGCGCATGAACGACACCGGCCCCGACGCGACGCCGCCGGTCTCCGCGACGACGTCCCCCCGCGGCCGCAGGTCCGAGAACGAGTACCCGACGCCGCCCCCGGACTGGAAGACGCGGGCGGCCCGCCGCACCGTGTCGAAGATGTCGTCGAGGTCGTCCTCGGGGGACATCACGAAGCACGCCGACAGCTGGCCGAGCGGGCCGCCCGCGTTCATCAGCGTCGGCGAGTTCGGCAGGAACTCCAGGCCCGTCATCGCGTCGTAGAACCGGTCCCGCCACGCCTCGGGGTCGTTCCCGTAGTCGGCCTCGGGGGCCGCCACCGCGGACGCGACGCGGTCGAACAGCTCCGCGGGCGTCTCCGCGACCTCGCCGGCCTCGTCCCGGAGGAGGTACCGCGCGGGCAGAATCCGCTCGCGGGCGTTCTCCGTGAGGCGTTCGGCGACCGTGTCCCCGGTCACGCGCTTGACCGGGAGCGTGATGGCGTCCCCCATCGAGACCACGCACTCGGTGGAGACTCCGTCGGCCGCTCGGTTAGGTATTGTGGGGGATTCCCCCGCTACGGCGCCGCGGGGTCGCCCGCGAGCACGCGCCGGTACCGCTCGCCCGCGTCGTCGTCCGCGGCCAGCGCGCGCCCGACGCGCTCGCTCACCCACTCGTTCGACGGAGCGTCCGCCTCGCCCTCGCGGACGCCCTCGGGGAGGAAGCGTTCGTAGACCGGCAGGCGCTCCCGCAGCGGGACGCCGCCGTGCTCCGCGACGTCCTCGAGCTCCCGGAGCGCCGGCCACGCGTAGTCCGGATTGATGTAATCGTCGGTCACGGGGGAGACGCCGCCGAGGTCCTCGACGCCGCAGTCCAGGAGCGCGCGGGCGTCGGCGAGGTTCGGCGGCACCTGGACCGCGACCTCGCCGGGGAGGACGTCGCGCGCCATCGTGACCGCCCGCCGCATCGTCGCCTCGCTCGGGGGGTCGGCCTGCCAGCGCTCGTTCGGGCTCACCGGCTGGACGATGACCTCCTGGACGTGCCCGTAGCGCTCGTGGAGCTCGCGGACCGCGAGCAGGCTGTCCGCGCGGTCCCCCCAGTCCTCGCCGATGCCCACGAGAATCCCCGTCGTGAACGGCACGCCGAGCTCGCCCGCGGTCCGGATGGTGTGCAGGCGCTGCCCGGGGTTCTTCGCGCGCGGGCCGCCGTGGGCCTGCACGTCCGCCGTCGTCTCCAGCATCACACCCATCGACGCGTTCACGTCCGCCACCCGCGCCATCTGCTCGCGGGTCTGGTCGCCCGGGTTCGCGTGCGGCAACAGTCCCTCCTCGAGGGCGATCTCGCAGGCCGCCCGGAGGTAGTCGTGGATGGACTCGAACCCCCAGTCGGCGAGCTGGTCGTGGACCGCGTCGTAGCGGTCGTCGGGGTCGTCGCCGAACGTGAACAGCGCCTCCGTGCAGCCCGCGGCCGCGCCCTCCCGACACGTCTCCCGGACCGCCTCCGGCGAGAGCAACTCCGCTTCCCCCGGCGGGTCGTAGTACGTGCAGTACGTGCACGTGTACCGGCACGCGGTCGTCAGCGGGACGAAGACGTTCCGCGCGAACGTCAACTCCTCGGCGGGCTCGACGTCGCCGGGCTCGACGGCCAGCGCGCGCTCCCGGTCGGCCGGCGATATCTCGACGTCGACGCCGTACTCGTCGGCGCCCGGAATCGAACTCATCGGCCCGAGTACTCCCCCTGCGGGCGCCCGCTCGGCCGGTAGACGTCGACGTTCCGCGCGACGAACGTCCCGTACCCGAGCGCCACCCCGACCGCCACGACCGCCGTTCGCGCCAGCCCCGCCGTCTGCCCCGACAGCAGTATCGTCGCGCCGGCGTACCCCGCGACGAACCCGACGGCGGCCGCGAGCGCGAAGTCCACCGCGAGCGCGTCGGCCGCCTTCGCGCGGAGGCGTTCCGTCCGGCGCGTGTTCCCCAGCGGCGTGTACACGTCCGCCGCCGGCAGCACCGCCGCGACCACCGCGGCCGCCGCCGCCGGCGACGCCGTCCACTGCGGCACGCCGACCCGCACCAGCACCGTCACGAGCGCGAGGAACCCGGCGGCCGCGACCCCGGCGAGCGCCAGCAACGCGCCCGCCGCCCGCGCGAGAGCCTTCCAGTTCATACCCGCCACGTCGGCGCTCGGCCGCTTAGGCGTTGGGTTCGAGGACCGGGTCGCCGCCCCGCACGACCACCTCGAACCCCGCGTCCCGCAGCCAGTCGGCGGCGCGGCCGTCCCCGTGCACGAGCAAGTCCAGGAGGTCCGCGCGCTCGTCGACGTCCACCGCCAGCCGGAACGAGTCGACGGTCGACGCCGACGCGCCGACCGCGTCCGCCGCCGCGACGTGGTCGCGGTACGAGACGCCGTGGTAGTCCACGCGGAACGCCGGGTGGCGGACGACGACGGCGTTCGTGCCGCCGCCGCGGCCCGGCGCCAGCACCACGTCCCCGTCCGCGTCGAACAGCGCCGCGAGGGCGTCGGGCGTCGCGAGCGCGAGGTCCGCCATCACGACGGCCGCCGGCAGCCCGTCCGCGAGCGCGTCGTTCACGGCCGCGGACAGCGACCGGTCGTCGACGGTGACGGGCGCCGCCTCGCCCCCCGAAGGTGCCAGCCGCCCGTCCTCGACCGACAGCCACTCGCTGTCAGTCGGCCAGCCGTCGTCGCCCGACGGCCAGTCTTCGTCGTCGGCCGCCGCGAGAACCACGGGGTCGCCGCCGGCCCCGCGGACGGCCGCCAGCACGTCCGCCAGCATCGCCGCCGCAAACTCGCGTCGCTCGCCGGCGGAGAGAACGGGAGCGAGCCGCGAATTCGGGTTCGTCGCGTCGAACGGAACGACGACGCGCATCACCCGAGCTTGTCGTAGCCCTGGTCGCGCTGCTGGAGGTACCAGTAGACGCCCCCCGCGAGCACGAGCAACACCACGACGCCCGCACCCACCATCAACAGGAGGTCGGTGCGCTTCGCGGACGACGCCTTCTTCTGGGCGGACTGCTCGGCGTTGTTCGCGTTCTGGATCGCCTGCTCGAACTGCCCGCTGTTGTAGAACTCGATGGCGTTCTCCAGGTAGTTCTTCGCGTCGGTCACGCTCGCGCCAGCGCCCTGGGCCTTCTCGATGGCGGCCTGCGCGTCCTGGATGGCGCTGCGCGCGTTCTGACCGGTCTGCGTGTACGGCCGCGTCTCGAACGTCTCCAGGGTGTCGCTCGCGCCGCCCGGCTGGGCCTGCACGAACGTCGCGTACGTGATCTGCTGGGGCGGCTCGTAACTCCACTCGAACGCGGAGTCGTCGGGCACCGTCCCCACGAGCTTCACCTCGACGCGAACCACGCCGCTGGACGCCTGCAGCTGGTAGCTCGCGGACTGCCCGGTGAGCGTCTTCTCCGCCACCTGGTTGTCCGCGTTGTCGTACGTCGTCACCTGCCAGGTCACGTCCCTCAGCTCGGTCTGCACCTCGAGCGTCCACTGCTCGTACTCGTCGAACGGCTCCGTGATCGTGAACGTCGTCGTCTGCTTCTCGCCGACCTTCGCCGTGTCCGGCGCGTCCCCACTGATCGAGACCGCCGCTGCCGGGACTGCCGCGACCGCGAGGAGGACGACGAGGCCGACTGCGAGCTTAGAACAGCGGCTCAAGTTCATCGTCGTCGTCTTCGACCAACTCCTGCAAGTTCTCTTCGCTTTCCTCCCGGATGTCGTCGATGTTGTCCTGCGCCTCGATGGCGACCTCCTGCAGCTCCTTGATGCGCGGGACGTTGTTCACGCCCGACAGCAGGACGACGGACGCGACCTGCTGGGAGTTCGGCACGGGGTAGTCGCCGCCGCGGACCTCCATCGAGCCGGTCTGCTCCTCGAGCCACTTGCGGCCGCGCTCGATTCCCTTCCGGTTGAGGTACTTCGGCGGGCCGGCGGTCACGAGCAGCGCGCGCTCGGTGCCCTCGATCTCACAGGGGAGCGTGAGCCGGCCGAGCGCGGCCTTCCGGACGAGGCTCGTGATGCGGTTGGTCGTCGACGCGGAGTCCTCGACCTGTTCGTCGCTGCCCGTGAACCGCGACAGCAGGCCGCTGCCGCCGCCGCCGTCGTTGTCGACGGACTCCGCGGCGTACCCGACCGTGGAGACGCCGCCGCCGGCGAGCGTGTTGATGATCTCGCTGGAGTCGACGACGGACTCCGCGACGTCGCCGCCCTGCTCGACCTCGCCGGCGCCGAAGAGGATGCCGAAGCGGGTGACGATCTCCTCGTTGATCTCGTCGTAGCCGCCCTGCATCGACTCGCCGGACTTCCGCCACGCGTCGTTGTCGAACACGAGGAGGTTGTCGACCTCGCGGACGAACGTCTGGAAGGACCGCGCCGCGTTCAGCGTGTAGATGCCGCCCTCGTCGCTGCCGGGCAGCACGCCGAGACCGTAGACGGGTTCGGTGTAGATGCGCTTGAGGTGCTTGGCGATGACGGGCGAGCCACCCGACCCGGTGCCACCGCCGAGCCCCGTGATGACGAGGAACGCGTCGACCTCGTGGACGGGGATGCTGTCGATCGCGCCCTGCACCTCGTCGATGTCCTCCTCGGCGATTTCCGCGCCGAGCTCGTTGTCCGCGCCCACGCCGTGCCCCTTCACGCGGGACTGGCCGATGAGGACGCGGTTCTCCTGTGGAACGTGTTCGAGACCCATGAGGTCGGCCTTAGCGGTGTTGACGGCGACGGCGGCGCGCACGATGCCGGAGTCGTGGCGCTTGTCGTACTCGAGGAACTTGTCGAGTATTTTTCCGCCCGCCTGACCGAACCCGATCATTGCGAGTTTCATACGGAACCCTTTGCCCAGTTAGAGAAGAAACGAGCGTATAAGCCTTTTGCAGACGCGTGTCCGACGGTTACGCGGCGTTACGTGTTTTCGCGGGATGGCGACTCCGGGACGAATATATAGCTGATTGCCGGCGCGTGGGACCATTCCAGTCTTTTATATTAGCGGTCGGGGAGGTTCCGGGCGGCGACGGCGGTCACTCGACGCCGAGGTACTCCGCGAGCGTCGTCAGCTCGGACGCCTCGACGCCGAACGCGGTCACGTCGTTGTCCGCGACGGTGTTGTCGAACTGCAGGGAGCGGTACTGGTCGGCCCCGAACGGCACGAACGGCAGTGGGTCCGTGAGCCGCAGGCCGACGCCCGCCAGCGGCATCGGCACGGAGAGCACGCGCACGGACTTCCCCTCGGCGCGGTACGCCAGCCGCGTCACGTCGGCGAGCGTCAGCTCCTCCGGCCCCCCTATCTCGTAGGTCTCCCCCCAGTGCGCGTCGTCCTCGACGGCGTCCGCGAGCATCGGCGCGAGGTCCTGCACCCAGATGGGCTGGAACCGCGTCTTCCCGCCGCCCGGCAGCCCCGTGACGTACGGCGTCGTCAGCTGCTTCGTGAACGACACGAATTCGCCGCCGTCGCCGAACACGACGGACGGCCGCACGATGGTGTGCTCGAGGCCGGACTCCCGGACGACGTCCTCGGCCTCGCCCTTCGACTGGAGGTAGGCGGTGCGAGCCTCGGGGTCCGCGCCGAGCGCCGACATCTGGAGGACGTACTCGGCGCCCGCCTCCTCGGCGGCGGTCACGACGTTCTCGGTGCCGCCGAGGTGGACCTCCCGGTGGCGGTCGTCGCCGCCCTTCGGCTTGAACAGCGGCGACAGCGCGACCAGGTTCACGACCGCGTCGTGGCCCTCCATCGCCGCCGCGGCGGCGTCGTAGGCGGTCACGTCCCCCACCGCCGTGTCGACGCTGTCCGGGAGGTCTGCGCCCTCCGGGTGCCGAGAGAGCGCCGTCACGTCGTGGCCGCGCTCGTCCAGCGCTCGACACAGGTGCGTCCCGATGAACCCCGTTCCGCCAGTGACCAACACGTCCATGCGCCGACAGACGGCCGGCGCGACCCTAAAGGTATGCCCGCGTCACTCCCCGCGGACCTCGGGGTCGAGGTAGCCGTACGCGAGGTCCTGGAGGAGCGACCCGCCGACGCCGACGAACACGAGCACCATCGTCGTGCCGACGACGAGCGGGAAGTCCCTGGCTCTGACCGCGGCGAGGCTCGCGCCCGCCAGGCCGTCGATCGCGAGCACTTCCTCGACGACGTAGATGTTCAACATCAGCACGCCGAGCAGTTCCGTGAGCGACAGCGAGACGATGGGGAGGGCGGCGTTCCGGAGGACGTGGCGCGCGACGAGAACGCGGCCGGCGCCCTTCGCGCGGAGGAGTTTCACGAACGCCTCGCCGGCCTGCTCGAGGCTGGCGACGCGCGCGAACCGGAGCTGGCCGGCGAACAGCCCGATGGCGACGGCGCCGGCCGCGACGACCTGGGGGTCGACGTGGGTGGCGACGTACGGCTGCTGGAACGCCGGCGAGTGGTAGGACGCGGGCGTGACGCCGGCGTAGAGGAACACCGCGACGAACGACGGCACGCCGAGCAGGACGTAGGAGGCGATGCGCAGCCCCCAGTCCAATCTGGACCCGCCGACGAGCGCTGACGCCAGGCCGAAGGACACGCCGAGGGCGACGGCGAGCAGCACGCCCGGCAGGACGTACTCGAGGGTGGTCGGGACGGCGCGCTCGAGCACCGACCACACGGGCTCGTTGTACGCGAACGAGTACCCCCAGTCGAGGGTCGCGACGTCGACGAGCCACCCGACGTACCGGTCGAGCAGGGGTTCGTCGAGCCCCCGGACCTCGAGGAACGTCTCCTGTATCTCCCGTATCTCCGCGGGGCTGGCGCGGTCGTAGTACCTGGCCGCGCTCAGGCGGCCGCCGAGCGCGGTGTTCGGCGTGAACCGCACGAGCCCGAACGTCAGCGTCACCACGACGTAGACGGACAGCACCGCGAACCCGACGCGCCGCGCGACGTACTCGAGGTAGTTCACGGCGACCACCACCGGTCGACGCGACGCCGCCCTGACCGAGCGGGCGGTCGAGTGCGTGAGGTCGGATTGGCGGGAGCGGTCGTGCTGGCGGGAGCGGTCGGGCTGGCAGCGACGGCCCGTCCTGGGGCGCTGGTGTGGCTGGTGGAACTGGTGTGGCTGGTGGAACTGGTGTGGCTGGTGGAACTGGCGGGGGTGGAGGGCGGGGGCGACATCCGTCCGCGCCTACATATCAGGCGAAGTTAACAGTTTCCCGGACCGAACCCGAAGCCGTTTGTACGTCGCTCGCAGTCGTTGACGTATGCTCGTCACGCTGGAGGGCATCGACGGCAGCGGCAAGACCACGGTCTGGGAGTCGCTCCGGGCCGCCCGCGGCGACGGCTACACGTTCACTCGTGAGCCCACGACGTCGTGGTACGGCGACGCCGTCCGGCGGTCCATCGGCGAGGACGACGCCGACCCCATCGCGGAGCTGTTCCTGTACACCGCCGACCACGCCGACCACCTCTCCAGCGTCGTCGAACCAGCGCTCGAGGACGGCGACGTCGTCGTCTCGGACCGCTACTCGGACTCCCGGTACGCCTACCAGGGCGCCGCCCTCGAGGGCGAAGTCCCGCGCCCGATGGAGTACGTGCGGGGAATCCACCAGCCCTGGACGCGGCCGCCGGACGTCACGCTCTACTTCGACGTCGACCCCGAGACCGGCGCGGCGCGGTCGGGCGCGACGAACAAGTTCGAGCAGGTCGAGTTCCTCCGGGACGTCCGCGCGAACTACGAGCAGCTCGTCGAGTACGACCCCGAGCGGTTCGTCCGCATCGACGCGTCCCAGTCCCCCGAGGAAGTCCTCGACGACGCCGAGGCGGTCCTCGAACGCGTGCTCGACGATGCCTGACGACGACGGTGGGTTCTCGCTCTCGCTGCCGCCCATCCGCCTGCCGCCGCTGTTCCCCGCGGACTTCCGCGTGCTCTGGCCTGGCGGCGGCGACGGCCCGCGGCGCCGCGTCGCCGCCAGGACCGTGGTTCTCGCGCTCGCCGCGTTCGACGTCGCGGACGCCGTCCTCGCGGTGACCGCGGACGCCGCCGCCGTCACCGCCGTCCGCACCGTCGGCGGCGCGCTCGTCGCCGGCGCGACGTTCGGCCTGTTCGGGCTCCCGTACGTCCTCGAACCGCTCGCCGCGCTGCTCGGCTACGGCACGCTGACCGCGTTCCCGTCGCTGACGGCGCTCCTGGTCGCGAGAGTGCTTCGGGCGCGGGTCGCCGACTGACTGCCTACTCGCCGGGGTAGTCCGGGCGCTCCTCGAGTTCTTCGGGCGCCGGCACCCAGAAGAGGTCGATGGACCACCCGAGGAAGAACGGGAACGCCCACGTCACGACGATCAACTGGCCGGTCTCCTCGAACGCGCCCGCGCCGAGGCCGGCGGCGCCGAGCACGAGCGTCGTCGCGACGTACACGAGCGGAATCAGGACCGCCGTGTAGACCACCGACCCCCACCGCGTCTGCAGTGTGACCCGGAAGAACCGCGCGCCGAACGCGGCGATAGCGGTGTGGAGGACGACAATGACGGCGACGCCCGCGGCGGTGACGGCCGAGACCATGCCCGGTGGTTCGTGCTCGCGACGCTTTTCGCTATCGGTAAGTGACCGGGCCGCGTCGCCGGCCACATGCACCGCGTCATCGGGGAACGCGACCTCGCGGAGACCGCCGTCGACGAGGCCGACGCTCGCGGCATCCTCCGCGACATGATCCGGGCACGGCACTTCGACGAGCGCGCGCTCGCGCTCCAGCGCCGCGGGTGGATGCCGGGCTACCCGCCGTTCAAGGGCCAGGAGGGCTCCCAGGTCGGCGCCGCGTACGCGATGGCCGACGACGACTGGCTGTTCCCGACGTACCGCTCGAACGCCATGCAGCTCGCGCGCGGCGTCCCCGCCAGCGACGTTCTCCTGTTCCGCCGCGGCCACGCCGAGTTCCACTCCGACCACGACGTCCCGAACTTCCCGCAGGCCGTCCCCATCGCGAGCCAGATTCCGCACGCGGTCGGCGCCGGGATGGCGATGGACTACCGCGACGACGACGTCGCGTCCGTCTGTTACTTCGGGGACGGCGCGACCAGCGAGGGCGACTTCCACGAGGCGATGAACTTCGCGGGCGTCTTCGACGCGCCCGTGGTGTTCTTCTGCGAGAACAACAACTGGGCGATCTCGCTGCCCCGCGAGAAGCAGACCGCCAGCGACTCCATCGCCGTGAAGGCCGAAGCCTACGGCTTCGAGGGCGTGCAGGTCGACGGCAACGACCCCCTGGCGGTCTACGAGACCGTGGCGGACGCGCTCGCGGACGCCCGGGACGGCGCGCCGGTGCTGGTCGAGAGCCTGACGTACCGGCAGGGCGCGCACACGACGAGCGACGACCCCGAGCGCTACCGCCCCGAGGACGAGGACCTCCCGGACTGGCGGACCGCCGACCCCGTCGACCGGTACGCGGACTACCTCCGCGACCAGGGCGTCGTCGACGACGGGTTCGTCGAGGACTGCTTCGACGACGCCGAGGCCGAGGTCGACGACGCGGTCGCGGCCGCCGAGGACGTCGGCGAACCGGACGTCGACGAGCTCTTCGACTACGTCTACGAGGAGCAGACGCCCCGCATCCGCGAGCAGGCGGCGTGGCTCGACGAGTGGCTCGAGGACCACGACCCCCAGGAGAGGGAGTTCTGAGCGGGCTGGTGGAGTGCTGTGCGAGACGGCAGAGCTCTGAGCGGGCTGGTGGAGTTCCAGCCCGCCGCGCCCGGTTCGGTCAGGCGGCGGACAGCGAGACGTACGTCTTCGTGTCCGTGACGCCGGCGACGGTGCCGATGTCTTTCGAGACGGTGGCCAGCACCTCGTGGACCTCGTCGCTGTCGACCTCCGCGATGATGTCGTAGCGCCCGGCGACGACGTGGGCGGCCTGCACGCCCTCGATGCCGCCGAGCTGGTCGCGGACGTCGCTGGCCGCGCCGGCGCCCGTCTTGACCATGATGAACGCGTGAACCATGCGAACCGGTTGGCGCCGCGACAGCAAAAGCGTTGCCACGTGGTAACGGGGCACAAACCTATTTGTCGTGTCACGTCCAACTGGTGGTATGCGCATCGTCATCATCGGCGCGGGCCGCGTCGGACTCCGGACCGCCCGCGTCATCGCGAACGAAGGCCACACCGTCACCGTCGTCGAACGCGACTACGACAAAGCCGAACGCGCCCGGAGCGAGGACTTCGACGTCATCGAGGGCGACGGCTCCAGCGAGGACGTCCTCCTCGACGCCGACCTCGAGACCGCCGACGCCCTCGGCGCGCTCACCGGCGACCTCAACACCAACTTCGTCGCCTGCATGGTCGCGAACCACCACGGCTGCCGCACCGTCCTCCGCATCGACGAGGACTACCGCGAGGAGATCTACCGCAAGTACGCCGACGAAGTCGACGAGATCGTCTACCCCGAACGCCTCGGCGCCATCGGCGCGAAGAACGCCCTCCTCGGCGGCAACGTCACCGCCATCGCCGACCTCGCGGAGAACCTCCAGGTCGCCCAGTTCACCGTCTCACAGGACGCCCCCATGCGGGGGTACACCCTCAGCGAACTCGAACTCCCCTCGCGCGCCAGACTGCTCGCGTTCGGGAAACGCGACGGCGTCCTCGGCCTCCCGCTGCCCGACGACACCCTCGAAGTCGGCGACCGCATCGCCGTCCTCGCCGAGTTCGGCGCGCTCGACGACGTCCGCCAGATACTCGTCGGCGAGGAAGCCGCCGCGGAGGGGGTCTGAATGGTCACCGCCTACATCATGGTGAAAGCGAACACCGGCGACGCCGACCGCCTCCTCGAGGACGTCGCCGCCATCGACGGCGTCGTCGACGCGCACGTCGTCGCCGGCGACGTCGACCTCATCGCGAAAATCGACGTCGACTCCCCCGCGGACGTCAAGGACATCGCCGCGAACCGCATCCAGGCGCTCGACGGCGTCGAGGACACCGAGACCTACATCTCCATGTGACGTCCCATTTGCTGCGGGCGCTCGCTTCGCTCGCCCGCCGATGCTCGCGAGCCGCGGGCCAATCCTAGAGCATCCGCGACCCGACCGCCTCGAAGCGGTCGAGGGCCGCGGTTCACGCCGCGAGTGAGCGAAGCGAACGAGCGGCGGCCGACGAGCGACTGAGCGCCGACGGCGCGATGGAGCGAGGCGTGCTGTTTCCGCAAGTATTGCTGAGCGAGGGCGGCGAAGCCGCCGGAGCGCAGGGCAAACAGTGCGTCTATAGAGGTGTGCCGTCCGCGCTCTGCGCGTTCTGCGCGGCGCGCTCCCGCAGCTCCCGGACCTTCTCGACGTATTCGTAGCCCGGGATGACGCCCTGGAACCACGTCCCCTCCACGAAGTTCACGAGCGCCAGCGCGTCCTCGGCCGCGTTCCCGGCGCGCGCCTCAACCGACAGCTCCACGACGACGCCGCCGTCCTCCCGACTCACCGCCGTCACCTCGACGTCGTCCGCCCGCGTCACGCCGTCGGCGTCCCGGACGCGGCGCTCGAACGTGTCGAACCAGCCGTCCGCCACCACGTCCGCCACGTGCTCGGTCGTCGCCCCCTGAATCGTCGGCACCACGACCTCGATCTCGAGTTCGTCGCCGGCGACCGACACGGTCGCCTCCCAGTCGTTCGTCGTCGGCGCGAACTCCACGTCCGTGGACTCTCGCTTGTCGTCCACGCGCTCGCGGGTCCCGTCGCTCCCCGCTCGTCCGCCCGTGGCCTCCCTTCGGTCGGCCACGCGCTCGAATCTCGGGTGGTCGACGAACTCGCTCTCGGTGTCGCTCATTGGTTCTCCGGACGGCCTGCGGCCGCTTGGGCGTTGCGCTCCGACCGCTGGCTATACGTACCGCCGGCCGCGACACTACACTGACCCAGATGCCGTCCCACTCACTCCGCACCCTGGAGGCCGCCGCGCTCGTCGGGGTCGGCGGCTTCGCCGGCGCGAACCTCAGGTACGCGGTCGCGCTGCTCGCGCCCGGCCTCCCCGGCACGCTCGCCGTCAACGCCGCGGGCAGCCTCGCGCTCGGCTTCCTCGTCTACGAGGCCGCCGGCCGCGGCGTCCTCGCCGACGAATCCAGGACCGTCCTCGCCACCGGCTTCCTCTCCTCGCTCACCACGTACTCCACGTTCGCCGTCCAGACCGCGGGCGTCGCCCCCGCGCTCATGGCCGCGAACGTCGCCGCGAACTACCTCCTCGGGTTCCTCGGCGTCGTCGCCGGCCGCTGGCTCGCGGTCACCTACGGGGGTGGGCGGTGATGGACCTCCCGCTGCCCGCCGCCCACCTCGTCGGCACCGGCGGCGCGCTCGGCGCCGTCCTCCGGTGGCTCGTCGGCGAGTACGTCCAGGTCGAGGGCTACCCCGCGAGCACGCTCGTCGTGAACGTCACCGGGACGTTCGCGCTCGCCGCCCTCACGTTCGCGGGCGTCGGCGGCGACGCCGCGCTCCTCCTCGGCACCGGCGCCTGCGGCGCGTACACCACGTTCTCGTCGTTCAGCGTCGACGTCGTCGGCCTCGTCGAGAACGAGCGCTACGCGGCCGCCGCCGCGCACGCCCTCGGCAACCTCGCCGGCGCTGGCGTCGCCATCGCGCTCGCGTCGCTGCTCGTCCCGTAGCTGATTCCGGGTAGCCCGCGGACCCGTCCGTCCTCCAGCAGCCGTCCAGCTGCGACACAACCGGCCGGGAGCGCCTACTCGTGGGCGAGCCACAGCCGGTCGATGACGCCGTCCCGGACGCGGTAGACGCCGATGGCTTCCGCCGCGTCCGACTCGTCGCGCTCCACGCGCTCGTGGTCGACGACGAACTCCCCGAGCGTCATCCGGGAGAGGATCTCCACGGTGGGCGAGACGGCCTCGAACTGCCCGCCGTAGAGCTCCCGGACCTCCTCACGGCCGACCGCCATCGGCTCCGCCTCACCGAGCCCCGAGACGACGGCGTCCTCGTCGAACTCCGCGACGAACGCGTCGACGTCGTGGTCGTTGTACGCGGCTATCTGCCGGTCCACCACGTCAGCGGGCGAATCGCTCATACCGGGGGTGTCTCGCGACGGCTGATGAACCTTTGTCTGTGTCTCCGTCGCGGCCCGCTGTCTGTAAGCGTCCGCGACCCGAGCGGTCCGAAGGACCCGGAAGGGTCGCGGTTCACCGAGCGCGACCGGCGCGAGGCGCGGAGCGCCTCGACTTGCGCGAACGGCGAAGCCGTGAGCGAGGGAGCGCTCGGGCCGAGGAGCGACCACCGCGCCCGGAAGGGCGCGACGGGAGCGAGGAGTGCTTTTAGCGTAGCTTTTGCCAGCGAAGGAGCGAAGCGACTGAGCGCAGCAAAAGGTACGTGCGAGGGGTCGGATTCGAACCGCCTGCAGACGGTCGCTCACTGCGTTCGCGCTGCGTCTGCCGTGCTTCGAATCCCACGTCTCCTCGTCTGCTCACGTCCGTTCGCAGAACGAGTGCGAGGGGTGGGATTCGAACCCACGAACCCCTACGGGAGCGGGTCTTAAGCCCGCCGCCTTTGGCCGCTCGGCCACCCTCGCGTGTCCCGATGGGGGCGGGGGAGAGAAGTCGGTTACGGTGCGCGCTGCGACCGCAGGTAGTGGTGGACGGCGACGGCGGCGCCGAAGCCCGCGCTGGCGGTGAGGAGTTCGGCGCGGTTGGCGAACATCCAGTCGGGGCCGGCCGTCGCCGCGGCGGCGAGGAGCGCGGCGACGAACGCGAGCGTCGTGGCGAGCAATCCCGCGTGGGCTGCGCGCACGCTACCAGTCGACGGAGAGCGTGCCGTCGCCGTGGGGGTCGGGCGCGATCTCCTCGTCGGTGCGCCGGTCGACGACGTGGATGACGCCGTCGCCTTTCTTCGCCGGGCACGCCTCGGCGGCGGCGACGTTGTGGTCGAGTTCGTCCTCGTCGAAGAAGTACGTCTTCGGCTTCGCGACGCCGGTCGCGACGTCCATCTCCCAGTTCGCGGAGACCTCCGCGCACTTCCCGGCGCCGAAGCACTTGTTCGCCTCGTAGACGAGCTTGTAGGGCTTCTCCTCGACGGGCGGGGCGTCGGCCTCCCCGATCTCGCTGGGGTCTGGCGGGGTGTCCGCGTCGCTCATTGCGTGGAGATTGGCGGCGCGTGGCCTTTCGGGTTTCGGTCGCCGGTAGCGACGCGGACAGTTCGCAGCGGGAGTCGGGCGGTCAGTCCGCGGTCTCGGTCTCGGAGTCCTCGCCGCCGTCGGCGACGGCGGGGAAGCGCTCGGTCTGGAACCACTGCCACTCCTTGGTGTGCTGGCCGTGGTCGTCGAGACTCCAGGGGTCCTCGGACTCCACCCGGGGGCCCTCGAGCCAGGACTGGACGACGTTCCAGACGAACGCGAGCTGGCCGACGGCGAGCAGGAACGCGCCGAGCGTCGCGAGCCGGTGGAGGTCGGTGAAGTACGAGACCGGGCCGACGTCGAGGCTGTAACCGGCGTACCGCCGCGGCATGCCGCCGTACCCGAGCAGCACCATCGGGAAGAACGTCAGGTTCGTGCCGACCATGGACAGCCAGAAGTGGGCGTGCGCGAGCCGCTGCTGGTACCACCGGCCGGTGTACAGCGGGAACCAGTAGTAGATGCCGGCGAAGACGGCGAAGACGATGCCGCCCATGATGACGTAGTGGAAGTGCGCGACCACGTGGTAGGTGTCGTGGAGCACGAGGTCGATGGGGATGGCGGCCTCGAAGACGCCGGTGACGCCGCCGACGATGAAGTTCGCGACGAAGCCGACGCAGAACAGCATCGGGGCGGTGAGCCGGAGTTTGCCGTTCCACATCGTCGTGATCCAGTTGAACACCTTCACCGCCGACGGGATGGCGATGGCGATGGAGACGGCCATGAAGGACGCGCGGAGCCGCGGGTCGATGCCGGTCGCGAACATGTGGTGGGCCCACACGCCGAACGAGAGGACGCCGAGCGCGAGCGTGGAGTAGACGACGAACTTGAACCCGAAGAGCTTGCGTCCCGAGAACTTCGGGAGGATGAGGCTGACGAGGCCCATCGGCGGCAGCACGAGGATGTAGACTTCGGGGTGGCCGAAGAACCAGAACAGGTGCTGCCAGAGGATGGGGTCGCCGCCGGCGACGGTGAAGAACGTCGTGCCGAAGTTCCGGTCGAGCAGCAACATCACGAGGACGCTGCCGAGCAGCGGGAACGCGAACAGGATCTGGCCGGACTGCACGAGGACGGTCCACGAGAAGATGTCGAGGTTCGCCCAGTCGACGTCGTCGCCGCGCTCCGTGAAGATGGTCGTCACGAAGTTGATGGCGCCCATCGTCGCCGACACCCCCGTGAGGTGGAGGCCGAGCAGGAGGAGGTCGACGGCGGGGTTGGCTTGCTGGATGGACAGCGGCGGGTACAGCGTCCACGCGGTCTGGGCGCCCTGGATGCCGAGCCCGAACGCCTGGAGGATGAGGCCCGACCAGATGAGGAGCGCGCCGACCGGGAGCAGCCAGAATGCGATGGCGTTGATGCGGGGGAACGCCATGTCGTCGGCGCCGATGAGCAGCGGAATCAGGTAGTTCGAGACGGCGGCGAGCACGGGCGTCCCGAACAGGAACAGCATCGTGATGCCGTGCGTCGTCAGGAGGGCGTTGTACGTCGCCGCGGACAGCACGTCGATGGGCGGGGTGAGTAGTTCCGTGCGCATCAGGAGCACGGCGACGCCGCCCCACGCGAAGGACACGAGCGCGAACGCCCCGTAGAGGATGCCGATGTCCTTGTGGTCGACCGTGGTGAGCCACCGCGTCAGGCCACTGGGTTTCTCCCGGTGGACGGTCTCGTCGCCGGCGCCGAAGCCGCTGCCGGCGCCGACGTACGACCGCCAGTTCTCGAGGTTCGATACCGCCCAGGCGACCGCGAACAGGAGTAGTCCGGTCGTCACTGTGAGCGTGAGTTGTCCCGTACCGACAGCCATGCCGATCGTTTCCCACCGGGGGTAGTTGGGGGTTGTCGCGGACATGTTCGGACGCCGCCCGACGCCCGCGGGGAGGCGCCGTCCCCCGGTTCCGCGCACGACCGGCTACGGTCGCGTCGTCGCGTCTTCGCAGAAATGGCGGTGGATGGGGACTCGCGGATAGCGAGGCGAGAAAATCCGTGGCGAGTCCGCTGTCGTCAGTCTGTCGCGGTCAGTCCGTCGCCGTCAGCCCGTCGCGGTCAGTCCGTCGCCGTCAGTCGTGGATCTCGACGCGCTCGAGTTCGACGTCCTCGGTCGGCTTGTCGTTGGCGTCGGTGTCGACGTTCCCGATGGCTTCCACGACGTCCATGCCGTCGGTGACCTCCCCGAAGACCGCGTGGCGGTCGTCGAGGTGGGGCTGGGCGTCCAGCGTGACGAAGAACTGCGAGCCGTTCGTGTTCGGGCCGGAGTTCGCCATCGAGAGGACGCCGGGGCCGTCGTGGCGGAGGTCCTCGTGGAACTCGTCGTCGAACTCGTAGCCCGGGCCGCCGCGGCCGGTGCCGGTCGGGTCGCCGCCCTGGATCATGAAGCCCTCGATGACGCGGTGGAACGTGGTGCCGGCGTACAGCGAGTCGCCCCGGATCTCGCCGGTCTCGGGGTCCTCCCAGGTGACGGTGTCCGGCGCGGGGTCGGCGTCCGCGGCGGGGTCGTGGCGCGCGAGGTTCACGAAGTTCTCGACGGTGCGCGGGACCTTCTCGTCGTACAGTTCGACGTCGATCTCGCCCTCGCTCGTGTGGAGCGTAGCCTGGATGGTCATGCCTACGCGTGAGGACGCCGCCCGCCCGGATAACGCTACCTACTCCGGGCCAGCGCCCACCAGCCGGCCGGTCACCGGTGGTAGACGACGGACACGAGCCGTTCCGTGCCGCCGTCGTGCTCGACGGTCTCGAGCGCGGGCTCGAACCCGCAGTCCTCGTAGAACCCCGTGAGTCCCTCCCGGCAGGACAGCGAGACGCGGGGCGCGTCCCCGAGCGCGTCGTGCTCGACGACCGCGTGCATCAGGCGTTCGCCGAGTCCCTCGCCGCGGCGGCCGGCGGCGACGATGACGTCGTGGGCTGTCGCGTAGTACGCGCCGTCGGTGAGGACGCGCGCGGCGGCGACGAGGTCGTCGCCGTCCCGCAGCCCGAGTGCGAGGTCCGACCCCTCGACCGCGGTGGCGACGCGGTCGACGTCCCGGTCCGCCCACCAGTCGTGGTCGGCGTACAGCGCGACGAGCTCCGGCGCGTCCTCGGCCGCGAGTTCCACGGGGTGCACCATACGTGGACGTAGGCGAGCCGACGACTTATGTCTCGCTACGGCGCTTCGACGACGTTCGCGTCGGCGTCGAGTTCGAAGTGGAGGTCGCCGTCGGGTCCGGCGTCCAGCGCGACCCGGACGGGGTCCTCCGAGACGAGGTCCGCCACGCCCGGCACGCAGCAGTCGATCGTCCAGAACGGCCGCTCGCGGACGTCCACGCCAACCTCGCGGTAGGCCGCGACGACCGCGGGGTGGTCGTGGACGAGCAGGCCGGGGATCACGCCGAGGTAGTGGCCGCAGCGCCCGCACTCCGGCGCGTACACGAAGTCGACGGGCGCGTCCTCGCCGAGGTCGCGGTGGAGCGTCCACGTCATCTCCCCGTGGCACATCGGGCAGGCGCCCCGGCGGGCGAGCGCGAGGTCCCGCCGGAGTTTCGCGTCCAGGACGCCGACGGCTTCCTCGAGGGTGTGCTCCTCGACGGTCGCGGGCGGCACGGCGTCCGCGAACCCGTGGTCGTTCCCGCAAGTCACCTGGAGGAGGCCGCCCTCGTACCGCGCCGTCATCTGGTTCCCGCACCGCCCGCAGTCGTCGTCGAGTGGCTGCGGGTCGCGCTCGGGCGGGTCGTCGAACTCGCCGCCGAGCACCGACCCGGCCGCCCGCATCCCGACCGCGGAGAGCTTGTAGCCGTCGTCGTCCTGCGTGACGAAGTGGCCGGCGAGCTTCCCGAGGTGGTAGTTGAACCGCCCGGAGTCCCGGACGTCGACGCGGTCCTGTAACTCCGAGAACGACAGCCCCGGGTCGCGGGGGTTCTCGCGGCGCGCGTCGGCGAGCGCGCGCAGGATGCCCGCCCTGGTCTCGTCGGCGAGCAGGTCGAAGCCGTCGGTCATACCCCCGTCATCGCGGCCGACGCCCTAAGTGATTCCGCACGTACGCCGGCCCGAACGCCCTCAGAACGCGCGCAGGTCGGCGAGCACGCCCTCGGCCTGGCCGTTCGAGATGACTTCGCGGGCTGCGTCGATACCGTCCGCGATGGAGTCGACGTCCTCGCGGGCGTACATGCGGAGCGCGGCGTTCAGCAGGACGGCGTCCCGGAACTTGTCGCGGCGCTCGCCCGCGAGCACGTCGACCGTGATCTCCGCGGAGTCCGCGGCGACGTCGTCGACGTGGAGGTCCTCGCTCTCGAAGTCCATGCCGTAGTCCGCCGTCTCGACGGTGAAGTCCTCGAGGTCGCTGCCGGCGTCCCACTCCGCAACCGCGGTCGACCCCGGCCGGACGTCGTCGTAGCCCTCCATCCCCTGGAACATCAGCACGCGCTCGAAGCCCGCGCGCTCGCTCTCCTGGGCGGTCTCGGAGATCTTCTTCGCGAACGCGAGGTGGTAGAACGACCCGAGGTGGACGGCCGCGTTCGCGGGGTTCGCGAGCGTCTCCACTGTGTTCACGAACGTCCGCACGCCCATGTTGTCCCGGCGGTCCCAGAGCGCGTCCACGACCGGGTTGAAGTTCGGCTGGTAGTAGAACCCGAACCCGGTGTCGTCGACCATCTCGGCGCTCTCCTCCGGACTGAGGTCGGTGCGGACGTCGAGCGCGTCGAGGACGTGCTTGTACGCGGTCGCCTTCTGGGAGGGGACGTGGTCGCCGGAGTGCACGACGACGGGCGTCCCGGCGGCCGCCGCGACGACGCCCGCGGCGACGCCGAGCAGGGCGCTGCGCTCCTTCCCGTCGTAGTTCGCGCCGCAGTCCACGGGGTCGGCGTCCGGCTCGGCCGGGGCGACGCTCTCCTCGCGCATCACGTCGACGAACGCCCCGAGTTCCTCGGGGTTGTTGCGCTTCCAGCGGTTCGCCAGCCAGAACGCCCCCAGCGTGGTCGGGTCGGGGTGCAGGTCGAGGATGCGCCGGAACGCCTCCCGCGCCTGCTCGCGAGTCATGTCCGCCGCGGACTTCGGCCCGGACGCGACGACTTCCGTGTTCAGGCGCTTCAGCGGCCACTCGCCGTACGAATCGCTCATGTACACGCCTTCACAGCACACCCGGGTAAATCTACCCGATTCCCGCCGGCGGACCGCGTCCGCCGGCGCGCGCCGGGACCGGTAGACAGTAACCGGTCGAGGCCGTACCCCCCGGCGATGGTCGCGGGTGACTGGCGCGAGCGCATCGAGGACACGGACGCACGCCTCATCGACGAGTACCAGAGCGGATTCCCCGTCGCGGAACGCCCCTTCGAGGCCGTCGCGGCCGACCTCGGGACGACCCCGGAGGACGCCCTCGAGCGCGTCCAGCGCCTCCGCGAGGACGGCGTCTTCCGGCGGTTCGGCGCCGTCCTCAACCCGCCCGTCATCGGGTCCTCGACGCTCGCCGCCGTGCGCGCGCCCGAGGACCGCTTCGACGAGGTCGCGGACGTCATCAACGACTACCGCCAGGTGAACCACAACTACCGGCGGGACCACGAGTACAACCAGTGGTTCGTCGTCACCGCCGGCAGCCGCGAGCGACGCGACGAGATCCTCGCCGAGATCGAGGCCCGCACCGGCTGTGACGTGCTCGCGCTCCCGATGCTCACGGACTACTACATCGACCTCGAGTTCCCCGTCGTCAACGCCGACCGCTTCGCCCGCGAGTCACTGGAGCGCACGTCGGTGTCGGCGACGAACATCAGCGAGGACGCCACCGGCGACCTCACCGGCCTGGAGGCCGACCTCCTGCTCGCGATCCAGGACGGCTTCCCGCTGACCGCGACGCCCTACCGGGACGTCGCCGACGAGATCGGCGCGGACGTCGCGGACGTGCTCGCGGCCGTCGACCGCCTGCTCGCCGACGGCTGCATCAAGCGCGTCGGCTGCGTCGTCAACCACGTCGTCACCGGGTTCGACGCCAACTGCATGGTCGTCTGGGACGTCCCCGACGACGAACTCGACGACCGCGGCACCCGCGTCGGCGAACTCCCCTACGTCACGCTGTGCTACCACCGGCCGCGGCGCCCCGAGAAGGACTGGCCGTACAACCTCTTCACGATGATTCACGGCCGGGAGAGCGACGCGGTCGACGCCAAGATCGACGAACTCGCCGCCGACCACCTGCCCTTCGAGCACGAGCGCCTCTACTCCGAGGAGACGCTGAAGCAGACGGGCGCGCGCTACGACGACATCCTCGAGAAGTAGGCAGTTCGGCCGCGGCGGCGCGGCCGAAGGGGACGGCGTTCTGGAGTCCCCGGTTACTTCCGCGCGGTCACGTACAGGATCGGCGCGACGACGAGCAACGCGATGCCGAGGAACCGGTACGTGAACGGACTGCTCCCGAGCAGCGACGCCGGCGTCACGACGAACAGCAGGCCGAACAGCACGGCGTTGATGGAGACGACCTTCCGGGAGCCGACGGGCACGACGCCGACGACGGACAGCGCGAACAACAGCAGGAGCGCGTGCCCGACGTGGTAGTTCGCGAGGAAGTCGTCGATGAGGGGCAACGGAGTGAACGCCATTGTTGGTCGAATCTCGCCGCGAAATCCCCTTTAAGGTTCCGTTCCAGTGCTCGGCCCGAGGTCCAGCGGCCGAATCCAGTTGTACCACACGACGAGTACCATCGCCGCGTACCCGGTCGCCCACACGACCGCGCCCGCCGTCGGCGCGCCGGCCTGGTAGAGGAAGTAGTTGGCGACGCCGGGCAGGACGACGCCCGCGGCGAGCACCAGTCCGAGTTTCACGCGCGAATCCATGCCCGGCGCTACGTGGCCCACGGGTGTGAATCACTCGGTCCGCGACCGCGCCGAGGACCGCGGGGGCGGGTGGGGACGAACACGACGGAGTCACCGAGCCTCGGCACCCGCGGGGAACGGGGTTCCGTCTGCCGGAACCCACCACGACCCACGGCGCCACGTTCCCTGAAAGACCCCGGGCAGTTGCATCGCGTGAGAAACCCCGGCAGGCCGAGCCGGCCTACAGCCCGAGCTGGCGCGCGATCCACTCCTCGCCCGCCCGGCCGACCATCGCCTCCCAGTCCGCGAACGCCGTTCGGTCGGCGACGTACTCGTCGAACGCCGACTCCGGGACGTCCGCGAAGTCCCCCGTGGACTCGACGTCCCAGCGGCTCTCCGCGAGGAACTCCCGGAAGGACGCCGCGTCCGTGTGCCGCCGCATGAAGCCGTCCGTGAACACCGCCGCCAGCGCCGCCTCGCCCCCGCCGAGGGCCGCCGCTCGCTCGTGGACGTCGTCCACGACCGCCGACACGTCCCTGCGCTCGTCCGCCTCGGAATCCATACTCCCCCCGTCGCTCCCTCGAACCAAAACCGTTCCCCCGGCTGTCCGACTGGCGTCTGACTCAGCGGGCGACACTGCACCGTTCTGAGTCACCGGCCCGCCTCGTCGCCGGTCAGTGACTGGTTTGGGCGCGCGCTGTCTGTGTCACACGCACGGCTGACAGCGCGGCCATTAGCCTGTTAAGGGTACATTAAATTGCACGAGGAGTTAAGTGGGCGGAAGGTTTAGGGGCGTCCAAGCACGGCGCGGGGCGGCGAACGGAGGGGACGGCTCCAGACGGGGATTGCTGGGGCGCCACCGGGTCCGTCTCGCACCAGTGCACGAAACCAACCCATGAAGAAAATCAGCTTCGAGATTCCGGACGCGGACGAACGCGGCGTGTCTCCGGTCATCGGGGTCATCCTGATGGTCGCGATCACAGTCATCCTCGCAGCCGTCATCGCGAGCTTCGTGCTCGGATTCGGCGGCAGCGTGAGCCAGAACGTCAGCGCTGGCGTGGACATTGCCGAGCAGTCCAACGGGAACGTGACGGTCACGTGGATCAGTCAGGGGAACGCGGAAAAAGTGAACGT
>JBDGUB010000042.1:0-1107 GCA_042216245.1 Halobacterium sp.
GGGAAAGTTCTTCCCGCTCGGGGGCGCTCCCTCGGGCGTGCCCGATACGCCGCCGGTCTTCGACGGCCACAACGACTCGCTGCTCTCGCTCCGCCGGAACGACGAATCCGCCGCCGACTTCCTCGCCGGCCGGGACGCCGGCGACATCGACCTGCCGCGGGCCCGCGAGGGCGGCCTCGGCGCGGGGCTGTTCGCGATGTTCGTGCCGTCCGAGGACCGCTTCGCCCCGAGCAACGACGCGACCCGCACCGAGACCGATGACGGCTACCGCATCGACCTGCCGCCGCCGCTCGCGCCGCCGTACGCGCGCCGCGTCGTCGACGAGCTGTACGCCACGCTCGACCAGCTGCTGCACGACGACCGCGTCCGGCTCTGCCGCACGGTCGCGGACGTCCGGGAGTGCCTGGACGGCGACGAACTCGGCGTCGTCGTGCACTTCGAGGGCGCGGAAGCAATCGACCCGTCGCTGTCGAACTTCGACGCGTACTACCACGTCGGCCTCCGGTCGCTCGGACTCGCGTGGAGCCGACCGACCGCGTTCGCCGACGGCGTCCCGTTCCGGTACCCGAGCACGCCCGCCGTCGGCGGCGGGCTGACGGACGCGGGCCGCCGGCTGGTGGCGCGCTGCAACGACCGCGGCGTCCTGGTCGACTGCGCGCACCTGACGGCCGCCGGCTTCTGGGACGTCCACGACGCGTCGACGGACCCCGTGGTGGTCTCGCACAGCGGCGCGCACGCCGTCTGTCCGTCCTCCCGGAACCTCACCGACGACCAGCTGGACGCCGTCGCGGACACGGACGGCGTCGTGGGGTTGACGTTCGCGGCGAACGCGCTCCGGCCGGACGGCGAGAACGACCCGGACGCGCCGCTGTCCGTCGCCGTCGAGCACGTCGAGTACCTCGTCGACCGGATGGGCGTCGACCACGTCGCGCTCGGGTCGGACTTCGACGGCGCGACCATCCTCGACTCCATCGGGGACGCCGCCGGCGTCCCCGCGCTCCTCGAGGCGCTCCGCGACGCCGGCTACTCGGGTCGCGACCTCGAGAAACTCGCCCACGGGAACTGGCTGCGCGTCCTCGAGGACACCTGGTAGCGTCGGTCGGCCTG
>JBDGUB010000042.1:1207-35281 GCA_042216245.1 Halobacterium sp.
CGATCTCGTCGCCCGCGGCGTCGAGGAACGCGCGCTCCTCGCCCTTCGGGACCGTCGCGCCCGCGGCGACCGTGTGGCCGCCGCCGTCGCCGCCGACCGCCCGCGAGGCCTCCCGCATCACGACCGAGAGGTCGAGGCCGCGCTGGACGAGCGCCGACGTCCCGCGCGCGGAGACCTTCACTTCGTCGTCGTTCTTCTCGCCGAACCCGACGATGGGGCGGTCGGTTCGCACGCCGTCCGCGCCCAGCGCCATCCCGGCGACGATGCCGACGATGGTCTCACGGATGCGGTCCTCGGCGTGGAACCACTGGAGGTCGTCCTCGACGGTGACGCCCTCGCGTTTCACCCACTCGAGGCCCTCCGAGAGGTTGCGGCGGTGCTGGGCGAGGAGCTCTCGGGCGGCGTCCAGCGGTTCGCCGCGCTCGCCGAGGCAGACCGCGAGCCCGACGTCGCCGCGCTCGTAGCGCGCGGTCGCGTTCAGTAGCGTGGAGAACTCGCTGGCGTCCCGGAGTTCGGTGCCGGGTTCCTCCGCCGTGAGCGTGTACGTCGTCCCGACGAGGTCCGTGACCTTCTCGCCGGCGACGCCGTTGCGGACGGCGCGTTTCACGAGCGCGCTCACCACGGTCTGGCGTTCGTCGTGCGTGAGGTCCGCCCACGTCCGCCAGTCGCCGCCGTCGTGCAACTCGAGGTCGAGGCCGTCGAGGAAGCGCACGGCGCCGTTCTCGTCGTTCGTGATGCCGGGGACGTACACCTCGCTGGCGTACTCCAGGAGCTTCGGGAGCGGGCGGGTCTGGGTGCCGTACAGCGCGAGGTCCTTCGCGGTGTCGAGCACGCCGGCGTCGACGCCCTCCGCGGCGACGTCGGCGTTCGCGCCGACGAGCTCGCCGTCGACGGTCTGCATGTCGCCGACCGCACCGACCACAGCGAGCGCCGCGAGGTCGGTGGCGTCCTCGCCCAGGAGGGCTCGCGCGAGCACGTACGTCGCGCCGGCGCCCGAGAGCTCCTTCCCGCCGTCGACGCCCTCCAGGAGGGGATTCAGGTGGAACTGGGTGTCGGCGTCCGCGGGCTGGTGGTGGTCCGCGACCACGGGCGTGAAGTCGCCCGCGTCCTCGTGGTCGGTGATGACGTCGAGCTGGCCGCTCCCGAAGTCCGTGAACAGCACCGTGTCGTGGTCGTGGGCCGCGATGCCAGCGATCTCGTCCTCGTCGAGCTGCTTCGAGAACGCGACGTCGTGGGGGATGCCCGCGCGCTCGAGCGCCGTCGCGGCGATGCCCGCGCTCGTCAGTCCGTCCGCGTCGATGTGCGACGCCAGGAGCACGCTGTCGGCGTCGCGGAGGGCGTCCGCGCAGGCGTCGGCGCGCGCTTCGAGTGCCGGGACCACTGCGTCCATCGGGCGTAGGTAGCGCGCCATCCGGTATAAACTGCGGGCCTCCGAGGACGTCCCCCCGCCGCGGCTCGCGGTCGTCTTCGAGAACAGCGGCGACCGCGTCACCGCGGAGATAGACGAGCGCGCAGCAATCGTCGACGTGACCCGCGAGCGCTCCGACTGACGGCCAGGGGTGAGTGAAGGCCGGAGGAGAGTGAAGGCCGGAGGAGAGTGACGGCCAGAGATAGATTTCGGCCGGGGGTGAGTGACGGCCATGGGGTGAGTGACGGTCAGCGGTCGCTGACCGCGCGCACGAGCTGCTCGAAGTCCGCGTCCTCGGGGACGACGTCGACGTCGATGCCCCGGGCTTCGGCGGTCTCAGCGGTCGGCGGCCCGATGCAGCCGACGACCGCGTCAGCGAGCCCCTCGCGGGCGGCGTCCTCGAGGCCGGCCTCGCGGGCCGCCTCGAGCCAGTTCTCGACCGTGAGCGAGGACGTGAACAGCGCCGCGTCCAGGTCGCCGGCCGCCGCGACCTCGACGGACTGCCCGGCCGCCGGCGGCCGGACGAGCTCGTAGAGGACGGTCTCGTGGACGAACGCGCCGGCGTCGTTCAGGCCGTCGGTGAGCACCGCGGACCCGTGGTCCGAGCGCGCGACCTCCACGCGGTCGCCCGCCACCCGGTCCGCGAGCGCGGCGACGAGGCCGCTGCTCGTGTACTCGTCGGGCACCACGTCGACCGTCCAGCCCGCGTCCCGGCAGGCGTCGGCGGTCGCCGGCCCGATGGCGCACAGCGTCGCGTCCCCCGGCGACCACCCCTGGTCGGCGGCGAGTTCGACGCCGGTCTTGCTCGTCACCGCGACGACGTCGGCGTCCCCGCGGGGCGCCGCGCCCGTCGGTTCGACCGCGAGCATCGGGTCCGCGACGGGGTCGGCGCCCAGGTCCTCGAGGAGCGCCACCGCGTCCGCGAGGCGGTCGTCGTCCGGCCGGAACACCGCGACCTTCATCGGTCGCCCCCCGAGCCAGCGTCGGTCTCAACTGTCCCGTCCGTCGGGAGGCCCGCGACGCCCCCGACGACGGTCACTGCGGGCGGTTCGATGCCTTCCTCGTCGCGCACGTCCACGATGGTCTCGAGCGTCCCGGTGGCGACCTGCTGGCCGGGCCGCGTCCCCTTCTCGATCAGCGCGACGGGCGTCTCGGGGTCCATCCCGGCGTTCCGGAGTTCGCGGGTGTAGTCGGGGAGCCGGCCGACCCCCATCAGGACGACGATGGTGCCGCCGGTCTCCGCCAGCGCGGCCCAGTCCACGGCGGACTCGTCCTTGGTCGGGTCCTCGTGGCCCGTGACGAACGACACGCTCGACGCGTGGTCGCGGTGCGTCACCGGGATGTCCGCCGCCGCGGGCGCCGCGACGGCCGACGTGATACCCGGCACCACCTCGACGTCGACGCCGCGCTCGCCGAGGTACTGCAGTTCCTCGCCGCCGCGCCCGAACACGAACGGGTCGCCGCCCTTCAGCCGGACGACGTCCTCGCCCGCCTCCGCGAGCTCCGCCATGCGGTCGTTGATCTCCGACTGGGGCGTGCGCTCGCCGCCCGCGCGCTTCCCGACGTCCTCCCGCTTCTCCTCGGGAATCGTCTCCAGAATCGCCGGCCCGGGGAGCTTGTCGTGGAGCACCACGTCCGCCTCGTCGAGCAGCCGGCGAGCCTTCACCGTCAGGAGCTCCGGGTCCCCCGGCCCGCTGCCCACGAGGTAGACCGTGCCCGTCTCGTCGGGCGTCCCGCCCTCGGATGCGTCCCCGGGCATCTCAGTCCTCCCGGCGCGCCGCCTCGACGAGGTCGGCGGCGCCCCGCTCCCGGAGGTCGGCCGCGAGCTCGCGGGCCTCCGCGGCGTAGTTCTGGGCGTCCAGCTCCCGGGTCTCCCCGACCTGCTCGGTGCCGTCCCGGCTGAACACCTGGACGTCAGTGCGCACGATCTCGCCCTGCACGAGCGCGTGCACGCCGATCGGCGCGATGCAGCCGCCGCCGAGCTCCTCGAGGACGACGCGCTCGGTCGTCGTCTCCACGCGCGTCCGCACGTGCTCGAGGGCGTCCCGGAGCGCGTCCGCGACGTCGCTGTCCCGGCGCGCCGTGATGCAGAGCGCGCCCTGGCCCGCCGACGGCACGTGCGTGTCCGTCGCGAGCTCCTCGATCTCGACGTGGTGGACGAGGCCGGTGCGCTCCAGGCCGACGCGAGCGAGCACGAGCGCGTCCAGCTCGGTGTCGACCTCGCGGCCGAGCGCGGACTGCTGGAGCGGCGACAGCGACTCGAACCACTCCTCGACGGACTGCTCGAACTCCGAGCCCTCGGCGTCCTCGCTCTCGCCGGTCCCGCCGTCGCTGTCCGCTCCCTCGCCGTCCTCGCCGCCGCCGTTCTCCGCGCCGTCGCCGCCTTCGCTGTCGAGGTTCTCCACGCCCGCCTCGACGTCCGCGCTGTAATCGCCGCGCTTCTGGTCGCGGGCGTCGGTGGACTGGCGTTCCTTCTCGGCCTCCGTGCGGCGCTCGTGTTCGGCCTGGAGGTCGGGCGCGAGCAGCTTCTCGACGCGCGTGTCGACGTTCCCGCGCACCGGCTCGACCTCCAGGTCGGGGCGGTGAGCCTTCACTTGCGCGCCGCGGCGCAGGCTCGCGGTCCCGACGACGCTGCCCGCGGGCAGGCTCTCGATGCCGGTGCCGTCCGGCGTCACGAGCACGTCCCCGGGGTTCCGGCGGTGCGGCACCGCCGCCACCACGAGTTCGTCGGGGACGTCGGTCGGGACGTCCTTCATCGAGTGGACGGCGGCGTCGACGTTCCCGTCCATCACCTCCCGGTCGAGCGCGCGCACGAACGCCCCCGTCTTCCCGAGGTCGCTGATGAGTGCGTCCGAGACGCGGTCCCCCTTCGTCTCCACCTCCACGAGCTCCACGTCGTGTCGGTGGTCCTCCAGCGTGGACTTGACCTCGCCGGCCTGCCGCAGCGCGAGGTCCGACCCCCTGGTCGCGAGGCGAATCGGGTCGTTCATACTGCCTACTCGGCGCGCGCCATTGAAACCCCCTGCGTTCCCGCGCTCGCTCACGCCGCGGCCGCGTCGCCGGTCGGCGCCTCGTCGGCGAGCGACCGCCCGGCCTCCGCGAGGTTCCAGGCGCCGTGCACCGCCATCCCGGGGAGCAGGCTCCCCGTGAGCGCGACCAGCACCGTCATGCCGGCCGCGAACGCGACGTAGTACGCGACCGCCGCGGGGTTCAGGACGGCGAGGCCGTGGGCGGCGGCGAACGCGAGCGCGGCGACCAGGGTTGCGACGGGCCAGCCGGCGCCGAGCCCGAGGACGCCCGCGAGCGCGACGCCCCGGTAGACGAACTCCTCGCAGACGCCGGCCGTGACGCCGCCGGAGACGAACCAGAGCGCGCGCTCCCGGGCGTTCGCGGGGTACGTCGTCGCGAAGTCGGTGGGCGCCGCCTCGACGGGGACCGTCGGCGCCCGCGACGCCTGGCGGCCGTACCACGCCGCGGCGCCGACGGCGACGAGCAGGCTCCCGGCGGTGACGGGGAGCGACGGGAGTCGAAGCCCGACTGCTGCCAGCGGCGCGTCGCTTCGCGCGACCAGCAGCGCCGCCACGCCCGCCTGCACCCACCGGATGGCGGTCGCGACGCTCCAGAACCGCGTCCACGCGCCGTGGTCGAAGTCGACCCAGAGCCGCTTCGACCACGGCGTGAAGCTGTGCGCCACGTCGAGAGCGGGGAGCGCGAGCACGACGGCGACGCTCCACGCGGGCATCGCGACGCCGAACTCACTCGCCACCACGGGTCACCCGTTCTGGTCGGTGTCGCATCGCCTGACGACTGTCCGCGACGCGCCTTGAACGTTTCCGGGATTCTCTCCGCCTGCACCGGCGGCGGTCAGCGCCCCGGTTCGTCCGGGCGGAGTTCGTCCCGCCACTCCCGCAGCGACCCCGGCATCGCGACCATGCGGCGGCGCTCGCGGAGGTACCGCACGCAGAGCCACGCGCCGGCGACGACGGCGGCGCCGATGAGCAGCGTGCCGAGGGGGTCGGGGTCGACGACGTTCGGGTCGCCCTCGAAGAAGAAGTAGACGCCGGCGAGCAGCGCGGCGTCGACGACGGCCGCGAGCTGGGGCGCCAGCGACCCGACCGCCGACCAGTCGCCGCCCGCGCGCTCGACCGCCCGCGAGTCCTGCAGGAGCGCCAGCGGGAGCACGAGGAACGCCGCGAGCGCCGGCACGCCCAGCGCGACCGCGGGAATCGAGACGACCGCGCCGCTGGTCGTGTCCGCGGTCGCTTCCGGCACGACGAGGACGACGACTGCCACCCAGGCCGCGCTCAGCACCCAGAACGCGGTGATGGCGGGGACGGCGGCGACCCAGTACCACCAGCGGGACTCGACTCGGAGTTCGCTCACGGTCGCCCTTGGAACTGCCGCCTCTTGTAAAGGTAGTATACGGCGAGGGGTACCTGGAGCGGCTGCGCGACGACGCCCGCGAGCCCGAGCAACCCGTACAGCGTCGCGTCCGGCCGCCAGTCGCCGCCGGACGCGCGGACGGCGTCGGCGTCCAGGTAGATGGCCAGCGGGAACACGACCGACAGCAGCATCCCGAGGCCGACGAGGAGGAGGACGACGGCGACGAACGCGAGACCGCCGCCGACGCCGAACGCGCCGACGGCGACCGGGTCGCCGACGAGTCCGCCGCCGGCGAGCGCGAACGCGAACGCGAACACGCCGGCGGCCACGCCGACGACGCTCGCGAGGACGTAGTAGACGGGGACGGCGGCGACCCAGTACCACCACCGGGAGTCGGTGCGGGCGTCCGGCGACTGCGGGGACTCAGGTGTGGGGGCGGACTCGTCGGTGGACATACGCCCGGGTTCGGCCGCCGTCGCCAAAAAGGAATCCGCCGGTCGGCGTTCGACGCGAGCCAGTTCTCAGAGCGCGTCGCGGTACGCCTCGAGGGTTCGCTCGACGTCCTCCTCGGTGTGGGCGTACGAGACGAACTGGGACTCGAACTGGTTCTGGGAGAGCAGGACGCCGTCGTCGCGGACCTGCGGGCGGAACACGCGGTTCCAGCGCTCGACCGCGGCGTCGGCGACGTCTCCGGCGTTCCGCGGGCGCTCGCCGTCCCGCGTGAACACGACCTTGAACAGCGAGTCCGTGCCGACGACCGAGTACTCGGGCGCGCGCTCCGCGACGGCCTTCCGGAGGCCCTCCCGGAGGCGGCGGCCGAGCGCGTTCACGTGCTCGTAGACGTCGTTCTCGGCGGCGTACTGCAGCGTCTCGAGGCCGGCGGCCGTCGTCACGGGGTGCCCGGAGAACGTCCCCGCCTGGAAGACGTCGCCGACGGGCGTGAACTCCTCCATGATATCGGTGCGGCCGCCGACGGCGCCCACCGGGAACCCGCCGCCGACGATCTTCCCGAACGTCGTGAGGTCGGGGGTGACGCCGTACTTCGACTGCGCGCACCCGAGGCCGCCGACCCGGAACCCCGTGATGACCTCGTCCCAGACGAGGAGCGCGCCGTGGTCGCGGGTGAGGTCCCGGAGCGTCTCGTGGTAGCCCTCGACGGGTTCGACGATGCCCTTGTTCGCGAGCAGCGGTTCGACGAGCACGCACGCGACGTCGTCGCCGTGCTCCTCGAAGACCCGGGTCGCCGCGTCGGCGTCGTTGAACGGCACGGGAATCGTGTGCTCGGCGAACTCCGCGGGGATGCCCTCGGAGGACGGCCCGCGCTCGTCGGCGTCGCCTTCGACGAGCGTGGACTCCTGGGCGCCGTGGTAGCCGCCCTGCATCACGACGACCTTGTCTCGGCCCGTGTACCCGCGGGCGACGCGGACGGCGGACGTGGTCGCCTCGGTGCCGGAGTTCACGAACCGCAGCATCTCGACGCTCGGGACGTGGCGCGCGACGAACTCCGCGTGCTCGAGTTCGAGCTCGGTCGGCATCCCGTACATCGGGCCCTCGCTGACGCGGCGCTGGACCGCGGCGGACACCGACTCGGGGAGGTCGTGCCCGAGCAGCAGCGGCCCGAGGCCCATCACCCAGTCGACGTAGCGGTTGCCGTCGGCGTCGACGACGTGGCCGCCGTCGCCCTTCCGGACGAACGTCGGGTACGGCTGGGGGGCGGCGCGCACGGCGGAGTTCACGCCGCCGACGAGCACGTCCAGCGAGCGGTCGTAGAGGTCCCGCGAAGACTCCCGGTTCATGGACGGGGGTTGGGAGGGTCGCGGAAAATAGGTGTCGGGTCAGGTGTTCGGGGCTGACCGACGGGTCTCTGTGGGGGCTGAACACGGGAGAACGAGCCGCGGAGGCTTCGCACGCGGGCGGTAGCGGGGTCAGCAGCGACCGGCGTGTCTGCAGCGACACGCAGGGGACCGGGAGCGCGCACGCAGGTGACGGCGTGCGGGCCGCCGGCCCCGCGCCGGAAGACGGAAGTCGCTCGCCGGGCGGCCGGTGAGCGTGAGCACAGTCCGATGAATCAGCGGCACCGTCGCGGACGCTCCCCTACTTCCCGACCACCTCCTCGACGACGCGCGCCACGCCGGCTGCGGTGGCGCTGGCCCGCGGCGGGACCGGCCGGGGGGACCGCACCGCACCGGGCTCCCCCACTGGGCGTTCGCGCGTATTCTCGCCCGAAACTGGGACGTTCGTGTCGCGCATCGTCGATTCAGTGTCACGGCGTGGCACTACCTAAAGGTTTGCACGACGAACATCCAATTAACACCTCCGAAGCTGGTCGGACGACCGATGTATAGTCGGATTGGGAACGTATAAGGACGTAAACCGTCCAGAAAACTGGGCGTTCGCCCATCGGAAGTGGACGAACGGCGACCCGGAACCGGGGCGCCCGAGCCCGCGACGCCGGCCCCGGCGCGCGCCCGAATCGCGGCGGTTAGAGGGACTCGGCGACGGATTCCGCGAAGTACGTCACGACGAGGTCGGCGCCCGCGCGCTTGATGGCCAGCAGGCTCTCCCGCGCGGTCTCGTCGAGGTCAAGCCACCCCTTCTCGCCGGCGGCGTGCAGCATCGCGTACTCGCCGGAGACGTTGTACGCCGCGACCGGCCGGTCGAACTCCCGGCGGACGTCCGCGACCACGTCGAGGTAGGGGAGCGCGGGCTTCACCATCAGGACGTCCGCGCCCTGCTCGACGTCCAGCGCGACCTCCCGGGCGGCCTCCCGGCGGTTCGCGGGGTCCATCTGGTAGTGCCGGCGGTCCCCGAACGCGGGCGCGCCGTCCGCGGCGTCCCGGAACGGCCCGTAGAACGACGACTCGTACTTCGCCGCGTAACTCATGATAGGGACGTCCTCGAACCCCGCGTCGTCGAGGCCCTCGCGGATGGCGGCGACCATTCCGTCGGTCATCGAGGACGGCGCGACCATCTCCGCGCCCGCCTCGGCGTGCGAGACGGCGGTCTCCGCGAGCAACTCGAGGGTCTCGTCGTTCTCCACGGTGAGGTCGGGGTCGTCGGCTGCGTGGTCCTCGACTACCCCGCAGTGGCCGTGGCTCGTGTACTCGCAGAGGCAGACGTCCGTGACGACGTAGGCGTCCGTCTGGCTGGTGACGCGCCGCGTCGCCTCCTGGACGACGCCGTCCTCGGCGTACGCCCGCGTCCCGCGCTCGTCTTTCGACTCCGGGATCCCGAACAGCATCACCGCCTCCACGCCCGTCGCCAGGACTTCCTCGACGCGGTCGACCGCCTCCTCGACGGGCACGCGCTCGTGGCCCGGCATCGACTCGATGGGCACGCGCTCGTCGGCCGTCGCGTCCACGAACACGGGCGCCACGAAGTCCGTCGGCTCGAGGCTCGTCTCGGAGACGAGCCCGCGCACGCCGTCCCGCCGCAGCCGCCGCGGTCGGTCCGTCAGGTCCATACTCGGGGCTGGGGGCCGCGCGCCAAAAGGGTTCGCGGAAGCGGCCGTCCGTCCCGTTTCGTCGCCCTCGCTCGCTCGACGTGCGTCTCGCGCCCGAAAGTCCCAGCCGTCTCGCGGCGGTCGCGTCGGGTGCCGAAACCGCCGGCCGCGATCCGAGCCCGAGAAACCGTCGCCTTTCGCAACCGCCTTTGTCGGGCTCCCCGTTCGGCGAGTGTGAACGCCGACCGTCTCCAGTTCTACGCGCTCTACGTCACCCGGTTCGCGGGCGGGTTCGGGTTCAGTGCGCTCGCGTTGCTCCTCCCGAAGTACGCCAACGAACTGGTCGCCTCCGACCTCATGATCGGCCTGTTCTACACGGGATTCACGGCGACCCAGGCGCTCGTCGTCGTGCCGCTCGCGTGGGCGGGCGACCGCTACGACAAACAGAAACTGCTCGCCGCCCTGCTCGCGTTCGGCGTCGTCGTCGCCGCGGGGTTCGTGGTCGTCGACTCGCCGTGGGAGCTCGTCCTCGTGCGGGGCGGCCAGGGCGTCGTCGCCACCGGCATGGGGCTGCTGTCGCTCGCGCTCGTCGGCGAACTCGCGACCAGGGGGACGCGCGCGAACCACATCGGGAAGGCGAACGCGTGGCGGCTCGCCGCGTCCCTGTTCGGGTACGCCGCCGCCGGCGGCCTCTACGAGCTGTACGGCTTCGACCCCGTGTTCTACCTGCTGGGCGGCCTGTTCGTCGCGGCGTTCCTCGCCGTCGGCGTCCTGCTGGACGCCGACGACACCCGCATCCACGGGTTCCCGTTCCGGGACCTCGCGGTGAACCGCCGCATCCTCACGCTCACGTCGTTCCGCGCACAATACGCCGTCGCGGTGACGCTCGTGCGGTCGTGGGTCGCGGTGTTCGCCGGCCTGCAGGCCGCCCGCGGCGGGCTCGCGTACGGCGGCGTCGCGCTCGCCGTCGTCCTCGGCGCGGAGAAGTTCACGAACATGCTCTGTCAGCCCCGCACGGGCCGGCTCTCGGACCGCTACGGGCGGTCGCTGTTCGTCGCCGCCGGCGGCGCCGCGTACGGCCTCGTCGCGTTCACCGTGCCGTTCACGCCCGCGGTCGGGCGGGCGCTCGGCCTCCCGGCTTCGCTGCCGGTGCTCGGGCCGCTGTCCCCGGCGTTCCTCCCGCTGGTCGCCGCGAACGGCCTGCTCGGGGTCGCGGACGCCTTCCGGGAGCCCGCGAGCATGGCGCTGTTCGCCGACGAGGGCTCGGACGGCGACGGCGTCGCGTCGAGCTTCGGTGTCCGGGAGCTCGTCTGGCGGCCGGGGAGCGTGCTCGCGCCGCTGCTCGGCGGCGCGCTGATGGGCACGCTCGGGATGGCGTCGGTGTTCTTTGTCGGGGGCGCCGCCGCGCTGTCCGGCGTCGCGACCTTCCTCGGCGTGCTGGTCCGCGACCACGGCGCCGCCGCACTCACCGAGTGGTAGACACGTCAGCTCGCGTTCGTGAAATCTGCTTCTGCGAACACCTATGTCGCTGCAGTCCCGCGATTGCACTATGCCAGGTGCCGCGTTCGAACTGGGTGACTCCGTCGCCCTCCACCCGATCGAGGACGAGGACCACGAGTTCGTGCAGTACGGCCGCAACCACCCCGACGTGCGGGTGCCGTTGACGGACACGACCATCCGGAGCGTGGACGACGTCGCGGCGATGCTCGAGGACGACGACTACCACTTCCTGATCTGCGTCGACGACCCGGAGACGACGACGGGGTACGGGCCGGAGGACGGGCCGGAGCCGGTCGGCGTCGTGGCGTTCGCGTACGTCAGCAGTCCCGGCGAGCGCGGCAGCCTGATGTACTGGGTGGCGCCCGAGCACCAGGGCAACGGCTACGTCACGGAGGCGGCGGAGCTGTTCCTGGCGTACGCGTTCCGGGAGTGCGGGTTCCACAAGGTCAGCGCGCGCGTCACCGAGTCGAACGAGGCGTCGGTGGCGGTCCTGGAGAACCTGGGGTTCGTGCGGGAGGGGACGCGGCGGCAGTCCAGCCTCGTGGACGGCGAGTACGAGGACATGTACAACTACGGCCTGCTCGCCGAGGAGTGGCTGGGGAACTGACGGCTCGGGGACAAAAACCCAGTTCAGGGAAGCTATAACCGGAATTCTCGCGTACTCGTTCGTATGCCTGGACCGGCGTTCGCGACGGGTGACTCCGTCGCCCTCCACCCGATCGAGGACGACGACCACGAGTTCCTGCAGTACGGCCGCAACCACCCGCGCACGCGCAAACCGCTCACGGAGACGACCATCCGGAGCGTCGACGAGGTGCCCGAGACGCTCGGCGACTACCACTTCCTCGTCTGCGCCGACGGCCCGGAGGCGACGACGGGGTACGGGCCCGAGGACGGGCCGGAGCCAGTCGGCGTCGTGGCGTTCGCGTACACCCGCGGCACCGACTCGGGGAGTCTCATGTACTGGGTGGCGCCCGAGCACCAGGGCAACGGGTACGCCAGCGAAGCGGTCGAGCTGTTCCTGGCGTACGCGTTCCGCGAGGTCGGGTTCCACAAGGCGACGGCGCGCGTGCTCGTGACGAACGAGCCCTCCGTTGCGCTCCTGGAGTCTCTGGGGTTCGAGCGCGAGGGGCGCTTCCGCGAGGAGCAGTTCGTGGACGGCGAGTGGACCGACGCCTACCAGTACGGCGTGCTCGCCGACGACTGGCTGGCGGACTGACCGGCGGCGCTAGTCGGCGGCCGCCGACGCCGCGCCCGCGTCCCCGGCGTTCTTCGCTTCGATGGCTTCGACGAGCAGTTCGGTGACGTCCGTGATCTCGATGTCGTCCTCGAAGCCGCCGGTCTTCCGGCCGTCCTCGTACATCGTCATGCACATCGGGCACGCGACGACGAACCGGTCGACGTCCGGGCCGGCGTCCGTGTCCTCGAGGGCCTCCCGGATGCGCTCCTCGCTGGGTTTCGGTTCCTCGTCGAAGTCCATCCAGAGGCCGCCGCCGCCGCCCCCGCAGCAGAACGAGTCCGAGCGGTTCCGCGGCATCTCGTCGAGCGTGACGCCGGTCGCGCGCACGACCTCCCGGGGCGCCTCGAACTCGCCGTTGTACCGGCCGAGGTGGCAGGGGTCGTGGTACGTGACGGTGTCGTCGAGCTCCGTGCCCGTGAGCCCGAGCGCGCCCCGGTTCACGAGGTCCTCGACGACCTGCGTGTAGTGGTAGACCGAGTCCGCGTTCTCGAAGCCGAACTGGTCGTACTCGTTTTTGAAGGTGTTGTACGAGTGGGGGTCCGTGCAGACGAGCTTCTCGTAGTCGCACTGCCGGAACGCCTCGATGTTCTCCTCGGCCACCATCTCGAAGAGCCCCTCTTCGCCGACGCGCCGGATGTCGTTGCCGTCGTTCTGTTCGTCCTCGTAGAGGATGCCGTAGGAGACGCCGGCCTCCTCGAAGACCCGCGCGAGCGACCGCGCGACGTGCTGGTTGCGTTCGTCGTAGGACGGGTAGTCGCCGACGTACCAGAGGTACTCGACGTCCCGCTCGCGGGCGTCCGGCACCTCGAAGTCGAGGTCCTCGGTCCACTCGGGGCGCTTCCGGTCGGGGTCGCCGAACGTGTTGCCCTTCTGGAAGACGTTCATCACGGCCTCCTCGACGTTCTTGTTCATCTGGCCGGACTCGGTGAGCCGGCGGTTCATCTCCGTGAACTGCGTGACGTGCTCGATGTCGACCGGGCAGGCGTCCATGCACGCCATGCAGCTCATGCAGGACTCCATCGTCTCCGCGTCGATGACCGACGTGCCGCCGTCCGCGACGATGTCGACCTCCTCGCGGTCGCCGGCTTCGAGGTCCTCGCGGTAGTTCTTCAGGTCGAGGATGACGTCGCGGGGGTCGAGGGGGCGGCCGGACGCCTTCGCGGGGCAGACGGACGAACACCGGCCGCACTTCGTGCAGGCGTCGTGGTCGAGCAGCTGCTTCCAGGAGAAGTCCTCGATGTCCGAGGGCCCGATCTCCTCGGGGCTGGCGTCCTCGGGGACGCGCGGGAGCCGGCGGCCGGCGTCCTCGTCGCGCGCGACGAGGTTCGCGTAACTCGATATCATGTGGAACGGCTTCGCGTACGGGATGGACGCGACGAACGCGAGCGCGAGCAGCGAGTGGCTCCACCAGACCGCGGGGTAGGCGGCGGCCGCCATGGACGGCGTGACGCCCGCGAGCTGGAGGACGTCGGCGACGAACCACCCGACGAAGGAGACGTTCTCGAAGCTCGGGAAGCCGGTGCCGAGGATGCGGACGCCCTCGGTGACGTAGCCGCCGACGCCGAGCAGGAACAGCGTCCACACGAACAGGCCGTCCTCGGCGCTCGTGTGCTTCCCCCAGAGGCGGTCGTTGCGCACCCAGTAGCGGCGGTAGAGCGCGACGCCGACCCCCACCACGAACAGGAGGCCCATGGCGTCCATCACCAGCGAGTACGCGAGGTAGAAGTCGCCGACGAAGAAGGAGGGCTGGCCGAGCGCCTTCGTCCAGATGTCCATGTCGATGGCGAGGATGGTCGTCCCGATGAGCAGCGTCAGGAACCCCCAGAGGACGAACGTGTGCATGAGGCCGGCGACGAGGTCGCGGTCGTACTGCTTCTCGTTGGACGCGACGAGTTTCGCCGCCGCGACGACGCGGCCGGGGAGGTTCGAGAGGCGCTCGGTGGGGTCCTCGCTCCCCTTCGCGTACGTCGCGAACCGCTGGTACACCCCGTAGAGGAGGATGGCGATGGCGACGGCGGCGAGGTAGTAGAAGACGGCCTCGCCGACGTGGCTGATCTGCCAGAACGTGGGCCTGGTCTCGGCCCCCGCCTGCGCCGGCACGAACGAGTACATACGGGAACGCCCGGCCACGAATCGCATAAAGGTTGTCAACCGCGAGACCACGCGCCAGCGGTTTCTCCGCTCCGGTCACGCGACGCTGGCCGCGGCGAGCGCCACGGCGGCGGCGGTCGCGGCCCAGTCGCCGCGGTCGAACGACAGCGGCGGCGGGGTGGGGTTCCACGCGAAACACCGGGCGCGGAGCGCGACGGCGAGGCGGTCGGCGCGCTCGAACGCCCGCGAGAGCCCGCCGAGGCCGACCAGCCGCAGTCGCTCCCGGAGCGGGCGCAGGTCGCCGAGCCGGGCGTTCACGGCGTCGCGGCGGCCGGCGAGGTCCGACTGGAGCACGGGGAGGAACCGGAAGACGAGCGCGACGCCGACGCCCGCGGCGGCGCCGACCCGTCCGGGGAGCAGCCACCGGACTGCGGCCCGGGACTCCCGGACTGGGGTGCTGTAGACGTAGGCGGCGGCGACGAGCAGCAGGAGGCCGACGCGGTACGCGGCGAGCGCGGCCCGGACTGCGGGGTCGACGCGGAACCAGGGGTCGCCGAGCGTGACGCCGGCGACGACGGGGCCGGCGACGAGGAACGGCAGCGCGACGACGAACTCGCCGAGGGCGTCCCGGACGCGGGCGCCCGCGAGCCGGGGCGCGGCGACCGCGGGCGGCGTCAGCACCGTGAGCCCGACCGGCGTGGTGTGTGCGAACGCTACCGCCGCGAACGCCGCCTGGAGCGCGAGTTTCGCGCGCGGGTCGCGGTCGTGGAGGACGCCGCTGCCGGGCCGGTACGCGAGGGTCACGGCGGCCGCACCCCCACGTCCGGGAGGCGGTCGCGGACCGCCTCGGGCGGCCCGCGCGCGGCCACTTCGCCGTCGGCGAGCGCGACGACGCGGTCCGCGAGGGCCCAGACGTCCCGGAGGTCGTGGGTGACGACGACCAGGCTCGTGCCCCGTTCGCGGAGCGCGCGCAGGCGCTCGAGGACGGACTGGCGGGCGGGCCAGTCGAGGCCCGTGAACGGTTCGTCGAGGACGAGGTGGTCGGGGCGCATCGCGAGCGCGGCCGCGATGGCGACCCGTTCCTGTTCGCCGCCGGAGAGCTCGGCGATGCGTTCGTCGCGGCGGCCGGCCATGTCGACGGCGGCCAGGGCGTCCGCGACGCGGTCGTCGACCTCGCCGCGGGGCAGTCCGAGGTTCTCCGGGCCGAACGCGACGTCCGCGCCGACGGTCGCGCCGACGAACCCGTCCCGGGGGTCCTGGAACACCATGCCGACGCTCGCGCGCGCCGCGACGAGGTCGTCGCCGACGGGCGTGCCGTTCACGAGCACGTCGCCGTCGTCGGGTTCGAGGAGGCCGTTCAGGTGGCGGACGAGCGTGGTCTTCCCGGAGCCGTTCGCGCCGGCGAGCAGCACGCACTCGCCGTCGTCGACGTCGAGGCTGACGCCGTCGACCGCGACGGTGTCGCCGTACCGGTGCGTGAGGTCCCGGACCGACAGCATCAGGTCGCGTTCAGCTGGTCGCTGCGCGTGATGCCGACCGCGGCGGCGATCTTGAACGCCTCGGCGGGGACGAACGCGGCGGCCGCGACGACGAACGCCTCGTAGAGGCCGACGTTCGCGACGACCGCGTACCCGACGGTGCCGCCGGCGTAGATGACGACGGTGCCGGCGAGCATCGCGGCGACGAGGCGGGGCACGCCGACGTTCCGGGGGTTGGCGAGGTCGCTCGCGCCGTGCGCGACGAGGCCGGTGAGCGCGGCGGCGACGGGGTACGCCCAGAGGTAGCCGCCGTACGGCCCGAGGAGCGCGCCGAGGCCCGCGCTCCCGCCGGCGTAGACGGGGGCGCCGACGGCGCCGGCGGCGACGTACAGGGACAGCGAGACGCCGCCCCAGAGCGGGCCGAGGTAGAGGCCGGCGAGGAAGACGCCGAGCACCTGCATGGTCACGGGCACCGGCGACACGGGGTTGGGGAACGATACGTACGCGAGCGCGCCGGTGAGCGCGGCGAACACGGCGGCGCGCGCGACGTTCTCGACGGCTTCGTCGCCGACGAGGTCGACTGACTCGGTCTCGACGCTCATGGCTCCACGAGTTCCGTCAACCAAGTTTAATCGGTCGGTTTACGGCGTGCGGGTGTTCGGGCAACAGACATTTAGCCGCGCGGAGATACAGTACCGCACCAGTAATGGACGAGAAGACAGAGGAACTCCGTGACATCTTCACCGACGTCGCGGACGACGACACGGTCACGGAGTCCCAGGCGGACACCCACGGGTCTCTCGCCTCCGAGACCGACGTCGACGAGCGCCTCCGGAACGCCGTCGAGACGATGCGCGAGGACCTCGACTTCCACACCGACCTCGCGGACGACGACCTCGTCACCGTCGTCAAGGAGTTCTACGCCGGCGAACCCGACGCCGCCATCGCCGACGAGATCGGCGTCGACGAGCGCGAGGTCGTCGACGCCCGCTTCGACCTCCAGCTCGTCCGGGACGACGACGCCGCCGTCGACCTGGACGCGCTCCGCGACCGCCGCGACGACGACGCGGGCGCCGAGGCGCTCGCCGACGAACTCGACGCCGACCCCGGCGACGTCGAGCGCGCCCTCCGCGTCGTCGACACCCGCGACCAGGTCCGCCGCGTCAACGACCGCTACCGCGCCGAGTTCGAGAACGCGCTCCGCGACCGCGAACTCTCCGAGCGCCTCACCGCCACCGTCCACGAGGACGGCCTCGACGACGCGACCGAGGGCCAGGAGACGGACATGGACATCTGACGGCCGCGACCTTAGACGGAAGCTTTTCACCCGGCTCGCGCGTCACTCGCGGACGATGACGCCGCCCGCCGACCCGTCCTCCACCGACTCATTCTCCACCGACCCGCCCGCCACCGACTCGCTCTCCACCGACCCGCCCGCCACCGAGTCGTCCAGCACGCAGCCGTCCGAGCGACCCCGGCTGTCGCGCCGCGGGCTGCTGTCTGCGCTCGGCGCCGCCGGCACCACCGCCGTCGCGGGCTGTGCCGGCCTGCTCGGCGGCGACGAGCGCTCGCTCGGCCGGCCCCGGGTGGTCTCGGATACGCCGACCGAGCACGTCTGGGAGTTCCCCCGCGACGCCGACGCGCCGGTCGTCCAGTCGTACCTCGACCAGCGCAACCGCGTCCCGCCGGGAACGGCGTCGAACGCCGTCCGGTTCCAGTTCGGCGTCACCGTCTTCGGCGACTCCGGCTACCGCCACGACTCGTTCCGCGCGGCGTTCACCGCGCCCGCGCACCCCGGCGCCGGCCGCGTCCCCGCCCCTGTCTACGTGAAGCCGCCGAGCGGCGAGTGGCCGTCGTTCCGGGTCTTCCGGGACGGCGACGCCACCGTCGTCGCGCTCGACGGCGTCGAGACGGCGGGCACGATACACTTCGGGTTCGTCGTCGACCCCCGGACGAGCCCGACGCCCGAGACACTCGGGGTCGACTTCTCGGTGACCGCCGTCGAAGCGGACGGCGACGGCACCGCGGTCGCCGACCACCACGACACAGTCCCGGTCGTCCGCGACCGCGAGTAGCCCGGCGAAGGTTCAAGTGCGGGAACGGGACCAACCCGGGGCGTGCCCGACTCCGTGCCCTTCGGCGACCTCGCGCGCGCCGCCTACTGTCCCCGCCAGCTCTACTACGCCCGCCGCGAGGACGGCGACCTGCCCGACGAGTACCGCGCGGCCCGTCGGCTCGCGCGCCGGTACGACGAACTCGCGGTCGCGTCCGCGGCGGCGCTCGCGACGTTCGACCTCGCGGTGCCGCCCGACGACTACCGGGCGAACCTCGCGCGCAGCCTCGACCGCCACCCGCGGGTCGCCTCGCCCGCGGAGACGGACGCGTTCCTCGGCGGGAAGGACGCCCACGGGCGCGCCGCGAAAGTCCACCGCGACCCCCTCGCGGTCTCGGTCGTCACGCCCGGCGCGCCGCCCGAGCAGGGCGTCTGGGAGCCACAGACCGTGCGCGCGGTCGCCGCGACGAAGGCGCTGGCGTGGCGCGAGAACGAACCGGTCGAGACCGCGTACGTCGAGTACGCGCGCCACGGCGTCGTCCGGCACGTCGACGTCACCACCCGGAAGAAGGCGGCGTACCGTCGCGCGCTCCGCGCCGCGCGCAGCGTCGACGGCCCGCCGCCGCGGCTGCACGACGACGCGAAGTGCGGCGCCTGCGACTACCGCGAGGAGTGCGGGACGAGGACGCGCACGCTCGGGTCGCTGCTGTCGTTCGGCGACGACTGACGCGGTCCTACGCGTGGTCGGCGAGCCAGTCGCGGACGGGTTCGACGTTCGCGCCCTCGCGGAGCACCTCGCGGTTCGCGACGTCGACGACCGTGCTCCCCGTCCCGCCCGGCGTCTCGCCGGCGTCCAGCACGGCGTCCACGCGGTCCAGGAGGGCGTCGTCGAGCTCCCGCGGGTCGGTGACGCTCGGCCGCCCGCTGATGTTCGCGCTCGTCGACGTCACGGGCGCGACGCGGTCGAGGAGCGCGAGCGCCACGTCGTGGTCGGGGACGCGCACGCCCACCCGGTCGCTGCCCGCCGTGAGGACGTCCGGGACGGCGTCGACCTTCCGGCAGACCACCGTCACCGGCCCGGGCAGGAACGCGTCCATGAACGCGCGCTCCGTCGCGGCGACGTCGACGTACTCGCGGGCGCTGTCGGCGTCCGGGAACGCGAACGACAGCGGCTTCTCGCGGCTCCGCCCCTTCGCCGCGAACACCGACTCTACGGCGTCCGCGTCCAAGGCGTCCGCGCCGAGGCCGTACACCGTCTCGGTCGGATAGACGACGAGGCCGCCGCGCCGGATGGCGTCGGCGGCCGCCTCGAGGTCCTCGTCGGTCACCATACCGGGACGTACGTCCCGCGCCGAAAAAGCGTTACAGGTCCGTGAGCGCGTCCTCGAGGGCGTCGTAGTCCGGGAAGTCCGGCCACTCCTCGGCGACCCACGCGTACTCGACGGTGCCGTCCGCGCCCACGACGAACGTCGCCGGCCGCGGCTCGCTGACGCCGGCCATCCCGTCGAGGTCGTGGCTGACGCCGTACCGCTCCGCGACCCCGTTCTGGGGGTCGCTGAACAGGCCGGCGAAGTGCTCGATGCCGCGGTCCTCGATGGTGGTCTTGTGCTCGTACGGCGACGAGACGGAGACGCCCGCGACCTGCACGCCGTACTCCTCGACACCGCGGTCCCGGAGCTCGTTCCAGACGTACGTCGCCGGGAACGCGCCGTCCATCGTCGTGAACACGAGCAGGACGGGGCCGTCGGCGAGGAGGTCCGACAGCGCGACGTCCTCCCAGTACTCGTCGGTCACGAGCGGCCGCGTGAACTCGGGCGCCTCCTCGCCCGCCTCGACGTGGTCGGTCTCGGGGAGGTCGACGACGTCGAAGTCCATCACGCCCCACCCCCGTAGGTCGCCTCGAGGTAGTCGACGATGTTCGCGCTCTCCGCCATCGCCACCCCGGTCTCGTCGTCCACGATGGCGGGGACGGTGCGCGCGCCGACGACGCGCTCGACGGCGTTCCGCTCGGAGTGCAGCGGCTCCACGAACCGCGAGTGGTACTCGATGCCGAGTTCGTCGAGCTTCCGGACGACGCGCTCGCAGAACGGGCACGCCTGCAGCCGGTACAGCGTCACGTGGGCGTCGCTGTGCTCGGGACGCGGTGGTGCGTTGCGCGCGCTCATGTGGTCGTGTTGGCTCGATTCGCGGGTAAACGCTTCGCCCGCGGCGATTGCGTGGACTTCGTGGAGCAAAGTATTAATCCGGGTGGCGGGAAACATCCACCACTGGGATGGGTTCACCGTTGTCTCCGCTGGCCGTGGCGCTGTTCGGCGTCGAACTCGGTCAGAACTTCGTGGTCGCCGCCGGTCTCGTCACGATGGTGGTCCTGATGGGGCTGTCGGCGTTCTTCTCCTCCTCGGAGATCGCCATGTTCTCGCTCGCCCGCCACCGCATCGACGTCCTCCGTGACGAGGGCCAGCCGGGCGCCGAGACCGTCGCCGAACTGAAGGAGGACCCGCACCGCCTGCTGGTGACGATTCTCGTCGGGAACAACCTCGTGAACATCGCGATGTCCTCCATCGCGACGGGGCTGCTGGGCTACTACCTCTCCCAGGGGCAGTCAGTGCTCGCCGCGACGTTCGGCGTCACGGCGCTCGTGCTGCTGTTCGGGGAGAGCGGCCCGAAGTCCTACGCCGTCGAGAACACGGAGTCGTGGGCGCTCACCATCGCGCGCCCCCTGAAGTGGTCCGAGCGACTCCTCTACCCCCTGGTCGTCACGTTCGACTACCTGACGCGGGCCGTCAACCGCATCACGGGCGGCCGCGCCGCCATCGAGACGTCCTACGTCACGCGCTCTGAGATCCAGGACATGATCAAGACCGGGGAGCGCGAGGGCGTCATCGAGGAGGAGGAGCGGGAGATGCTCCAGCGCATCTTCCGGTTCAACAACACCATCGCGAAGGAGGTGATGACGCCGCGGCTGGACATGACCGCCGTGTCGACGGAGGCGACCGTCGAGGAAGCCATCCAGACGTGCACGCAGTCCGGCCACGAGCGCATCCCCGTCTACGAGGGCGAACTCGACAACGTCATCGGCGTGGTGAGCCTCGAGGACCTCGTCCGCGAGTACCTCTACGGGGAGCGCGACGACCTCGAACTCGAGGACCTCATCGAGCCGACGCTACACGTCCCCGAGTCGAAGAACGTCGACGACCTCCTCCAGGAGATGCAGGACGAGCGCGTCCAGCTCGTCGTCGTCATCGACGAGTTCGGGACGACCGAGGGCCTGCTCACCACCGAGGACATCACGGAGGAGATCGTCGGCGAGATCCTGGAGGGCGAGGAGGAACTCCCCCTGGACTTCGTCGAGGAGGACACGGTCCGGGTGCGCGGCGAGGTGAACATCGAGGAGGTCAACGAAGCCCTCGACATCGACCTGCCGGAGGGCGAGGAGTTCGAGACCATCGCGGGATTCATCTTCAACCGCGCCGGCCGCCTCGTGGAGGAGGGCGAGACGTTCCGCTTCGAGAACGTCGAGCTCACGGTGGAGCACGTCGAGAACACGCGCATCATGAAGGCCCGCGTCACCCGGCTGCCGCCGGAGGAAGCCGAGGAAGTCGAACACGAGTCCCTGGCGGCGGACGGCGACGCCGACGGGAACGGCGCGTAGCCGCCCGTCGCTCCGCGCTCCGGGCCGGGGGTTTCAGCCGAACAGGACGACGCCGGTGACGACGGCGACGAACACGAGCGCGAACGCCACGGCCGCCTCGACGCGCTTGTCGACGCGCTCGCGGCCGTCGGGCACCTGGTCGGGGTTCCGCAGGTAGACGGCGGCGAGCGCGGCGCCGCCGACGCCGAGCACGAGGTAGCCGACCGCGCCGAAGCCGAGGCCGTCCGCGAGGTAGTTCTTCACGCCGGTGCCCGCCATGTAGAACCCGAAGAGCGCCCAGAATCCGGCGACGAGCTGTGCGCGCGTGAAGCGTCCGGTGGTCATGCACGTTCCGTCGGCGACCCGCCACCATGAACGTGTCGCCGGACTCGGGGGCTGGCGCGGTGGTCGCGGGCGGCCGCGTCGGGGAGTGGGTTTTTGTGTCGCGTCCGCGCAGTTATCCGGGAGATGCACTCCCGGCTCGCGGACGTCCCCCGGTCGACAGTGTACTTCCTGGTGTCGTTCCCGCTGGGCGTCGCGTACGCGGTGTTCCTCGCGGCGGCCGCCGCGGCCGGCGCCGCGCTGCTCGTGTTCGTCGTCGGGGCGTTCGTGCTCGCGGGCGCGCTCGCCGTCTCGCGCCGGGTCGCGGTCGCGGACGCCGCGCTCGCCGCCCGACTGTTCGGGCTGCCGGCGCCCGCCCTCGACGGGCCGGCGTCCGACGGCGGCCTCGTCGCGGCGGCGGTCGCGGAGTTCGGGTCGGCGAGCGGCTACCGCGCCGTCGCCTACCTGCTCGTGCGCTTCGTCGCCGGCGTCGCGGGGTTCGTGGCGGTCGTGACGTGGCTCGCGCTGTCCGCGGCGTTCGTCGGCGCGCCCCTGTACTACGACGACCCGGACACGTCCATCCAGCTCGCGGGCGTCTGGGAGGTCGAGACGCTCGCCGGCGCGCTCGCGGTCGGGGCCCTCGGCGTCGCCGTCGCGGTGGCGGGCGCGGTCGTCGTCGGGGCGGCCGGCCGGGTCGCCGCTCGCGCCAGCGCGCTCGTGCTCACCGCCGGCCCCGGCGAGTAGCGGGCGCGTCCGGCAGCGACGCAACCCCGGCTTCAGAAGAGCGTCTCGACCGCGCTGAACGCCGCGTAGCTCACGGCGAACGCGAGCGCGAGCGACGCCACCCACGCGAGCACCGTGAACAGCATCTTGCGCTTGCTGACGCCGCCGCCGGCCGTCCCCGCCGCGGCGTACCCGGAGCCCACGATGCCGGAGACGATGATCTCGTTGAAGGAGACGGGGATGCCGAGGAAGACCGCGGTCTGCGCGATGGCGAAACTCGGGATGAGCGCCGCGATGGAGCGCCGCGGCCCCAGGCTCGAGTAGTCCTGGGACAGCGCCTTGATCATGCGGGGCGCGCCCGTCCACGACCCCGCGAGCAGGCCGACGCCGCCGCCGAGCAGGACGTACGTGAGCGGGACGTCGTTCCCGACGAGCGGGAGCAGCGGCCCGACCGCGAGGCCGACCTGGCTGCCGCCCGCGGAGAACGCGACGAGGCCGCCGAGCGCGAGCAGGAAGTGCCGCTGGCCGCGTTCCGCGTCCCGGACGACGTCCCGCCGGAGGGCGGCTGCGACGACGGCCGCGAGCGCGAGCGTCGCCGCGACCTGGACCGCGAACTCGTTTCGTCCGACTTCCGCGGCGGCGGCGAGCGCGACCGACCGGCTCACGCCGGACGGCCCGAGGAAGACGAACTGGATGTTCGCGACGATGGCGCCGACCACGCCGCCGAGGAGGGGGACGACCACGTCGTCGGCGTCGAGGTCGCGGAGCGTGCGCGCCGTCGCGTACGCGATGCCGCCGCCGACGAACGGCACGAGCACCCACAGGGTCGCTATCTGCTGGTACTTCGGCCACGCCGGCGCGCCGCCCATCGCGAGGCCGGTGCCGACGACGGCGCCGGTCACCGTGAACGCCGTCGCGATGGGGTAGCCTGCGAACACGCCGATGGCGACGAGCACCGCGGCGGTCAGCAGCGCGGTCGTCGCGGCGGGCGGGGAGAGCGTGACGCCGACGACCAGTTCCTTCCCGACCGCCTCGGAGACGTTCGCTCCCTGGAAGACGGCGCCCGCGAGCCCGAGGATGCCGACCACGAAGCCCGCGCGCATCACGGTGATGGCGTTCGCGCCGACGGCGGGCGCGAACGGCGTCGACCCCGACGACCCGGCGCCGATGGCCCACGCCATGAACAGGCTGGCCAGCGCGGCGACCACGAGCGTCGCGAGTGCGGCACCACTCATTGGGTCCCGTCTCCGGCGGGCGGGACAAAGAGACTACCGACCTGCGGGCGGGTCGCCGGTACCGGCGGTACCAACGCTCTCTGTCAGTCGACGGCTCCAACTCGCGGCCGACGCCACGACCGCGCCGCGACCCGCGTCGGTCAGTTCGTCGTGGACTTCGAGTCCTCGTTCTGCTCGGGGGGTTCGACGCCCTCCACGGCCTCCGCGACCTCGGTCTCGCGCTCCGTGTCGACGTGCCAGCGGTCGATGTCCTCGAAGGACTGGAGGTACTCCCGGACGGCGTCCTTCAGTTCGTCGTCGTTGACGTTCACCTCGAACACGAACTCCTCCTGGCTGCGGACGCGCTGGATGTTCGCGCTCACGAGGTCGTTGTCGAAGTAGTACGGCGCGACCTGCGTCATCACGTTCTGGTAGACGACGTTCTCGACCTTCCGGAGGGCCTTCCGGCCGGCGGTGTCGGCGGCGCGTTTCACGTGCCCGAGGGAGTCCTGCCACTTCTCGACGGCGCTCTCGTCCTCGCCGTCCTCCAGTCGCTCGTAGGACTCCGAGAGGTGTTCGCCCGCCGTCTGGATGTCCTCCTCTGGGGACTTCCCGGCTTTCTCGCCGGCGCCCTCGCCGACGCTCGCCTGCTCGGCGGTCTTCTCGCTGACCTCGTTCTCGATGCGCTCGTGGGACTTCGGCCGCCACTCGTTCCACGCCTCGAAGGCGTCCGGGTACTCGTCGTCGGCGCCGGCCTCCCGGATCGCGTGCGTGATGCGTTCGCCGTGCTCGACGACGTCGCTCCACGACCCGCGCTGCTTGAACCCGGCGACGCTCTCCTCCATGTTGGCGCGTCCTTGGGGCTGCCCGAATAAACCTCTTGTCGCGGCCGAACCGCCGCGTCCCCCGACTGGCCGCTCCTCCGTTCCGTCGGCCTGCAGCTCGCTCGCGCCGGCCGGCCGCGACCGCCATAGCGGGTTTTAAGCCGTCCCGGAATCGGCGTCTAGGTATGACCATCGAGGACCGCGGCGACGCGCACGTCATCACGCACGCACTGGCGAAGGACACGCTCTCGAAGATCCGTGACGTGGAGACCGAGCAGGTCGGGTTCCGGAAGGGCCTCGTGAAACTCGGCCGCATCTCGGGGTACGAGATCATCGACGGCGCGATGGACACCGAGTTCGTCTCCCTGGAGACGCCGCTCACCGAGACCACGGGCGAGCGGGTGAAGGGCCTCGACGACGTCGTCATCATCAACGTCCTGCGCGCGGCGACGCCGTTCGTCGAGGGCCTGCTGAAGGCGTTCCCGCGAGCGAAGCAGGGCGTCATCAGCGCGGGCCGCGACGAGGAAGCCGGCATGAACGAGGACGGCGAGTTCCCCATCACCATCGACTACGTGAAACTCCCCGGGATCACCGAGGACGACACCGTCATCGTCGCGGACCCGATGCTCGCTACGGGGTCGACGATGTGCACGGTCCTCGACCACGTCACCGACGAGATGCCCGCGGAGGTCGAACACCTCTTCGTGCTGTCGGCGGTGAGCGCGCCCGACGGCCTGCTCCGCGTGAGCGAGCAGTTCCCGCAGGCCGACCTCCTGACCGTCTCCATCGACGACCACCTCGACGACGACGGCTTCATCGTGCCAGGGCTCGGCGACGCCGGCGACCGCGCGTTCCGTACGACCTGATTCGGCGGCTACGGCCCACGTCTCCTCGTCGCGTCCGTCCGGACAACCCGCCCCGCGACCGACCCTCACGTTCAAGGCGCTGCCCGTCCTCGGCGAGCGTATGAGCGAGGACGCGGACGCGCAACCGTGTGACTGGTGCGAGGAGGCCGTGGCGGACCCGCTCTCGCGGACCGTGCGCGTGACGGTCGACCGCTCCCAGATCGACAGCCAGCGGCTGTGCCCGGAGTGTTTCGCGAACTGGATCGACCGCTACGAGAGCGAGATGCGCCCCGAGGAACCCGAGGAGGAGGACACCGGGCCGACGCCCGCCAGCGAGGACACCGACATCATCGTCGACTGACCAGCGAGCCGACAGACCGGCGGGCCGACTCCCGCTCCTCCCAGTCGAACCCCTCTATTTCACCTCCAGGCCCCGCCGCCGTCCGTCGGTTTGCCGTCGACCGGGCGCGGTCGGAAACCGACCCTCCGAGCCCTCGATAGGCCTCCGGAACGCTACGTACTCCCGGATTCGCCGTTCGCGTTCTCGTCGTCCGTTGTGCTCTCGTCGTCGTTCTCGGTTTCGTCCTCGCCGCCGCCGTCGCCAGCGGTGAGGCCGTCGTTCCTGGGTCGGTCGAGCGCGCGGTCGGCGTCGCGGTGGCTGCTGTACCCGTCGAACCAGCGCGCGATGCGCTCGATGCGGTCGACGACGTGGCCGGGCTCCCCGGACCGCGAGAGCTCGTGGCCCTCCCGGGGGTACCGGACGAGGCGCGCGTCCACGCCCTGCTTCTTCAGGGAGCGGTAGAACAACTCGGCGGTGTTCGCGGGCGTCCGGTAGTCGTCCTCCGAGTGGACGACGAGCGTCGGCGTGTCGACGTTGTCGACGTGCGCGACCGGCGACTGCTCCCAGAGGAAGTCGGGTTCCGCCCAGGGCACCGTCCCGAAGTCGCCCTCCACGAGCTTGTAGGCGTCCGTGGAGCCGTAGAAGCCGGCGAGGTCGTAGACGCCGCGCTGGGCGACCGCGCCCGCGAAGAAGTCGGTGTGGCCGACCGCCCACGCGGTCATGAAGCCGCCGAAGCTCCCGCCCGTGACGAACGCGTTCTCGGCGTCCACGTAGTCGCGGTCGGCGACCTGCCGCGCGCCCGTCATCACGTCCTCGAAGGTCACGTCGCCCCAGTCGCGCTCGATTGCCCGCATCCACTCCTGTCCGTAGCCCGAGGAGCCGCGCGGATTGCACCAGAACACGACGTAGCCGCGGGCCGCGAGCGTCTGGAACTCGTGCCACATCGACCCCGTGGTCGACCACATCCGGTGGGGGCCGCCGTGGACCTCCACGACGAGCGGGTACTCCGAATCGGGGTCGAAGTCCGGGGGCGTCAACACCCAGCCCTGCACGCCGCCGCCGGGCGCGTCCACGGTGATCTCCTCGGGCTGACTGACCGCACGGTCGTCGAGGTAGTCGCTGTTCGCGCGCGTCAGGCGGTTCTCCTCGCCGCCGGCGGGCGTCGACGCGACCACGTCGCCGGGGTGGTCCCACTCCGACTGCACGACGCCGACGGTGTCGCGGGCGACCGAGAAGCCGTGGACGTGGCGGTCGCCGCCCAGCACGACTTCGTCGCCGTCGGGGCCGAGGCGGCGCAGGACGTAGCTCCCCTCGTCGGGCGTGCAGACGTAGAGGTAGTCGCCGTCGGGCCCCCACTCGGGCGCGTGGCTCGCGTTCCACAGTTCCAGCGTCCGGTCGAGGCCGGCGGTCAGGCGCTCGGTCTGCCCCGTCCCGCGGTCGAACACGTCGACTTCGGTCTGCGCGAGCGTCGGGTCGTCGGCGGGCGTCGTCGTGTACGCGATTCGAGACCCGGAGACGGCGAGCGTCGGCCCCCAGCCCTCGACGGTCGTCACGACCTCTCGGCTCTCGGTCTCGGGGTCGAACGCCTCGATGTCCCACGCCAGTCGGTCGTCGGCGTCGACGCCGCGGCGAATCGGGTAGTGGAGCGCGTCGTCGCCCCACGCCGGCCCGAGGCAGTCAGCGACGCCCTCGGTGACGCGCTCCACGTCGCCAGCGTCGAGGTCCGCGAGGTAGACGTGGGAGCGCGCGCCGTCGGCGTAGGACTCGTGGCTCCGGTAGACGTGTCGGTCGATGACTCGGGGGTCGGGGGCCTCGCGCTCGTACTCCTCGTCGTACGCCAAGTCGAGGTCGTCGTCGCGCTCCTCGGGGCGCACGCCTTGGAGGAACGCGATGCGGTCGCCGTCCGGCCCCCACGTAATCGAGGAGACGCCGCCGACCACGTCGGTCACCTGCTCGGCCTCCCCGCCCTCGACGGGGAGCACCCAGAGCTGGGGGCGGTCGTCGTCCGCGCCCCGCGTCGACACGAACGCGAGGCGGTCGCCGGACGGACTCCACGCCGGTTCGGAGTCGACGCCCTCCGCGACCGTGAACCGCCGCGCCTCGTCGCCGCCGACTGACGCGACGTGGACGGTCGCCTCGGACTCCGTCTCGGAGTCCGGCGTCTGCTTCACGAACGCCACCCGGTCGCCGGCCGGCGACACGGCGGGGTGGGAGAGCCGCGAGAAGTCGCGGTAGTCCTCGGCTTCGACAGTCTGCATACCCGTGCGTCGTGACTCGGCCGCAAGGATATTTCGGTCGCTACGCCGCGTCCTCGAACACCACGGGCGCGCCCGACTGGACCGCGAACGACGCGCGCTCGCCGCGGTCGACCGGCGTGTTCCGCCCCTGCATCACGACCTGCACGGTCGACAGCGAGTCCGCGTCCGGGTCGACCTCGTACTGGGTCTGGTCGCCCTGGAAGTACCGGTCCACGACCGCCCCCTCGAAGTCGCCGTCGTCGGCGACGTTGATGTCCTCCGGGCGAATCGACACCGTGACCGGTCCGTCCACGTCGTCCCCGTCCTCGAACGCGAACCCGTCGTCGCCGCCGACACGCACCACGCCGTCCTCGGCGCGGCCGTCGAAGAGGTTCGTGTCCCCGATGAAGTCCGCGACGAACGGCGACGCCGGCTCCCGGTACACCTCCTCGGGCGGCCCGACCTGTTCGAGGCGGCCGTCGTTCATCACGGCGATGCGGTCCGAGAGCGTCATCGCGACCTCCTGGTCGTGAGTCACGTAGAAGAACGACCCGTCGACCTGCTCGTGGATGGTCCGGAGCTCGACCTGCATCTGCTTTCGGAGCTTCCGGTCGAGACTCGACAGCGGCTCGTCCAACAGGAGGACGCTGGGCTCGTTGACGAGCGCGCGAGCGAGGGCGACGCGCTGTTGCTGGCCGCCCGATAGCTCCGTCGGCTTCCGGTCCTCGTACCCCGCGAGGTCCACGAGGTCGAGGTACTCCTCGATGCGGCGCTCGCTCTCCTCGGCGTCGCTGTCGCGCTCGCCGTCGCGGTCGGGGATGCCGGACTTCTTCAGGCCGTACCCGACGTTCTCGCCGACGGTCATATGCGGGAACAGCGAGAGGTGCTGGAAGACGAGGTTGGTGTCCCGCTCGTTCGGCGGCACCCCGGTCGTGTCCTCGCCGTCGAGACGCACCGCGCCGTCGGTCGGCTGCTCGAACCCGGAAATCGTGCGGAGCGTCGTCGTCTTCCCGCAGCCCGAGGGGCCGACCAGCGAGAAGAACTCGCCGCGCTCCACTCCGAAGCTGATGCCGTCGACGGCGACCACGTCCCCGTACTCCTTGCGGACCTCGTCGAGTTCGACCAGAACGTCACGTGGCATGCAACCGTCTACCAACCTCCGGAACTTAAAAGATTGTGGGTGGGGAAACCGTTAACTCGATTTTCGAATCGAGAATACTTCCTCAGGGCGCTCAGTAATCCATTTTGTGGTGGATAAATCCTTCGACCCGACAGGTCCGGCATCGACCGCGGCCCAAAATTTTTATAATGGAGACGCTTTCACTCCGGGTATGGCAGGTAGTAACAAGAGTCGTGATAGCTCGCGTCGCACGTTCCTCAAGGCCGGTGGCATCGCCGGGCTGACGGGACTCACCGGCTGTCTCGGCATCGGCGGGGGAGGGGGCGGCTCGAACACCATCAACATCCTCACGTGGGAGGAATACGCTCAACTCGAGGGCGCCATCGAGGACGCCCTCGACGTGGACGTGCAGTTCACGAAGTCCACGTCGTCGTCGGAGATGTTCTCCACCTGGCAGTCCGGCCAGTACAAGCAGTACGACATCGCCGTCCCGAACAACAACTACGTCCCGAAGATGATGAACGCGGACCTCGTCGACCCCGTTCCGAAGGACGTGGTGTCGAACTACTCGAGCATCTACGGGACGTTCAAGGACTTCGCCAGCAACCAGTTCACCGCCGGCGGCTCGCTGTACGGCGTCCCGATTCGGTTCGGCTGGTACGGCTACTCCTACAACTCCGAGAAGGTCGGCGACCACGAGGAGAGCTACAAGGCGCTGTTCGAACCCGAATACACCGGTACCGACCTCTCGGGGAGCCTCGTGATGTACAACAACCACTTCAAGGCGATGAGCGCTGGCGCGCTCTACCTCGGCTACCGGGACGCCTTCGAAGGGGAGAAAGTCACGCTCTCCGAGAGCCAGATAGAGGAAGTCAAGAACCGCATGATAGAGCAGAAGGACCTCCTCCAGGGGTACATCGCCGCGGACCCGACGTACATCAAGTCCTTCAAGCAGGGGAACTTCGCGCTCGGGCAGTCCGGCCGGAACGAACTCGTCGAGATGTGGACCGGCGGCACGTCGTGGCCGAAGATGGCGACGCCGAAGGAGGGGTCGCTCGCGTGGTTCGAGTCCGCCGTCGTCTCGAAGGCCTCCGACAACAAGGAACTCGCGTGGAAGGTCGTCAATCAGTTCATCGCCCCCGAGCTCGGCGCGGAACTGGCGAAGGCCGGCTACTCCCCGAGTTGCAACCCGAACACGCAGGAGAACCTCACCAGCGACCAGAACGACCTCTACGGGTCTATCGACCCCGCGCGCCTCGAAGGCATGATTCCGTTCAAGGCCGTCGAGAACGAGGACGCGTGGGTGGCCGCCTGGGAGGAGATCAAGTCGGCCTAACTCGGCCTCCACCACAAATGGTCTCAATTCAGTCCGTCGCTAGCCGCTTCAAGAGCGACCGTTCGAAGCTCGGGCTCACCGTCGGGCCGAGTCTCGTCTGGCTCGGTCTCCTGTTGCTCGCGCCCATCACGTTCATGGTGACGATGAGCTTCATGAAGGTGAACGCTCAGACGTACGACATCGTCTGGCAGCCCACGATGGAGAACTACGCGGAACTGTTCGCGGGCTCCGGGCCGTTCTGGGAGACGGCGTTCTTCGACGCGCTCGTGCTCTCGTACAAGATCGCGGTCGTCACCACGGTGTTGTGCCTCGTGCTCGCGTTCCCGGTGGCGTACCTGCTCGCGCGCGCCAGCGGCCGCCTGTTCAAGGTCGTCATCTTCCTCGTGTTGCTGCCGTTCTTCACGATGTACCTCGTGCGCGCGTACTCGTGGCTGCTGATGTTCGGGCCGAACGGCGTCATCAACAGCACGCTCGCCAAGCTCGGGCTGATAGACGGCCCGCTCGCCATCTTCGGGTACGGCGAACTCGCCATCGTCGTCGGGCTCGTGCACGCCTACTTCCCGTACATGCTGCTGTCGCTGTACGCGAGCCTCGACGGCGTGGACTTCTCGCTCGTGGAGGCCGCCCGCGACCTCGGCGCGAGCCGGACCGCCGCGTTCCGAGACGTGGTCGTGCCGCTCACGCTCCCGGGCATCATCAGCGGGAGCCTGTTCGTGTTCGTGCCGAGCCTCGGCGCGTTCATCACGCCGCGGTTCCTCGGACAGGGGAAAGTATTGATGATCGGACAGCTGATCGAGTCTCGCATCATCGACCTGTACGCCATCGACTACGGGAGCGCGGCCGCGATGTTCATCGTCGTGTCGGTCGTGCTCGCGTTCGCGGTCGCGTTCAGGTACGCGGGCATCGAGGAACTGGGGGGGATATAGTATGTCGCACGCGACCCGGGAGGCGTGGCTCCGGCGCGCGCTCTACGGCTTCTCGGCGCTCGTGTTGCTGTTCCTGTGGGTGCCGCTCATCGTGATGACGTTCCTCTCGTTCGCCGAGAACGCGAGCACGGTGTTCCCGTTCCAGGGGTTCACGCTCGCCCACTACGCCGCGACACTCCGCGACGCCAGTCTGCGGAACAGCCTCATGAACAGCCTCAAAATCGCGACCGCCTCCGCGCTCATCGCGACCGCGCTCGGCGTGCTCGCGGCGTTCGGGCTGGCGCGCTTCCAGTTCCGCCTGAAGCAGGCGTTCCGGACGTTCGGCATCCTCCCGATGGTCATCCCGGGCGTGGTGCTCGGGATGGCGTTGCTCATCTTCTTCCGCACCATCGTCCCCGGCCTCACCCCGGGGCCGAAGACCATCATCCTCACCCACAGCGTCTACGGGTTCCCGTTCGTGTTGCTGCCCGTGGCCGCGCGGCTCTACTCGTTCGACGAATCCCTCGAAGAGGCCGCCCGCGACCTCGGCGCCGGCCCGCTCCGCACGTTCACCGACGTGACCCTGCCGATCATCGCGCCGGCGGTCGCCGCCGGCTTCCTGTTCGCGTGGATTCGGTCCTTCGAGGACTTCATCCGCGTGTTCTTCGTGCGCGGACTGACCGACGTGCTGACCACGACGATGTTCAGCATGATCAAGTACGGCGCGGCGCCGAAGATGAACGCCATCAGCGCGCTCATCGTACTCGGCATCGGCATCGCGCTCGCCGTCGCGATGAACCTCGGGAACGTCGCCGGGTTCGTCGCCGGCGACGGCGGCGAGTAGCTACTCAGCCGCGCTCTCCTCGGCGAGGTACGACCGGATGTGGTCGTCGTCGAGGTGGTCGAGCAGGCGGTGGTGGGCGCGCTCGGAGCGCGCCTCGACTTCCTCGTCGGTGAGTTTCGTGTCGAACGCGCGGTCGATGTACGCCTCCCGGAGTTCCGCGAGGCGCTCGTCACTCACCTCCTGTTCCTCGATTTCGCCGTGGAACCACTCGCGCCACCGGTCGCGGTCGCTCCACTCGCCCGCGAACTCGGACTCGGGGCGCATCCAGTCGTAGTGGGGCGCGACGCCTTCCGGGAACCCCCGGTCGCGCTTGTGGTCGGCGAGCAGGCGGCGCGCGACGTGCGCGCCGTGGCCCGCCGCGACGATTGCTTGGGCGTTCCACTCGCCGGCGGGCGCCGCGACGTAGAGGCCGTCGACGGGCGTGCGGCCGTCCGGGTCGGCGTAGTCCGGGTCGAGGTGCTCGTGTTCCTCGTCGCCGTGCTCGTGGGCCTCGAAGGGGTCGTCGCCGATTATCGGGTCGAGGTAGGAGCCGTCGTACCAGGCCGCCGTGACGACGTAGTCGGCGGCCACCTCGCGGCCGTCTTGGGTCTCCACGACGAAGCCGTCGTCGCGCTCCTCGACACGCTCGACGGTGTCCTCGACGCGGTCACAGCCCGCGCGCTCGGCGTGGTCCCGGAGCAGGTCGTACTGCGTCCCCACGTCGATACCGCCCGGGAACCCCGGGTAGTTCTCCACGAACGCGCAGCGCCGGAGCGCCGCGCTCCCGCGGTCGAAGACGACGGTGTCGAGGCCGTAACGCGACGTGAACACGCCGACCGAACAGCCGGTCGGGCCGCCGCCGACGACCACCACGTCGGCGGCCTCCCCGTCGCCGCCGCTCGCGTCAGATATCGCCCTCGACGGCCGCGACGACGCGCTCGCGGTCGAACAGCTCCTCGTCGGCGCCGTAGAGCTTTCCGGCGAGGCGCTCGGTGAGCACGAGGTTCGTAATCGGGCCCTGGTAGAGGCTGCCGGCGCGGTACACGTCGCCGTTCTGGACGGCGGTGAGTTTGCTCGCGGCGGTGTGGTCTTCGAGGGACGCGACGACGGTGTTCCGGAACTCCGCCTCGGTCTTGGCCTCGTAGCCGCGCAGCAACAGCACTTCGGGGTCGACGTCGAGCAGGGTCTCCACGTCGATAGCCGCCCGAGTGCCGTGGAAGTCCTTGACGCCGCTGGCGGCGAGCGCGTCCTGCACCCCGTGGTCGCGGAGGTGCTTGAAGCCGGTGCCGCCACCGACGACGTACGGGTAGAACTTCGTCGGCTCCTTCCCGACGCCCCAGAGCACGGCGGCCGACGGGCGCTCGGCCGGGCCGGGGACGACCGGCGCGAGGTTCGACTGGAAGTCCGCGTGGACGTCCTCGAAGGCCTCGAAGCGGTCGGTGCGCTGGAAGACCTGTGCCAGCTTCTCGAAGCACTCCATGAGCGTGTAGTACCGGTAGTCCTCGTGCCAGGGGTAGTGCTGGGCGTAGCTGCAGTTCCCGAACACCGGTCCGACCCGCTGCTCGAGCTCGGCGACGTCCTCGTCATTCCAGCCCTTGAAGCGGTTCGTGAGGAAGTTCGGGTCCATCACGTGCACGTCGCCGTCGAGCTCGAGGAACCGTTCGAAGCTCACGCCGCCGTTCTGGTACAGCGACACCATGTCGCTCTTGTCGACGCTGACGCCGTCGATCTCGTCGTAGTAGTGGGTGTGGTAGCGGCTCGTGAGCCAGAGGGCCTTGGGGGGGTTCGAGGCCGAGCGCGATTCCCATGTCGGCCCAGCTGCCGTTGTTGGCGACCCAGGTCTGGGGGACGCCGTCGAACTCGACCTCGTCGACTGGAACCATCGAGACGGTGTACGACTCGCCGCCGGTGCTGCCCTCGGGAACCGTCGTCGTGCAGCCGGCAGCGACGCCCGCGGTGGCGAGGGCGGCGCTCCCGGCGAGGAACTGTCGTCGCGTCGGTGCGGTGACGTCGTCGGCCACGTTGTTTAGGCTCACCTAAGAATATTTGACTCCTTCGATTTTTAGGCAGGCCGAAAGAGCGGCACACTCGGCGCCCGCTACGTCACGTCCGCCCGGCCGCTGGTCGCGTCCGCGATGCGCTCCCGGAGCGCGTCCGCGT
>JBDGUB010000047.1:0-35219 GCA_042216245.1 Halobacterium sp.
GGGCGGCGTCCCGAAATCCGTATACCCGAGCGTCCGTTTCCAACGCGTATGAGCAACGACGCCGAGGGCGCCGCGGAGGCGACCGCAGCGGACGCCGCCGACGCGGGCGACGAGGCGCAGTCCGACGCGAACGGCGAGTCCGAGTCCGCGGAGACCGAGCAGTCCCTCGCCGAGCGCGTGCGCGAGGAGTCTCAAGAGCTCGGCGACGAAGTCGCCGACCTGGAGGCCCGGGTCGCGGAGCTGGAGCACGAGCTCGCGGAGACCGAGGCGGCGCTCGCGGACGCCGAGGACGAAATCGAGGACCTCACGGAGCGCCTGCAGGCCAAGCAGGCGGACTTCCAGAACTACAAGCAGCGCGCGAAGCGCAAGCAGGACCAGATCCGGGAGCGCGCCACGGAGGACCTCGTCGAGCGCCTGCTGGACGTCCGGGACAACCTCGGGCGCGCCCTCGAGGAGGACAGCGAGGACGCGGACGCGCTCCGGGAGGGCGTCGAACTCACGAAGAAGGAGTTCGACCGCGTGCTCGAGGCGGAGGGCGTCGAGGAGATCCGGCCCGACCCGGGGACGGACGTCGACGCGCAGCGCCACGAAGTGATGATGCGCGTGGACGACGACCAGCCCGAGGGCACGGTCGTCGACGTCTACCGGCCGGGCTACGAGATGGCCGGGAAGGTGCTGCGGACGGCGCAGGTCACGGTCAGCGACGGCGAGTAGCGACGCGCCCCGGGAGGACCGCGGATGTATCACGGGCGACCCTGTGACTGCGCGGCGACTGAACACCGGTTCGTCATAAAACCGCCGGCCGGCGGCGGCCGAACAGTCGAAAACCGCCACAGGAAGCCGCGACGGCCGGTCGTGGGACGCCGTGACACTAGCAAGGTTTAAACGCGAAACGACGCTTACAATCGGGTAACATGGCGAGTGAGAAGATTCTGGGAATCGACCTCGGCACCACGAACAGCGCGTTCGCGGTGATGGAGGGCGGCGACCCCGAAATCATCGTGAACAGCGAGGGCGACCGAACGACGCCGTCGGTCGTCGCGTTCGACGACGGCGAACGACTCATCGGGAAACCCGCGAAGAACCAGGCCGTCCAGAACCCCGACGAGACCGTCGAGTCCATCAAGCGCCACATGGGCGAACAGGACTACACGGTCGAACTCGAGGGCGAGGAGTACACGCCCGAGCAGGTGTCGGCGATGATCCTCCAGAAGATCAAGCGCGACGCCGAAGAGTACCTCGGCCACGACGTCGAGAAGGCCGTCATCACGGTCCCCGCGTACTTCAACGACCGCCAGCGCCAGGCGACGAAGGACGCCGGCGAGATCGCGGGCTTCGAGGTCGAACGCATCGTCAACGAGCCGACCGCCGCATCCATGGCCTACGGCCTCGACGAGGACCAGGACCAGACGGTCCTCGTCTACGACCTCGGCGGCGGCACCTTCGACGTCTCCATCCTCGACCTCGGCGCGGGCGTCTACGAGGTCGTCGCGACGAACGGCGACAACGACCTCGGCGGCGACGACTGGGACGAAGCCATCATCGACTACCTCGCCGACGAGTTCGAGAACGAACACGGCATCGACCTCCGCGAGGACCGCCAGGCGCTCCAGCGCCTCCACGAGGCCGCCGAGGAGGCGAAGATCGAGCTCTCCAGCCGGAAGGAGACCACGGTCAACCTCCCGTTCATCACGGCGACCGACTCCGGCCCCGTCCACCTCGAACAGGACGTCACGCGCGCGAAGTTCGAGAGCCTCACCGAGGACCTCATCGAGCGCACCGTCGGCCCGACCGAGCAAGCCCTCGAGGACGCCGGCCTCGAGAAGGACGACATCGACGAAGTCATCCTCGTCGGCGGCTCCACGCGGATGCCCCAGGTCCAGGAGAAAGTCGAGGAGCTCGTCGGCCAGGAACCGAAGAAGAACGTCAACCCCGACGAGGCCGTCGCGCTCGGCGCGGCCGTCCAGGGCGGCGTGCTCTCCGGCGAAGTCGACGACATCGTGCTCGTCGACGTCACGCCGCTGTCCCTCGGCATCGAAGTGAAGGGCGGGCTGTTCGAGCGCCTCATCGAGAAGAACACCGCCATCCCCACCACCGCGTCGAAGGTGTTCACGACGGCGGCGGACAACCAGACGAGCGTCCAGATCCGGGTCTTCCAGGGCGAGCGCGAGATCGCCGAGGAGAACGAGTTCCTCGGTGACTTCCACCTCACGGGCATCCCGCCCGCGCCCGCAGGCACCCCCGAGATCGAGGTGTCCTTCGAGATCGACGCCGACGGCATCGTGAACGTCGAAGCCGAGGACAAGGGCTCAGGGAACGCCGAGTCCATCACCATCGAGGGCGGCGCCGGCCTCAGCGACGAACAGATCGAGCAGATGCAGGAGGAGGCCGAGCAGCACGCCGAGGAGGACGAGCAGCGCCGCCGCCGCATCGAAGCCCGCAACGAGGCCGAGACCGCGGTGCAGCGCGCCGAGAACCTCCTCGAGGAGAACGAGGAGATGGTCGACGAGGACCTCGAGGCCGACGTCCGCGACGAGATCGAGAACGTCGAGGAACTCCTCGAGGCCGAGGACGACGCCGACGCCGACGACCTCGAGGCCGCGACCGAGTCCCTCAGCGAGACGCTCCAGGAGATCGGCAAGCAGGCCTACCAGCAGCAGGCCCAGGCCGGCGCAGCGGGCGCCGGTGGAGCGGGCGCCGCTGGCGCCGGCGGCATGGGCGGCATGGGCGGCGCCGGCCCGGGCGCCGGCGACGCCGACGCCGAGGACTTCGTCGACGCCGACTTCGAGGACGTGGACGAGGACGCCGACGACGAGGACAACTAACTCCCCACTCACCGTTCGTTCGCACAGATGAGCGAGGACTTCTACGACGTACTCGGCGTGGGACGCGACGCCAGCGAGGAGGAGATACAGCAGGCGTACCGCGAGAAGGTCTCGGAGTTCCACCCCGACGTCAGCGACGACCCGGACGCGGAAGAGAAGTTCAAGAAGATACAGAAAGCCAAGGACGTCCTCACGGACGAACAGAAGCGCCAGCAGTACGACCAGCTCGGCCACGAGCGCTACACGCAGGCCGAGAAGCGCGGCGCGACCGGCGACGACGCCGGCCGGGGCGCCGGCGGCACGGGCGGCATGGGCGGCGGCAACCCGTTCGGCGGCGGAGGCGGCGGCATGGGCGACATCTTCGACCAGTTCTTCGGCGGCGGCGGCGGGAGCCGCCAGGGCCCACAGCAGGGCCGCGACCTCCGCACGCGACTCACCGTCGACCTACAGGAAGCCTACGACGGCGTCACAAAGCAAGTCACCGTCCGGCGGCCCGAACGCTGCCCGGACTGCGACGGCGCCGGCTACCCCGAGGACGCCGACGTCCGCACGTGCCCGCAGTGCGACGGCCGCGGCCAGGTCACCCAGGTCCGCGACACCCCCCTCGGCCGCGTCCAGCAGCGCCAGGAGTGCTCGCGGTGCGGCGGCGACGGCGAACTCCACTCGGAGACGTGCTCGACGTGCGGCGGCCAGGGACAGGTCCGCAACCAGGCCACCCTCACCGTCGACGTCCCCGAAGGCATCCAGACCGGCCAGACGCTCCGCATGGACGGCGAAGGCGCGCCCGGCGACAGAGGCGCCCCCAACGGCGACCTCCTCGTCGAAGTCGAGGTCGAAGACCACCCCGACTTCGAACGCGACGGCGCCGACCTCCACCACCGCCACGCCATCTCCTTCCCGCAGGCCGTCTTCGGCGACGAAATCGAAGTCCCCACCCTCGACGGCGGCGCCACCTTCGACCTCGACGCCGGCACCCAGAGCGGCGAAACCTTCCGCCTCCAGGGCAAAGGCATGCCCCGGCTCCGCCGCCGCGGCCACGGCGACCTCTACGTCACCGTCCAGGTCATCACCCCCGAATCACTCAACGAAGACCAGAAAGACGCCCTCCAGGCGTTCGCCGAAGCCGGCGGCGAAGAAATCGACGTCGACCAGGGCTTCTTCGAGAAACTGAAGAATTCTTTCTAAAACCCACTTTTTGCGCTGCGGGGGGTGGCCTTCGGCCACCCCCGCTCGGCAAAAACTTGGGGAAAAAGCACTCCTCGTTCCTGCCGCTCGCTCCGCTCGCGTTAGTCACTCGTCGGCCCGCGCTCGGTCGCTTCGCTCCCTCGCGCGGTGAATCGCGGCGCTCGGGTTCTTCGAACCGCTCGCGCCGCGAACAATAGCTCCTCTAACTTTCCAACTGGCAGTCGAGCATCCGCGGGCGCTCTGCGCCCGCGGTTCACTCGCCCGAGCGAAGCGAGGGCGAGGGTCTTTTTCCCCAAGTTTTTGCCGCGAGTGGTGCGCGGAGCGCACCCGAGCGGGAAAAAGTGGGTCTCACATGGGCAGGAAGGTGATGCCGAGGGCGATGATGAGGCCGCTGCCGAGGAGGACGACGACGCAGTAGCCCATGATGTCGCGGACGTTGAGGCCGGAGATGGCGAGGAGGGGGATGGCCCAGAAGGGCTGGATCATGTTGGTCCAGGCGTCGCCCCAGGCGGCGGCCATGGCGACGCGGGGGATGCTGGTGCCGGATTCCTGGGCGGCGGTGACGAGGGTTTCGCCGATGACGGCCCATTCGCCGCCGCCGCTGGGGACGAAGATGTTGACGAGCCCGGCGGCGAGGAAGGAGATGGCGGGGAGGGCGCCGTCGGGGGAGATCTGGACGAGCGTCTGGGCGATCTGGGTGGCGAGGCTGGTGGAGCCTTCGGGGGCGTAGCTCATGATGCCCATGATCCCCGCGTAGAAGGGGAACTGGAGAATGATTCCCCAGACGTTCTCGACAGCTTCTTTCATCGCTTCGATGTAGGCTTTGGGGGTGCCGTGGAGGGTGATGCCGAGGAAGAGGAAGGTGAAGTTGACGATGTTGAGGTTGAGGTTGTTCCACGGCATGGTGCCGTTGGCGAGGCCGTTGGCGAAGTACGCGACGACGCCGAGGAGGCCGGCGAGGCCGATGGTGACTGCGAGGCCGCGGGAGTGTTCGACGCGTTCGGCGAGCGTCATGCTGCCCGTGGTTGGGGCGGGGGCGTCGACGTCGTCGCCGCCGTTGGGGGCGGCGTCGGCGTCCTCGAGTTCGTCGGGGTCGATGGGGGTTTTCTTGGCGTCGTCCTCGGGGTACATGAGGAGGTAGACGGCGGGGAGGAAGAGGAAGGCGATGACGCCGACGAGGACGAGGTTCGCCATGGTGAAGATGGTGGTGCCGGTGCCGTACGTCTGGGAGATGACGCCCTGTGCGAGCAGGAAGTTGCCGGCGTCCGCGCTGGAGTTCATGACGAGGGGGATGGAGCCGGCGAGGCCGCCGTGCCAGACGAGGAATCCGGAGTAGGCGCCGGCGACGACGATGGGGAAGTCGATGGACTGGAATTCGTGGGCGACCTTGCGGGCGAGGATGGCGCCGACGACGAGGCCGAGCCCCCAGTGGATGAAGGAGGCGACGGCGGCGGTGACGGGGACGAGGGCGGCGGCGCCTTTCTCGCTGCTGGGGCTGCTGGCGAGCCACGCGAGCAGGCGGTCGACGACGTCGGTCTGGGCGAGCGCGTACCCCGTCATGAGGATGAGCGTCATCTGCATCGCGAACGAGAGGAGGTTCCAGAAGCCGCCGTACCAGCCGATGCGGAGGAGGTTCTCGGCGTGGTCGACGTAGGTGCCGGACGGTTGGACGGCGACGAACGCCCAGGCGTACGCGACGAACGAGAGGATGATGGCGAACAGGAACGCGCTGGGCAGGTATCGTTCGACGAAACTGGAACTCACTTCAGCTGCGCTGCGGACAATATTTGCCATGGTTCGTGTTCACGTGAAACAACTTTCCTCTTAAGCGTTGCGCCGGACTCGGAAACGGTTAGTCGGGGGCGCACGCAGACGGAGGTATGGAGACGCTCGCGGACGTCGTGGGGGCACTGGACGACCCGGAGCGACCGGCTGTTCGCGCGCAGCGAGTGCACGACGCGCGGGAGACGCGGTCGCGGGTGTACAAGACGGGGAACGCGCTGCGGCACTGCGGCGTCCGGGAGGACGCGGCCGTGGCGGTGCTGGACGACCCGGCGCCGGCCGCCCTGCACACGTTCCTCGGGGCGGCGTTGCTGGGGGCGACAGTGCGGTTCGGGCCGGACCGAGTGGTCGAGTCGCGGGTGCTCGCGGGGCCGACCGGGAGTCTCGGTGAGTACGACTTGCCGCCGGGCGGCCAGCGCGTCGGGTGGGGTGCGCCGCCGGCGGACCCGTCCTGGATGTACTTCGAGCGCGACGTCTGGAGCGAGAACCCGGCGTTCCCTGAGCCGTCAGTGGCGCCGGAGACCGAGGTACTGCCCGGCGCGACGCACGGCGAGGTCGTGGCGGCGGCCGAGGGCGTCGCGGCCGACCTGGAGGAGTCGGACGCCGTCGCCGTGCGCGCGTCGCTCTCGCACCCGGGGACGGTCGTCGCGGGCGTCGTCGCGCCGCTGGTCGCGGGGGCGTCGGTCGTGTTGCCGGGCGCGCCGGCCGACGGCACCGTCGCGGTGACCGACGGGGACGCCCCCGAGCAGCGGGCGGTTCGCCCGGCCGACGCCGCGCCTTAGTGAGTGCGTACCACTCTCTCGGAACCGATTTACGAGGGGACCGAGACGGGCCACACATGCCAGGTGTAGTCTTCCGCCGCGGCGACCGTGTCACCCTCCGAACGGTCGAACACGAGGACAGCGAGTTCGTCCAGCGGGGGCACAACCACCCCGACGTGGCCGTCGCCCTCGGGCTGAGCCAGCCCGAGAACGAGGCCGAGGCCGAGTCCCACGTCGCGCAGTACGAGGACGACCCCCTGAACCTCAGCCTGCTGGTCTGCGTGGAGGACGAGGAGCCGACCCCCGTCGGGAAGGTCACCCTGCAGGACCTCCACCACACGCGCCCCGAGATCTCCTACTGGGTGCTCCCCGAGTACCAGGGGAACGGCTACGGGACCGAGGGCGCCGAACTGCTCGTCGACTACGCGTTCGAGTCCCACGAGATCCGGGGCCTGCAGGCGCAGGCGTTCGCGCCGAACGAGGGCTCCGTGGGCGTCCTGGAGAACCTCGGGTTCACGCACGAGGGGACGCTCCGGAACGCGCGGTTCCGGGACGGCGAGTACGTCGACGTGGTCTGGTACGGGTTGCTCCGCGAGGAGTGGGAGGACGACTGATGCCGGGACCGATCGTCGAGGTCGGCGACGACCTCGTGCTCCGGACCGTGGAGCGCGAGGACACGGCGTTCGTCCAGCGGCTGTTCACCGACCCGTACGCCCGCCTGGGGCTCCACGAGCACAACGCGAAGAGCGAGCACGAGGTCGAGGAGCTCGTCGAGGAGCAGGTCGAGGACCACGACAACGTCGGCTACATGGTGTGCCGGGACGCCGAGGACGCCGACTACGACCACCCCGACGAGGACGAGACGACTCGCGTCGGGTTCGCGTACGCGCACCACGTCGACCGCGACCGGCCGTCGCTGGTGTGCTGGGTCGCGCCCGAGCACCGCGACGGCGACGTCGGCGCGGCCGCCCTCGACCTGGTCGTCGACGCGGTCTTCCGGACGTACGACGCCCACAGCCTCGGGACGACGGTGCTCGACGGCGACGACTTCGCGCGCGAGGCGTTCGAGGCCGTCGGGTTCACCGCGGAGGGCCGCGGCCGCGAGGTGTGGTTCGTCGAGGGCGAGTACCGGGACGCCCTCGAGTACGGATTGCTCCGCGAGGAGTGGGGTGGTGCCTGATGCCGGGCGTCCTGGTCGCCGAGGGCGAGGACGTGGTGCTGCGGACCGTCGAGGAGGAGGACGCCGAACTCGTCCAGCGGTCGAGCAGCGACCCCCGCATTCGGTACTCGTACGGCGCGGTCCACCACCGGTCGCTCGCCGAGCAGGAGGAGGGCCTCGAGCAGTGGGCCGACAGCGAGGACAACGCCGTGTTCGTCGCGTGCGTCGACGACGACCGCGTCCCCGGCCACCCGGACGACGACGAGACGACGCCGGTCGGGTGTTTCAGCGCGCGGCACGTGAACGGCGACCGCGCGTGGCTGGCGTACTGGCTGCTCCCCGAGTACCACGGCGAGGGCTACGGCCGCGAGATGGCGGAGCTCGGCATCGACTACGTCTTCGAGACGTTCGACCTGCACGGGTTGACGGCGGCCGCTTACGGCTTCAACGAGGCGTCCCGCGGGCTCCTGGAGTCGATGGGGTTCACGCAGGTGGCGCGGCGCCGCGAGTCCCGGTACATCGACGGCGAGTACCGCGACGAGGTGCAGTACGACGTGCTGCGCCGGGAGTGGGAGGACTGAGATGCCGGGGCCGGTCGTCGAGCGCGGCGACCGCGTGACGTTCCGGACCGTCGAGCGCGAGGACGCGGCGTTCCGCCAGCGCGCGGTCACCGACCCGCGCGTCCGCCACCCGCTCGGGATGGGGCGCCACCGGAGCGAGCGGGAGGCCGAGGACCTCGTCGAGGCGATGGACGAGGGCGGCGACCGGCTGGCGTACGTCGTCTGCCTGGACGCCGCGGACGCTCCGCGAGGCCGCCCGGACGACGACGAGACGACGCCCCTCGGGCTCGTGCACGCCTACGACGTGGACAGCGAGCGCGCCCACCTCGCGTACTGGCTGCTCCCCGAGTACCACGGCGAGGGCTACGGTCGGGAGGCGGCCGCGATGCTCGTCGACCGCGCGTTCGAGACGGCGTCCGTGCACTCCGTGAGCGCCGCGGCGTTCGCGCACAACGAGGCGTCCCGGGGGCTCCTGGAGTCCCTGGGGTTCGTCGAGGAGTTCCGGCGCCGGGAGGCTTCGTACGTCGACGGCGCGTACCGTGACGTCGTGGAGTACGGGCTGCTGCGCCGCGAGTGGCAAGAACAATCCTTTTGAGCGCGTGACGTTTCGGTCGGGTCGGTGTCGGTCACTCGAGCGTGCTGTCTCCTGCGCCGCGACGACGAACTCCTCGTCGAGGAGCGCGTCGACCCCGACGCGGGCCGCGTCTACCGGCCGGTCGGCGGGCGCGTCGACGACGAACCCCCGGAGGCAGTCGTCAGGGACGCCTTCGAGGACGCGCTCGGCGTCGACCTGACGGACGTCTCCGAGGTCGGTACCTACGACGGGACGCTCGTCTTCGAGGCCGACGCGCAGTCGGCGTGGCCGTACGGCGAGGAAGGGTTCACGGTCTACGACCCGGACTCCGGGGAGACGACGCGGCTCGCGTGGCTGCACGTCGACGACTTCCGGAAGTACGGGGAGACGCTGCGACCCGAGGGCCTCCTCGCGGACCTCTGAGCACGCGCGCCGCTGCGCCGGCCACCGCTCGTCTTTAGTTTCGGCTACCGTGCTTCCTTCAGTTGCGCGAGCGCCTCCGGGTTCTCGATGCTGGAGAGGTCGCCGACGTCCTCGCCGGTGTACGCGCCCTCGATGGCGCGCCGGATGATCTTCCCGGACTGCGTCTTCGGGAACTCGTCGACGAACAGCACCTCCCGCGGCCGGAACGGCTTCCCGAGCTCCTCGCCGACGTGCTCGCGCAGTTCCTCGCGGAGCGCGTCGCTGGCGTCCCGGTCGTCCTCGAGGATGACGTACGCGACGACGGCCTCGCCCGTGGTGTCGTCGGGGACGCCGACGGCGGCGGCCTGGTTGACGGCGTCGTGGTCGATGAGCGCGCCCTCGACCTCGGCGGGGCCGACCTTCCGGCCGGCGACGTTGATGGCGTCGTCGGCGCGGCCGTGCAGGAACCAGAAGCCGTCCTCGTCCATCTGCGCCCAGTCGCCGTGGTTCCAGACGTCGTCGAACCGCGACCAGTACTCATCGAGGTAGCGCTCGTCGCCGCTCCAGAGGCTCTCGGTCATCGCGGGGTTCGAGGACCGCGCGACGAGGTAGCCGCGCTCGTGTTCGTCCCTGATGCTCTCGCCGTCCTCGTCGACGATGTCGATGTCCATCCCGAGGCCGGGGCCGCCGAGCGTGCACGGCTTCAGGGGCTGGATGGGCATCGGCATCAGGAAGCAGCCGAACACCTCGGTGCCGCCGGAGATGTTGATGATGGGCGTGTCGCCGCCGCCGACGTGCTCGTAGAACCACCGCCAGGACTCGGGGTCCCAGGGCTCCCCGGTCGACCCGAGCAGCCGGAGACTCGAGAGGTCGTGGCCGTCCAGCCACTCGTCGCCGTACTTCCGGAGCGCGCGGATGGCGGTCGGGCTGATGCCGAACTGGGTGACGCCGTGGCGGTCGATCATCTCCCAGAACCGGTCGGGCTCGGGGTGGTCGGGCGCGCCCTCGTACATGACGATGGTGCCGCCGAACGCGTGGTTCCCGATGAGCGTCCACGGCCCCATCATCCAGCCGATGTCGGACACCCAGAAGAAGCGGTCGCCGGGTTTCTGGTCGAACCCGAAGTGGATCTCCTTGGCGGGCTGGACGAGCGCGCCCGCGTGCGTGTGGACGATGCCCTTCGGCTTCCCCGTCGTGCCCGACGAGTACAGGAGCATGCAGGGGTCGCTGGCGTCCATCACGCGTGTGTCGAACTCGTCGTCCTGGGTCTCGACGGCCTCGCTCCACCACTCGTCGCGGTTCGTCCACGTCAGCGAGCGGTCGTCGCTGTCGGCGATACCGAGCCGGTCGTAGACGATGGTGTGTTCGACGTGGCCGGCCTGCTCGATGGCTTCGTCGGCGGTGTCCTTCAGCGTGACTTCGTCGCCGCGCCGGTAGAAGCCGTCGCCCGTGAACAGCACCGAGCACTCGCTGTCCGCGATGCGGGTCGCGGTGGCGTCGACGCCGAACCCGGAGAAGATGGGGACGGCGACGGCGCCGACCTTGAAGATGCCGTAGAGGATGCTCTGGACTTCCGGCACCATCGGCATGTAGAGGCCGACGGTGTCGCCCTCGCCGATGCCGCGTTCGACGAGCGCGTTCGCGACCTGGTTGGCCTGCCGGTGGAGGTCGTGGTAGGTCTGCTGGCGGACCTCGCCGTCCTCGCCCTCCCAGATGCAGGCGACGTGGTTCCGGGTGCCCTCGGTGACGCGCGCGTGGCGGTCGACGGTGTTGTGCGCGACGTTCAGTTCGGCTCCCGGGTACCACTCCGTGAACTGGGGGCCGTCGGTGGTGTCCCGGACCTCGTCGTAGTCCTCGTGGAACTCCAGGCCGAGGTAGTCGGGGAGTTCGCCCCAGAACCAGTCGAGGTCGGTGGTCGTGCGCTCAATGAGTTCGTCGTAGTCCCCGACGTCGTACGCCTGCATGAACTGCCAGACGTTCGTGGACTCGACGAACTCCCGGGTCGGCTCGTGGACGATCTCGTCCACCTCGTCGAGCGAATCCATGTCTGGCAACACTTACCTCCGAGACAAAGTAGTTTCGCAGTCACGGCCGCGTCGCAGTCCACAACCACTAATAGACTCACTCGCGGTAGTCGAAATAATGACCAGCAGCCGGGGGTCGGTGTCGTCGCCGGGGGTCGCGGTGGCGGCGGCCGTGGCGGTCGCCGTCGCCGCGGCCGTCGGCAGCGCGCTGGCGCTCGGGACGCCGGCGGCGCCGACGCCCGCGCCCCTGGGAGTGGACGCGAGCGAGGAGTACGCCGCGCTCGACGGCGTGACGGCGACCCGGACGACCGTCGTGGAGCGCGGCGACGCGACCCGGAAGACGGTCGCTCGCGTCGCGCTCGACCCGGGCACGGAGCGCCGCCGCGTCCGCGTCCTGGAGAGCGACGCCGGGCGGTACGACCGCCGCGTCTCCGACGGTTCCGTGCTCTCGCTGTACGACCGGGACGCCGGCGAAGTCCTGCGGATTCCGCTGTCCGGGACGGCGGGCGAGCCGTCCGTCGGAGCGCGCGTGGAGCGGCTCTTCGCGCGGTTGAACGTCACGGCGTCGACGACCGAGACGTCGGTCACGGCGACGGGCGTCTCCCCGCTCCCCGTCGTCCCCGCCACCGGTGACGCGCCCGAACCGGCGTCGGCCGACGTCGGCCGCTTCCGGCTCGCGTTCGACGGGACCGCGACCGTGTCCGGCCGGACGACGTACGTCCTCCGGGTCTCGCGGCCGGACGGCGGCGGGTTCACGCAGACGCTGTGGGTGGACGCCAGCCACTGGTTCCCCGTGAAACAGCGGACCACGTGGGCCGAGGACGGCGAGCGCGTGACCGTGACCACGACGTACGCGGACCTCTCCTTCGACCCCGGGCTCGGCGCCGACGCGTTCTCGTTCGACCCGCCGGCGAACGCCACCGTCGAGACGGCGGACACGCCGGAGACGACGACGTACGCGTCCGTCGACGCGCTCCGCGCGGCGTCGAACGTCTCGGTGCCGGAGCCCGTGCTGCCGGCGTCCTTCCGGGCGACGTACGCCTCCGAGACGACGGGCCGAATCCACGGCGTCGGCCTGCGGTACGTGAACGAGACGGCGCGCGTCACCGTCGGGAAGTACGACCGGACGTTCCCCGCCCGCGGCGACCGCGAGGTGACCGTCGCCGGCCACGACGCCGCGGTGTCCGTCGGCCCGACCACGTCGGTCTCCTGGAACTGCGAGCACTACCGGTACACGGTCCGCGGCCAGGGCGTGCCGGTCGACGTGCTCCTCGCGGTCGCGGAGTCGGTCGCCTGCGAGTGACCAGTGCCGGAGCCCCGAGTCGCCGCGAGGCTACCGGCGGTTCCGTTCGAGGACCTCGAGGTCGCCGTCGACGACGAGCTCGAGGACGTCGTCGTCCGCCTCGACGGCGACGGCGACCCGCCACGGGTCCCGCGAGCGCACGGTCGTGTGTTCGTCCGTCATCGCCCACTCGAGGTGCCAGGTCGGCGTCGCCGTGAGGTCGACGCCGCGCTCCCAGTGGAACGACTGCAGGCCCGGGTCCCACAGCAGCGCCTCGCCGACGGTGACGTGGCTCTGCTTCCCGCAGTGCGCGCAGGCGTGGTGGACGACGACGTCGTGGTCGTTGAACGCCGCGAACGGCGACTCGTCCCCCTCCATGAACTCGCGGTCGAGGCCGTTCACGCAGACCGGGCAGACGCCGCGAGAGAACGCCAGGCGGTCGTGGCGCCCGAACTGGTCGAGCCGCGCGAGCAGGTCGGCCTCGTCGTCCGGGTCCAGGGTCTCCGGCGGCACCAGCAGGAGGTCGTACAGCGTCTCGCAGCCCCGGCACTGCACCGTGAACATCCCCTCGTCGTAGACGCCCTCGGCGCGCGTCCCGCAGTGGTAGCAGTCGAATCCGACGTCGACGGGACCGAACGACGCCGCGCCCGTGAACGTGCCCGCCCGGATGGTGCGGTACAGCGTCGACCCGACCGGGTGGAGGCGGTAGCCGTCCTCGGTCCGGTCGACGAAGTTCCCGACGAGCTGCTGGAGGTGGTAGTTGAACTGGCTGGACACCACGTCGACGTCCACGCGGTCGTGGAGCTCCGAGAACGAGAGAATCGGCCGCGACCCCGACGTGCCGCGGGCGTCCCCCAGGGTCTTCACGATCTCCGCGCGGATCTCGTTCCCGACGAGCGCGAACGCCGACTCGCCGCCGCCGAGGTCGGCCTCGGGCTCCGGCTCGCTCGGCCACCCCGGGAGAATCTGTTCGTCGGGCGCGTAGTCGCTGTCTGGCGCGCGGTCCTGCTCGTCCGTCATCACCCCCGGGTTTCTCGGCCACCAGCTAAGGTGTGTCGCCCGGACTCCCAGTTCCCGCAAACCCTTTTCCCGACCGCGGTGCAAGAGGCCAGTATGTTCGCCCGGGACGCGAAGAAACACGAGGAGGTGTGGTTGCTCGACCGACTCGACGAGTTCGGGTTCGAGGACCCCGCGTTCCGGTCGCGGGACTACGTGCTCGCCGTCGAGGAGGACACCGGCGAGCGCGTCGGGTTCGCGCGCTTCCGCGTGCACACCGGGGACGCGACCGAGGGCGACCGGCGGGTCTGCGAGTTCACGAACATCGGCGTCTTCGAGGACTGGCGGGGCGAGGGCGTCGGCGCCCACCTCCTCGAGCACCTCGTCGAGGAGGCCCGCGACCAGGGCCTCGAGTCCGCGTACGCGCTCACCGACGAGGGCGACTACCTCGAGCAGTTCGGGTTCGAGCGCGTCCCCGAGGGCGAACTGCCGGCGCCGCTGCCGGACCGCCTCGAGACCGTGCGGGAGAACCGGCCGGACGCCGAGCCGCTGTTCCTGGCGTTCTCCGAGTTCCGGATTCCGGCGCGCCTCCGCGAGCGCTTCGAGGACGAGGACGCCGAGTCCGAGCCCGAGGAGTCCGCCGAGGACTTCGGCATCGACCCGGACTCCGCGACGTACAAGTACGACACCGGCGGGTGACGGCGCGGGTCGGCGAGACGCCGGGGGCTGTCTCGGCCTGCCACACCCGCTGAACGCTTTTGTCGGTCGGCGCAGTCGGTCCGGTATGACCGAGTTCGTCACGCCGCCCGCGATGGAACCCGGGGACCGCGTCGCCGTGCTGGCGCCGTCCTCCGGGGGCGCCCGCGACGCCCCGCACCTCCTGGAGCTCGCGCTCGACCGGCTCCGGGACGTCTTCGACCTCGACCCCGTCGTCTACCCGACCGCGCGCCAGGGCAACGAGTTCCTGCTCGACCACCCGGAGGCCCGCGCAGCCGACCTGCACGCGGCGTTCCGCGACCCCGACGTCGCGGGCGTGTTCGCGACCATCGGCGGCGCCGACCAGCTCCGCGTCCTGAAACACCTCGACCCCGCGGTCCTCCGCGAGCACCCGACGCGGTTCTACGGGATGTCGGACAACTCCAACCTCGGGCTCTACCTCTGGACGCACGGCGTCGTCTCCTTCAACGGCGCCCAGCTGCTGAACGAGCTCGCGACCCCCGGCGGCGTCCCCGCGTACACGGAGCGGTACTGCCGGCGCGCGTTCTTCGAGTCGTCGCTCGGCGAACTCGAACCGAGCGACGAGTGGACCGACGAGCCGAGCCACTGGTGGACGGACCCGAGCCTGCTCGGCGAACGCCCCGAGTACGAACCCAACCCGGGCTGGCGGTGGGCGGGCGGCGGCGAGTCCGCGACCGGCCGGCTCTGGGGCGGGTCGCTGTCCATCCTCGACTGGCACCTCGCGAGCGACCGCTACCTCCCCGACCCCGAACGGCTGGACGGCGCGGTGCTGTGCTTCGAGACGTCCGAGGACCTCCCGCGGCCGGGCGACGTCGCGGCCAGCCTGATGACGATGGGCGAACGCGGCCTCCTCCAGCGGTTCGCCGCCGTCGTGGTCGGGCGTGCGCCGACCCGTAGCTTCGCGGCGGACCCGCCCGGCGGCGACCGCGACGCGTACCGCGAGAACCTCTACGACGCGGTCGCGGAGTGGGTCGGCCGGTACAACCCCGACGCCCCCGTGGTGATGGGGCTGGACTGGGGGCACACGAACCCCATCGCTCCGCTCCCGGTCGGCCGCGAGGCGACCGTCGACCCCGTCGAGGAGCGCGTCGTCGTCCACTGACGGGGCGCCGCCGGCTGCCGGAACGTGCAACCATTAAGACGGAGACACGCCCACGTTCACGCATGTACGACGAGGACGACCTCGCGGAGATACGCGAGAGCCGCGAGGACTGGGAGGAGGACACCCTCTCGCCCACGCTCGACCGCTTCGGGGAGCGCAAGGAGGAGTTCACCACGGACACGGGCGGCCAGCAGGTCGACCGCCTGTACACGCCCGCGGACGTCTCGGACCTCGACTACCAGGAAGACCTCGGGTTCCCGGGCGAAGACCCCTACACGCGGGGCGTCTACCCGACGATGTACCGCGGCCGCCTCTGGACGATGCGCCAGTACGCCGGCTTCGGCACCCCGGAGGAGACCAACGAGCGGTTCCACTACCTCCTCGACCAGGGCCAGACCGGGCTCTCGATGGCGTTCGACCTCCCGACCCAGATGGGCTACGACTCCGACGCCACGATGGCGCAGGGCGAAGTCGGGAAGTCCGGGGTCGCCATCGACACGCTCGCGGACTTCGAGAAGGTGTTCGACGGCATCCCACTCGACGAGGTGTCGACGTCGATGACCATCAACGCGCCCGCCAGCGTCCTGCTCGCGATGTACATCGCCGTCGGCGACCAGCAGGGCGTCGACCGCGAACAGCTACGGGGCACCATCCAGAACGACATCCTCAAGGAGTACGTCGCGCGGAACACCTACATCTTCCCGCCGGAGCCCTCGATGCGCATCATCACGGACATCTTCGAGTTCTGCGCCGAGGAGACGCCGAAGTTCAACACCATCTCCATCTCCGGGTACCACATCCGGGAGGCCGGCTCCACCGCCGCCCAGGAGGTCGCGTTCACGCTCGGCGACGGCATCGAGTACGTGGAGACCGCGCTCGACGCCGGCCTCGGCGTCGACGAGTTCGCGCCCCAGCTGTCCTTTTTCTTCAACGCCCACAACAACATCTTCGAGGAGGTCGCGAAGTTCCGCGCCGCCCGCCGCATGTGGGCGAAGATCATGGAGGACCGCTTCGGCGCCGAGAACGAGAAGAGCAAGCAACTGAAGTTCCACACCCAGACCGCGGGGTCGACGCTGACCGCCCAGCAGATCGACAACAACGTCGTCCGCGTCGCCTACCAGGCGCTGGCGGCGGTGCTCGGCGGCACGCAGAGCCTCCACACGAACGGGAAGGACGAAGCGCTGTCCATCCCGACGGAGGACTCCGTGCGCACGGCGCTGCGCACCCAGCAGATTCTCGCCCACGAGTCCGGCGCCGCGGACACCATCGACCCCCTGGCGGGGAGTTACTACGTGGAGAGCCTGACCGACGAGATCGAGGAGGAGGCGTTCGAGCTCCTCGAGGAGGTCGACGACCGCGGCGGGATGCGGCAGGCCGTCGAGGACCAGTGGGTCCAGCGCCAGATCCAGGACGTCGCGTTCGAGCGCCAGCAGGAGATCGAGGACGGCGACCGCGTGGTCGTCGGCGTCAACGAGTTCCAGGTGGAGGACGACGAGCCCGAGGTCGACATCGAGGAGGTCACCGAGGAGGACGAACGCCGGAAGGTCGAGGGGCTGAACGGCGTGAAGGCCGACCGCGACGACGAGGCGGTCGACGCCGCGCTCGCCGCGCTCGAGGACGCCGCCGAGAGCGACGAGAACCTCATGCCGTACATCGTGGACGCGGTGAAGGCGTACGCGAGCGTCGGCGAGATCTGTAACGCGCTCCGGGACGTCTTCGGCGAGCACCAGCCCGGCGCCGCGGTGTAGCGACCCCACGGCGCCGTGGTGGAGCGCCAGCCCCGAGTTCGCCGCCACGTCCCGGAACTACGCCGCCGCTTCCCGGAACGTTATTTGTCGCCGGCCGCCTGCGTCCGCGCATGCACGTCGACCACGTCGGCGTCGCCACCGAGGACGCGGCGGCGCTCGCGGACCTGTACACGGAACTGTTCGACGCGCCGGTCGCCCACGAGGAGGTCTTCGACGGCCTACGCGTGGTCTTCCTCGACCTCGACGGCGAGGGGTACTTCGAGCTCCTGGAGCCGGTCGAGGAAGACACGACCATCGGGCGCTACCTCGAGAACCAGGGCGGGGGCATCCACCACGTCGCGCTCGCGACCGACGACGTCGAGGCCGCGCTCGCGACGGCGCGGGACGCGGGCGTCGACCTCGTTGACGAAGAACCCCGGCAGGGCGCGTGGGGCCACGACGTCGCGTTTCTCCACCCCGGGTCGACGGGCGGCGCGCTCGTCGAGTTCGTCGAGCACTGACGGCCACTCCCGCCGCTCCGGTCACTCCGGGGTGCGGCGTCGAGAACGAGCCTCCCTTCGACTGTTACTCGAGTTCGTCGGCGACCTCGGGCGCGACGGCGTCCGGGAGGTCGTCGGCGTCGTACCACGCGACCTCCGATACGTGGTCGCCCGCCTCGAGCTCGCCGTCGTCGACGTCGGCCTCGAAGAACACCCAGAGCCCGGTGACGCCGTCGCCGCCCTCCACGAGCGCGAACGTCTGGCGCGTCACGCGAACCACGCCCGTCGGCTCGCAGCGGACGCCCGCGTCCTCGAGGACGCGACTGCGGGCGGTCTCCGCGTACGACTCGACGCGGGCCGTCGACCCGCCGGGGAGGTCCCAGACCTCGGGGTCCGCGTCGTACCTGACGAGCAGGACGTCGCCGCCCCGGCGGACGAACGCGCGGACGCCCCCGAGCGTCCCCGACTCGGCGGCCCGGAGGCAGTCCGTGAACGCCGACCGCGGGACGACCGTCTCCTCGACGGTCACGTCGAACGAACCGAACTCGCGTTCCAGGCCGGCGAGCAGCCGTTCGACTCGCTGCTCGGTTCCAGCGACCGGCACACCACCCACCGTCGGCGGCGACCGGTTTAGTTCGTTCGACTCGCGGAGACGCCGACGGCCGAGTCGGCGCCCGAGTCAGGGCGCGGGCCCGAAGCTCTCGACCTTCGCGGCGTCGACGTCGAACCCCGCGGCGTCCAGCGCCTCGACGGCGGCCTCACAGAACCCGGAGAACCCGTAGACGAACGGGACGCCGTCGGCGTGCGTCCCGACCGACGCGACCGCCTCCGCGAGGTCGCCGGTGACCAGGACGACCGTGGCGCCGGCGTCCGCAAGCGCCGCGAGGCGGTCCTCGTGGACGGGTTCGTCGTCCTGGTAGACGAGCGTCACCGACGCGCCCTCCGCGAGCGCGCGCTCCCCGACGCCGACCGCGGGGCCGACGCCCGGACCGCCCGCCAGCACGACGACGCCGTCCTCGCCCTCGTAGTACTCGTCCCCGAACGGGCCCTCGATGCGGACCTCGTCGCCGGGGTCGCGGTCGGCCAGCCACGGCCCGAGCGTCCCCTCCGGGTCGACGCCGACGGTGACCTCGAAGGTCTCCTCGACGTCCGGCGACGAGAGCGTGTAGTACCGGCCCTGTTCCTCGCCCTCGAACTCCGCGAGCACGCGCACGAACTGGCCGGGTTCGGCCGGGAACCCGGGCGGCGTCTCGAAGGTCACCGCGACCGTGTCCGGCCCGACGGACCGGACCGACCGCACCGTGACCGCTGTCTCGTCCATACCCCGGCGTGGTCCGCCACGCACCTAATCGGTTCGCTTCCCGGGCGCGAGACCTGCGGCCGGGACGACGGAGGGTCGGTCCACGCCGCCCGGCCGGAACCACGACGCCCCCGGTTTTCCCGCGGCCTGCAACTTCCGGGGTTCACGACTCCCCACCGAGCGCGCCGGGACTGTCCGGCTGTCCGAGCCAGGGATAAACGCGCGTCCAGAAGTACTCCCGGGAGCTTCCGATTCGTCGGTTCAGGCGCGAGGTACGCCTTCAGAAGCCTTTTTGCTGGCGGCCCGGCTACCCCGAGACACATGCACGACGACCTGAACTGGGCCATCGGCGGCGAAGCCGGCGATGGAATCGCTTCGACCGGCAAGATCTTCGCGCAGGCGCTCTCGCGCGCCGGCCGGCACGTGTTCACCTCGAAGGACTTCGCCTCCCGCATCCGAGGTGGCTACACGGCCTACAAAGTCCGAACGTCCGTCGACGAGGTCGCCAGCGTCGTCGACCGACTCGACGTCCTCATCGCGCTCACCGAGCGCACCGTCGACGAGAACCTCGACGAACTCCACGAGGACTCCGTCATCATCTACGACGGCGACCGCACCGAGTTCTCGGACTTCGAAGCGCCCGACGACACGACCGGCCTCGACGTCCCCCTCAAGTCGCTCGCGGAGGACGCCGGCGGCGCCATCATGCGGAACATCGTCGCGCTCGGCGCCGTCTGCGAGGTCGCCGACTTCCCCATCGAGAACCTCGACGAGTCCCTCGAGAAGCGCTTCGGCGACAAGGGCGAGAAGATCGTCGAGAACAACAAGGAGGCCGCGCGCCTCGGGCAGGAGTACGTCGCCGACGAGTACGCTGACGTCACCCAGCAGTACGAACTCGAGACCACCGACGAGGACTACGTCCTCCTGAACGGCGACGAGGCCATCGGCATGGGCGCCATCGCCGCCGGCTGCCGGTTCTACGCCGGCTACCCCATCACGCCCGCGACGGACGTCATGGAGTACCTCACCGGCCGCATCGAGCAGTTCGGCGGGCACGTCGTCCAGGCCGAGGACGAACTCGCCGCCATCAACCTCGCGCTCGGCGCCGCCCGCGCCGGCGCCCGCGCGATGACCGCGACCTCCGGGCCCGGCATCGACCTGATGAGCGAGACGTTCGGCCTCGTCGCCACCAGCGAGACGCCGCTCGTCATCGCGAACGTCATGCGGTCGGGTCCCTCCACGGGGATGCCGACCAAACAGGAGCAGGGCGACCTCAACATGATGCTGAAGGGCGGCCACGGCGAAGTCCCGCGGTTCGTCGTCGCGCCCACCTCCGTCGCGGAGTGCTTCCACAAGACCGTCGAAGCGTTCAACCTCGCGGAGAAGTACCAGGTCCCGGTCTACCTCACTGCCGACCTCTCCCTGGCGGTCACGGAACGCACCTACGAGCCCGACGAGTTCGACATGGACGACGTCGAAGTCGACCGCGGGAAACTCGTCGACGAGGACGAGATCTCCGCGTGGCAGAACGAGAAAGACCAGTTCAAGCCCCACGCCGTCACCGCCGACGGCGTCAGCCCGCGCGCGCTCCCCGGCACCGAGGGCGGCGTCCACATGTCCACGGGCCTCGAGCACGACGAACTCGGGCGCCGCACCGAGGACACGGACCTCCGCGTCGAACAGGTCGACAAGCGCTACCGGAAAGTCGAGACCGCCGAAGAACAGGAGGACTTCGACTACCGCGAGTTCGGGGACGCCGACGCCGACAACCTCGTCATCTCCTGGGGGTCGAACGAGGGCACGCTCGTCGAAGCCCTCGACTACCTCGAGGACGACGGCGTCTCCGTCCGCGTCCTCTCCGTCCCCTACATCTTCCCGCGGCCCGACCTCACCGAGGACGTCGACGCCGCCGACGACGTCGTCGTCGTCGAAGCGAACGCCACCGGCCAGTTCGCCGACGTCGTCGAACACGACGTCCTCGAGCGCGTCAAGCGCGTGAACAAGTACGACGGCGTCGACTTCAAGGCGGACGAACTCGCCGCCGACATCAAGGAGACCCTGGAGGCCTAACACAATGAGCTCAGAGAACGTCCGATTCACCGACTTCAAGTCCGACAAGCAGCCCACGTGGTGTCCCGGCTGCGGCGACTTCGGCACCATGAACGGGATGATGAAAGCGCTCGCACAGACGGGCAACAGCCCCGACGAGACGTTCGTCGTCGCGGGCATCGGTTGCTCCGGCAAGATCGGGACGTACATGCGGTCGTACGCGCTCCACGGCGTCCACGGCCGCGCGCTCCCGGTCGGCACCGGCGTCAAACTCGCGAACCCCGACCTCGAAGTGATGGTCGCGGGCGGCGACGGCGACGGCTACAGCATCGGCGCCGGCCACTTCATCCACGCCGTCCGCCGGAACGTCGACGTCACGTACGTCGTCATGGACAACCGCATCTACGGCCTCACCAAGGGCCAGGCGTCCCCGACCAGCCGGCCCGACTTCGAGACCTCCACCACCCCCGAGGGCCCCAAACAGCCCCCCGTCAACCCGCTCGCGCTCGCGCTCGCCGCCGGCGGGTCGTTCATCGCGCAGAGCTTCTCCAGCGACGCGATGCGCCACACCGAGATCGTCCAGGAAGCCATCGAACACGACGGCTTCAGCCTCGTCAACACCTTCAGCCCCTGCGTCACGTTCAACGACGTCGACACCTACGACTACTTCCGGGACAGCCTCGTCGACCTCTCCGAGGAAGACGACTACGACCGCCACGACTACGACCAGGCCAAGGACGCCATCCTCGACGCCGACAAAGAGTACATGGGCGTCCTCTACCAGGACGAGAACTCCACGCCGTACCACGAAGCCCACGGCGTCACCGAGAACATGGCCGACATCCCTGACGGCGCCCCCGACGGCGCCACCGACCTCGTCCGCGAGTTCTACTAACGGACCTTTTTTCCGCTCGGGTTCGCGCGGTGCGCGAACCGCTCGCGCAAAAAATCTCCACCAAAAACGCCTGCTCGCTCCCTGCGGTCGCTCGCAGTGACTTCGGTGAGTAGCAAGGGTAGCACGACCCCGGCGCGGTGAACGGCGCGCTCCGCGCGCCGATGCTTCGCGTTCGTTGGGTTCCTTCGCTCGCCGAGTGCAAAGGTAGAAGTCCCGCGAGTGGAAAGGACGTTTTACGATTGGTTCGCGAGGGAACTTCAACATGACAGACGCGAGCGCGAACGGCACGGTCCGACTGGCGAAGATTCGGCGCTATCGGCGGCTGATGTACGCCGCCGTCGGAGCGGGCGTACTCGGTTTCCTCGCCGGCGTGGAACTCGATTATCCGCTCGTCGGACTGGGCGTCTACTGGCTCGGCATCGGCGCCTTTTTGGCGGTATGGAAGGGCACGTCCGTCGAGCTGTACGACGAACGCGACCACGAGCTCGAGCGGCGCGCGAGCTTGACGACGCTCCAAATCGCGGGCGTCGCCGTCCTGGCGGCGCTGACCGGAATGGTCGTCGTAGAGGAGGCGACGACGAACGAGGTTCCGACACTCGTGGTCGGCGGCTTCCTCGCGCTCTCCGCACTATTCCTGCTGTACGGAGCCGTCTGCGTGGTCTACAGGTACCGGCGATGAAGAACAGCGTGCGCGAACGCCGCGACGATGCCGGATTGAGTCAGGCCGACCTCGCGGCCGCGGTCGGCGTCACCCGCCAGACCATCAACGCCATCGAGCGCGACCGCTACGACCCCAGCATCGAGTTGGCGTTCAAACTCGCTCGACACTTCGACTGCCGCGTCGAAGACCTCTTCGACCCCGAGCTCGACGGCGACGGCGCCTGAGACGCGTCCGCCGGATTCGGTTCCAACCACCGACAGTTTTACGTACGAGTGTAAAACACACTTTACTGTAAAGCGTGCTTTACGGAAAGTGCGTTTGACAGTCAGGCAGCCAACGATGACCCGAACACGAACCCGAACGACCGGCCGACGCGCCGAACCGACCGCGACCTGAGGAGGAAAGCGATGACGAGCGAGTGTGCCGCCGACGCGCGGGCGAGCAACCCGATAGACGCCCGCATCCAGCCCCTGATGGCCGAGGTGTCGTCGTGGGGCGCGCTGTTCGTCGGCGCGCTCGCCGTCGTGCTCTCCCACGAGGTCGCCGAAGCGCTCCCGCTCTCGGAGTTCCACCGGACGCTCGCGCTGTTCCCGGTGACGCTCGCCCTGCTGTACGGCCTGCTGTGGACGACGGTGTTCCTCGAACGGAGGTCGCGATGACCGACCCGGCCATCCGGACCGACGGCCTCACGAAGCACTACGGCGACGAGGCGGCCGTCGACGACCTCTCGCTGTCGATTCCCAGCGGGTCCGTCTACGGATTCCTCGGGCCGAACGGCGCCGGGAAGACGACCACGATGCGCCTGCTGTGCTCGCTCACCGAGCCGACAGCGGGCACCGCGGAAGTCGCGGGCGTCCCGGTGACCGACCGGCGGCGGCTCGTCGACCGCATCGGCTACCTGCCCGCCGACCCGCCAGTCTTCGACGAACTCACGGGCTGGGAGCAGTTGCGGCACGTCGCCCGCCTGCAGGGACTGTCGGACGACGACGCCGACGCGCGCATCGAGTCGCTCCTCGACCGGTTCGACCTGCTCGGCGACGCCGACCGCCGCATCTCGTCGTACTCCACCGGGATGACGAAGAAGGTCGGCGTCGTCGGCGCGATGCTCCACGACCCCGAGGTCGTCCTGCTGGACGAACCCACGTCGGGACTCGACCCCCGGGCCGCCCGCACCGTCCGGGACACCATCGCGGACCTCGCGGCGGGCGACACGACGGTGTTCCTCTCGACGCACATCCTCCCGGTCGTGGACGAACTCGCTGACACCGTCGGCGTCATCGACGACGGCCGCCTCGTCGCCGAGGGCGCGCCGGACGAACTGAAAGCGACCGCTCGCGCGGGCGGCGGTGGCGACCTCGAAACCGCTTTCATGGAGGTGACCGCGGATGACGACGCGCCGCTTCCGGACGCGTGACGCGCTCCCCGACCCCCGGGCGGCCGTCGAACTCGCTCGCGTCGACGTGAAACGCGGCGTACGGTGGGTTCTCGGACAGGACTTCTGGCTCCTGTACGGCGCGGTGTCCGCGCTCGGGTTCGCACTCGTCGCGCTGTTCGCGTTCGACGTCGGCTGCGACGCCGGCGCCGCGCTCGCGAGTGGCGGGTCCGCGTGGTTCCTCGACGGCGGCGCCGCGACCGCGTGGAGCGTCGTCTGGCTGTTCTCCGCGGCGATGCTCGCCTTCGACGCGTTCTCGACCAACGGCGACCTCGACAACGACGGCCACTACCTCACGCTCCGGCCCGCGTCGGACCTCGCCGGCGGCAAGCTCGTCAGCGCCGCCGCGAAGTTCGGGCCGATGGTCGCCGTTCCCGTCGTCGCCTGCTACGCGGGGCTCGCGCTCGGTGCCGGCACGCCCGCGCCGTTCGCGGGCGCCGCGGCGGCACTCCTCGTGACCGTCCTCTCGGCGACCGCCGTCGGCTACCCGGTCGGACTGGCCGTCAAGGCGCTGGTTCGGAGTTCTTCCCTGCTGACGCGCCTGAAACCCCTCCTCGGCGGCGCGCTCGTCGTGGCGTACTTCGGCGTGATGGCCTCGGGGGAGTTCACCGACGTGGTGGCTGCGCTCCGGCCCGCGCTGCGAGCGCCGCCGCTCGGGTGGCTCGGTTCGCTCTCGCTGTCGACGACCGCCGGCGCCGGCACCGGTCTGTCCGCCGCTGCGGGCGCAGTCACCGTCGGCGTCGCCGCCACCGCACTCGGGTCGGTGCTCACGGTCCCCGCAGCCCGGTTCGCGTGGACGACGGACCGCGCGCAGCCGACCGGCGACGCCGACGAGCCGGTGGCGCCGCCTTCGCACGCCGTCGACCGCGTGCTCGGCGTGCTCGCTCGCAGTCAGGCGACCCGGGCCGTCGCCAGCACCGCGCTCCTCCGGGTCTACCGAGCACCCCTCCAGCTCGTGTTCGTGGCGTTCCCCCTGATTGCGGTCTTCCCGCTGGCGGAGTTCGTGCTCGAATCCGGCACCGTCCCGTGGTACGTGCCGTGGGCGGTCGTCTGGTACGGGGCGTGGGCTGCCGGCGCGACGCTGCCGCTGAATCCGCTCGGCGACCAGGGCACCGGCCTCCCGACGCTGCTCGCGTCGCGGGCGACCGGCCGCGAGGTAGTCCACGGCTACGTGCTCGCCGCCGCGCTGGTCGCTGCTCCCATCACGGTGGTCGGCGCCGCCGCGCTCGGCGTCGCCGCCGGCTACACCGCCCTCGAACTGGCGGGCGTCGTCGCCGGCGCGCTCGCCGCGACGGTGGTCGCCTGCGTCCTCGCGGCGGGCGTCGGGAGCCTCTTCCCCCGGTTCGAGGCGGTCGGCTTCGCCGGCTCCCGCGAGGCCGTCCCGCCGAGCAAGGTCGCCTACGGCGCGTTCTCCACGTCGCTGACGCTGACCGTCGCGTCGGTCGCCGTCGTCGCGAACGACCTGGCGCGGGACCTCGTCGCCGTCCTCGTGTCGCGCGCGCTCCCGTTCGGGTGGACCGTCTCGGCCGCCACCGTCCGGCCGGTCGCGTGGGCCGTCATCGTCGTCGTGGCCGTGGCGACGCCGGCCGCGTACCGCCTCGCCCAGCGACGGCTCGGCGACTACCGGCTCGCGTGACGAATTTCGCCCTCTCGCGGGCGTCACGAACGTTCCCGCGTGTTTTTTATCTCCGCCGCGACTTGCACGGAGTAACCATGGCTACGGACGACCCGACTGCCGCCGCACGCAGACGCCGCGGCGCCCGTCCGTCGGCTCGCACGACCGACCGCGCGGCCCGGACGCCGCGCGCGAGCGACCCCCACGAGCTACTCTGCTATGTCTGACCACCACGACGTCGTCGTCGCCGGCGCCGGCCCGGCAGGAGCACAGTGCGCGCGAGACCTCGCCGAACGAGGGTACGACGTTGTCGTCCTCGAAGCGGAACCCGAGGACGACTTCCCACGCCAGTCGAACAAGTCCACGGCCGGGACGTTCGCGTCCGCGATGGGCGCGTTCGGGATTCCCGACGACGTGGTGATGCAGTACACCGACGACGTCGTCCTCGAGTCCCCGAACGAGCACTTCGTCCAACACCAGCCCGGCGCCGTCCTCGAATTCGCGGACTTCAAGAACTGGCTCGTCGAGGAGGGCCGGGACGCCGGCGCGGAGTACCGGTTCAGTTCCCGAGTGAACAACCCCATCACGGAGGGCGGGGAGATTGTCGGCGTCAAGTACGCCGGCGACGAGGAGGTGTACGCCGACATCGTCGTCGACGCGACGGGGCCGGCGGCGCCGCTCGCGAAGGAACTCGGCGTCACGGACCTCAAGCGCCACAATCAGGCCATCGGCATCGAGTGGGAGATGGGGGGCATCGACGTGGCCCACGACGGCTACGCGGACCTCCACGACGCGATGATGCTGCGCCTCGACCACGACCTCGCGCCCGGCGGCTACTCGTGGATTTTCCACACCGGCGAGGACACCGCGAAGGTCGGCCTCTGTTACATCCAGAACGAGAGCTACCAGCGCTTCGGCGACGACTCGAAGAGCATCGACGACTACCTCGACTACTGGCTGGACAGGGACCCGCGCTTCGAGAACGCCACCAAACTGGAGGGCAAACAGCACCGCGGGTCGGCCCACATCCAGATGCCGACGAACTTCTCGACTGACAACTTCATGGCCATCGGCGACACCGTGCCGACCGTCGACCCGCTGTGGGGCGAGGGCATCCACAAGTGCATGGAGTCTGCGCGCGCCGCCGCCATCACCGCCGACCGCTGCCTGATGGGCCGCGAGCAGGACACGTCCGCGAGCAGGATGGAGATTTACGACTCGCTGTGGCACCAGCGCGTCGCGCCGGACGTGCGGACGCGGCTGACGATGACCCAACTCCTCTATCTGGCGTCGAACGAGCGCTACGACCGGCTGATGCGGGACCTGAACCGCGCGGACTTGGACACGCTCAGCGACGCGAACGAGGGCGGGTGGCGCGCGCTCTCGAAGTTCATCCACCTCGACGACCTCCCGCTGCTCGCGCGGTTCGCGAAACAGCGCCTCGCCGAGTGACCTAGTGGCTCGCCGGAGCCCAAACCCCTAACCGCTCTCCGCTCCTCTGCCCGTGCATGTCACAGGACTCGCAGCGACGCGCACCGCTCGCCGACGGCATGTCCGCCCTCGGCCTCGGGACGTGGCAGAACGAGGACGCGGACCAGTGCGCCGAGAGCGTGCGCACGGCGGTCGAGATGGGCTACCGGCACGTCGACACCGCGCAGGCGTACCGGAACGAGGACGCGGTGGGCCGCGGCCTCGCTGACGCCGACGTGGACCGCGAGGACGTGTTCCTCGCGACGAAGGTGTGGACGGACAACCTCGCGCCCGCCGACGTGCACTCGACGACCGCCGACAGCCTCGACCGCCTCGGCGTCGACTACGTGGACCTGCTGTACGTCCACTGGCCGGCCAACGAGTACCGGGCCGGGGAGACGCTGCCGGCGTTCGCGGAGCTGAAGAGCGAGGGGACTATCGAGCGCATCGGCGTGAGCAACTTCGAGCCGCGTCACCTCGACGAGGCCCGGGACGTCCTCGGCGAACTCCCGTTCGCGAACCAGGTCGAGTTGAATCCGCTGCTCCCCCAGGAGGAACTCCGGGAGTACGCCGACGGCGAGGACGTCGAACTCGTCGCGTACTCGCCGCTCGCGCGCGGCGAGGTCTTCGACGTCCCCGAGATCCAGGCCGTCGCGGAGAAACACGGCGTCAGCGAGGCCCAGGTGAGCCTCGCGTGGGTCCGGGAGAAGGGCGTCACCGCCATCCCGAAGGCGACCGGCGAGGACCACATCGCGGACAACTGGGGGAGCCTCGACGTCGACCTCGACGACGAGGACGTCGCGAAGATCGACGGCATCGACCGCCGCAGCCGCCAGGTCGACCCGGACTTCGCGCCCTGGAACTGAGCGTGCGTCGACTCCGCCGTTCGCGACACCTCAAGCTGCGGACGTCTCGTTCTCCGAGTGGCGCCACCAGACGACCAGCCCCACGGCCGTCGCCAGCAGGTAGGCCGGGGCGAGCCACGGCGACCGCCCGCGGGCGAGCACGAGGTAGCCGACGAGAAACGCGCCGGCGAGACTCCCCGTGACGGCGACGAGGAGCTGTCCACCGCGGGACTGCACGCGCAGTTCGCTCCCCGTCGCTCGCCGAACGGCGACGAAGAGGGCGGCCACGCCGAGGGCGGTCAGCGCGGGCAGGCCGACGACCGTGACCGGCGTCGCGGCCAACTCGTCCGTGGTCGTGACGACACTCGACCAGCCAACGAGCGCGAGGAAGTACCACGCGACGCCCCGTAGCAGCTCCTCGCCGAGCACGCGGTGTCGGGAGGTGTAGCTGAGGGTCGACCCGACGAAGTAGAACGCGCCCAGCGACCCGAAGAGGCCGAGCAAGAGCCCGGCTGACGACTCCGGGCCGGCGAGTGCGAACGCCGCGACCGAGCCAGTGACGGCGACGAGAGACGCGACCGCACCGTACGCGTGGAACTCGCGGAATCTGTCGGGATCCACGCCCGTGGGTGGATCCCCCGCACACAAAAATGCCGAGAGGTCTTCTCAACAGTTGCAGGCCCACCGGCGAATCGATACGCTGTGCTGGACCAGCCGCAATCGCTGCCGCTCGTTCCCGTCCGCCCTACATGTAGCCGAGGTCGCGCAGGCGCTCCATCAGGTCTTCTTTGTCCTGGGCGCGGCCGGCGCGCTCGGTCGTGTTCTCGAGGTCCTGGAGCCACGCGGGCTCCTCGGCGGCCTTGTCCGTCGACACTTCGCTGCCGAGGCTGCGGAAGCCCTTGAAGTACTTCGGGGAGACGGGGATGTCCTCGTGCGTGAGGTCGTTCGGGAGGTCGTCGTAGCTCTGGGGGACGTAGCCGTCGTCCGGGAAGTCCTCGACGGTCTCCGGGACGACGTAGTACCAGAACGCGTCCCAGACCGCGGGCTCGTCGAACTCGAGGATGGGCTGGATGCGGTCGTGTGGCGGGTAGACGTCGGGGTCGTGGCGCGGACTGAAGAACGTCTCGTCCGCGCGGGCCTCCTGTTCGTCCCAGCGGATGCCCGAGAGGATGCCGTCGACGTCGTGCCCCTCGAGGGCGTTGTTGAGCGCGACGGTCTTCAGGAGGTGGTTGCCGACGTACGTGTCCAGGAGGAACGGGAAGGTGTCCTCCTCGTACTCGAGGAGGGCGCGGACGTGGTGCTGGTTCTGTTCGTTCAGCGCGTCGATGGGAATCTCGTCGCCGGGTTCGAGGCCGTGCTCGTCGACGTAGTTGCCGACGTCCTCGTTGCGGGCGTACGCGACGTCGAGGTCCCACTCGTCGGCCCACTTGTCGACGAAGTCGTGGAGTTCGTCGAAGTGCTGGAAGTGGTCGATGAAGATGGTCGGCGGCACCTCGAGGTCGAACTGCTCGGCGACCTCCTTCACGAAGTAGAGGGTGAGCGTCGAGTCCTTCCCGCCGGTCCACATGATGGCGGGGTTCTCGTACTCCTCCAGGCCCTTCCGGGTGACTTCGATTGCTTTCTCGATCTTGTCCTCGAGCGTCGGGTAGTCCTCGGGGGACTCGCCGGCGCCTGCGTCGTAGTCGACGTCGAGGTAGTCGGGGAACTCCTCGCTCATACCACGGGGGTGGCCGCAAACACGTATAGGTTTGTGGATATCGAGCGGCGTTGTCGGTCGTCGGGGACGCCGGCAGTACTTACGGGCCGGGCGTGGGTGCGGCCTTCTGGAGGGCGGTCTCGGCGATGTTGCCGCCGTAGTCCGCGCTCCGCGAGAGCGAGTCGACGACGAGGCCGAGGTGCTGGGCGTGGTGGGCGTCGAGGTCGTGGAGGAGGTCGTCGATGGCGCGCGTGTGCTCGTCGATGTCCCGGACGTCGGCGCGGGCCTGGTTCGCGAGCCGGGTGGCTTCCTCGGGGTCGTCCGCGAACAGGGCGTCCATCGCCGTCTCGATGATGTCGGCGGCGTCGGCCTGGAGGTCGCCGAGCGCGTCGACGACCTCCGGCGGGACGTCGCTCTCGAGGTCACGGGTGCCGTTCGCGATCTTCGCGGCGTGGTCGGCGACGCGTTCGAGCTGGCGCGCGCTCGAGTGGTAGTCGAAGGCGGTCTCCCGGGTGACGCCGATCTCCTGGGCGACCTTCGGTGAGCGCAGCGCGCCGCGGAAGATGCGGGAGACGACGTACCAGAGGCGGTCGACGTCGTCGTCGCGCTCCGTGACGTCCCGCGCGATGTCGGGGTCGCGGTCGGCGAGCGCCTCGAGGGCGTCCTCGAGCATCGAGACGGAGATGAGGTGCATGCGGCGGACGGCGTTGTGGATTGACAGCTCCGAGGAGTCCAGGAGGTCCTGGATGACGACGCGGTCGCTGGTCTCCTCGAGGACTTCGAGGCCCACGAGCCCCTGGGTGGCGTCCCGGATGACGCCGCGCTGGTCGGCGTCGATGCGGTCGGCTTCGAGCGCGAGCACGTCGAACCCGCTGACGTACATCGTCATGACCGCCCGCATCAGTTCGTCGCCGGTCATCCCGGTGATGTCGAGCGTCCCCTCCTCGGTGGTGGCCTCGGTCATCGGGGTGAGCAGCAGCGACCCGCTATCGGGGTGGAAGCCGACCTCGTCGCCGGCTTCGACGTCGTGGTTTCGCGCCCAGTCCTTCGGGATGGAGACCGTGAACGTCGACCCGCCCGTGACCTGGACCTTCCGTCGTTCCATAGTCGACTGTTCTCCTCCGTCCACATAAAACGTTGGTTGTCTATATATCCAGACGGTGGACCGGATTTGTAACGGAAACGCCAGAAAGAGGCGTGTTGTGTGGTCTCATCGGTTGCGTATTGCTCCCCCCGTCGACAGATAGCACAGTACTGTTATGTTTAATATATAGATATGGGTACCCGACGTATTCGCGTTCAGATTTTTGGTCTGGCTGCCGGTCGAGCGGTGGAGCCTCGCACGGCGAATGCAGGGAACCGACGAGTTGAACGGAGAGACGCCGCTGTGCCCGGGGTCGGCCACGTCCCTCACCATCGCCGCTGCCCGCTACTCAGGCAGCTCCTCGAGTATCGTGCCCATCACACCGGAATTCGGGCGGTGGGCCCGCGGGGCTCCGGACCCGTGAGATACATAGTCCTATATATTTCTAATAGTAGGGTATTTACCCTCCGTTCGGCTACTGACTGGTAATGTCCGAACGGACTGTAAGCCGACGTTCCGTTCTCGCGGGCACAGCCGGACTCATCACCACTACCGCAGGTTGCATCAGTACGAGTTCCTCGCCACCCGGCAGCGGCGGGAACGAGACCACCGAGAGCGGCGACGGTTCGACGGTCTCGCAGCTCCGCATCGGCGGCTCCTCGACGGTCTACCCAATCACGGACAAGGCCAGCAGCTACTGGAACGGGAACCCCGAGGCGGGCCAGGACTACTGGACGCCCAGCGAGTACGGCCTCCAGACCGACAAGCGCCTCGCGAACTACTGGGCGAGCCTCCACGGCTTCGACGCGTCGAGCGGCGCCCCGGTTTTCCGGACGTCGGTGAGTCTCAGTCACTCCGGCATCGGCCTCCAGAACCTCAAGGAGGGGCGCCTCGACATCGGGAACGCGAGCGCGCCCGTCCAGGCCGAACTCGACCTCTCCGAGTCAGAGTACGCGAAGTTCAAGGACCACGTCGTCGGAGTGGACGCCCAACCCATCGTCGTCTCCTCGGAGATCTACGAGGCGGGCGTCACCGGCCTGAAGGCGGACACGCTGCGCGCCATCTACAAGGGAGAAATCAAGAACTGGCAGAACGTCCCCGGCTACGAGGGCCCCCCGAAGCAGATCCAGTGCGTCGGCCGCGCCGAGGGCTCCGGCACCGACACCGCGTTCCGGGCGAACCTCTTCGGGAACCCCGACGCGCCGATACCGGGCGTCGACGTCCGCAAGGGGGAGAACCAGGAAGTCCAGTCCACGGTCAAGAAGTCCGACAACGCCATCGCGTACATGGCGCTCGCGTTCGTCGGCGAGGGCGTGAAAGCCATCTCGCTCACCTTCGAGGGGAAGACGTTCACGCCCGGCGAGAACCTCGCGGACAAGGACTACCCGCTGGCCCGCGACCTCCACTGTTATACGTACGGGGGTACGTCTTCGAAGGAAGCCGCGTTCATCCACATGATCCTCTCGGACTTCGGCCAGCAGAACTTGGTCAAACCGGCCGGATACGCCGCACTGACTGACGAGCGACGCGAGGAGGAGATATCGAAACTCCCCGGCACAGCATGAGCACCGCCACCCCCACGGTCCGGAAGCGCGCGCGAGCACTCGCGGCCACGCTCCGGAACCTCGACCGCGACGTCAAGACGGTCGCGGGGCTCTGGGCCGCGAGCGCGGCGTTCCTCGTGCTGGTTCTCGCCGTCGTACCGCTTTTCTACACCGCCCCGGTGCTGGTCTGCGTCGGCGTCGGCATCTACACGTGGCTGCGCTACCAGGAGGCGGCGGCGCAGCTCGTGATGTTCGTGATGACGGTCTCGACCGTGCTCGTGCTCGCGCTCATCACGGCCTACCTCGTGACGCGGTCGGTGCCCGCGTTCCGCGTCGCCGGCCTCGAGATACTCACCGACGTCGGGCAGAGCGCCTGGAACCCGTCGGCCAACGAATTCTCACTGGTGACGATGATCTGGGCGACGTTCCTGACGACCACCATCGCGATGTTCGTCGCGGCGCCGCTCGGCGTCGCCGGCGCCCTGTTCATCAGCGAGATCGCGCCGTCGTGGGCGCGCGAACTCCTGAAGCCCGCGGTGGAGATGCTCGCCGGCATCCCCTCCATCGTCTACGGCTTCCTCGGCTACCAGCTCGTCCTCGATTACATGTACACGGAGCTCAACCTCCCCGTGTACGGCAGCATCTTCGCGGTCGGCGTCGTCATCGGCGTGATGGCGCTGCCGACCGTCGTCTCGGTCGCGGAGGACGCCATCGCCGCAGTCCCGGACGCCATCAAGGACGGCTCCGCGGCGCTCGGCGCGACGAGCTGGCAGACCATCACGGACGTCACGCTCCCCGCGTCGTTCTCCGGCGTCTCCGCCGCCGTCCTGCTCGGCGTCGGGCGCGCCGTCGGCGAGACGATGGCGGCGACCGTCATGTTGACCCACTCGGGCGGCCTCCCGGACCCCCTCTACGACGTGTTCGGGCCGCTCGGCCAGGAGACGCTCACGAGCCTCATCGCGTCCCAGTACGGCGTCGCGGAGGGCAAACACCTGAGCGCGCTGTTCGCTGCGGGCGTCGTCCTGTTCGTGACGGTGATGACCATCAGCGTCGCCTCCCAGTACATCGAGTCCCGCATGCAGGAGAAACTCGGAGGTGAACTATGAGCACGGACACCGAGTCCCGCGAGCGCACGCGCAGCGACCTCGTGCGCGGCGAGTCCACGACCGTCGAGTACCTCGGCGGCTCGTTCGCCGTGCTCGGCACCGTCGTCGCGCTGCTCGGCGTGTGGCTGCTCGACGGCCAGACGGGGCTGCAGACGCCCGTCGCCGGCACCGACGTCGGGACGCTCGTCGGCGTCGGCTCGGTCGTGCTCGCGGTCGGCCTCTTCGTCCTCGGGTCGCTGTCCCGGACGGACGCCCTCGAGACGACGCCCGGGCGCACGGGCGGCGCCGGCGTCGCCGCCGGGTTCGCGCTGCTCTGGTTCGTCGTCGGCAGCCTCGTCGGCGCCCAGACGCTCGGCCTCTCGACGCTGTGGCCGGTGCTCGGCGTGTTCGCCGCGGCGTTCGGCGCGGCCGCCTCCCTCGTCCCCCGCGAGGACGTCGGGACGACCCTCCAGCCCGCGCTGATCGCGCTGCTCGCGGGCGTCGTCGTGCTCTCCGGCGCCATCGACGCGTCGTGGACGTGGCAGCCCGGCGGCCTCGCCGCGACGTTCACCGCCGACCTCGCCGTCGCGCTCGTCGCCGTCACTGCCGGCATGCTCGGCGCGTGGACCGGCGCTCGCGCCTACCGCGGGTTCGGCGCCCGCGGCCGGCAGGCGAGCGCGTACATGCTCGTCAGCGCGAACGCCGCCGCGATGGTGGTGTTGCTCGGCGTCATCGTCACGTTCGTCGCGGTGAACGGCTGGTCGACGATGACTCGCGGCATCAAGTACGGGCTGTTCTGGGGTCCCGTCTGGTGGACGCACGTCCCCGTCGCGGACACGTGGGTCATCGTGAAGGGACCGATTCTCTGGTTCTACTGGCCGTTCGCGATGAACGGCTACGCGCTGTTCAACGACATCAACGGCATCGCGCCCGCCATCATCGGCACCGTCTGGCTGGTGGCCGGCGCCGTCGTCTTCGCGCTCCCGCTCGGCGTGGGCGCGGCCGTTTTCCTCACGGAGTACGCGGAACGCGGGCCGTTCACGCGCGTCGTCGAGGTGGCGACCGACGGCCTCTGGAGCACGCCGAGCATCGTCTACGGCCTGTTCGGGCTGGCGTTCCTCGTGCCGCGGCTCGGCGACGGGAAGTCCATCCTCGCCGGCCAGCTCGTCCTCGGGTTCATGTTCCTCCCGCTGGTCGTCATCACCAGCCGGGAGGCGCTGAACAACGTGCCCGACGAGTACCGGGACGCGAGCGCCGCGCTCGGCGTCTCGAAGTGGCAGACCATCAAGAGCGTCGTGCTGCCGGCGGCGATGCCGGGCGTCATCACGGGCGCCATCCTCGGCGTCGGCCGCATCGCCGGCGAGACGGCGCCCATCCTGCTGGTGACCGGCGGCGGCGTGTTCCCGTCGCGGGGCCCGGACGTCCTCGGCGGGTTCGAGGTGACGACGTGGGTCGGCACCCAGTTCCCGTTCGTGTACGTCAACGTCTCCAACGACGTCCTGCTGGAGGCGTCGAGCGCGCTCCCCTACCAGCTGTACGCCATCATCACGGCCGGCCTTCAGGGGAACAACCTCGACTTCGCGTGGGGGACGGCGCTCGTCCTGCTGCTGGTGGTGCTGTCCTTCTACGCGGTCGGCATCGCGTCGCGAGTCTACTTCCGGAAGAAACTGCAAGCATGAGTGAGACAGAATCCACGACCCAGGCGGTCGGCGAATCGGCGAACAGCGCGGGGACCACGACCGGCGAGACCGACGAGGAGGTCCGCGAGGAGTGGCGGAACTACGACTTCGACGGGGAGACGAAGTTCTCCGTCGAGGACCTGAACGTGTACTACGGCGACGACCACGCGTTACAGGACATCTCGCTGGACATCCCGGAGAACAGCGTGACGGCGCTGATCGGGCCGTCGGGCTGCGGGAAGTCGAC
>JBDGUB010000043.1:0-18259 GCA_042216245.1 Halobacterium sp.
CTGCCGGACTGACCGGCCGGTAGCGGGTGGGACTGAAAGGGGCCGCGTGCTCGGGTCGAGGGCCTCGCTGTGCGCGTTGCTCACTGCGTTCGCTTCCGTGCTCGCGTCGGCCATCTTCCCCGAGCACGCGGGGGCTTTCGAGGCGTCGTCCCCGAGAAGCGAGGCGTAGAAAACGAACCCAACCGGGACTAGCACCGAAACCGCCTTGCGGGGAGAGCGTGGATGAGGGGGCATGGACGCCACCGTCGCGGTCGTGCACTATCCCGAGGGCGCGGGGCACGCGACGCGGATGCTCGCTGTCGCGCGCGAACTCGAGGCGCGGGGGGCGACGGTGGAGCTCGCGGGCGGCGGGCCGGGCGAGCGGTTCGTGGAGCTGCTGGGGTACGAGGAGTACGTGCCGACCGTCGTGGACTTCATCGGGGACTACCAGGGCGGCGGGTCGCTGGGGGCCGTCCTCACGGGGAGCGTCCCGGACGCGGCGCGCCGGATTCGGGACGTGGCGGGGTGGCTGCGGGACGTGGGCGCGGACTGCGTGGTGACCGACGACATGTTCGTGTCGATGGCGGCGGTGCTGGCGCGGGTGCCGCAGTACGTCTGCACGCACAACACGCCCGGGTACTACGAGGATTTCGCGGAGCGCGCGGGGGCCGCGGCGCTCACGCGACAGCAGGTGTGGGCGAGCCGGCGGTTCTTCTATCCGGCCGTGTGGCCCGCGCAGGGCGGCGACCCGCGAGGGGTGGAGCGCGTGCCGCCGCTCGCGCTGGACGTCGAGGTCGCGGACGTGCCGGACGTGGACGTCCTGCTGTCGCCGAGCACGTACTCGACGGCGCTGGAGGCGGTGGCCGACCGGCTGCGGGCGGCGGGTCGGGACGTGACCGTCGTCGGGGGCGACGGCTGGGAGCCCGTGGCGTCGATGCTGCCGGTGCTGCGGGAGGCGTCGGTCGTCGTCTGCCCGGGGTACTCGACCGTGATGGAGGCCGCGGTCGCGGGGACGCCGTGCGTGATTTACCCGTTCACGAGCGAGCAGCGCGGGGTCGCGCGGTTCGTCGAGCGCGGCGGCGAACCCGGGTTCGCGGTCGCCGAGACGCCCGACGAGGCCGTGGCCGCGGTCCGGGACCCGCCCGGGGATCCCGACTTCGACAACGGCGCGCCGGTCGTGGCGGAGCGCGTCGCGGCGGACTTCGCGTAGCGGGCAGGTTTGCCACCGCCACAAGGGGTTTCGAGTGGGGTCCCGAAGGTCGGCGTATGACTGCGCGCGTCGAGAGCGGCGGCCGCCTCCACTTCGGGTTCCTGAACCTCTCGCTGGCGCGAGAGCGCCTGTACGGGAGCCTCGGCGTCGCGCTGGACGACCCCCGCGTGGTCGTCGAAGCCGACCGCGCGGACCGAGTGGCGTGTGGGAACGACCGGGCACGCGAGCACGCGGAGCGCGCGTGCGACCTCCTCGACGTCCCCGGGGCGGACGTCGACGTCCGCCGCGAACTCCCGGTGCACACCGGACTCGGGTCGGGGACGCAGCTCGCGCTGGCGGTGCTCGCGGCGGTCGCAGATGCCTACGGCGTCGACGCCCGCCTGCGGGAGCGCGCGCCCGAACTCGGGCGCGGCGGCCGGAGCGGCGTCGGCGTCGCGACGTTCGAGTCCGGCGGCTTCGTGCTGGACGCGGGCCACCCGACGGGGCGGTTCACGACCGAGCGCCCGCCCCGCGGGGAGTGGACGGTGCCGCCGGTTGCGGCGCGCCACGAGGTCCCCGGAGACTGGCGGTTCGTGCTCGTGCTCCCGGACGCCGACCCGGGGAAGGCGGGCGGCGACGAGGACGCGAGCATGCGCGCCGCGGTGGAGTCCGCCGACGCCGGGGTCGCGGACCGCATCGCGGGCGAGGTCACGCAGCGCGTCCTCCCCGCGCTCGCAACCGGAGACGTGGACGGGTTCGGCGCCGCCGTCGCCGAGGTCGGCCGCCTGAACGGCGCGTGGTACGCGGACGAACAGGGCGGCGTCTACCGGCCGCCCGCGGGCGCGCTCGTCGACGAGCTCGCGGACAGCCCCGCGGTCGCGGGCGCCGGTCAGTCCTCGTGGGGGCCGGCGGTGTACGGCGTGACCGACGCTGACCGTGCGTCCGAGGCGGCGGCCGCGGGCGAGCGCGCGCTCGCAGCGGCCGGCGTCGACGGCGACGTCCGAGTGGTGTCGGCGCGGAACCGGGGCGCCGCCGTCGACTTCTGACGGGCGGCAAAAGACGTAAACGCCGTCCGCGCGAGTCCGAGGTATGGCGACGATTCCGTTCGGCGTCTCGCGGCTGGACAGCCGCATCGGGGGCGGCGCGCCCGTGGGCAGCGTCGTGTTGCTGTCCGGGGAGGCGGGCGCCGGCGCCCGGGAGTTCGTCTACACGAGCGCGGTGATGAACGGCCTGCAGTCGGCGGCCCCGGACCGCTTCGACTTGCACTACGGGGACCTCCACGGCGACGCGGTGCCGCCGGAGGACATCCACTACGTGTCGTTCACGGCCGACGAGGCGGAGCTGCGCCGCGAGATCGGGTTCACGATGGACGAGGAGATCGTGGAAGCGGGCCTGGACGCGGTGACGTTCGCGGACCTCTCCGCGGAGTACTTCCAGTTGAGTCCGGTGCCGCGGGCGTGGTACGCGGGCGAACACCGCTCCATCCGCGACCTCGGGCACGCCGAGGAGGACCGCCCGGACGTCCTCGAGCGGTTCGCGGACTACCTCGACGAGCACGCGCAGGGCAGCCTCGTGGTGGTGGACTCCCTGACCGACCTCATCGGCGCGCGCAAGCAGGACATGGAGTTCAGCGACGTCGTGTTGACCCTGAAGGGGCTGCGGAAGGCCGCCCGCGGCTGGGACGGCCTCATCCTCCTGCACCTCACCCGGGACGCCGTCACCGCCGAGGAGCTCGGGAGCCTGACGACGTCCGTGGACGGCACGGTGCAGTTCGGCTGGGAGCGCGGCGGGAACGAGCGCGTGCGGACGATGTTCGTCCGGGAGTTCCGCGGCGTGCTCAGCCGGCTCGAGGAGGAGGACATCGTGCAGTTCGAGACGGAGATCCACGACGCGGGCTTCGACGTCAGCGACGTGCGGAAGATCAGGTAATTCAGCCGAACGGTTAAGACGGGCGGGCGCAAAGACCGGGTGAATGGCCGACGGAACGTCGGACGGCGTGGAGAGCGTCACGCTGGAGGGGGACGCCGCGGCGTGGCTCGCCGAACGAGCCGGCGAACTGGACGTCGAGACCGGGGAGTTCCTGGAGCGCGTCGTCGCCGCGTACCGGAGCGCGGAGGCGGGCGACCTCCCGGCGGACCTGGTGACCGACGACGAGCTCGCCGACCGCCTCGCGGACGTCGAGGACGAGTACGACGAGAAGATCCAGGACGTCCGCGAGCGCGTCATCCAGGTGAAGCGGGAGGCCGACGCGAAGGCGCCCGCGGACCACGACCACGAGGAGCTGGCGGCGCAGGCGTCGGAGGCAGCGGCGGCAGCGGAGCGCGCGGAGTCGTCCGTGGAGTCGCTGTCGGCGCGCGTCGATCGGCTGGACGAGGGGTTCGAGAACTACGAGGACGTGCTGTCGTACCTCCGGGACGAGACCGACGAGCTCCGGGGGCGGACGACGACGCTGGCGACGGCGGTGTCGTCGATGCGGGAGTCGCTGCGGTCGCTGGCGGCGGCGGAGGCGCGCCGCGCGCGCGTCGAGCAGCTGCAGCGCGAGGCGAACGTAGAGGGCGTCGAGGAGGCGGACTGCGCTGACTGCGGGCAGTCCGTGACGGTCGCGCTGCTGTCGGCGCCGGAGTGCCCGTTCTGCGGCGCGACCTTCGAGGGCGTGACGGCGAACTCGGGGTGGTTCAGCTCGCACGCCCTGGAGACCGGTGGGCGGCCGGCGCTGGAGGCGTCGGCGGCGCCAGTCGGCGAGGACGGCTGGCTGGCGGGCGACGACGAGACCCTCGAGGAGATGGCGGCGGGCGGCGGCGAGCGCGAGGACCGCGAGCCGGAGACGTGGGCGGACCCCGGCACGGAGCCGCCGCCGGAGGAGCCGGCCAGCGGCGACCACCAGGTGGTGGACGTGGAGGAGGCGGACGTCGACCCCGGCGCGGAATCGACGGGCCCCGGCCCCAGTACAGATTCGAAAGCCGCCGACACCGACACAGAACCGACGGACGCGGGCGAGGACGAGGTGACCGATGACTGAGGAATCTAGCGAGGACGAGACCGAGGACGCGCCGGGCGACGACCAGCAGGCGCCGGGCGACGTTCCGCTGTCGGACCTGCGGCGGGAGGTCGAGGAGCGCCGCGACCGGGAGACCGGCGAGGACGTCGAGGACCTGTTCTCGGAGGTGGACGTCGGGGAGGTCGACGAGGACGCGGTCTGGGAGCAGCTCTCGGCGTCCGCGGACGAGTCGGTGTACGCCACGGGCCCCGCCGGCGCGGCGGCGGACGTGAGCGAGGACGCGGCGTCGGCCGGGGCCCGGGACGTGACGGTCGTGGAGAAGCGGCTCTGCCAGAGCTGCCCGCACTTCGCAGACCCGCCGGAGACGGCGTGCACGCACGAGGGGACGACCATCGACGCGGAGGTGGACGTCGACCACTTCCGGGTGGTGGACTGCCCCGTCGTCGCGGAGCGCCGCGAGATGGAGGCGAGTGACTTTTCAGCCGACGAGGACTAGCGCTGGTATGCAGTTCTGCGACGAGTGCGGGTCGATGATGCACAAGCAGGACGGCGAGATGGTGTGCTCGAGCTGCGGCGCCGTCGCCGAGAGCGAGACCGACGAGGGGTTCGTGAAGACCGCCGAGCAGGACACCAGCGACGTCATAGAGACCAGCGAGGGCCTGAACTTCGAGGGGAAGCCGACCGCCGAGGAGACCTGCCCCGAGTGCGGGCACGGGAAGGCCTGGTACACCATCAAGCAGACCGGCAGCGCGGACGAGCCGCCGACGCGGTTCTTCAAGTGTCAGGACTGCGGCGCGCGCTGGCGGGACTACGCGTGACGGCCACCTGAACGGGCGACACTCGAGCCCGGTGAGCCTCCCGAGTTCGGCACCGCGTACGTTTTTGGTCGTTCCCTCGGTCTAGACTTGCATGGGCGAGACCGCGATCGTGGCCGGCGTCGGCCCCTGGATCGGCGAAGCAGTGGTTCGCGAGTTCCACGACGCAGGAATGGACGTCGGGATGTTCGCGCGGTCGAGTGAGTTCGTGGCGGACCTCGCGGACGACCTGGGGGACGGGGCGCTGGCGGTGCCGACCGACGTGACCGACGAGGCGGCCGTTCGCGACGGCGTGGCGGCGGTGCGTGACGCGTTCGGCGAGATATCAGCACTGGTGGTGAACGCCAGTGCGGGCGGCGGACGGCCGGTCGAGGACGCCGACGCGGACCGCCTTCGGTCGATGTTCGACGTCCGAGTGGCGGGGCTGCTGGCGTGCGTGCAGGCGGCGCTGCCGGACCTGCGGGAGGCGAACGGGACTGTCGTGGTGAGTGGCACGACGTACGCCGACCCGCCGGTCACCGAGCAACTGGAGTGGGGGGCCGTGGCGCCGGCGGCGCGCGGCCTCGCGGTGTCCCTCGACGAGTCCCTGCCGGACGTGCAAGTCTCGTACGTCCGCATCGGGTCCGCGGTGAGGCCGCAGGAGGAGGCGGGGCCGGCGTCGGTCCGGGCGGACGCGGTCGCCGCCGAGTACCGTCGGCTGGTCGAACAGGGTGAAACCGCGACGCGGGAACTCGACCTCCGGCGGGGGCCCGAGTGAGCGAAGCCTGCCGGGGGATGCGGTCCGGTACAGGTGAGAAACTGGTCTGCGTTGCCGGCTCCAAAACGCCATAGCTGGTGGAAGCTGGGGGTACTCGCGTGTCGCTCTCGACTGCATTGACGGACACACTCGGCATCGACGTCCCGGTGGTACAGGCGCCCATCGGGAGTGCGACGACGCCGGAGCTCGCGGCCGCAGTCGCCGACGCGGGCGGTCTCGGGACGCTCGCCGTGACCTGGCGAAGTCCCGACGACGCCCGGAGAGCGCTTCGGGACGCCCGGGAACGGACAGAGGGAGTCGTGGCGGCGAACGTCGTCGTGGACGACGCGGCGAAGTCGGTGCCGACGGGGGCACACGTCGACGCCGCGCTCGACGCGGGCGTGGACGTGGTGTCGTTCTCGTTCGGCGACCCTGCCGGACACGTCGAACGCGTCCACGACGCCGGCGGCACTGTCCTGCAGACCGTCGGGAGCGCGAGCGAGGCGGAGGCAGCCATCGGCGCCGGCGTCGACGTGGTGGTCGCGCAGGGCTGGGAGGCCGGCGGGCACGTGCAGAGCGACGTCGCGACGATGCCTCTGGTTCCCCGGGTCGTCGACGCCGTCCCGGAGACGCCGGTAGTGGCGGCGGGCGGCATCGCCGATGGACGGGGGCTGGCGGCGGCGCTCGCACTCGGTGCGGACGGCGCGTGGCTGGGCACGCGGTTCCTCGCGACAGAGGAGGCGGCCGTCCACCGCGCCTACTGCGAGCGCGTGATCGCCGCGGACGAAACCGAGACGGTGTTCGGAACGGCGTTCGACGAGGGGTGGCCGGACGTCCCCCACCGAGTCCTGGAGAACGAGACGACTGCCGCGTGGGAGGCCGCCGGTCGCCCCGGCGAGGGCAGGCCGGGAGCGGGCGAGACCGTGGCCGAGGCGCCGGACGGCGAACCGGTCGGGCGTTACGAGGACTCGCTGGCGGTGCCGGGGACGACGGGCGACGTGACCGAACTCCCGCTGTACGCCGGACAGAGCGCTGGTTTGACGGCCGGGCGGCAGAGCGCGGGCGAGGTCGTGACCGACCTCGTGTCGGAAGCCCGGGACGCGGTCGCCACGCTACCGGGGACGTGAGGTGGAGTCGTGCCGGGCGAGACCGCATCTCGAGTAGGGGGAAGGTTTCCACCGGCGCGGGCGAGTGCCGCCACATGGACGAGTACGCGCTGGTCGTGAACGTGGACGCCGCCGTGGTGCGCGGCGACGAGTACCTGGTGGTCGAGCGCAGCAGCGAGGAGGACCACGCCGCGGGCGCTGTGGCGTTCCCGGGCGGGAAAGTCGAACCCGACGTCGGCGCCGGGGCGGTCGAGGAGACGGCGCGCCGGGAGGTCCGCGAGGAGACCGGCGTCGAGGTCGGGAGCGTGGAGTACGTCTCGAGTCACACCTTCACCGCGGACGAGGGCACGGAGTGCCTGAACGTCGTCGTGCGCTGCGAGTACGAGTCGGGGGAGCCGGACGCCCGGGAGCCCGAGGAGGTCGCGGACGCGTTCTGGCTGGCCGGCGACGCGTTCGCGGACCGCGGGGACGTCCCCGAGTACGTGGCGGCGATGCGCGAGCGGGTCGCGGCGTCGCGCTGACTACTGGACGACCAGCCACGCCGCGGCGACGGCGAGGCCGCCGGCGGCGGTCGAGAGGACGGCCTGGACGCGGAGGCGGTCGAGGAGGTCGTGGTCGTGCTCGTGGCCGGCCCGGGTGGCTGCGGCGTGGACGTCGCTGCCGGTCTCGCAGTGCGGGAGGAAGTCCATCGCGACGTGGAGGAAGATGCCGGCGGCGAACCCGAAGACGGCGGCGCGGACTGCGGGATCGGTGGGGACCGCGACCTGGGTGACGCCGAGCGCGGCGAGGCCGACGCCGGACGCCGGCAGCAGGAGCATCGCGGGCGACCGGCCGTCCGCGCTGAGCCGGCGCGCGGCGGCGTAGCCGGCGGGCGCCTTGTGGGAGACGATGGCGAGCCCGAGCAGCGGGCCGAGGTCGGGCATCGCGGTGTAGACGACGCCGATGATGGAGCCGGCGGCGAGCGCGTGCGCGGTGAGTTCGGCGGTGGTGCGGTCGAGGGGGAGCTCGCGGTGCGCGAGGCGGTGGCCGACGGTGTGCGCGCCGAACCCGACGAGGATGCCGGCGGCGACGCCGAACCCGCCGGGTTTGGCGGCGTACCCGGTGGCCTGCGGGACGAGGAACGCGGCGGAGCTGGCGACCATCGCCCCGCTCGCCAGGCCGTACCCCCAGACGAGGCCGGTGGGGTGTTCGGTGCTGGCGCGCGCGCCGACGGCGGCGCCGGCGGCCATCGCGGCGAACGCGACCCACGCGATGCCGAGGAGTTTGGTGGCGTCGGTGGCGACGAGGACGTACGCCGACAGCGCGAGGAACGCGAGGACGCTGCCCGCGCCGAGGCGGGTGGTGCGCGCCCGGACGGCACCGACGGACGAGGTCACGGACATTCGATTAATAACACGGAGCCAGTTTTTAATAGGCTGTCGGTCGGGCGCCAGACCGAAGGCCGCCCCGCGCGAACCGCCGGCATGGACGTGCTCTCGATGCGGTGGCGGGACGTGCTCGTCGCGAGCTGGCCCGTCGACCCCGACCGCGTCGACGACCGGCTGCCCGACGGCGTCAGCGTCGACACCTTCGACGGGCGCGCGTGGCTGTCCGTCGTCCCGTTCGTGATGGCCGACGTCCGGCCACGGGGCGTCCCGGCGCGCTTCGGCGCGACGTTCGGCGAACTCAACCTCCGGACGTACGTCACCGCCGGCGGACGGCCCGGCGTCTACTTCTTCAACCTCGACGCGACCGACCCCGTCGGCGTCCGGATCGCTCGCGCGCTCTTCCGGCTCCCGTACTACGACGCCGACATGACCGTCGAGCGCCGCGGCGACCGCGTCGACTTCGAGAGCGAGCGCACCCACGGCGGCGCGCCGGACTGCGAGTTCGCGGCGTCGTACGCGCCCGTCGGCGACCCGGAGCCCGCGGCCGACGGCTCGCTGGCGGCGTTCCTCCTGGAGCGCTACCGGTTCTTCGTCGCCGGCCGAAACGCCGTCTACCGCGGCGAGGTCCACCACGACCCCTGGCGGCTCGCGCCCGCCGAGTTCGCTGTCGAACGCAACGACCTGTTCGCGGCGAACGGCTTCGAGCACCCGGACGGCACGCCGCACGTGCTCTACAGTCCCGGCGTCGACGTCACCGCCGCGCTCCCGAAACCGGTCTGAGAACCCGTCGCGCTGTTAGTCGGGCTGCTGGCGGTCGTCGGCGTCGAGGACGGCGCCGTCGAGTTCGCCGGGGACGGACGCCGCCCACGCGACCAGGTCCGCGGCGGCCGCCGCGTCGCGGCCCTCCGCCACCTCGAAGCCGGTGTCGACCGTCCCCACCTCGACGCAGCCGACGGCCTGCTCGAGGTCCGCGGAGAACTGCCGCATCACGCCCTCCACGGCGGCCTTCGATACGGCGTACGTCCCGTACCCCGGCTGGGCGTCCCGCGCGACGCTCGCGGTCGGAATCACCACACGGCTCGAGTCGTCCATGTGCGGGACGGCCTCGCGGACCGCCGCAAACGCGCCCCGGGCGTTCGTCCGGACCGTGTCGTCGAACGCGCTGTACGACGCCTCCTCGAGCGGCGACTCACCCGCGTCGCCGTGGAAGACGCTCGCGCAGGGAACCACGACGTCGACGCCGGAGGCGTCGCCCGCCCGCGACGCCTCCTCGAGGAGGCGTTCGACCTCGTACTCGTCGCGCACGTCGGTCCAGACGGCGACGCCGCCGACGTCCGCGGCGAGCGCCTCGATGGCGTCCCGGTCCCGGTCGCCGACCGCGACCGTCGCGCCGTCCTCTGCGAACGACCGCGCGACCGCCTCGCCGAGCCCGCTCGCCGCGCCAGTCACCGCTACGGTGGTCGTCATGCCGGACTCGAGGAGTGCCGGCCGCCTAAAGGTCCCGGCTACGCGGTGACGACGCCGTCGACGAGTTCGCCGAGCGGCCGCGTCACCTCGAAGGCGGGCGTCGCCACCCGAATCGGCGTCTCCGCGGTGAGCCCCGCGAACCGGAGGTGAATCTCGAACGACCCGTCCTCCCGGATGCGCGCGGCCTCCTGCTGGCCCGTCTCGGGCTGGGTCGCCCACGCGTACTCGCCGGCGTACGCCGCCGCGACCTCGCCCTCGATGACGCGCTTCGCGGCGGCCTCGAAGCTCGTCCCCCGCATCGGGAACCCGCGGTCGCGCCACTCGAAGAAGCCCTCATCGATGACGTAGACGTTCGAGTACCCGGCCTTCTGGAGGCCGGCCGCCCGAATCGAGGAGAGGTGGTGCGGGCACCCGCAGTAACAGACAATGCGGTCCCCCTTTGGCCAGTTGTCGATGCCGCCGCCCTGGGAGTTCCGCACTGCGGGGCTGTTCACCGCCCCGTAGACGTGTGAGGTCTTGTACTGGTCGAGCCCGCGCGCGTCCACGAACCGCGCGGCCGCGGTCTGGTGCCAGTAGTGGCTGACCTCGATGGGGACGAGCGTGACCGTCTCGCCGTTCACGGACAGCGCGGAGAACCGGGACTCGTCGATGCTGCGGTCCCCGGGGTTCCCGTACTGCGGCGGGTAGCCGTCGCTCGGGTCGTCGTCCGCGGGGAGGTCGACGTTCGCGGCGAACTCGGCGTCCAGGGTTCCCGCGTGGTTCAGGCTCGAAGACCCGCCGCCGAGCAGGGCGCTACAGCCCGCGAGCACGGCGAGCGCGCCCGACCCGGCCGTGGCGAGGTACGCGCGACGCTTCATACTCGAGTAGTCGGTGTCGGGTGGTTAAGGCCTTCCGCTCGCCGCTGGAGACGCCCGAGGCGGCGTTCGCGGACGCTGCGAGTACAGCCGGACACTCTTCGGGGAGAACGACGTACCGGACGCTATGCGTCTCACTCGCCGCCTCCGGACCGGGCTGGCGCTCGCCCGCGACAGCGTCACCCTGCTGGCCGACCACCCGAACCTCCTGTGGTTCCCGCTGCTCGCGGGCGCCGCGGGCGTCGCGTTCTTCCTGCTGGCGTTCGGGAGCGCGGTCGGCCTGCTCCCGGTCGCCGCGCTCGCGGACGCCGGCGACGCCGTCGTCTGGGCCGCCGTCGCGGTCGGCTACGTCGGCGCGTCCTTCCTCGCGGTGCTGTTCACCGCGGGCCTGATGTTCGCGACGCGGGACGCCATGGAGGGCCGCGACCCGAGCGTGCGCGCCGGCCTCCGGGCCGCCTGGCGGCACAAGTCCACGCTGTTCGCGTGGGCGGTCGTCAGCACCGCCGTCGGCCTCGTCGTGCGCGGGCTCGAGGAGTCCGACAACCTCGGCGCCGTCCTGGCGGGCGCGCTGTTGAGCGTCTCCTGGGCCGTCGTCACGTACTTCGTCGTGCCCGTCGCCATCTTCGAGGACGAGGACATCCGGGGCGTGTTCGGGCGGAGCGTCGACGTCGTCCGCGAGACGTGGGGCGAGAGCCTCGGCGCGGAGTTCGGACTCGGGTTCGTCTACTTCCTGTCGTTCCTCGCGGTCGCGCTCGTCGCGGGCGTGGTCTTCCTGGCGTCCGGCAGCGTCGCCGCGGCGGCGGTCGTCGGCCTGCCGCTGGCCGTGCTCGCGTTCGTCGCGTCGGCGACCCTGAACGGCGTCGCGAAGGTCGCGCTCTACGAGTACGCGACGAGCGGCCAGCCGCCACACTACTTCGAGAACGTCGACTTCGACATCGGCGGCGACCGGGACCGGCCGCAGTCGCCGCTCGGCCGCGTCCGCGGCCGCATCTGAACACCGGGGCTGGCCGCCGGGTGCGGCCGGACTCAGAGCCGTTCGAGGTCCTCGACCGTGCGCTCGGCGTCCTCGGCGTCCCCCGTGTTCGTCGTGCCCGCCGGTTCGAACAGCACGACCTTCGACTCCTCGTGGGCGACCGGGCGGTGCTCGACGCCCGCCGGCGCCACGGTCAGGTCCCCCGGGCCGAGGCGGACGGACTCCTCGTCGCCGTCCTCCCGGTACTCGACCGTGAGGTCGCCGTCGACGACGTAGAACAGTTCGTCGGCGTCCTCGTGGGCGTGCCAGACGAACTCGCCGTCCAGGCGCGCGACCTTCACGTGCTGGCCGTTCAGTTCCGCGAGCACCCGCGGCTCCCAGGTCTCCTCGAAGGCGTCGAACGCCGCCGGCAGCGAGCGCGCTTCCATGCCCGGACCGTCGGCGGCCACCGGGAAAGGCGGTTCGGCACCGGCAGCACGAAACGAATTTGGTGGGGTGGTCGAAACGCCCGGCCGTGACCTACGACGCAGTCGTCTTCGACAACGACGGCGTGCTGACGCACCCGACGCCCCTGGACGTGCTCCGCCAGGCGACCGTCGACGGGTTCGCCGCGGTCGGCGTCGACGACCCGAGCCCCGAGCACGTCGACGCGATGACGATGCACGTGACGCCCGGCGACCTCGAGGCGGCGAGCGACGCGTACGGCGTCGACCCCGCGGACCTCTGGCGGGAGCGCGACCGCGCGTTCTCCCGCCGCCAGGTCGCGGACATGGAGGCGGGCCGCAAACCCCTCTACGAGGACTACGACGCGGTCCGCGCGCTCGACGTCCCCCGGGGCATCGTGTCGACGAACCAGCACCGCACCATCGAGGAGATCCTGGACTTCCACGGCATCCGCGGGGACTTCGACGCGTACTACGGCCGGGAGATGGAGGCAGCGAGCCTCGAGAAGAAGAAGCCGAACCCCCACTACCTGGAGCGCGCGCTCGCGGACCTCGACGCCGACCCGGAGCGCACGCTGTTCGTCGGGGACAGCCAGAGCGACGTCGAGGCCGCGCACAACGCCGGCACCGACGCCGGGTTCCTCTGGCGGGACCACCGCGCGGACTACGACCTCGCGGTCGAACCGGACCACGAACTCGACTCGCTGCGCGACCTCCGGGACGTCGCGTGACCCGGACGGTGGCCGCGTGCCGAGGCGCCCCCGCGTGCCCAGCCCCCGGCTCGTCGCGTGCGAAGGACTCGCAGACGGGAGACAGGTAGCAACCCGTTTGTACGGCGGTCCACTCCACTCGGCAATGAGTTACCGGATCGGCCTCGTGGGCAAGCCCTCCGTCGGGAAGTCCACGTTCTTCAACGCCGCGACGATGAACGACGTGCCGGAGGGCGCGTACCCGTTCACGACCATCGACCCCGCCGTCGGCGAGGCGTACGTGCGCGTCGAGTGCGCCGCGCCCGACTTCGGCGAGACCTGTACGCCCTCTACCGGGTTCTGCGAGGACGGCGCGCGCTTCGTCCCGACCAAGCTGGTGGACGTCGCCGGCCTGATTCCGGGCGCCCACGAGGGCAAGGGCCTCGGGAACCAGTTCCTCACGGACCTCAACGAGGCGGACGTGCTCGTCCACGTCGTCGACTTCTCCGGGCGGACCGACCTCGAGGGCGAACCCACGGCGGGCCACGACCCCCGCGAGGACGTGGACTTCCTCGAGGCGGAACTCGACCAGTGGTACCTCGACGTCCTCGAGAAGGGCGTCCAGCGCTTCGAGAGCCAGCACGTCGCCGAGGAGGGCGTCGAGGAGTCCCTCGCCGAGCAGCTGAGCGCGTTCCGCACGAACGACGAGGAGATCAAGCAGGTGATTCTCGCCGAGGGCCTCGAACTCGACCCCGACACGTGGGACGCCGACGACCGCCTCGCGCTCGCCCGCGAGATTCGCAAGCGCACGAAGCCGATGGTCGTCGCCGCGAACAAGATGGACACCCCGGAGGCGCAGGCGAACTGGGCGGAAATCACGGACGACCCCGCGTACGACCACCTCGAGTTCGTGCCCGTGAGCGCGCACGCGGAGAAGGCGCTCAAGCAGGCCGACAGCGACGGCGTCGTCGACTACCGGCCGGGCGACGCCGACTTCGACGTGGCGGGCGACCCGAGCGGCGAGCAGGCCGCCGGCCTCGAGTCCATCCGGGAGTTCGTCGGCGAGTACGGCGGCACCGGCGTCCAGACCGCCCTCGAGACCGCGCTGTTCGACGCGCTCGACGTCACCCCCGTCTTCCCGGGGTCCGCGAACGGCCTCGGGACGACCGACGGCCGCGTGCTCCCGGACGTCTTCCTGCTGCCCGACGGCGCGACCGCCGAGGACTTCGCGTACGCCGTCCACTCGGACGTCGGCGACGGGTTCCTGCACGCGAAGGACTGCCGGTCGAACCGCCAGATCGCCGCCGACCACGAACTCGACGCCGGCGACGTCGTCGAGGTCGTAACGACGAACTAGGCCCGAATCGTTACGCCCGGCGGCCGCGTACTGTCCGGTGATGGCGTCCGAGACGGTGAGTTTCGTCGTCCCGACGCTGAACGAGGCCGACTACCTCCCCAGAACGCTCGAGAGCGTGCGGGCGCTGTCCCCGACCGCCAACTACGAGGTCGTCGTCGCGGACGGCGGGAGCACCGACGGCACCCGCGCGGTGGCGCGGGAGTGGGGCGCCGAGGTCGTGCGCTGTGACGAGGGCGGCATCGCCGCCGGCCGGAACGCGGGCGCCGCCGCGGCGGACGGCGACTGGCTCGCGTTCGTGGACGCGGACACCCGCGTGCTGGACGGCTACCTCGACGCGCTGCTCGGGCTCGCCCGCGACCGGGGGCTGGCGGCGGCGTCCTCCCGCTGCCGGGTGACCGACTGCTGGCGCGGGAAGGCGATGCAGGCCGTCGTCAACCGCGCGTCCCCCCGGCTCGAGCGACCCGTCCTCCCGGGGTTCAACACGCTCGTCCGGCGGTCGGCGTTCGACGCCGTCGGCGGGTTCCCCGCGGCCGGGAACGAGGACACGGCGTTCAGCCGGCGGCTCGGCCGCAGCTTCGAGACGGCGTACCACCCGGACGTGCTCGTGGAGACGTCCGGCCGGCGGTTCGCCGACCAGGGGTTGACGGGCGCGCTCGCCCACTACCTCTCCCTGGACGCCCGCCGGGTCGCGGGAGCGAGAACGTGACCCCGGGACCGCCGAATCGCCGGAGCGAGAACTGACCGTCGGAGCTGCAGCGGCCCGTCAGCGACCGCGGTCGGACGCGTCACGCCGGTCGTCGTCGGCGTCCATCGGGTCCTCGCGCGCCGACGCGGTGCCGAGTCGGAGGCGAATCATTCCTCGAAGACCACGTCGCGCACGGTGACGTCCGTGACCGTCGGCGTGCCGTCGCTGCCGCGCGCCCACGTGAGGTCCGGGCGGACGTCGTAGGCCTCGCCGCCGGCGTCCAGTTCGAGGGTCGCGGTCTCGCCGGCCGCGAACCGCTCGGCGACGTCGGCGCGCGCGCCGCCCCCGAACTCGTTCATGCCCTCGGTGCCCTTCCCGCTCCGGACGGCGACGACGTCGACGTCGAGGCCCTCCGGGCCGGTGTGGAGGGAGACGCGGAGCGGCACCCGGTGGGCCTCGGCGTCGCCGAGCACGAGCACGGCGTCCTCGGCGTCCTCCAGGCGGTCGATCTCGTCGTCGAGCGTCTCGCCGACGACGCCCGGGACGCTGTCGCTGACCGAGGACAGGACCTGTTTCGCGATGCGCTCCCCGAAGTCCGGGTCGAACGGAGACGGGTCCTCCCCGGCACGGGAGCGCGCGCGACCGCGGCGTTCCCGCGACCGCCGCTCGGCGCGACTGCCGGAGTCCCGCTGGTTGCTCGCGCCCCGGCCGCGCGGTTCCGGCGACTCGGGGGCCCGCGGCGGCTCCGGGCTGTCCCGGAGGCCGCGCCGGAGCGCGTCCTCCCAGGAGAGGTCCAGAGCGTCCTTCCGGCGCTTCAGGCGCTCGAACACCTCGTCGTCGTCGATGCTGATGCGGATCTGTCGGCTCACACCCCACTGTCGACGCCCGACCACTATAAATGTGAGTGTAGACGCACACTCAACTCACATTCAGGGCAAGATTCAAGGGGGTGGGTGGAGCAGGAGGCAGTATGAGCGACACAGTTCGCGACGACCGCGTCCGCATCGACGGCACCGGCTCCTACGACGACGTGCACTGCGAGGAGTTCAGCGTGAACGGCACGGGCAGCGTCTCCGGCACGCTCGTCGCCGACCGCGTCTCCATCGACGGCACCGCGACAGTCGGCGACCGCCTCGACGCCGGCGACCTCGACGTGGACGGCACCGCGACAGTCGACGGCGACGCGAGCGTCGAACGCGGCGAGATCGACGGCACGGCGAAGTTCGGTGGCGCGGTCAGCGCCGACGACCTCCGCGTCGACGGCACCGCCAAGGTCGACGGGAACCTCGACGGCCACGACGTCTCCGTGGACGGCACGCTGAAGGCGGCCGGGAGCCTCGTCGCCGCGACCGCGTCCGTCGACGGCGCCGCGACAGTCGACGGCGCCACCGACGTCACGGACCTCTCCGTGGACGGCACCGGGAAGTTCGGAACCGTGAACGCCGAGGCGTTCTCGGCGTCCGGCGGCGTGCGCGCCGCGGACGTCACCGCGCGCACGTTCGACCTCACGGTCGGCGGGCGCTCCGAGATCGACCGCCTCGCCGCCGACGAGGTCGTCGTCCGGGACGGCGACGGCGACCGCTCGCTGGGGCTCGTCGTGAAGCTCCTCGGCGGCTCCGAGCGCGTCTTCGAAGCCGGCACTATCGAAGCCGAGACCGCCGAACTCGAGCAGACGCGGGCCGGAACGGTCGTCGCCGACGCCGTCACGCTCGGCGCCGACGTCGAGGTGGACGCGCTGTACGCCGACGACGTCGACGCCCACCCGGACGCCGACGTCGGCGAAACCCACCCACGGGAGGCGTACTGACCGCGTCGACGGCGGTCCGCCGACTGACCCACGTGATTGCTTCGAGCGGCCGTGGTTCACTCTCTCCGCCTCCGGCCGCCTGGACGTGGTCCCTGGTACCACGGCTCTCCGATGACTTATCCGTCTCCCCGACCTAGGTGGGTTGTGAGTGAAGATTCTGGGCGGCGCAACCTGCGCATGCCCGACGGAAACGAGCTGTTCGCCGTCGTCACGGAACACAACGGCGGCAACCACGTTCGCGTGCGGTGTGAGGACGGCGAGGAGCGCATGGGTCGCATCCCCGGCCGGATGAAGTACCGGACCTGGATCAACGAGGGCGACGTCGTCCTCGTCGAACCCTGGGACTGGCAGGACGAGAAGGCGAACGTCGAGTGGCGCTACGACGAGCAGGACGCCGACCAGCTGCGCGACGAAGGCCACATCGAATAGTCGACCCGCGGGCGAGCCGAGTCTGTTCTGGACTGTTACTCCTCGTTCTCGCCGACGGTCATCGTGAGCACCGGCACCTCGCCGGCCTCGATGACCTGCCGGGAGACGCTGCCGAGCATCGACTCCTCGAAGCTGTTCCGCCGCGTCCCCATCACGACGAGGTCGATGTCCTCGTCGGCGGCGTACTCGAGAATCTGCTCGCTCGGGTCGCCCTCCCGGGTCGCGGTCTCGACGTCGACGCCCGCGGCCTCCAGCTGGTCGAGCGCGCGGTCGATGGCGGCCTCGCCCTGCTCGCGGAGCTGCTCGACGGCCTCGTCCTGCATCTCCTCGTCGAGCGTCAGGAACGCGCGGTCGTCGAGCACGTAGAGGACGTGCGCGGTCGCGTCGCGTCGGGCGGCGATGTCGGCGGCGTGCTCCACGACGCGGGACATCGAGTCGCTCTCGTGGGTCGGCACGAGGATCTGGTCGTACATGTGCCGCGGTAGGACCGACCGCGTAATAGGCGAACGGATTTCGGGCCGCCCCGCGAGCCGACTCAGACGCCGTCGTACATCACCTGGTTCACGCCGTCGACGAGGTTCGGGAGGCGGCGGTCGGCGTCCGAGAACTGGCGCTGGCAGCGCGCCACCCAGGACTCGTCGGTCCCGGGGCGGCCGGGGTCCCGCGCCGTCGCGGTGGCCCGCGCGGTTCCGGTTGCCGGCGCGGACGACGCGGCGGCAGCGTCGTCGGGTCCCTCGGTCGGGCGGGCGTCCGGGCAGTCGGTCGGTTCGTCGGTCGGTTCCTCCACGGGTTCGGCGACGGCGACGACGGCCGCCTCGGGTGCGTCGGTGGCTGTCCTCATCTGGGTGTCGGGGGGCGCGGTGGCTGTCGGCGATTCGGCGGCGGGCGGGCGGCGGCGCGCACGTGGTGCATCGTGTCCGACTCGACGCCAGTATTCATCATAAACGTTCGTGTTGAATCGGTGCGGCGCGCCCCGAACTGGCAACGACCCGCCAACGAACCGGAAACCAGCGTTTTGCCCGTACTCGCCGTGCCCTCGCGTATGCTCCGCGCGCTGCTCGCCGCCATCGGCGTCCTCGAACTCGTCTTCCCGCACCGCGTCGTCGACTTCTGGATGCGCCCCGCCGCAGAAGACGACGTCCAACTCCGGCCGTGGGTGTACGCCGCCGCCCGCGCCGAGGGCGCCCTCATCCTCCTGTGGGTCGCCCTGCAGTCCCGCCGCGACGCGGCCACCCGCGCGACGGCGCGACCTGACTGCTGGTAGACCCGGTGGCAGTCGCTCTCGGCGACGCCGTCGCGAGAAGGCCTCGGCACTCATAGGGCTCGTCGCTCCCGCGGGAGCCACCCCGGGGTCGGCCCGGTGGC
>JBDGUB010000043.1:18359-35154 GCA_042216245.1 Halobacterium sp.
GCACTCATAGGGCTCGTCGCTCCCGCGGGAGCCACCCCGGGGTCGGCCCGGTGGCGTCGTCATCGGCCACGCGAGCGTAGGCGCCGGGCCGAAAAGACGCTGGCGGTCAGTCGGCGGCGGACGCGCCGGCGGTCGCGACGCGCTCGACGGCGACGGACCCGAACGCGGCGTACCCGACGAACCCGACCTTGCTGATGAAGTCCAGGTAGACGACGACGATAGCCTCCATCTCGGGCTGGAGGACGCCGACGCCCGTCGGCGCGAGCACCCAGACGACCGGGTACAGCGTCCAGAGGACGACCGTGAGGTTGCGGAGCGTCGTGAACATCGCGTCCACGCGGGGGTCGGCGTCGTCGCCGAGCGCGGCGGGGAGCGTGCGCTCCAGGCCGTACAGCAGGCCGAGGTAGGCGACGCCACCGACCGCGTAGTAGAGCCACTTCGTCGCCGTCGGCGTCAGGGCGGCGGCGACGCCGGCGCCGATGACGACGACGTCGAGTCCGACGAGCGCGACGTACGTGCGAGTGCTCGGGCGGGCGAGCATCGCGAGGTACAGCACGAGCAGCGGCGTGGTCAGCAGCCAGTCCGCGTACCGCGCGAGGTAGACGGTGTGGCCGTCGACGGTGACGGCGCCGTACCCGAGCGCCATCGCCGCGTAGGCGACGGTGGCGACGCCGGTGACGCCGGCGAGCACGAGGTTGTAGCGGCGGTGCTTCGGTCGTCGCAGGAGGTCCCGGACCGGGAGCAGGGTGCCGAGGAACATCCCGGCGGCGCCGACCCAGAACCACGTCGTTGCGTCCATGCTAGTGCACCTCCTGGTCGCCGCGGGCGTCGAAGTCCGCGAGCAGGTCGTCGAGCGTCGCGGCGCGGTCCGCGAGGTCGGCGGCGGCGTCGCCGACGGCGGACAGCGTCTCGGTCTGGTCGTCCGCCGCGTCGGCCACGTCGGTGGCTTGCGCGGCGGTCTCCTCGCTGATGGAGGCTACTTCGTCGACGGCGCCGGCGACGCGGGCGGCGGCCTCCGCCTGCCGGTCGGTGGCGTCGTCGATCTCGCTGGCGGCCGCGTCGGTCTGCGCGACGAACTCGACGACGTCGTCGAGCGCGGTCGCTGTTTCGTCGACTGTCTCGCGGCCGTCCGCGACGTGCCGGCTGGTCTCCCGCATCTCGTCGGCGACCTCGCTGACCTCGTCCTGGAGGTCGACGAGGCGCTCCTCGACGTCCTCGGCGGCGTCCCGGGACTCCTCCGCGAGGCTCTTGACCTCGTCGGCGACCACGGCGAACCCGTCGCCGTCGGCGCCGGTGCGGGCGGCCTCGATGGACGCGTTCAGCGCGAGCAGGTTGGTCTGTTCGGCGATCTCCGCGATGACGTCGACGACCTCGCCGAGGTCGTCCATCTCGGCGTCGAGGGCGTCCATCGCGTCGGCGGCGGCCTCGGCCTCCTCGGCGACGTCGTCCATGGTCGCGACCGCGTCCTCGGCGGCGTCCTTCCCGTCCTCGACGGCGTCCGCGGCCTGTCCCGCGGTGTCGGCGAGCGACGCGACGGTGTCGGCGACCTCCTCGGCGCTCGCGGAGAGGTCGTCGACCTCGCTGGCGACCTGGTGGAGGCGGTCGGTCTGTTCGGTGGCGCCGTCCGAGATCTCGTCGACGGCGGCGGAGACGCCGGTACCGGCGTCCATCGCGTCGTCCGCGCCGGCGTCGACGCGTTCGGCGGCCCGGGAGACGTGGTCCGCGAACTCGGAGGCGGCGGCGACGCTGGTCTCGATGTCGTCGAGCATCTCGTTCAGCGACCGGCCGACGCGGGCCATGGCGTCGTGTTCGCGGTCGGCGTCGACGCGCCGCGTCAGGTCGCCGTCGGCGACGTCCGTCATCGCGGCGTCGTAGTCGTCCGCGGCGGCTTCCAGGCGGCGCGCGGTCTCCTGGGCGGCCTCCCGGGCTCGCTCGGCTTCACGCCGCTGGGACTCGGCCTCCTCCTCGGCGGCTTCCGCTTCGGCGCGAGCCTCCTCGGCCTCCGAGAGGGACTCCGAGAGGGAGTCCCGGAGCCGGCGGAAGGAGTCCGCGAGCGACCCGAACTCGTCGGTCCGCGTCGTCTCGATGCGCGTGTCGAGGTCGCCGGCCGCCATCTCGTCGGCGCGGTTCGAGAGCTGGCGGAGAGACACGACGGTGGTGCTGCCGAGCGTCACGCCGACGAGCGCGAGGCTGACCACCGTCAGGAGGATGAGGCCGGCGACGCTGGAGGTCACGAAGTCACCGAGCGCGAACGCCTGCGACCGCGGGGCTTCGACCACGACGGCCCAGGGGACGCCCTCGACGGGCGCGCCGGCGGTCACGGTGTGCTCGTGGCTCACGAACGTCGCGTGGCGCAGCGACTGTTCGAGCGCGGCGCCGCTGCCCGCGTACTCGCTCATCACCTTCGACTGGTCGGGGTGGGCGACGTACGTCCCGGCCTGGTTGACGACGACGGTCTGGCTGTCCGCGCTCGCCGCGGTGAACCCGTCGGTGAGCGCGTTCACGTTCACCATCGACACGAGGCGCTTGTCCTGGGTGCCCTCGACGGGCGAGAGGACGGCGACTACCGGGAAGTCGGCGGCCGGCACTGTGAACGGCGCGGTGACGGCGACGTCGCCCGGGCCGTCGAACGTCGGCGGGTTCGTCGCGAACGTCGCGCCCTGTTCGGCGGTGTTCACGCCGACGAAGCCGGGCTTCGAGCTGGCCTGGATGGTCTTCGTGCTCGCGTCGTAGTAGTGGACGGCCACGACCCCCGTGGGTAGCGTGTCGCTGGACGCGAGTTCGTTCAGGTACGCGGAGATGGCGTCGTCGTCCCCGGTGGCGAGCACCGGGCGCGCGGACGCCAGCTGGGTCTGTCCGCGGACGTTCCCGAGCCAGGCTTCGACCTGGGCGGCGCGGGCTCCGGCCGTCGACGTCAGGTCGCCGCGGACGTCCTCGGTGAGCTGTTGGTTCGTCTGCTGGTACACCAGTACGCCGACGCCAACGGTGAGCGCGACGACGACCACGAGCGCTACCGCGAGTTTGGCGGCGTAACTCCCTCTGATTCGTGTGAACGCTCCGGCAATCCCCATCGTTTCCCGACCACTCGAAGCCGACTGACAAAAGGGTTGGTTCCCGATTTTCGCGAGTGATACTGTCTACCGGCAACTAATTCCGGTTCCGGGTCAGAGACCTGTCGGGTGGTCGATGAAGGTCGTCTCGACGTCCCAGTCGTCGGCGAGCGACTGCAGCGCCCGCACGCCGAGGGTCTCCGTGGCGTAGTGGCCGGCGAGGAACACGGAGACGCCGGCTTCGCGGGCCTCGTGGTAGAGTTTCTGTTCGCCCTCGCCGGTGACGAACGCGTCGACGCCGGCGGCTTCGGCTTCCCGCAGCCAATCGGCGCCGGCGCCCGTCAGGACGGCGACGTCCTGGAGTTCGTCCGGACCGAAGTCAAGCACCTGGACGTCCCGGCCGCCCGTGTCGAGTTCGTCCGCGAGGCGGTCGCGGAGGGCGTCGGCAGTGAACGCGGTCGGCGCCGTCCCCCGCGTCCCGACGTGTTCGCCGCCCTGGCGGCCGAACGGCGCGCGGTTCTCGAGGCCGAGCAGGTCGGCGAGCCGCGCGGCGTTCCCGAGCTCCGGGTGGCCGTCGAGGGGCGCGTGGACGGCGTACAGCGCGCAGTCGCCGTCGAGCAGCGGCTGGATGCGGTCGTACTCGCGGCCCGTGACGGCGTCGAGGTCGCCCCAGACGACGCCGTGGTGGGTGACGAGGAGGTCGGCGCCCCACTCCACGGCGTCCTCGATGGTCGCGACCGCGGCGTCGACCGCGAACGCGATGCGGTCGACGTCGGCGTCCCGCGGCCCGACCTGGAGGCCGTTCGTCGCGGCGTCCTCGTAGTCGTCCACGCGGAGGCGGTCGTTCCACTGGTCGACGATGGCGGAGAGGTCCATACGGGGAGGAGGGACCGCGGGGAACTTCTAGGCGTCGGCACCGCCGCGGCGTCAGGGCGGCCGCGGCGTGGCGCGGCGTCGGGTCGACTGTGGCGTGGCTAGCGTCGAGTCACTGCTCGGCGTTCGCGTGCACGAACTCCCGGAGGAGTTTCGCGGCGAGCGTCGCGGCCTGGCCGTCGTCGCGGTCGTTCACCTCGACGACGTCGAAGCCGACCGCCTGCGGCGCGAGGGCGCGGACGACGTCCCGCATCGCCGCCGAGTCGAGGCCGAACGGCTCCGGGGTGCCGGTCCCGGGCGCGTACGCCGGGTCCGCGGCGTCGACGTCCACGCTGAGGTAGACGTCGCCGTCGAGGTCGGGCGTCCAGTCGGCCGCCGCGTCGGGTTCGACGACGGTGACGTCGGGTTCGGCGGCGCGGTCCCACTCGCGTTCGCTGCCCGAGCGCGCGCCCACGACGACGGCTTCGTCGGCGACGTCGAGCGCGTGCCGGGTGACCGTGGAGTGACTCAGGGGGTCGCCGTCGAGTGACTCTCGGAGGTCGAGGTGGGCGTCCAGCGCCACGAAGACGTCCGGGTCGGCAGCGCGCACGCCCGCGACGGAGACGGTGTGTTCGCCGCCGACCACCAGCGGCGTGGCGTCGTTCCAGTGGACGTCCGTCAGGACGCCCTCGAGGTACTCGAGGTACTCGGCGGCGTCGTTCCACGCGCGAACGTCGCCGTAGTCGGCGACGTCCAGGGCCGAGAAGTGCGTGCCCGAGTCGGGGTGGTAGTCCTCGAACGTCCGCGCGAACCGGCGGACCTCCCCGGGGCCGAACCGCGCGCCCGGGCGGAAGGACGTCGAGACGTCGAGCGGCGCGCCCACGACGACGTACTCCGCGTCCGAACCGGGGTCGTCCGTGGCGGCGTCGCGGGCGCCGGGAAACATCCTAGTCCTGGAGAATCTTCCGCTGGCCCTCGAACTCGAGGTACTCGATGTTGTCGTCCGCGGAGAGCTCGAGGTCCTCGGGAATCTGCATCGTCACGGTCTCGTACGTGTCGAGGTCCATGACCTGGGCGACCGTGCTGGACTCCAGGGAGACGACCTGGCCCTGTTTGCGTTCGATGATCGGGATCCAGATCTTCGCGTCGACGGGCTGGCTGAGCGAGCGCTTCTTGCCGTCGAAGACGCCCTCGGCCTCGATGCGTGCCTTCGCGCTGCCGTGCTTGCCGGGCTTGGCGGTGCTGTAGGCGTTGATCTTGCAGGGGGTGTCCTCGATCATCACGTAGTTGCCTTCCTGCAGGTCGCGCACTTCCGTCTGCTCTTTCGCCATACGGTCGGATTCACGCCTGGCCGGTATAAACCGTTTGGAACGCTCTGGGCCGGGAGACGCCGCCACACGCCTCACAGCACGCGCGAGACGCGAGCCAGCCCCTCCCGGAGTTCGGGCGTCGGCAGCCCGAACCCGAGGCGGAACCGGTCGTCGTAGGCGGCGCCGAAGCAGTCGCCGGGCGCGAGCACGACCGACGCGTTCTCGACGACCGCCCGGCAGAACGCCCGCGACCCCTGGAATCCGTCGGGAACCTCGAGGAAGGCGTTGCAGCCGACGGGGTCCGGCCAGTCGAGGCCGTTCTCGCGCGCCCACTCGGCCGCTATCCCGTGGTTCTCCCGGACGTGTGCCAGCGCCGCCTCCCGGAGTTCGGTCTCGCGGTCGTCGAGGACCTGGCGGGCGACGTGCTGGCCGAACTTCGTCGGGGAGATGGTCGTGTAGTCCTTCCAGCGCTCGACGCCCGCGACGACCTCGGGCGGGCCCGCGAGCCAGCCGAACCGGAGGCCGGCGAGCCCGTACGCCTTCGAGAGGCCGGCGGTGCTGACGCCGCGGTCGCCCAGGCTGGCGACGGGCGGCGCCGGGTCGGGCGCGAGCTGGCGGTACACCTCGTCGCCGAGCAGGTAGGCGTCGGCGTCGGCGGCGACGTCGTACAGCGCGTCCAGGGTCGCGGCGTCGTGCCGGCGGCCAGTCGGGTTGTTCGGGTTGTTCACGACGACGAGTTCGGTCTCCGGGCGGACCGCGTCCGCGACGCGGTCGACGTCCAGCGTCCACGCCGATGGGTCCAGCGGGACCCGGGTGACGTCGCAGATGGCGTCGGGGACGGCGTGCAGGCTCTGGTAGGTCGGCGTGACGACGACGGCGTGGTCGCCCGGCGACAGCAGCGACTGGAACGCCAGGAAGTTCGCCTCCTGGGTGCCGACCGTGCAGACGACTTCGTCGGCGGGCCGGTCGTACCGGGCGCCGATGGCCGCCCGCACGTCCTCGGCGCCCTTCGTCGGAATCACGTACCCCAGCTCGCCCGGGTCCGTGTCGAAGTCGCTGGCGGGGAGGCTCCGCACCCCGCTCTCCGCGAGCATCAGGTCGGCGTCGTGCTCGTGCGCAGCGAACCACCGCTCGAGGGCGAACGCGTCGACGTTCATACGGGCCGTACGCGGCCACCCCTCAAAACGGGGGCGGCGCCGGCAGCCCGGCCGCGCGGGCGAGGAATAGCCTCGAATCCGCGCCTCAGACGTGCGCTTTCGGCATCAGGTCCGCGAACGCCTGGTCGTCGAGCCACTCGCAGAGCCGGACGAGCTGGTCGCTCGCGGCCTCGAACAGCCGCTCGCCCTTCTCGGCGGTGGCGTCGGTCTGGTCGCCGAGCACGCCGTTCGGCGTGTTGTCCGCGGCGTCGTAGAACGTCCGCGAACCGTGCCGGACGGTCTCGGCGTCCGCGACGCTCGGGATTCCGCCGTCGCGGGCGTCCGCGAGCCGGTCGTCGTGGACGAGGTCGGGTTCGAGGTACTGCACGAGCGCCGTCTCCTTCGGGCCGCCGTGCGGGCCGTTCTGCGCGAACAGGTCCTCAACGAGCTCCGGGATGCTCTCGTCCCACATCCACTCCACGGCGTACGCTGCCTCGTCGTCCCGGAGGCGGCGCCCGACTTCTCGGAGGTGCGGGACGTTCCCGCCGTGCGCGTTCACGAAGACGACGCGGTCGACGCCGTGGTACGTGAGGTTCCGGGTGAGGGACTCGACGTAGTCCCGGAACGCCGGCGGGTCCACCCACATCGTCCCGTGGAACTGGCGGTGGTGCGGGCTGACGCCGACGTTCACCGTGGGCGTGCAGAGGAACCCGGTGCGGTCGGCGGCCTCCCGGGCGAACGCTTCCGCGATGACGTGGTCCGTGGACTCGGGGAGGTGGGGGCCGTGCTGTTCGGTGGACCCGAGCGGGACCAGCGCCATCGACTCCGCCTCGAAGTACGACTCGAGGTCCGGCCAGGCTTCGTCGCCGAGGTACATGCCTGCCGTGTGGCGCGGCCGCGCAAAGTATCTGCTGACGGCTGCCCTCGCGTCACGCTCCGCGACGACTCGCTCCCCGCCGGCGTCACTCCCCGCGACAGCTCACTCCTCGCGGCGTTCGCGCATGCTCTGGCGCGTGAACTGCGGGGTGGCGCGGATGCCGCGGCGCTTCCGGAACGACCGGTAGAGCGCGACGCCGACGGCGGCGGTGAACGCGGCCGCGGCCGCGGTCGCGGTGAGGTCCGCGGCGACGTAGAGGAACGCGGTCGTCGGGACGCTCGTCGCGAGCACGAGCCCGAGGACGACGCGGAACGCGAGGCGGTCGACGACGCCGTCGCCGTCCTCGAGGTCGGCGCGCACGTGGAGGTTCTCGCGCTCGACGCGGTCGAGCGCGGACTCGAGTTTCGGCGGGGTGCGGATGGCGGACTGCGCGGACCGCTGGACCTGGTCGGCGGTCTCGTCGACGAACTGGCGGATTGACTCCTCGCGGTAGCCCTTCTCCGTGAGGAACTCGGTCGCCACCGAGATGAAGTCGAAGTCGGGGTCGAGGGTGACGCAGACCCCCTCGACGACCGTGGCGACCCGGAGGACGAGCGCGAGGTTCGACGGCAGCCGCAGCGGGAACTCGTAGATGGTGTCCTCGACCTTCCCGACGATCTGCTGGACGCGGTACGTCTCGATGGACTCCCCGCGGGCGTCCCGGATCGCGAGCTCCATCACCTCCGCCATCGTCGCGCGGTCGGCCTCCGGGGAGAGGGTGCCCATCTCGATGAGGGCGTCCAGGATGGCGTCGATGTCCTGGTTCGCGACCGCGACGTAGAAGTCCACGATCTTCGACTGCACGAACTCGTCGACCCGCCCGCTCATCCCGAAGTCGTAGAAGACGACGGTGCCGTCGTCCTGGACCGCGAGGTTCCCCGGGTGGGGGTCGGCGTGGAACACGCCGTCCTCGATTATCATCTGGAGGTACGTGCGCTCCAGCGTCTCCGCGACCGCGGAGCGGTCGACGCCGCGGCGGTCGAGCTCCTCGACGTCCGAGACCTTCGTTCCGGGGACGTACTGCATCGTGAGCACGCGGCTGTCGGAGTAGTCGTCGTAGACGGCGGGCACCACGATGTCCGAGTCGTCCGCGAAGTTCGAGCGGATCTCCGAGAGCATCGCGGCTTCCCGGTCGTAGTCCATCTCCTCGCGGATGGTCTTCGCGAACTCGTCGGCGAGGTTCCGGAGGCTGAACGCCCGACTCTCCCCGACGAAGCGCACGATAACGGGGAGCGTCCACCGGATGACCCGGAGGTCGGCCTCCACGAGGTCCTCGATGCCCGGCCGGCGGACCTTCACCGCGACCGGGTCGCCGTCGACCTCGGCGGTGTACACCTGGCCGAGGCTCGCACCGCTGATCGGGTCGGTGTCGAAGTCGTCGAACGCCTCGTCGACCGGCCCGAGTTCGTCCTCGAGGACGACGCGGGCGTCCCCCCAGTCCGCGGGGGGCACGCGGTCCTGGAGGTCCGCGAGCACGTCGACGTACGCCGGCGGGAGGACGTCCGGGCGCGTCGACAGCAGCTGCCCGAGTTTGATGAACGTCGGGCCGAGCGTCAGCAGCGAGTCGAGCAGGCGGCGCGCGCGCCGCACCCGCATCTCCTCGGTGACGCGGCGGCTCCCGCCGAACAGCACGAACCGTCTGCGGTCCCGGAGGTACCCCCAGACGAGCGGGAGGAACTGCCAGACGACGGCGACGAACCGACGGTACGACCGGAGCACCGCCACGCGCTACCCCTCGACGGGGACGCTGCGCGTCGTCTCGCCGCGCTTCGGCAGCCGCACCTCGAGGACGCCGGCGTCGACGGACGCCGACGCCCCCTCGTCGGTGGCGTCCGGCGGCAGCGGCAACTCGAGGTCCAGGAACAGCGAGCGGTCCTCGCTCCGGTAGTCGAACCCCTCGGGGACGTCCTTCGACCGGTGGGCGTCCACGACGAGCGTGCGGCCCTCGACGCGGACGTCGACGCCGTCGGCGTCCACTCCGGGGACGTCAACGACGAACAGGTACGCGTCGTCGCCGTCGAAGACGTCGACGAATACGGACTCGGGCAGGCTCCCCAGCGCTTCGCGCAGGCGGGACATGCCAGTCGGTTGGAGCGGCGTGGCGAAAAAGCCGGTGGTCGCGACACCCCTGGCTGTCGGGAGAACGTGCGGAATCGTCCGGCGGGGGCCGGTGGGAGACCCCGCGGGACGACAAATACTGACACACCGAAACCGGGTGGACCGCGTCGCGAAGGGGGGAGGGGGAGAGTGACGAACGCAGTCCGCGTGACTGGCGACCGGAGGGGGATGGTCGCCGGCGTCACGTGTGTGCCCGAGCCCAGTGCCCTGACCGGCGGCGTTCGTCCGCCGCCACCTGACCCGAAGACCCGGAGGGTATTGAACGCCCGACTCGCTCGCCCCGGATTGGCGACGGTTAAGCCGAATTAACTCCGGTTAATCGTGTGACGGCGGGGCCGAGCCCACTGGGCGGGTGGCCGGACCCGCTGTTCGAGCGGTCGACGGTGAGGAACGCTGTGAACGGACGGGGTCACTCGGCGCGCGCGCCGAAGAGGTCGTCGAAGGTCTCGACGCGGTGGTCGCCGAGCACGCAGTGCCCGCGCTTCCCCGGGTCGTGGCGCTCGACGTGCACGGCGTCCAGGCCGGCGTTCACCGCCGCGCCGACGTCGCTGGCCGCGTCGCCGACGTAGACGCCGCGGTGCGCCGGCGTCGCGCCGACGTCCCGGAGCGCGAGCTCGAGCGGCGCCGGGTCGGGCTTCCAGCCGGTGTCGTCGTCACAGCACAGCACGACGTCGAACCAGTCCGCGACGTCGAGGGACTCCAGGACGGGGTCGGCGAGGAACTCCGCGCAGTGCGTGACCACGCCCACCGGCCCGTCGAGGTCCGCGACGTGCGAGGCGTCCTCGTAGAGGTACGTGGCTTCGGCGCGCGCCGCCGGGTCCTCGACGTCGTGGAACGCCTCCCAGAACGGCTCCGGGTCGAACCCCCACTCGCGGAGCTGTTCGTTCCGGGAGCCGCCGAGGCCGTGCCAGAGGATTTCGGCCTCGCGGTCCGTGAACTCGCGGCCGATGCGGTCGCCGACGCGGTCGAACACCTCCCGGGTGTACGACCACTCCGTGTCCACGAGCGTGCCGTCGAGGTCGAACAGCCAGACGTCGTAGTCCGCGGTCGCCATCGGAGCCGGGAGTACGCCACCCCCGAGTAAGTGTCTTCCGGGCTACCGGTCGCGGCCGGGCGCCCTCAGTCCGCGAGTTCGACCGAACTCCCGAGGTACTTGCGCTCGACCTCGTCGACGCTGTCGGCCCTGAACAGCTCGAGGTTCGCCGCGATCGCCTCGCGGAGCGCCTCGTAGTACTCGCGGTCGGTCTCCAGCGCCCGGTACTCCACGTGCTCGACGGTGACGTCAAGCGCCTCCGCGGCCATCTCGCGGGCGCGCTCCGGGTCGCCGAACTCGCCCCGCCAGAGGTTGTCCCGGAAGAACAGCCAGCCGGGCTCCCCGGGGTCGTCGGCCGGGCGCTCCATCCGCGTCTCGAACACCTGTGGGTCGACCCGCACCCCCGGGCTGGGCTCGATGCGGAACCGCACCGCGAACGCGTACGCGGCGTCCATCTACCGGAGCTCGTCGCAGTTCTCCGCCATCTCGATGTCCCGCTCGGTGACGCCGCCGGCCTCGTGGCTCGTGAACCGCACCTCCACCTCCTCGTACCGGATGCGGATCTCGGGGTGGTGGAACTCCTCCTCGGCGAGCTCCCCCACCTCGGACGCGAACGCCACGCCCTCGAGGTAGTCGTCGAACTCGTACGTGCGAACGATCTCGTCGTCCGCGAGCGCCCACTGGTCGGGTAGCCGCTGCTCGATCGCCTCGTCGTCGAGTAATTCGGCCATGCGCGAACAGTCAGCCGCCAGCCACAAAACTGTATCCGCCCGCCGGCACCCCCAGCCACCACGCGAGGACGGCGAGCTGGCGGACGCCGGCCGGCGTCAGTCCTCGGACTCCGCGGGCGTCGCGTCCCCGGACTGCGCGTCCGCGGTCGCAGCGTCGAACGGCGTGCCGTCCTCGAAGTCCGGGTCGAACAGCTGGAGCGCTGTCGCGATGGTCGACCAGTCGTCCTCGGCGGCGGCGTCCCGCAGGCTCTTCGTCGGTGCCGCCAGCAGCTGGTTGACGAGGGCGTCCGCCATCGACTCCAGGACCTCGCGTTCGGTCGCGGAGACGTCGCCGGTCTCGGCCTCCAGGCGGCTGACGGCCGTCGACACCTCGCGGTTCTTCAGGCGGTCCGCGCTCTCGTACATGCGGGCGATGACCTCGTCGGCTCGCTTGCGCTTGTACTGCGCGAGGAGGTGCTCGAACTCCTCCTCGATCATGGACTCGACCTCGCGGGCGGCGTCCTCGCGGCGCTCCCGGGTGGCTTCCGTGACGGCCTCCAGCGCGTCGAGGTCGTGGACGGAGACGCCGCCGTGGTCGCTCGCGTCCGGCGAGACGTCCCCGGGCTGCGCGAGGTCCACGACGACCGTCTCCCCCGCCGACTCGAAGGAGTCGCCGTCCAGCACGTACTCGTCGCTGCTGGTCGCCGAGACCACGACGTCCGCGTCGGCGGCGCGCCGGCGGGCGTCCTCGAGGGACGCCGTCTCCGCGGGCGCGTCCACGAGGTCGGCGACGCGGGCGGCGCGCTCGGCGGTGCGGTTCGCGACGACGACGCGGTCGACGCCCGCGCTCGCGAACGCCTTCGCGGCGAGCGCGCCCATCTCGCCCGCGCCGACGACGAGCGCGCTCGCGCCGTCCAGGTCGGTCTTGCGTTCCGCGAGCCGGACCGCCGCCGTGCCGAGGGAGGTCGCGCCCTCGTTGATGGCGGTTTCCGTGCGCGCCCGCTCCCCGACGTGGATGGCTTTCGTGACGGCCTGCCGGAGGACGTGGTCGATGCCGCCGGCGTCCTTCGCGGCCTCGTAGGCGTCCCGTATCTGGCCGAGAATCTGGTCCTCGCCGACGACCAGCGACTCCAGGCCGGCGGCCACCCGGAGGAGGTGGCGGAGGCTCTCCTCGTGGCCCATCGAGACGGCGCCGGCGCCCGCCGGGTCGAAGCCCGCGGCGCGGAGCGCGCGCCGGCCCGTCGCCGGGTCCTCGGTGACGACGTAGGCCTCGACGCGGTGGCACGTCTGGAGGACGAACGCCTCCTCGACGGCCGGCCGGCCGAGCAGGTCGGCCAGCGCCTCCTCGGCGGACGCGGCGCTCGCGGCCTCCAGGTCCTCGAGGGAGGCCGTCTCGTGGGAGACTCGTACGCCCGAGACGACGCCGGTGTTTCCGTTCACGTAGACCACTCCACTTCGCCGACGGCGTCCGAAACCACGCCCTCGGCCGTTTTTCGGGGATTGGTGTTTCCGGTACGTAAAGCCTTCCAAACCGCGGTCGACCGGACGACCGCGCGGACCGCCTCGCGGCGGCGCTCCGGCGCGACGCCCGCCGCCCGCAGGTCGGCGCGCAGCTCGCCCGTGAGGGCGGCCATCGCGCCGGCGCCCGCGAACTCGTCGTCGAGGCGCTCCCGGAGGTACTTCGCGAGCGCGGGGCTCTCGCCGCTGGTCGACACCGCGACCGTCACGGGGCCGTCCTCGAAGGTCGCCGGCACCACGACGCCGTCGGCGTCCCTGGCACCGGCCTCGTCCGCGCGGTTCACGAGCGCGCCCGCGTCCCGCGCAGTCGCGGCGAACGCGTCGTTCACGTCGCCGTCGTCGGTCGCGGCCACAACGAGCGCGGGGGCCGTGCGCTCGACCCACGTCGCCGCGTCCTCGGGGGACGGTTCGGCGCGGACGCGCTCCGCGCCCCCGAAGTCCGCGTCCGCGAACGCCGGACTCACGACGACCACGTCGGCCTCCCCGGCGAACCGGCGGGCCTTCCGGGCGCCCACCGAGCCGCCGCCGACCACCAGCACCGTCGCGCCCGCGAAGTCGTGGACGAGCGGAATCATCACGCGGTGTTGGCGTCCGCGCGCTCCGCCAGCCTGATGCCGGTCTTCTTCAGGATGCGCGTCGAGAACAGCGTGTCCCAGTCGCCGTCGCCGACGTCCCAGTACTCGTCCATGACGCCGCGGACCTCCTCGATGCGCTCCCGGCTCTCCGCCTCGCTGCGGCCGTGGGTCATCGCGAAGAAGTTGTACGGCCACACGCCCTCGTGGCGCGGGCGCTCGTAGCAGTGCGTCACGAAGTCCAGGCTCGCGACCGCCGGCCCGACGTCACTGACGACCTCGTCCGGGACGTCCCAGACGGTCATCCCGTTCTCCGTGTACCCGAGCGCGTAGTGGTTCGGGACGACGCCGACGCGCCGCACCGTCCCCTCCTCGTTGAACCGGCGCAGCGTCTCCACCACCCACTCCGGGGACTTCCCGATGTCGCCCGCGATGGCGGCGTACGGCGTCTCCACCAGCGGGAACCCGTCCTGCATCGCGACCACGAGGTCGCGTTCGGCGGGCGTCAGCGTCCCGCGGTCGGTCGGGTCCGGGGTCGTCCCGAGGTGCGAGAGGTCGACGTCGCCGTCCGAGACGGGGCCGTCCACGAGGAACTTCGCCTCCACGCGGAACTCCCGCTGCTTCGGGAGGTTGTACGTCTCCTGGCCGGTCTCGTCCTCGATGGCCGCGAGCACGTCCTCGACGCGGTCCTCGTCGGCGACCGACACGACGAACCACATGTTCAGGTGGGGGTGTTCGCGCTCGTAGTTGTGCGCGACCTCCCGGTGGTCGTTGACGGCGTCGGCTATCTCGTCGAACTCGTCCTCGGGCGCGTGCATCGCGACGAGCGTCGCGCTGCCGCCGATCTCCTCGGCGTCGACGAGCGCGCCGAACCGCGTCAGCACGCCGCCGTCCTCGAGGGCGCGCACCCGCTCGAGGAGGTCCGCGGCCGTCAGCTCGACGCCGCGGGACCGCAGCGCTTGCGCGGCCGGCTCGAAGGGGTGTCGGACGACCGGGAACCCGCCCTGGAAGGCGTTGAGAATCGCGCGGTCCCGTTCGTCGAGGTCCGCGATGTCCATACGCGTAGTCCGTCGTCGCGCCCAATAAACGACCCGGGTCGCGCCCAGGGACTGAAAACGCGGCCCTACGCGTCGAACCCGTCCTCGGTGACGCCGACGACGCGCTCGACGCCGTCGACGGACGCGAGGTCCGCGAGGACGGCGTCGTGGTCGCCGGTCGCCTCCCAGTACAGGACGACGTCGAAGCGGCCGTCCCGGAGGAGCTGCTGGCACTCCCAGACGAACTCGTCGCCCTCGAGCGTGAGTCCCTGGTGCTGGTTGACGCCGAACTCGTCGCTGTCGTTGCCCGAGTAGACGTACGTGTCGCCCTTCTCGGCGTGCTCGGCGACGGCGTCCCCGGCGTCGAGGGTGAGCTGGTGGAGCAGGCTCTCCTCGTCGCTGTCGTAGTCCGTGTGCAGCACCGCGCCCGCGAGCTCGATGTCCCCGGGCTGCAGGAGGCCGACCGTCTGGCGGTAGAGGTCCGCGTTCGCCGTCTCGCTCATGGGTCGGACTCGCCGGTCCGCGGGCTTACGTGTGGCGGTTCGGCCGCCCGACCCCGTCAGGCGGCCCGACTTTGTTCGGTCCGGGCGGCCGGCGGGCGGCGGCCGCGTCGCTTTCACCCGCCGAGCCGCGAACAGAAAGCTGATACGTCGTACCGTCGTGTCTCCGGCCGATGCGAGAGCGGCTCCGCGGCGTCGTCGACGCCGTCTACGAGCGCGTGCTCCGACGGGAGATCGACGGCGCGCCGACGCACGTCGCGGTCATCCAGGACGGCAACCGGCGGTACGCCCGCGACCGGGGCGGCGACGCCACCGACGGCTACAGCGCCGGCGCCCAGACCACCGAGCAGGTCCTGGAGTGGTGCGCGGACCTCGGCGTCGAGGAGCTGACGCTGTACGCGTTCTCCACGGAGAACTTCGACCGGCCCGCCGAGCAGCGCGAGTACCTCTTCGACCTCCTCGTGGAGAAACTCCGGGAGTTCGCGGACGCCGACCGCGTCCACGAGCGCGGCGTCCGCATCCGCGCCATCGGCCAGACCGACATGCTCCCGGACCGCGTCCAGGACGTCGTCGCGTACGCCGAGCGCCGCACCGAGGGCTACGACGAGTTCACGCTGAACATCGCGCTCGCCTACGGCGGGCGCGCGGAACTACTCGGTGCGGCCCGCGGCGTCGCGGCGGCCGTCGACCGCGGCGACCTCGACCCGGACGCCGTGGACGTCGAGGAGATCGAGTCCCGGCTGCACGCCAGCCCCGTCCGGGACGTCGACCTCATCATCCGGACGGGCGGCGACGAGCGCACGTCGAACTTCCTGCCGTGGCACGCCAACGGCAGCGAGGCGGCCGTGTTCTTCTGCACGCCGTACTGGCCGGAGTTCTCGAAGGTGGACTTCCTGCGCGCGGTCCGCACCTACGAGTCCCGGGAGGCGTCCTGGCGGCGCACGCGGGCGAAGCGAGCGCTCGCGCTCGTCCGCGCGCTCGGCACCGAAGTCCGGGAGGCCCGCCGCGTCCTCGGGCGGTTCGAGGGGACGCTGCCGGACCCGCCGGAGGACGTCGACACCGAGGGTCGGTCGGCCGACTGAACCGCCGGGGACGCTCGAAGTTCGTCCCGCGGCGGCCCCGAAACTTACCAGTCTCTTCCACGAACTACTGGTCGTGTTCGGTAGCGACGTACACGTCCACACGACGGTCATCGGCGGCGACGACCCCGACGTCGCAGTCGTCGGCGGCGTCCACGGCGACGAGCCCAGCGGCCCGCGGGCCATCCAGTACGTCCTCGACCGCGAGCCCGACCTGGAGCGCGCCGTGAAGTTCGTGCTCGCGAACCCAGCGGCCGCGGTCGCGCACCGCCGGTACCTCGACGCGGACCTGAACCGGTCGTTCCCCGGCGACCCGGACGCCGACGCGCGCGAGGAACGCCTCGCCGCGGAGCTCCGCGACGAGCTCGCGGACTGCCTCGTGCTCTCGATTCACTCCACGCACTCCGCGGTCGAACCGCTCGCGTTCGTCTCCGGGGACAACCCGGAGGCGCAGGCCGCCGCCAGCCGGCTCCCGGTCGCGAACGTGGTCAACCACGACCCGGCGGTCGACGGCGCGTTCGCGTCCACCGAGGGCGTCGTCAGCGTCGAGGCCGGCCGCCAGCTCACCGAGGACGCCACCACGAACGCGGCGAAGCTCGTGCGCGCGTTCCTCCGGCTGACCGGCGCGCTCCCCGGCGAACCGAAGTCCGCCGACCCGGACTTCTACACCATCCGGGACGCCGTCGAGAAGCCGGCGGGCGAGGACGCCCAGCTGCTCGCGGACAACTTCGAGCGCGTCGACGCCGGCGACGCGTACGCCGAGACCGCCGACGAGCAGTTCGTCGCCGACGAGGCGTTCTACCCCGTGTTGATGTCCGAGACGGGCTACGAGGACATCTTCGGGTACCGCGGCGAGTTCGTCGGCGAGACCATCGCGGAAGCCCGAGAGGCCTGGGGGACGCCCCCCGAGGGCGAGAACGGCGGAACGGCGGAGTGAAGTCGGCGACGGAGCGCCGGAGTGAAG
>JBDGUB010000052.1:0-35016 GCA_042216245.1 Halobacterium sp.
GCCGGCATCACGCACGTCGCGATGCGGAAGCACCTGGAGTCGGCGGACTGAGCGATTAGGCTCGGCGAACTGAGTTACCGGAATTGGCGGACTGAGCGCTTGGGCTCGGCGGACTGAACTGGCTCGGTAGTATCCTTCGCGGGTCGGCTCGTGGAGGGCGTCCACGTCCGCGGGTTCGCGGGCGACCGCTACTTCGAGTGGTCGACGACGCGGTGTCGGGAGAGTACTGACAACCTCTCGCGAGGAGCGGTCTGAGCCGGTGGACCACTCCGAATCAGTGGACGGACGCTCCCCAGTTAAGCGTATCCAGAACACACTTTCAGAAAGGCGACTGACAGTTACGGCTGCCGGGGTTCTCCCCGGCGCGTCGCGGCTGGCGGGCGTCGGCGTCAGCCGGCCGGAACAGACGACAGTTACAAGGAACGTCGCGGCGTCCTGACGGTCGAATGGACGTCGAGAAAGCCGCCCAGACGTGCACCGACGTGGTCGACGCGGTCGGCGAGGCCGTCGTCACGGACCGCGAGTTCCTCGAGACCGTGCTCGCGGGCGCGATGGCTCGCGGCCACGTCCTCCTCGAGGACGTCCCCGGCACCGGGAAGACGCTGACGGCGCGCAGCCTCGCGAACGCGCTCGGCCTCGAGTTCACCCGCATCCAGTTCACGCCCGACCTCCTCCCCGCGGACATCACCGGCTCGCACGTCTACGACGCCGCCACCGAATCGTTCACGTTCAACCGCGGCCCCGTGTTCGCGAACGTGGTGCTCGCGGACGAAATCAACCGCGCGCCGCCGAAGACGCAGGCCGCGCTCCTCGAAGCGATGGAGGAAGGCCAGGTGAGCGTCGACGGCGAGACCCGCCAGCTCCCCGAGCCGTTCTTCGTCATCGCCACCCAGAACCCCGTCGAGCAGGAGGGGACGTTCCGGCTGCCGGAAGCCCAGCGCGACCGCTTCGCCGTGAAGGCCGGCATCGGCTACCCGGACCGGGCGGGCGAACGCGAACTCATCGACCGGCGCGCGGACCGCACCGCGACCACGCCCGAGGTCTCACAGGTCGTCCCCGACGACGCGCTCCGGAACCTCCAGTCCGTCCCGGAGACGGTGTCGGTCGCCGACGGCGTCCGCGACTACGTCGTGGACGTCGGGCGCGCCACCCGAGAGGACGACCGCGTCGAGGTCGGCGTCAGCCCCCGCGGCACCCAGCGGCTGTTCGAGGTGGCGCGCGCCCGCGCCGTCCTCCACGGCCGCGAGTACGTGACGCCGGAGGACGTCAAGCGCGTCGCCCGGCCGGTGCTCGTCCACCGGCTCGTGCTCACCGGGCAGGCGAACGTCGAACAGACCGACCCCCAGGACGTCGTCCGCGACGTCCTCGACCGCGTCGAAGTCCCCGCCGTCTCGTAGTTCGATTTCTCGCGCGGCCCCTCCCAGTGTCGCGACGCCGCTTCGCCCCTGGGAGGCGTCCGTTCCTCGCCGCTGTCGAGATTCAGGCTGCGTCGTCTCCGGCGTCGCCGTACGTCTCCCGGAGGTACGCGACGATGTCCGCGCTCTCGTGCATCCCGTCGACGCCCTGAGCGGGGTCCACGAGCACCGGGACCTGGGACTGCCCGCTGACGTCCCGGACCTCGCTCCGGCGGAACTTCAAGAACGACACCCGGTGGGTGACGTACGGCAGGTCGAGTTCCTCGAGGACGCGTTTCACTCGCCGGCAGTACGGACAGAGCGGCTGTACGTAGAGTTCGATCGAGTCCGCGTCGCGGGCGTCGGCGGCCATAGTGGGTCATGGGCCGCCAGCGAGTTAACCGTTAGTCCGCGAGCGCGGCGACGATGACGGCGAGGCCGACGCCCGCGGCGACGAGCGCGGCGAGCGCCGCCTCCGGGTTCGACGACCCGAAGCCGGCGGTGGCGCCGTACAGCCACGTCGCGCCGTAGAACGCGACCAGGCCGACGGCGACGCTCGCGCCGACGTGGACGAGCTCGACGCGCGCGGTCGGCGACCGGCGGCCGAGTTCCGCGGCGAGCCCGACGCCGTACTCGCCGACGTCCCAGACCACCATCCCGGCGGCGACGAGTCCGAAGACGAGTTCGGGCGCGGCGTTCTGGATGCCGGCTATCGCGCCGGCGAGCACGAGGCCGCCGGCGGCGACGGCGGCGGGCGCGGCGCGCTGCGGGACCGCGCGGACGCGGCCGAGCGCGGCGAACACCAGCAGTCCGGCGGCGAGCGCGACCAGCGGCACGACGAGCGCGGCGAGTGCGAGCGCGGGTTCGCTGAACACGCGCGCGAAGCTGTCGACGATACTCCGGCTGCCCTCGGGGACGGTGCGGCGGACTGCCGCCACGAGCCGGCCGGCGTAGACGACGCCGACGACGGCGGAGAGCACGCCGCCGCCCGCGGTGGGTGCGAGCCGGCGCAGCGTCTCGCGCTGGTCGCCGGTGGCGAAGCGCGCGACCCGCAGTACCGCGTACACCAGCAGCGAGGCCGCGACGGCTGCCAGCAGGAGCACGCGGACCGCGCCGGAGGACGCGAGGACGCCGACGAGCGCGACGATTGCGCCGGGCGTCTGGGCGACGACGGGGTCGGCGAACCCCGAGGCGAGCGCGACGAGCGCGACCACCCAGGAGAGCGCGAACACCCGCCAGACGGACAGGCAGAGCACGACGGCGCGGCGCTCGTTCCGCGCGACGGCGGCCCGGCGGTCGCGGGGCGCTAGTTCCACCAGCGGGGCGGCGGACAGCCCGGTGGCGAGCGCCCGCGCCGCCACCGCGAGCACGACGAAGAACACGACGACGTCCACCCGGCCGCCGGTCGGCGACACGACGACGTCCGCGAGGACCCCCGCGACCTCGAGGGCGTTCCCGAGGACGCCGGCGCGGACGCGCAGCCGGTTCGCGACGACCGCGACGCCGGCGACCACGGGGACGACGGAGGTCGCGACCACGACGGAGAACGCGCGGCCGACCGCGCCGCCGCCGACGCCGCCCGTGAACGCGGCGACCGCGCCGAAGCCGGCGAGCGCGAGGCCGACCACGAGGTAGGGGTCGAGCAGGCCGTCGAGCAGCGGGAGGTCGGCCAGTGAGAGGCCGGCGGCCGCGAGCACGGCGACGCCGCCGACGGGCGCGAGCACGGACGCGGCGAAGACGGCGAGCGGTTCGTCGCGGCCCGCGAGCCCGGTTGAGACGGCGAGGACGCCGCCGCCGGCCGCGGCGACGAACGCGAGGCCGCCGTGGGTCGCGCTGGCGTCGTTGACGGCGAACGCGACGACCGCGAGCGCGACGAGGCCCGCGACGAGCGTCGGCCGCCGGACGGTCTCCGCGCTCATCGCTCGCCCTCCCTGACGGCGGTGGTGGCGCGCGAGACGGCTCTCGCGAGCGGTTCGCCGGGCGCCCAGTCGACGACTCTCGCGTCGGTCTCGCGGAGCGCGGACAGCGCGAGCGCGCGGTCCGCGGCGGCGAGCGTGCGGCCGGGCGTGTCCGTCGCGGTGACGTCCGGGCTGACCGCGGTCACGCGGTGGCCGTCGGCGGCGAGGCGGCGCGCGAGCGCCACCGGGAAGTCGTCGAGGGCCGGCGAACAGACGACGACCTGCGTCCCGGGCGACACGCGCTCGACGAACCGGCGGACGCTGGCGTGGACCCCGGTTTCGGGGTCGAGCCAGTCGCCGCCGTCGGCGGCCGCCCGCAGTTCGTCCGCCGGCTCGTCGGCCGGCGTGCGCTCGGCTCCGTCCGTCTCGCCGGCCTCGTCGGTTTCGCTCGCGGGGTCGTCCCGTCGGCCGACCGCGGCGTCGAGGACGGACGCGAGGCGCGCGTGGTGGACGTCGCCCGCGCCAGGCGGCACCCAGGCGAGGTCGCCCCCTCCCGCGGACTGGTCGTCGAGCCCGAACACCGCCAGTCCGACCTGGTGACCGGCGGCCTCCAGGGGTTCGACGGCCTGCGCGGCGGCGTACGCCGAGAGCGCGGCGCCCGACGGGACGTCGTCGCGCGCGGACACGTCCGCGACGTCCCGGGCGTCGACGGCGAGCACGACGGCGGCGGCGCGGCGCTCCCGGTAGTTCACCGTGGAGAGCTCCCCGGTCTTCGCGTACCGCCGCCAGTTGATGCGGTTCACCGGGTCGCCGTGCTGGTAGTCCCGCGTGGAGTGGAACTCGATGCCGGGGCCGCCGGTGTCCGTCGGCAGTGTGCCGGCGTGGCCGGTGGTCTGGCGGCGCAGCGGGATGTCGGCGACGTTCACGCGACAGCTCAGCACGTCCGCGCCGGCAGCCGGAACCGACGCCGTTCGCGAGACGGCGGCGCCGGCGCCCCGGACGCGGACCGTCGGCGCGTCGAACGGGAACTGGCCGCGGTCCGCGACGACCGTGTACTCGACGGTCGCCGATTCGCCCGCCGGCAGCGCGAATCCGCCCGCGGTGGCGCCGTCGACCACGCGGAGGCCGTCCGGCACGCCGTCGGCGACCCGGACGTCCGGGAACACGCTTTCCCCGGCGTTCTCGACGGTGAGCGCGACGCGGACGCGGTCGCCCGGGAGCGGCGACTCGGTGGACAGCCGCCGGGTCGCGCGGAAGTCGTCGGCGTCCCCGGGCGTGGAGAGCGCCCCGTAGACGACGAACGCGAGCGGAATCGCGGCGGCGACGAACAGCACGCGGTGGCCGCTCGCGGCGCCGGCGCCGGCGAGCGTGAGCGCCGCGAGCAGCCCGCCGGCGAACCGCGACCCCGTCACCGCGACCCCTCCGTGGCGACCGCGTGGACGGCGTCGGCGGCCCGCGACACCCGTCGCTCGAACGCCCGGTCTGGGCGAATCCAGCCGCGGAGCCGCTCGCGGAGCGGGAGCCGGGGCGCGCGCTCGTCCCCGAGGAACGCCGCGGCGACGACGTCGTCGGTCCACGCGCCGGCGGCGACGGCGTCCGCCGCCGCGTCCTCGTCGACGGACTGCGAGCGAGCGTACGCGCGGACGGCGGTCGCCCGGACGCGGGCCCGCACGCTCCGCCGCGCGTCCTGCGTGAGCGCGGCGTTCGGGTTCTCGGCGGCGCGCCGGACTGCGTCGTCGACGGCGGCGCCGGGGTCGCGGGCGCGGGGCGCGTCCGGGTCGGCCGTCAGTCGGTCCAGGCCGGCGTCCTCACGACGACGGCGCTGGTGGAGCGCGTACGCGACGAGGCCGGCGCCCAGCACGCCCGTCGCCAGCGTCGCGTCAAACCCGGTCACCGGGCCCGTGACGGACGGCGGGAGCACGCCGACCGTGATGCCGACGGCGGCGGCGACCGCAGCCACGCCGAGCGCCGCCAGCACCGTGCGTTTCGCGTCGGTCACTGTCCGCCCTCCTCGTCGTCGGACCTGAGTTCGGCGAGCGCGTCCCGCGCGCGGTCGAGCCGCGAGTCTGTGTCGCGGCCGCCGTACGCGGCGTCCCGGAACGCGGTCGTGAGCGCGTACACCGGACGCTCGGGGAACCCCGCGCTGACGGCCTCCCGCGCGACCTCGGCGGGCGTCTTGGTGCGCCAGCGACGCACGCCCACGACGGCGACGAACTGCCGCCACACCGCCTGGAGGCTCCCGGTCGGGCCCGCGTCGCCCTCGCGGTCGCCGTTGCCGGCCGCGGCGCGGGCGGCCGCCGCGACGCCCGCCGCCCACGCCCGGACGTCCGGGAGGCTCGCACGGGACGGGAGCGACGCGAGCCACGCCAGGACCTCCCGCCAGCCCTCGTCGGCGGCCGCCCGGAACTCGGCCGCGAGGTCGTCCAGCGCGTCCGCCAGGCCGACCACCGCGCCGACGAGTCCGGACGCGATCTCGCTGGCCGCGTACCGGACCGCGGCGACGACGCCCGCGACCGTGACGCCCCGACGGCGCGCCGCGACGGCCAGTCCGGCGAGCGCGGCGAGGACCGCGAGCACGGCGGCGGCGAGCGCGACGAGCACGCCGTCGACGTACGTCACCGCCGTCTTCCCGCTCGCGGACGCGGTGACCGACGGCGTCCGCGACAGCGGCATCTCGAACGAGAGCTCGCCGTTCTCGCCGGTGACGCCGACGCGCTCACCGTTCACGCGCACGACGGCGCCCGTCACGGCCTCCCCGCCGGACGTGACTCGCGCTGTCGCGCCCGCGGTCGGGAACGGCGCGACCAGCGACGGCGAGACCGAGACCACGAGGTCGTCCAGGGGGAACGTTTGCGTCCGCGTCAGGTCGCCGCGGCGCGCGGTCAGTTCGACGACGCCGCTGGCGTCCTCCGGGATGCGGACCGTGACGTCGCCGTCGGCGTCGGTCTGTCCCTGCACCTCACCGGCGACGACGACCGTGGCGTTCGCGAACGGCCGGCCCTCGATTGTCACGGTGGCGGGGAGGGTGGCGCCGGGTTCGACCGCGCCGTCGAACCGGAACCGCACCGACGCGTCGACCTGGAACGAGCGCGTCGTGCCGTTCTGCTCGCCGCCGTCCTGCGCGAACGCGGTCGTGGCGCCCGTCCCGAACGCCGTCGCGTTGTTCCCGCTCCCGGTCTCCAGAGAGTCCGGGGCTCGGTCGGCGGGCCGCGCGGTCACGTTGACGGTCTCCGCGTACGGCACGGTGAACGTCACGCGGCCGTCCGCGTTCGTGACGCCGACGCGCTCGCCGTTCACGGCGACTGCGACGCCGGGCGCCGGGATGCCGCCGGACGTCACCTTCGCCTGCACGGACTGCCCGGGGACGAGGGACTCGTTCACGCTGATGCGGTACGTCGGCGACCCCTCGGCCAGCCGGTCGTCGGCTGCCTCGCGGGGCGCGGTCGGCGTCGGGTCGAACCGCACCCAGCCGAGGTTCTCGAAGTAGACCTCGACCCAGGCGTGCGCGTCGGCGCCCCGGACCAGGTAGCGGTCCTCGCCGACGCGCTCGCCGGGCGCGTACCCGACCACGTACCGCGCCGGGACGTCCTGGGAGCGCAGCATCACGACCATCGCCGTCGCGAAGTACTCGCAGTAGCCCGCGTCCTGCTCGAAGAGGAACTGGTCGGCGATCCGGTCGCCGGGCTTCGGGACGTCCGAAAGCGAGTACGTTTTCTCTGCCTCGAGGTAGGACTCCACGGCCTTCGCGGCGTCGTAGCGGTTCTCCGCGTCCCCGACGACGCGGGCCGCGAGCTGTTCGACCCGGTCGGTCGTGTCGACTCTCGTGTACTTCGTCGAGGAGATGCTGCCCTGGACGCGCACCTGCCGCAGCAGGTCGGGGTCGGTGACTGGGTTGAGGGTGGTGACCTGGTACTCCTGGCCGGCCTCCAGGGCGGGTTCGGCGCGGATGCCGCTCGTGTCCGTCAGCGAGAACACCACGCCGCAGGACGCCGCGTCCGTGCACTTCGTGGCGATGTCGACGGGGCGCCACGGCGTCGGGAGCGCGGTCGCCGGCTGGCGGAGCGTCACGCGGTGCTGCTCGCGGTCGCGCGCGCTCACGGGCCGCGACGGCTGGATGCGGTTGACGTCGTCCCTGGCCCACCCGGAGCCGGTGTAGTCGACGTACGCGCCCGTCCGCCAGTACGTCGGCTCCTCGGTGCGGCCGACGAAGTGCGGGGTGGCGGCGTTCCGGCGCTGTTTCTGGGAGACCGGGCCGCCGACGCTCGTCGAGGACCCGAGGCGCAGCGCGCCGAACGCGCCGCCGCTCGCCTCGACGTCCGCGGGCTGGTTCTGTCCGAGCAGTTCGCGCAGGAGGTCGAAGTTCCGGAGGAACCCGGGGACGTCGCGGGGCTGGTCCGGCGAGTCGACGTCGCCGAGCGGGGTCTGTCCGGCGAGCGCCGGCGCGACCGTCGACGCCGTCAGCAGGCCGAGCACGGCGACGACCGCGAGGAGGGCGCGGCGGGTGTCGGGACCGTCGGGCGGGGCGTCGCTCATCGCGTCACTGTTCGCCGGCACCACACGTATATGATTCGGAGGGTGCAGTCGGCGTCGAAGGCCCGGAGCCGGCCCGGGTCACGGAGCGCCACGGTTCGCGTTCGAAGTCGGGGAGGGCGTCACTCGAACTCCCGGCGGCCGAGTGTGACGAGGACGCCGTACCCGAACGCCTGGGCGGCGAGCGCGGCGGCCGCGAACAGCGTCGGGGCGGCGAGCAGGCGCGCCGTCCGGTACGGGAGCGCGAGCCGGCCGAACCCGAGAATGACGAAGCTGGCGAGCACGAGGCCGAACGCCGCCAGCGACCGCGTGACGAACTGACTGCGGTTCATCCGTCAGGCCTCGGACTCGAGGCGCTCGTAGCGCTCCTCGAAGCGCGCCTCGCAGGACCCACAGCAGAAGTGGTAGCGGTCGCCGTCGATGCGCGCGGTCTCGCCCTCGCTGGTGACGGTGTTCCCGCACTCGTCGCAGGCGTGCGCGAACTCGTCGCCGACGTTCGGCCGCCACGTCGACTCCGAGACGAGCGTCACCTCGTAGTCGGTGACGTCGCCGGTGTCGACGGTGTCGGTCACCCACGCGCGGACGTCCTCGACGGGGAGGCGGGCCGAGCAGACGACGTTCCCGCTCGCCGTGACGAAGACGTGCTCGACGGCGTCCGCGTCCGCGACGGCGTCCCTGACGTCGTCCGTCGCGCCGGGCGCGGCCGAGAGTTCGACGAGGACCTGGGCGCCGCCCCGGAGCTGGGACCGGTCGATGTCCACGGTGAACCGCGTGACGACGCCGCTCTCCCGGAGTTTCGCGACGCGGTCGGAGACGGCGGGCGCGGAGAGCCCGACGTCCTCCGCGATGTCGCTATACGGCCGGCGGGCGTCCGCGGCGAGCAGTTCCAGTATCCGGCGGTCCGTGTCGTCGAGGTCGGTCATACCCGACAGTCCACTACCGCGACCCAAAGCAGTTTCGGCCCCGAGGAAGAGAATCCAAAACGAATCTGTGGGTCGACCGGCGGAGTCGAAGGCGTAACTGCATTAGTCGGGCACCGTCAACGGTCGCGTATGTCCCAGACGATTACCGTTCGAGGCATGAGCTGTGGCGGCTGCGAGGAGACAGTCGAGGACGCGCTCGCCGGCGTCGACGGCGTCGAGCGCGCGACGGCCGACCGCGAGTCCGAGTCCGCGACCGTCGAGGGCGACGCCGACGTGGACGCGCTCGTGTCGGCCGTCGAGGACGCCGGCTACGAGGCGTCCGCGTAACCGGACGGGCCGGGTCGTGGCGCCAGAACGGGACGGCACCGGCGGACCTGCGTGTCGTCGGTGCCGTTAACCGCGGCGCCGCCCAATCGGGGGTATGGCGACGCGAACTGCGACGTTCGGCGGCGGCTGTTTCTGGTGCGTCGAAGCGGCGTTCGAGGAGCTCGCTGGCGTCACCGACGTGACGTCCGGGTACGCGGGCGGCGACACCGAGGACCCGACCTACGAGGCGGTCTGCTCGGGGACGACTGGGCACGCCGAAGTCGTCCAGGTGGAGTACGACCCCGACGAGCTCGCGTACGAGGACCTCCTGGAGGTGTTCTTCGCGGTCCACGACCCGACGACGCTGAACCGGCAGGGGCCGGACGTCGGCGAGCAGTACCGGTCGATCGTCCTCTACCACGACGACGACCAGCGCGAGCGCGTGGCGGCGTTCGTCGACGAACTCGAGGCCCGGGGCGTCTACGACGACCGCATCGTCACCGAGATCGAGCCCCTGGATGAGTTCTACCGTGCGGAGGAGAAACACCAGAACTACTTCGAGAAGCACCCGAACCAGGCGTACTGCTCGGTGAACGTCGCGCCGAAGGTGTCGAAGGTCCGCGAGCAGTTCGCGGACCGCGTGGAGTGACGGCGGTCGTGGACCGCGGACGCTGTCCGGGCGTTCTCAAAGTGTTAGAACTGACTGTGCTCCTCTTGCCCGGCCGCCTCCAAGCGTCTCGTATCGATATGTCTGAAGCTCGTCTGCCGGAGTCAGCCGACGACAGGACGGCCGCCGTGGAGATGTCCGACGTCGAGATCGCCGAGTTCCTCGAATCGTTAGGCCACGCCGTTCTCACGTTGCACGCCGAGTCGTCGTACTCCGTCCCCGTCTCCTTCGGGTACGACGCCGACGGCGACCGCTGTGTCCTCCAGTTCGTGTCCGGCCCCGACAGCGAGAAGCGCGCGGCCGCCGCGGACGCGCCGAGGGCCACACTCGTGGCCTACGAGTACGGGGGCCCCGACGACTGGCAGAGCGTCATCGTCGAGGGCGAGTTGCGTCGAGTGCGAGACGACGAGGCAGCCCGCGAAACCTACGTCAGCCAGGCGGCTACCGTCGGCATGAGTGTCTTCGAGATGGACACGACCGACCTCACGGTCGAGTGGTTCGAACTCGTGCTCGGTGCGTGGTCGGGGCGACAGCATCCGGAATAACTCGCGCGTGCCCCGGAATACCTCACGCGCCCGAACGTGTTCGGGGAAACCTGGGTGCTCGTGGGCCGAGTAGCTCGACCCGACATGCCTACTATCGACGTACGGGACGTTCCGCCGGCCCAGCGACACCCCCGCATCATGACGATGTTCGAGGACATGGACAGCGGCGAGACCCTGGAGCTCGTCAACGACCACGACCCGAAGCCGCTGTTCTACGAGATGCATGCCGAGGTGGAGGCCTTCGACGCGGACGCCTACGAGGTCGAGCAGCGCGCGCCCGACGAGTTCGTCGCGCACTTCCCGAAGGAATGACTGCGCGGGTCACCGACCTCGACGCCCTGTCCAGCGAGCCCCACGCCCACGTCTTCCCCAGGGACGAACCCCGGACGGTCCGGCTCTCGCTGCCGGCCGGCGACGCCGTGCCGACCCACCAGCACCCGGACCGGCTCGTGGTCTGTCACGTCGTCTCCGGGGAGCTCGACCTGAGGCTGGGCGACGAGTCGGTGACCGTGACCGCTGGCGAGGCGGCGCGCTTCGACGGCGCGCAGGACGTCTCGCCGCGCGCTGTCGAGGACACCGAGGCGCTGCTCGTGCTCGCGAAGAAGACCGACTGATTCTGACTGCCGGCTGGTTCTGCCTGCGCGCCGAACGCTCGTCGGCGGACGACCGCGGGCTACGGCCGCCAGACGACCGTGACGACGGCGTCGTCGCGCTCGACGGTGGCGTACTCGTAGCCGCGGTCGTCGAGTTTCGGGTAGAGGTGCTGGGGCGCGCGGTCGTTGACCTGGACGAGGACGACGTCGTCGTCGAGGTCCGGGAGCGTCTCCAGGGTCTCGACCATCGGGTCCGGCGGCCCCATCGCCCGGACGTCGAGGAACTCGCGGTCCCGGTCCGGCGGTGCGCCCGTCTCGTCGACGGCCGGCTCCCAGTCGGAGAGTGCCATACTCGGTCGTCGGTGCGCCGCGGACGCCACGGTTCCGCCGAACACGTTCGCACGAACTTGTTCGGGAAAGAGTCTTGCCCGTCCGGGAGTTACCTACGAACATCTTCGCATGGCACGCGCGCAACTCACCATCGACCTCCCGGAGAACGTCTGGATCTCCCGCATCTCGAGCGCCCACCCGAACACGCTGTTCCGCGTGCTCGCGGCGTTCCCCCACGACGACCGCGGCGTCGCGCTCCTCGAACTCACCGGCGCCGGCGTCGTCGAAGCGCTCCAGGAGATGCACGAAGCGGACGCCGTCACCAAACTCGACCCCCTAGAGCGTGACGAGGACTCCGTGCTCGTGCAGTTCGAGACCAGCGAACCGCTGCTGTTGACGACGCTCCAGCAGGCCGGCCTCCCCCTCGAGCCCCCCCTCGAGATCACGGGCGGGAAGGCCGACCTCGAGGTCGTCGCGCCCCACGAACAGCTCTCGAACCTCCGCGACCAGCTCGACGCGTTCGGCATGGATTTCGAGGTCGGCTACCTCTACGAGTCCGGGAACTCCGAGCGCCTCCTGACGTCGCGCCAGCGCGAACTCCTCGTCGAAGCCATCGAGGCCGGCTACTACGACACCCCCCGGGACTGCACGCTGACGGAGCTCGCCGACCGCGTCGACACCGCGAAGTCCACGCTCAGCGAGACGCTGCACCGCGCCGAGGAGACCGCAATCAAGCAGTTCGCGAGCAACCTCTCGGAGTTCGCCGACGCCGACCTCCAGTGACCCGAACACGTTCGGCGGAACGGACAGCTAGCGGCCGCACCACCGGATACGTATGAGCGCAGTCCCCGGCGACCTCTCGACGGACCAGCAACCCCCCATGACGGTCCCGCTCAGGTACTTCCTCACCGGGTTCGCGTTCCTGCTCGCGGGCGGCGGCCTCGGACTCGCCGGCGTCCTCGACGCCGCACCCGGCCTCGCGCGCCTCGCACACGTCCACCTCCTGCTCGTCGGGTGGGTCTGTCTCACCATCATGGGCGCGATGACCCAGTTCGTCCCCGTCTGGTCGAACGCCCCCCTGCACTCCCGCCGCCTCGCGAACCTCGCGCTCGCCCTCGTCGCCGTCGGCGTCACCGGCGTCGCGTGGTCGTTTCTCACCACGAGCCTGCACTGGATTCACGGCTTCGGCGGCATCCTCCTGCTCGGCATCTGGACGTTCGCGTACAACCTCGGGCGCACGCTCGCCGCCCTCGACGGCTTCGACGCCACGGAAGCCCACTTCGCGTTCGCGCTCGCGTGCTTCGTCCTCGTCGCGCTCCTCGGGTTCCTGCTCGCGATGGACTTCACGATGCGCGTCTTCCCCCTCGCGGGCGTGACCCGCCCCCAGGTCGTCGGCGCGCACGCCACGCTCGCCGTCTTCGGCGCCATCCTCACCACCGTCCTCGGCGCGCTCTACCAGCTCGCGACGATGTTCACGCAGACGGAACTCCACGGCGTCGACCACCACCTCGCGCGCGTTGAGTACGGCTACCCCGCGGGCGTCCTCCTGCTCGCCTGGGGACGGCTCGTCGCCTCCCGCCCGGTCGCACTCCTCGGCGCCGCGCTGATGGTCGCCGGCGTGCTCGCGTTCGCCGCCATCCTCGCCCGCAAACTCTACGAGACCCGGGTCGAGCGCACTCCGATGCTCACCCGGTACGCCGTCGTCGCCGTCACGCTCACCGCCTGGGGCGTCCTCGCCGCGGCGACGTGGGCCAGCGACCCCCTGACGCGGTCGACGCTGTTCGGCTCCACGGCCGCGACCCACCTCCTGTTCGTGGGGGTGCTCGGGTTCGTCGTGATGGGGTCGCTGTACCACGTCGTCCCGTTCATCGTCTGGGTCCACCGGTACAGCGACCGCCTCGGGTTCGAGCCAGTCCCGATGATCGACGACCTCTACGACGACCGCCTGGCGGCCGCCGACGGCGTCCTCCTCGTCACCGGGGCGCTCGCGCTGATTCTCTCCCGGGCCGGCGTCCTCCCGGAGTCCGCGGCCGTCGCGGGCGGCGCGCTGCTCGTCACAGGGTTCGTCGTGTTCGCCGCGAACCTCCTCGGCGTCGTCTGGAAGCACGGCCGCGTGCTCTCCGACCGGACGGAGGAGCGCGCCGAGAAAGCGGACTAATCGCCTGAGGAACCAGGAACCGAGGGCCGACAACGCCGACTCCGGCTTCTTCGACGCGATTTACGACTACTCCTGGACGTGAACGCGCGTGACGTGGCCGCCGCAGCCGCACTGTTCGACGTACTCCCACTCGACGTCATCGCCGAGGGCGTCCTCGAGCTCGTCGAAGAGGTAGGTCTCGGGGTGGCCGTGGTCGCCGTGCGTGACGAGGTTGACGTGGTAGCCCGGCGCGGTGTGCCGGACGGCGTCGAGGGCTTCCGCGAGGAGGTGGTCGCGGTCCTCGGCGTGCTCGGGGAGTTCGAGGTTCGCGGACCACGAGTTCTCGTGGACGTCGTCGTCGACTGTCTCCGCGCCGTGGTCGTGGTCGTGTGACGTGGCCGTCATGGCTAGCAGTCCGGGCCCACCGCGGGTCAGGCGTTCGCCGAACGTGTTCGGACTCGCCGACCGGGGTGACGGTAACGTGTTCGGACGGCGTCCTCGCTAGCCTCTGTTTAAGTGAGCGCCCCGAATGTCTTCCCGTCCGTCACAACACTCTGGGAACGAATTCCCGGACTTGAGAATCGCTTCGGCGGTTGAAGGGGTCGAACGCGCTACGTCCAGGTAGGTGACACGGCCTATGTTCGAAACTACCCGACGGAAGGTCCTGAAGACGCTAGGCGTCAGCGGCGCGACCGCGACGGTCGCAGGGTGTGCCGCCGACCCGCCGGCGAAGACCCAGACGACGACAGTCACGGAGACTCTGACCAGCACGACCCCGAACAAGACCGACGTCGACCGCGTCGCAGCCGACCCGACCGACGTCCCCGACCCCATCGACCGGAGCGAACCGAAGACCCACGACATCACGCTGAAAGTAGAGGAGGTCACGGCCGAAATCGAACCCGGCGTGACCTTCGACTACATGACCTTCGAGGGGCAGGTTCCGGGCCCCATGATCCGGGTCAGACAGGGTGACACGATCAACTTCACCCTGGAGAACCTCCCGGACAACAACATGCAGCACAACGTCGACATGCACGCCGTCTACGGGACCGGCGGCGGTTCCGTCTCGACGACTGCTGCGCCCGGCAAGAGCAACGACGAGTCGTTCACGGCGACGTACCCGGGCGCGTTCATCTACCACTGCGCCGTCCCGAACCTCGACTACCACATCTCCAGCGGGATGTACGGCATGATCCTCGTCGAGCCGAAAGAGGGGCTGCCGGACGTCGACAAGGAGTTCTACTTCGGCCAGAACGAGATCTACACGAAAAAGCCCACCGGCAAGGAGGGTCACCACGGCTTCGACATGGAGGCGATGGCGAACGAGAACCCGACGTACGTCACCCTCAACGGCGAGAAGTACGCCTGGGCGGCGGCCCGCTACGGCCCCCTCGAGGTCCAGCAGGGCGACGACGTCCGCGTGTACATGGTGACCGGCGGCCCGAACCTCTCTTCGAACTTCCACCCCATCGGGAACGTCTGGCGGGAGGCGTGGCCGAACGGCGCCATCGCGGGCAGCCCCGACGAGTACGTCCAGACGATGAAGGTCGCGCCCGGGAGCTGTTTCGTCGGGACGATTGACACGCCGGTCCCGGAGCGCATCAAGCTCGTCGACCACGCGCTCAGCCGGGTCGTCCGGAAGGGCATGCTCGCGGAGGTCGACGTCAAGGGCTCCGAGAAACCCGACGTCTTCGACCCGACTCCGGGCACGGCGAGCGGCGAGGACGAGGAGGGCCCGCTGTACTGAGCCCGCCCCCGCCGTCCGGCTGCGCAGCGGTCAGTATCTGTCGCGGACCCGGGCAGCCGCCGACTATCATCCACTCCCGCTCCGTCGCTGCCCGGGTCTTCACGCCGTTCTCGCTTCCGTCCGTTCTAACCCTCCTCGTCCTGTCGTCCGCGGCTACGCGTCTCCACGGCCAACCCCCGCCCCCGAACACGTTCGGGGCCACGCATAGCGCCGTGGCCGCCCTTCAGTCTACCATGTACGGACTGGGCTCCGCCTCCGAGGACGCGCTCGCGCCCGCCGGCGAGTTCGACGCCGACGTCAACCCGACACCCGGACGCTTCCTCGTCGGCCACGATCTCCTCGACGGCGACGACCACGTCGCGTTCCACGAGATCACGCGGGAGCTCTTCGAGGAGCGCGGCGTCTACGACATGACCTTCGGGTACAACCTCGCGGACCTGAACCTCGACACCCGCCACGAGAACGCGGGCTACCGGTACGCCGAGGAGGCCGACGACCCCGCGGTGCTGCGTGCCGAGTTCACGCCGACGACGCCGTTCTGCCCGCAGAGCCACACGCTCACCGTCGGGTCGTTCCGCGCGTGGAACGGCCTCCGGGACCGCCACGACTACGACCTCGTGAAGGTGCGCGTCGACGACACCCACCAGCGCAGCGACGCCATCAACGACGAGCTCGCGGACCTCGAGGCCGAGTTCGCGGCGACCGGCGAACTCCCCGACGCCGACGACGAGGACGTCAGGGGCGGCGCCGGCGGCGAACCCGCGGTCGGCGGGTCGCCGTTCTGATGACGCCCACCGAACTCCTCGCGGCGCGCCGCCTCGAACTCGCGGCCGTCGCCGTCGCCGGCGTCGCCGCGCTCGCTGCGGGCAGCCCGGGCGCCGCCCCCATCGCGATGGTGGTCGGGTTCTTCGCCGCGAAGTCCGTGGAGAGCCTCCGGCGCGCCACCCGGTAGTCGGCGCCCCGCCCGGTCGCGGGTCGCCGTCGTCACTTACCTCCAGGGGCAGATCTATGTGAGTGGGTCGCATGGTCCGAAGCGCATCGCCATGCAACCGTGCCACAACTACCAGGCGGTCATCGACGAGTACACCCTGGACAAACAACTCGAACCCCTGTGCGACCTCACGGCCGACGACTTCAACGTCTGTGCGGACTGCGCGACGGTCGTTGCTGACGAGTGCGTGGAGTGTGGCGGCGCGGTGTACGTCCCCCGGAGCGTCTCCGTCACGCCGGACTACTGTCAGGCCTGCCGCTCGGTCCTCATCGACCTGACGGGCGAGGACCCGGGCTGGCACTGCGAGCCGGTCTCCCACTGACGGCGACCTCTCCGTCGACCGTTTCGACGCCTCGCCCGGTAGCCCGGGCGCCGTACGAACATTTTCGGCGACACCGCTACCCCCGGCGGCGCCGAACTACCACGCGATGAGAGAATCCCCGGACGCGCGCCTCGACGCCCGCGAAATCGACGGCGAACCCTTCAGCGACATCGTCTCGGAACTCGACGCGCTCGACGGCGAGGAGACCCTGCTGCTCGTGAACAGCTTCGAGCCGGAACCCCTCTACAGCGTCCTCGAGGACCGCGGCTTCGACCACGAGACCGAGCACGTCGACGGCGAGTGGCGGGTGTACATCACGCACGCGTAGCCGTCACCGACCCCTCCGCCGCGGTCGAACCGGTCCGGAAGTACCCCGCAGTCGTCACTCGCGCGCGTCGTGCGACTCCCAGAAAATTTCGCCCGCCGCTGGCAGCGGTTCTGCTCTGGGGACCGTCCGAGACTGAATGAGCGAGCGGTCAGTCCGCCGCGGCGTCGCCGGCGGCCGCGTCGGGCCGGCGTTCCGCCTCGCTGAGGTAGCACTTCGGGTCCGGTTCGAACGGGCCGCCGGCGCTCAGCGCGCGCAGCCGCGACCCGCCCCGGCAGACGGACTGGTACTGGCAGGTCTGGCAGCGCTCCCCGAGGCGGTCCTCGCGGTCCCGGAGCGCCGACAGCAGGGGGTTGCGGTCGTCCGTCCAGAGCTCGCTGAACGGCCGGTCGCGGACGTTCCCGAGGCTGTACCCCTGCCAGAACTGGGTGAGGTGGACGTTCCCCTGGTAGTCGACGTCCGCGATGCGCTCGCCGGTCGGGTCGCCGCCGTTCGCCTCGAGGTAGCGGCGGATCCGGGCGGCCTGGTCGTCGCCGAGCTCCTCCCGGGCGTACTCCACGAGGAAGCCGGCGTCCGCGTAGTTCCCGACGAGCAGGGTCTCGATTTCCTTCCCCGCGGCGTGGTACTCGCGGGTGAGGTCACAGACCGTGCGGACCGCCTCCCGAGTGTCCGCGGGCGAGAGGTCGATGTCGGAGATGTCGGCGCCGCGCCCGCCGTAGTCGAGGTGGTAGAAGCAGAACCGGTCGCAGCCGATGTCGTGCAGGAGGTCGACGACGTCCGGGAGGTCGGGCGCGTTCGCCTCCGTGATGGTGTACCGGAGCCCGGTCTTCAGGCCGGCGTCGAGGCTGTTCTCGATGCCGCGCACGGCGGCGTCGAACGCGCCGTCCTGGCCCCGGAACTCGTCGTTGCGCTCGGGGAGGCCGTCGACGGAGACGCCCGCGTACTTGAGGCCGGCGTCCCGGAGTGACGCGGCGCGCTCCTCCGTGAGCAGGGTGCCGTTCGTCGACAGCACCGGCCGGATGCCGGCGTCCGCGGCGTACGCGACGAGCTCGTCGAGGTCGTCCCGGACGAGCGGCTCGCCCCCGGAGAACAGCACGACGGGGACGCCGAACGCCGCGAGGTCGTCCAGCAGCGCCTTCCCCTCCGCCGTGGAGAGTTCGCCGGGCGCGGTCTCGGTGTCGGCCGCCGCGTAACAGTGCGAGCAGTAGAGATTGCACTGCTTCGTGAGGTTCCAGACGACCACGGGCCGGCGCTGTTTCTCCTCGGTGATCTGGGCCTCGCTGGACTCGTCGGCGGCGTCGTACCGGAGGCCGTCGCTCTCCGCGTCCAGCCCGCAGAGGAGTTTGCTGACGGAGATCACGCCGACTCACCCCCGGCGAGCTCGTGCGTGGTGTACCGCCGGGTCTCGTCGGCGGGACACAGCCAGACGTCCCGCGCCGTCCACCCGAACAGCGTCGCCGCGCGCTCGTGGGCGTCGTCGGCGTCCGCGGCCGTCACGCTCCCGACGTGCTCGAGGGGGCCGTCGGCGTCCGCGCGCACGAACACCTCCCACTCGCGGCCGGTGGCGCTCCGCGGCGCGTCCTCGACCCTGGTTCGGTCTCCGTCTGTCATACCGCCCGCTACGCGCGCCCCCCCAAAAGGCCGTCCTGAACGTTCCCGCGGTCTGGGAACGACCCCGCGTTCAAAAGACCGGGGCGTTCGTTCCCCCGAACGAGGCGGCGTCGACGCGCGCCGGACTCGCGTGGCTTGCCAAACCCATTGCCGCCTCACTCTAACATGACGCCGGTAGACACAAGCGAGCGACCGTTCGTGCTCATCTGGGAAGTGACGCAGGCGTGCGAACTCGCGTGCGAGCACTGTCGGGCGGACGCGACCCCCGACCGCCACCCGGACGAACTCACCACCGCGGAGGGGAAGGCGCTCCTCGACGACGCGCGGGAGTTCGGTGACGGCCAACTGGTCGTGTTGTCCGGGGGCGACCCGCTCGCCCGCGACGACACCGTCGAGCTCGTCGACTACGGCACGGACATCGGCCTCCGCATGACGGTCACGCCGAGTGGCACGCGGTCTCTCAACCGGGGGGCCGTCCGCTCGCTCGCGGACGCCGGCGTCAAGCAGCTCGCGGTGAGCATCGACGGCGCCGGTCCGGAATCGCACGACTCGTTCCGTGGGGAAGACGGTAGTTTCGTGGAGACCATTCGGGCCGCTCGAGCCGCCCGCGAGGCGGGTGTGCCGCTGCAGGTGAACACGACGGTGTGCGCCGACACCGTGGACGACCTGCCGGCCATCCGCGACCTCGTCCGGGAACTCGACGCGGTCCTCTGGAGCGTGTTCTTCCTGGTTCCCGTCGGCCGCGGCCGCGTGCTCGAGAACATCACGCCAGAGCGCGCGGAGGCCGTCATGGAGTTCCTCGACGGCGTCGCCCGCGAGGAGGACTTCGGGGTGAAGACGACGGAGGCGCCCCACTACCGGCGCGTGCAGGCCCAGCAGGCCCAGCAGCGCGGCGACGACGGCGGGTCGCGGCGGCGCGGCGGCATCACCGCCGGAGACGGGTTCGCGTTCGTCAGTCACGTCGGCGACGTCTACCCGTCGGGGTTCCTGCCGAAGGCCGCGGGGAACGTCCGGGAGTCGTCCATCGTCGACGTCTACCGGGACAGCGACCTGTTCCGGCGGCTCCGCGACAAGGACGCCCTGCAGGGGAAGTGCGGGGCGTGTTCGTACCGCCACGTCTGCGGCGGGAGTCGGTCGCGGGCGTACGCCGCGACGGGCGACCCGATGGGCAGCGACCCGCTGTGCTCGCACGTGCCGGAGAACTACGACGGCCCGCTCCCCGCGACGATGGACTAGGCGGTTCGTTGGCGTCCGAGCGCTGACAGAACTCGGGCGGGTCGCTGGCGGTCGAACGCTGCCAGAACCGGCCTTCTCGACCGGATTCCTCGCCGTACGGTTCGACTGGTTTTTCGAATGGGTTCCGGACTCGTCAGCGGCCGTCCGGGAGCGTCGCGCGCGTTCGGACGTCCGGGGCGCGGTCGACGGAGACGGAGAGTCCGCCGTCGTCGACGCTGACGTGGGTCTCGTCGACGGCGGTGCGGAAGCGGGCGGCGTGGCAGCCGTCGGTCCGAATCTCGTTCTGGACGGCGAGCAGGCCGGCGTCCCTGAGTTCGTCGAGTTTCCGGTAGAGCGTCGACGACGAGAGCCCGCAGCGGTCGGCCAGTTCGGCGGCGGTCGCGGGCTGGCGGGCGGCCGCTAACACCTCGCGTGCTCGCGGGTCGGCGATGGCTTCGACGACCGCGCCCGCGTCGTCCGTCTCGGCGCACTCGAAGGGACCGCGGACGAGGACGTCGGCGTCGTCCGGGTGGCGGCGTTCCTGGGTCGACATCACACTCGCGTACGCGCGCCGCCGCCCCAGCAGTTTGGGCGAACTTGTTCGGGTGGCTTCCCGATGGGTGGGAACCGTTTCGGGTTCGCGGGAACCAGCGAGCCAGGCATTATTACGGGTATCCAAGCCGGATGTGTCCATGAGAGACCGCATCGGCGCACCCGGAACCGGCATCTCGCGGCGCGAGTTCGTCGCCGCTACGGGCGGCCTCGGCACGGCCGCACTCGCCGGCTGCACCGCTCCAGCACAGACCCAGCCGACCACGCAGAGCGCGAGCCAGACGACTCGCGGCCAGCTCAACCAGGAGGCCGACCTCCCGACGACGAGCCCGCCGGAGGTCGTCGACGTCACCGAACAGAACAACCGCGTCGTCCTCCAGACCCAGCCCGCGGTCCACCACGCCCACCCCCTCGAGTCGATGGGCGGCCCCGTCGACCTGCCGCGCGTCTGGGCGTTCAAGACCGAGGACGGCGACCCGAGCGTCCCCGGTCCCATCATCCGCACCGAGGAGGGCGAGGACATCGAAGTCGTCCTCGACAACACGAACGGGAAGCGCCCGCACACGCTGCACTTCCACGGCTCCCAGACCACCTGGGAGAACGACGGCGTCCCCACGTCGACGGGCATCCGCGTCCCCGCGGGCGAGAAACACACCTACCAGATTCCCGCGAACACGCCCGGCACCCACCTCTACCACTGCCACTACCAGACCCACCGGCACATCGACATGGGGATGTACGGCGTCTTCCGCGTCGACCCGAAGAGCTACGAGCCCGCCGACAAGGAGTACTTCCTCACCGTGAAGGACTGGGACTCCCGCCTGAACCGCATGATGGCCGGCGAGGACGTCTCCTACAGCCCCCGGAACCGGAACCCCGACGTGTTCACGGTCAACGGCAAGGTCGCGCCACGCACCCTCCACCCCGAGGACGGGTCGCCGCTCGTCGTCGAACGGGGTGACACCGTGCGCGTGCACTTCGTCAACGGCGGCTACATGAGCCACCCGCTGCACATCCACAACCACCGCTTCCAGCGCGTGGAGAAGGACGGCGGCGTGGTCCCCGAGGCCGCCCGCCACGACATGGACGTGACGAACGTCGCGCCGGCCGAACGCCACACCATCGAGTTCGAGGCGAACGCCGACCCAGGCATCTACCTCATGCACTGCCACAAGGTCAACCACGTGATGAACGGCGGGTTCTACCCCGGCGGCATGCTCACGGGCGTCGTCTACAAGGACGCGATGGACTCGGACGTGTTCGGGAAACTGATGGAGTACGCGGGCTACCAGGGCTAACTCAGGACCATGACCGAGAACACACCTACGCACGTCAGTCGCCGCACCGTACTGAAAGCGTCCGCCGCCGCCGGCGCGGCGGCCGTCGGGGGCGCCGCCGCCACCGGGAGCGCCGCCGCGCAGGGCGCCGGCCTCGAGGAGTGGTTCAGTAAAACGAGCAACTACGACGGCGTCGTCGACCGGACGGGGAAGAGCGAGGTCACCATCGAGGTCGGCGCGCAGGCGAACAACGGCCCCTACGGCTTCGGTCCCGCGGCGATTCGCGTCGACCCCGGAACCACGGTGACGTGGAAGTGGGTGAAGGGCACCCACAACGTGCAGGCGAAAGACGGGAGCTACAAGAGCAAGCTGACCGGGGAATCCGGGTTCACGTTCTCGCACACCTTCGAGAGCGAGGGCGTCTCGAAGTACTTCTGCATGCCCCACAAGGCGATGGGGATGAAGGGCGCCGTCGTCGTCGGCGACGTAGACGTCGGCGGGTCGAGTAGTTCGTCGTCCGGCGGCAGCGGCGGTAGCGGCGGGAGCAGCCATTCGGTGGACTTCGGCGGCTGGTTCGAGAACACGAGCAACTTCGACGGCGTCGTCGACGAGACGGGGAAGAGCGAGGTCACCGTCGAGGTCGGCGCACAGGCGAACAACGGCTCCTACGGGTTCGCTCCCGCGGCGATTCGCGTCGACCCCGGAACCACGGTGACGTGGAAGTGGGTGAAGGGCACCCACAACGTGCAGGCGAAAGACGGGAGCTACAAGAGCAAGCTGACCGGGGAATCCGGGTTCACGTTCTCGCACACCTTCGAGAGCGAGGGCGTCTCGAAGTACTTCTGCATGCCCCACAAGGCGATGGGGATGAAGGGCGCCGTCGTCGTCGGGAGCGCCGGGGGTTCCAGCGGGAGCAGCGCGCCTGCCGCCGCGACCGGCGGCGACTCCGGGAACGGGCTCTCGACGGAGGAACTCGGCGTCCTCGGGTTCGCCGGCGTCCTCACCGCCGGCCTGCTGTCGCCGTTCGTCGCGAAGGCCTTCGGGAACTCCGACAGCGACCGCCGGTAACGGTCCCAGCCCGCAGTTCCGTTATCCACTCGCCCTCCACCTGTCATCCACTCGTTCTCCAGGATACCACACCCAGTCAGGTGACGGCTGGCCGGCACCGCGGTGGCCACGTCTTCTAAGTGCCTCCGTCGTCCACGACGCCACATGGACGAAGTACTCGAAGCCGCGGAGATGGCCCAGGACGCCGGCCTCGAGGGCGCCGTGTCGTGGCTGTTCCGCATCGTCGGCGTGCTCCTCGTGCTCGCCGGCCTCGGCCTCTGGCTCGTCGGCGACATGGGACTCCTCTGGATTCCGGCCGTGCTCGTCGTCGCCGGCCTGATTCTGGTGCTGATTCCGGAAGTCCTGTTCACCGTCCTCGAGCTGTTCGCGTGACGAGGACTTGATGAGGCCGGGCGAGCGGTCACCTGAAACCGAGTCCGTTCGGCGTCCCGACACCCGTCACAGCGTTACCACGTCCTTCCCCTCGATCGACTCCGGTACGAGGACGGCGTATCTCGAGTCTTCGCCGTTTGCCGTGACTACCGAGAGCGTAACCTGATCGCCCGGGCGGAGGCCGCCGGCGACTGCCGCCGCGTCAATCGAGAGGATGACGCGGTCGTCCTGGTCGTCGAGAATCACCGCCGACTCGCCTTTCACCCTCCGGGTCGAGAAGGTTCACTCCCCCGCCGTCTCCGCCCAACCGAGCGACTGCCGACTGTCGCCCAGCCAGCGAACTGACGCCTTCGAGAGGTCGATGGGGGTCGAACCGGACGAGGGTTTCACCGTGGCTTTCACCGAGACGACGCGGCCGTCCTCGACGTTCCCGTACACGTTCACGAACTGGACGTAGCCGGGCTCGGCGGTCGATTCCGGGCTCGTGTTCGCCGCTTTGGACTGGAAGACGCCGGAGACGTCGATGGCGACCTGCAGCAACTGTCCGATGGAGGCCGGCGTACCACCGGCGGCGAGCGTCACGCGGCTCCCGTCCGTCGTCACGGACGCGTCCCGGAGGACGTTCACTGCCTTCGAGGAGCCGAGTTGAGACACTGCGGTATCGATCCGAGACCGAATCCGGGTGGCGACGCCCTCCGCGGTGTCTTCGCTCGACGTGTCGATCGTCGCCGACAACGAGACGCGACCGTTCCCCGCCGTCACCGTCCCGACGACCGACTCTGCGCCAGCGAACGGACCACTCGCGATCGTCTCACCGGAGACGTACCCGAACGTTACGGGGGCGTTCCGGGCGTTCTCGAGTTCGGACTGGAAGGACGCTGACAGCGTCGGGGCGTCTCCCCTCGCGACGTCGATCCCGTCCTTGACGGCGGGCTTCGTCCCGTAGAGGTACGAGCCGTCCGGGAGCTCCGCGTACCAGATGGTCGGACCTGCGCTTGCGGGTAACGCGAAGACGGTCGTTCCGTGGTAGGTCACAGTCCGTCCGTTGCGGTTCGTCGCTCGCTCCAGTGCGCTCCTGGCGGGCGTCGACCCATCGGGAGTCACGTGTGCCGCGACGTACGTGTTCGACGCCGCGTTCGCCGCGGCGTACACGGTCACTGACTCGACGGACCGCGGGTCGACGCCCGTCAGAGCCTCGGCGCGGCCGAGCGCTTCGGGGAGCGTCGAGAATCCCGTAGCGCTCTCCGGCGCTCTATCGAGTCCGGTCCTCGTCACCGTCGCGAGGGCGTCGTTCGTGAACGCGGTTCCGTCCACCGCGAGAACGAAGTCCGCCTTCCGCGGCACCTCGCTGACCGCGACGTCCACGCTCGCCCTTGCGGCCGCCGGCTGGTCGGACGCGTCGCCCCCGCCGCCGACGACCGGGACGCTACGGAGCGCGTCGCCGAGCGGTCCGCCGGCCCCGGTCGACGCGACGACACCCGCGGCCAGCAGCACGACCACCGCAGCCACGAGGACCGGTCTGGCGCGGGACGTCCACCGGTCGACCAGCGAACGGTCTCCGCGCTCGCCCGGCAGGTCGTCGCCCGCCCCCTGCCAGGACGTCCCACTCTCCACCGGCTCGTCGGCTGCCGGCTCGTTGTCGGAGTCGGGCGGCGACGCCTTCCCGGTCTCTGGCCCGGCGTCAGCATCGGTCCCGTGGTCGGCCTCCGCTGAACCCTCGGTTTCAGCCGTCGCGCTCTCGGCCCTCTGGCCGCCTGCCTCCCGGTCGTCCGCCGCGGGAATCTCCTCTCCGTCGAGCCAGTCGTCTTCGCTGGCGTCCGTCGTCTCGTCAGGGGCCGTCGCCGGCGTCTCCTGCGCCGCGGATTCCGACGCGTCGACGGTGGCGTCGGCGTCCTCGGACTGGTCCGAGTCCGGAACCAGGTCGGGGTCCGGGTCGTTCGCGGCGGCGTCCCCGGGACCGTCGGGGCCGTCCGGCATCGACACCTGGTCTGGGTCGACGTCGAACCCCCCGCCGAGCGCCGACCGAACCGCGTCCGGCGCGACGGTGTCGACGCCGTACTCGTCGGCGAACGCGGCGGCCTCGTCCGTCAGCGTCCCCGTCGTCGTGACGAGCGCCGCGCCCGCCTGCTTGTCCTTCGCCGTCTTCACGAGGTACTTCACGTACTTCGGGGTGACGTCGCCGTCGGGGTCGTCGACGACCATCGCCAGCAGGCTCCCCGGGTCGGCGTCCCTGACGGCGCTCACGACGACGGCGTCCTCCCTGACGCGCGTCCGGGACGTGGTCCAGCCGTCCCCCTGGAGGTACTCGGCGACCTGGTCGACGTACTCGCTGTCGGGCACGACCCAACGACACGTTTCACTCCTCTTAGTATTTTCTCCGGACACGACCGGATCGGCTGTCGCTCGAAAAAACGAGAACGTGGCTGTGGGGACGCGGGATTACTCGAAGCGCTCGACGGCCTGCGCGTACCGGCTGGACGGCTCCTCCCAGTCGACGACCTCGAAGAACGCGTCGACGAAGCTGCCGCGGTCCGGGCCGTAGTCGTAGTAGTAGGAGTGCTCCCAGACGTCGAGTGCGAGAATGGGCTGGCTGCCCCAGAGCGCGCCCTTGTCGTGCTTGTCCACGGCGACGTTCCGCAGGCGGTTGGCGTGCGTGTCGTAGACGAGCAGCGCCCAGCCGCCGGCCGCGGACGCCGCGGTCTCGAACTCGCCCTTCCAGGCCTCGTAGGAGCCGAAGTCCGCCTCGATGCGTTCCCGGAGGTCGCCCTCGGGCTCGTCGCCGCCCTCGGGGCTCATCGACTGCCAGAACAGCGTGTGGAGGATGTGCCCCGAGCCGTTGTGGGTGACGTCGCCGAGGGCGCCGGCGGTCCCGTCGAAGTCGCCGGCCTCGCGGTTCGCCTCCAGGGTCTCCTCGGCGGCGTTCCAGCCGTTCACGTAGCCCTGGTGGTGGGTGTCGTGGTGCCACGTGAGCACCTGTTCGCTGATGTGCGGTTCGAGCGCGTCGTAGTCGTAGGGAAGCGGCGGCAGTTCGTACTCGGACATTGCACTTGGGGAGTGAACCCGCTGCCCCTTGGTGGTTTCCGGAAACGCGTTTCAGTTGGAATCCTGTCGAATCCGGGGCGGGGGAACTGCCCGGGAATTGTCGGCCGTTTACGAGTACTTTTGTCCCGGTGTGCGGTACACAACTGCATGGACTTCGGACTCACCGACGAGCAGCAAGCCATCCAGGAGGAAGTGCGGCGGTTCGCGGAGAACGAGATCGTGCCCGTCGCCACCGAGTACGACGAAGAAGAGAAGTACCCCTGGGACGTCATGGAGGCCGCCGCGGACGCCGGCCTGCTCGGCCCGAGCATCCCCCTCGAGTACGGCGGCGCCGGCTACTCGCCGGTCGAGACCGCCATCATCATCGAGGAGCTGTTCGCCGCCGACCCCGGCATCGGCCTCTGCATCTCCAGCGCCGCGTTCGGCGCCGAATCCATCATGGCGTTCGGCACGGACGACCAGAAGGAGCGCTTCCTCGACCCCATCACGAAGGGGGACGCCATCATGGGGTCGGCGATCAGCGAGCCCGACACCGGCTCCGACGTCTCCAGCGTCTCCACGCGCGCCGAGAAGGACGGCGACGAGTACGTCATCAACGGCAACAAGATGTGGATCACGAACGGCTCGGTCGGCGACTTCTTCGTCGTGCTCTGCCAGACCGACCCCGAGGCCAGCGGCCGGTACAACGGCTTCAGCCAGATCGTCGTGGAGGCCGACCGCGACGGCTTCGAGGCCGACAAGATCACCGGGAAGCTCGGCATCCGCGCGAGCGACACCGCGGAGCTCATCTTCGACGACGTCCGCGTCCCCGAGGAGAACCTCGTCGGCACCGAGGGCGGCGGCTTCCTCCAGCAGATGCAGTTCTTCGACGAGACCCGGACCGCGGTCGCCGCGCAGGGCGTCGGCATCGCCCGCGGCGCGACCGAGCGCGCGCTCGACTACGCCCAAGAGCGCGAGCAGTTCGACCGCCCGATCTCTGACTTCCAGGCGATCAAGCACAAGCTCGCCGAGATGCGCACCCAGACGGAGGCCGCCCGCACCATCACCCGCAAGTCCGCGTGGAGCGTCGAGCACCGCGACGAACAGCTGACCGCGCTCGCGTCCATGGCCAAGGAGTTCGCGTCCCGCATCGCCGTCGAGGTCGCCGACGAAGCCGTCCAGATCCACGGCGGCGCCGGCTACGTCAACGACTTCGACGTCGAGCGGTTCTACCGCGACGCGAAGATCACCCAGATCTACGAGGGCACCACGGAGATCCAGAAGAACATCATCGCCCGCGAGATGCTCGAGTAGGGCTGCTGCGTCTCGCCCGCAACGCCGCCCGGCCTCTCCTTCTACTGCCGTATTCGACCGCCAGATTACTGCCGTCTTCGCCCGCCAGATAATTGCCGTCTTCGACCGTCAGACGTCGGTGACGCGGTTGTCGACGTGCTCGACGGCGGCAGCGTCCTCCTCGAGGAGGGCGGCGACGAGGAAGTCGGTGTACTCCGCGACGTACTCCACGAGGTCGGCGATGCGGTCGGCGTCGATGGCCTCCAGGGAGTCCAGCAGGAGGAACGGCACGTCCTCGTGGACGTCGTGGGCGAGGTAGCCCGCGAGCGCGAACACCAGCCCCGTGACTTCGCGCTCGCTCTCGCTGAGGTGGTCGACGGTGTCCTCGTAGGCGGTGCCGTCGTCGGTCTCCCGGACGACGTGCAGGTCGAACTCGGTGCGTTCGACGGTCCCCCGGCCGTCGCGTTCGGTGGTGGACGTGCGCTCCACCCAGACGCGCTCGAGGTTGTCGTAGTCGAGGCGGTCGAGGACGGCGGCCATCTCCTCGTTGAACGACTCGACGGCTGCGGCCTCCACGCGGTCCACGCGGTCCCGGAGGTCTCGGAGATCGGCGACGACCTCGCGGCGGCGCTCCTCGAGGGCGTCGCGCTCCGAGAGCCGGTCCTCGAGGTCCGCGACGGTCTCCCGGGCGTCCGCGAGGTCGGCCTCGATGCGGTCGCGTTCCGCGGCCAGCTCGTTCACGCGCTTCGCGCGCTCCACGGCCGCGTCCTGGCCGTCGCGCTCGACTTCGGCCTCGAGGTCCGCGACCGCCGATTCGAGGTCGGCTTCCTCGGCCTCAAGGTCCGCGACGCGGTCCTCGCGGCGCTCGATCTCCCGCTCGACCTCGCGGAGTTCGTCCGTCACGTCTGCGCGCCGGTCGCGGACGGCGGCGACCTCCTCGCGGCGGTCCGTCAGCGACTCGAGTTCGGCCTCGACGTCCTCGAGCCGGGCGCGCTTCTCGTCGCGGAGGTCCCGCAGTCGCTCGACTGTCTGCTCGATGCGGTCGCGGTCCACGCGCGACCCGCACGTCCAGCAGACGCGGTCCTCGTCGTCGTCGGCGACCAGCGCGTCCGTCACCGTCCCGCCGTCAGAGCGACGCTCCCGGTCGCCGTCAGTCGCGTCTGCGGCGTCCGCAAGTTCGTGGTGGACGCCGTCGTCATCGACGAAGTCCTCGTTGAACCGGACGACGTTCTGGAGGTCGGAGACCGCGGCCTCGAGTTCCTCCTGGCGGCCCCGTAACTCCTCGATGCGGGCGTCCAGCTCCGCGAGGTCGACGTCCGGGTCGGGGAGGCCCTCGCGGCGGTCGCGGAGGTCCTCGCGCTGGTCGCGCAGCGACGACAGGCTCTCGCGTTCGGTTCGCAGCTGGAACCGCACCTCCTCGAGGTCCGAGCGCGCGTCCTTCAGCTCCGCGAGCGCCTCGGATTCGCCGTCGCCCGCCTCCGCGTCGGCGAGCGCCGCCCGCGCGTCCTCGAGCTCCTCGGCCACGCGGTCGCGTTCGGCCTCGAGTTCGGCGACGCGCTCGCGGCGGTTCTCGAGGCGCGCCGCGACGTCGTCGAGCGCCGCGAGCTCCTCGTCGATCTCGCGCTTCTCGGCTTCCCTGCGCTCGATCTCGCGGCGGAGCTCGGCGGTGTCCACGGGCCTGACGACGATCTCGCGGAGGTCGTCGCCGCGAGCGACCGCGCGCCGCGCCTCGTTGTCCTCCAAGAGGAACGCGAACAGGTCCGCGACCTCCGGGTCCGCGAGCAGCGGGTCGCCGCCGAAGGAGACGCTGCCGCCGACGCGGCGCAGCGTCCGCTCGAACGTCTCCCCGCCGACCGCGAGTTCGACGCGGCCCTCGTCGGCGTCGCCCTTCAGGGTGGCGCGGCTGCTGCCGAGCGCCGCCATCACCGCCTGCAGGAACGACGTCCGGTTGGTGGCGTTCCGGCCCGCCAGCACGTTCACGCCCGGCTCCAGGGTGACAGTCGTCTCGTCGATGCCACCGACGTTGCGTGCGTGTAGGCGCGCCGCTGACTGGCCCGCACCCGGCTCGTCCATACAGGCGCTTGGCGGCGGGCTGATATAGTTCTTCATTTTACCCGTCGCCGCAGTCGCAGCCGCCGCGCTCGAGGAACTCGACGGCGTCGTAGTCGGCGCCGCAGTCCCGGCAGAACACGCGGACGTCCACGAGCACGTCGACGTCGCCGGCAGAAATCCGGTCGGCGTTCGCGGAGCGGTCCACGGCGTCCGCGGCGACCGACGCGACCCGGGACCGGAGTCGACGCAGCCGGTCGGCGTCGACAGCGACCTGGTCGGCGTCGTCCTCGCGGTCGACGCCCCGGTACTCGGTGAGGTACGTGTGGACGGCCTGGTGGGAGACGAAGTCCTCGAGGAGGCCGTCGACGTCGACGCCGTCCCGGGAGAGCTCCAGGCGCTTCTGGGTGCGCGCGCCCTCGCTGGCGTCGCCGCCCGCGAGCACGCGGTACGCGGCCGCGACGTCCTCGTCGACGGGGTTCCGGCCGGCGTCCTCGAGCGCGGCGCGCAGCAGCCGCCGGTTGAAGAACTCGGCGAGCTTCCGGAGGCTCGCGCGGTCGTCGCCGTCGGCCGTCCACCGCCGCTCGAGGCTGTCGCCCACGCCGTCCAGGCCGTACGCCTCGACGAGCCGGCCGACCTTGCAGTCGGTCGGGTCGCGGTCCTCGGCGGCCGTCATCGCCACAGACCAGGCGGCGCCGCGAGAAAAGCGGTGCGGTGTCAGCGAGCCAGGCGGTCTGCGTCGGCGAGCGGGGCGTCCGCCGTTAGTGAGCAAGTGCGTCCGACGCCAGCGAGCCAGGCCGTCGACGTCAGCCAGTGTCGGAGCTCAGAGCCCGGCGTAGGGGCCTTCCTTCGCCTCGGTGAGCCGGTCGACCTGCTCGTCGGAGAGGTCGATGGCGGCGCTCGCGAGGTTCTCCTCGAGCTGGTCGACGGTGCGCGCGCCGACGATGGGCGCGGTGACGCCGTCGCGGTGCTGGAGCCACGCGAGCGCGACCTGCGCGGGCGTCGCGTCGACCTCGTCGGCGACCGCGTCGAGCTCGTCGTGCACGTCGAAGTTCGCCTCCGTGAGGTAGTTCTGCTCCCAGCGGCTGGACTCGCTCGCCCGCGAGTCGCCCTGGAGTCCGTCCTCGCGGTCGTACTTCCCCGTGAGGAACCCCTGGCCGAGCGGGCTCCACGGGCAGACCGCGGGCCCGCGCTCCCGGGCGAACTCGAGGTAGTCCCCCTCGATCTCGCGGTCGACGAGGTTGTACCGCGGCTGGAGCACGGTGAACGGCTCCCAGCCCTCGCTGCGCGCGAGCTCGTTCGCGCGAGCGACCTTCCACGCGTTCGGGCGGAGCGTCGACGCACCCAGGTAGTGGACTTTGCCGTCCTCCACGAGGCCGTTCAGTGTCTTCATCATCTCACGGGTCGGCGTCTCGTCGTCCCACCGGTGGATGTAGAGGACGTCCACGTAGTCGGTGCCGAGGCGGTCCAGGAGGGCGTCGATGCGGTCGCGGACGTTCTTCCGGTTGGTGCCGCGGCTGTTCGGGTCGCCGTCCCGGATCTGCCAGTAGATCTTCGACGCGACGGTGTAGCGCTCGCGGTCGCGGTCCGCGAGCCAGTCCCCGATCCACTCCTCGCTGGCGCCGCCGCCGTAGACGTCCGCGGTGTCGATGTACCGGCCGCCCGCGTCGGCGTACGCGTCCAGGAGGTCCTTCGCGCGGTCCTCCCCGATCTCGACGTTCCCCTCCTCGGTCTCCTTCCCGAACCGCCAGGTGCCGAACTGGAGTTCGCTCGTCTGGATGCCGGTCTCGCCGAGTCGCACGAACCCGATGTCGCTGTCGCTCATCGCTGTTCGGCGATACGTCCGAGCCGGGAAAAAGCGTTCAGCATCCGGCAACCGCCCCGAGCCGACTGCGGGGCGCGGGCGGGCCGGCGCCAGGGGTCGGAGCGTTTTTGGTCGCGCGGAGTGCAGTCGTTGGCAGTATGCGAGTGCGCCTCCTCGAAGCCACGGAGAACCCGGAGGAACTCATCTGCCGCGGGGCACGAAACGACTACATGAGCGACTGGGTCGCCGACCAGTCCTTCGAGGACGCGATGGCGGGCGTCGAGGGCGAGACGCACGAGGACCAGAAGGCGAACTTCCTCGGGCAGCTGCTGAAGCGCGGGCACTACGGCCCCTTCGAGCACCCGAGCGCGACGTTCGCCATCGAGGGCGCGAGCCGGTCCTGCATGGCCCAGCTCACGCGCCACCGGCACGCGAGCTTCGACGTGCAGTCGATGCGGTACGTCTCCTTCGACGACGTCGACCCCGCGGACGTCGAGGACGGCGAGATGGTGGTGACGCCGCCGTCCGCGACGGACCCCGACTGGGTCGGCCGCAACCAGGAGACCGCGGACGTCGACGAGGCGACCGTTGAGCGCCGCGAGGCGGTGTTCCGGCGGTCAGTCCGGCAGTCCGTCGAGGACTACCAGGAGCTGCTCGACCTCGGGATGCCCCCCGAGGACGCCCGCTTCGTGCTCCCGATCGGCACCGAGGTGAACATCGTCGTCACGCTGAACCCGCGGTCGCTGATGCACGTCGCGGACATGCGGGCGGCCGCCGACGCCCAGTGGGAGATCCGGGACCTCACCGAGCAGCTGCTCGACCTCGCGGCGGAGTGGTGCCCGCACACCTTCGAGTACTACGAGTCCGAGATGAAACACCGGAAGAACCGGCTGGCTCCCTGAAGGCGGCCGGCTCGCTCTCTGAACGCAGTCGGTTCGCTCCCTCACGGCAGCCAGTTCGACCCCCTGAACGCAGCCGTCCTGCCACCGGACTCGAACGTACCAGAAAACGGATACTGGTTCTGCGGGTGATTCACACCCACGTCCGAGACGCCCACCGTAATCCCTGATTCTCGGAACTCAGCGCTTTAACACCGGACTAAAGCCGTGATATCGAGCGAACAGAAGCCGAGTTCTGGAAACGCTTTTTGTCCCGGTATGTCATCCGGCGAGCATGGCACTCGACCAAGCTCCGCCCAGCCCGCGCCCCCGTCGAGGGCGGCGTCCCGAATCGCTCCCCGCGGCCCTCCACGCTGCCGACGGCGCGACGCCGGTGACTCACCGATGACGGCGCGGGCCCTCCGCCGGCTCGTTTCGGTCGTCACCGACCACAACGTCCTCGTGCTCGTCCTCGGACTGATGGTGACCGCCGGCGTCGTCGCCGGGGTCGCCAACCTCCAGACCGGCAGCCAGGCGTCCAGCGACGTCGGCGGCGACACCACGGTCGCGCAGAAACAGGCCTACATCCAGGCGCACTACGCCAACCAGTCCTCGGCCACCGACGCCACCACCAGGGTCGTCTACGTGCGCGCCGACGACGGCAACGTCCTCTCGAAGGACGCGCTCCTCGAGTCCCTGCGCTTCCAGCGCGCCGTCCTCGCGACGGACGCCGTCTCCAGCGTCGCCGCCGAGCGGCGTCCCGTGATGGGCGTGGCGAACTACGTCGCCGTGCGCGCCGCCGGCGACCGGTCGGCGTCCATCGACGAACAGATCGCGGCCCTGGAAGCCCGCAGCGAGCGCGAGGTCCGCGGCCTCGTCGAAGACACCCTCGTCGCCGGGTCGCCCGCGCTCGCACTCCTGCCGAACGACTACGCGCCCGGCACCGCCACCGCGTCCAGCCGACGCATGGTCTTCCGGTTCGCCGCCGCCGAGTCGGCCGACAGCGGGGACGCCGCCAGCGGGAGTGCCGCGGACAGCCGGGCGTTCACGGCCGCCCAGCGCGTCCTCTACGAGCACGCGAACGACTACGCCAGCCCCGAGTACTTCACGCTCGGCGAGCACGCCCAGGACGACTACCGGCAGCAAGCCCAGGAGAACGTCCTCGAGCTCGTCGTGCCGGCCGCGCTCGCCGTCATCCTCGCCGTGCTCGCGTTCACGTACCGCGACCTCGTCGACATCCTCGTCGGGTTCGCCGGCGTCGTCCTCTCGGTCCTCTGGATGTTCGGCATCCTCGGCTGGCTCGGCGTCGCCGCCGGCAGCGCGATGATCATCGGGCCCGTCCTCGTCGTCGGACTCAGCGTCGACTACGGCCTCCACGTCTTCATGCGGTACCGGGAAGAACGCGGGCCCGAGGAGTCGGTCGCGGAGCCGATGACGCGCTCGCTGTCGCACGTCGCCGGCGCGCTCGGCCTCGTCACGCTCACCACCGCAGTCGGCTTCCTCTCGAACGCCGCCAACGGCGTGACGACCATCCGCAACCTCGCCGTCGCCATCACGCTCGGCGTGCTCTCCGCGTTCGTCATCTTCGTCACCATCGTCCCCGCCGCGAAAGTCACGGCCGACAACCTCCTCGGCCGCCTCGGCCTCGAGCGCCGGAAAGCACCCCTCGGGAAGGCCGGGTTCCTCGAGGGCGTGCTCGCCAGCGGCGTCGCGCTCGCGATACGCGGCGCGCCCGTCGTCGTCGCGCTCGCGCTCGTCGCCGGCGCCGCCGGCGGCGCCGCCTGGACGCAACTCGACCGACAGGGCTTCCAGCAGCAGACAGGGGAAGCCGCCGAGTGGAAACAGGACCTCCCCGAGCCACTCGAGTGGGAGGTCCCCGAGACCCGCGAACACCTCTCGTTCGTCGAAGCGCACTACCGCAGCACCGACGCCGGCGACCGCCGAACGTCCAGCCTCCTCGTCGAGGGCGACGTCACCGGCGCCGGCGCCCTCGACCCCGTCCAGGACGCGAAACGCCGGCTCGCCGACAGCGCCGCGGTCTTCCACCGCAGCGACGGCGTCCCCTTCCGGTCGCCCGTCTCCGTGATGCGGTCGGTCGCCGCCCGCAACGACACGTTCGCCGGCGTGCTCGCCGACGCCGACACCGACGGCGACGGCGTCCCCGACCAGCACCTCGAAGCCGTCTACGACGCCCTCTACGCCGCCGCCCCCCAGGCGGCCAGCCGCGTCGTCGAACGCACGAACGGCGACTACCGGTCCGTGCGCGTCGTCGTCCCCATCGACCTGACGGCCACCGCCGACGCCCAGAACGACGCGATGCGGCACGCCGAAGCCGTCGTTGACGACGCGGACGGGCTCTCCGCGACCCCGGTCGGCCGCGCCACCCTCCTCACCGCCGAACTCTCCACGGTCGCCGCGAACATCCTCCATACGCTCGTCGTCGCGCTCGCCGCCGTCTTCGCGCTGCTCGTCGGCGTCTACCGCGTCTCCGAGGACAGCTGGACGCTCGGCGCCGTCACCGGCGTCCCCATCGCGCTCGTCACCGCGCTCGTCGTCGGCGGCATGCACGTCCTCGGCGTCCCCCTGACGCTGCTCACCGCGCTCCTGTTGAGCCTCGTCGTCGGCCTCGGCATCGACTACGCCATCCACGTCAGCGACCGCTTCGCGCACGAACGCCGCAACGGCCACACACCCGAAACCGCCCTCCGCGAAGCCGTCACCGGCACCGGCGGCGCCCTCCTCGGCAGCACCCTCACCTCCGTCGGCGCGTTCTCCGCGCTCCTCCTCCACCCCCACCCGCAGTTCCAGAGCTTCGGCACGCTCGTCGTGCTCGCGCTCTCCCTGTCCTTCCTCGTCAGCGTCTACGTCCTCCCCAGCCTCCTCCTGCTCTGGAGCCGCCACGTCGCCGACGACCACCAACCCACCACCACCCCCGACCCCACTCCCGTCGACGACTGACCCAGCCCCAGCGCGCACGCCGGACAATCACACGCGTGCCGCCCTCGAGACGAAATCGTTATTTGTACCCCCGGACTACGACTGAGTGGACGCGCTCCGTTGGTGTAGTCCGGCCAATCATCTTGCCCTCTCACGGCAAGGACCAGGGTTCAAATCCCTGACGGAGCACTTTCACCCCGCTCCCTTCCTGCGATTTCACTACTCGTG
>JBDGUB010000027.1:0-5971 GCA_042216245.1 Halobacterium sp.
GTGAGGAAGCCCGCTGCGGACCAGTCGCCGGCCATGAGTTTGTCGAGGCCGGCCTGCAGGAACGTCCACGCCATCACGAGCCTGAGCCCGAGAATCGAGTACCCGATCTACTGTTCGGAGTACGTGAACGAGACGTCGCGTCCGAGGATCCTCGCGCCGAGTTTCTGTCGAGTTGACATGGTGTGGACTACACCAGTATTTATTATAAATATGTTGGCGCAGCTCACGAACGCCGGGGGACACCCGCACGAGAACCCAGGGCCGAACACACTGGTCCAGAAACGGACGAGGCGGCGGCGCCGCTCCGCGAGTACAGCGAGCTGAGGGGAGTAAGCCCCCTTCTGTTCGGCCCGGCATTCGGCTGAGCGTCCACGCGGCGCCCTCTCGGGCGGCGTCGGGCTACCCGGCCGCGCGGACTTGCACCGGCGGGGATTGGCCGTTCCATCGGTCCCCTCCCGTCCGGGAGACGTGGCGTCTCCGCGTGCGCGACGCGGTGGCGTCGCGGCCCTCGACGGGTTAGCTTCCTTCCCTTCCGGGTCGGGTCGCGCGCGTCATCGGTCGGAGAGGGACGTGTCGTCTCTGTTCCAGTGCCGACGGTCTCCCGTCCCGGACTTGCGTCCGGCCGCCCGCCCGACTGGTGGGGGGACTTTCCTCATGCCTCGCGGCACGGGAGCCGGGCTCCCTCTGCCCACTCGGGGTAGGGCCGCGGCGTCGTTAAGGCCGTCGGTTCCAGGGGTCGGCGCGTGCGGAGCGTTCGGCCCGCGGAGCGGCGGCGTCGCCGCAGTGAATCTTCTGGCCGGCCCGTTCCACTCAGAATAGAAATACGTCGGGGAGGGTTTCGACGCAGTCCGTTCGCCATCCGGCGGTGACAGGCGCGCGGGCACGTGACGAAAAAACTATCACGGTCCCGCACGGTAAGGGAAGAGTTCAAGTTAATCCTGAGCCTAACGTGGTCCATATGGCCGAGGCCCAGTCAGTAGTACTCTCCTTCGAGGACGGCGCTCGGACCGTTGAACTCGCTCGCGAATCCGTCGAGGCGTTCGTTCGAAACGGACAGCGCGAGCAGCCCGGCAGCATGCGTGACGCGTTCTACAACCGGACGAGCGCGTTCGTCCGACTCGAGTCGACCCGCGGCCGCGGCCGACTCCGGGGCTGCGCAGGCGCCCACGAGTCCGTGCGGGAACTCGGCAACGAGACCCAGCAGCTCGGGCACGCCATCGTCGAGGCGTCCATCAAGGCCGCCTCCGAATCGTCGTGTGGCTCGGAGGTCGAGCCCGCGGAACTCCCGAACATCCGGGTGTCCGTCTGCACGGTGTCGAACCTCGTGCTGACGGACGACCCCGCGGAGGACATCGAACTCGGCGTGCACGGCGTCGCCATCGACGGCGACGGCCAGCACGGCTGGATGTACCCGACGCTCCCCGTCGAGAACGACTGGAGCGTCTACGAGTACCTCGACCGCACCTGCCGGAAGGCCGGCCTCCCGAACGGCGCCTGGGAGGACGACGACGTGATGGTCACGCTCTTCGAGGGCCAGGTGTTCCGCGAGACCGGCGAGGAGACCGAGGACGGCACCCCCGCCGTCGAAGAACTCACCGCCTGAGCACTACTCCCGGAATCCGACCGCTTCCGCGTCGTCGACGGCACGCGTCGCCGCGTCGTCCACGTCGAACGACCGCACGACGTCGCCGTCCCGCACGAGCGGTTCGAGCAGCGACTCGCCGTCCGTCGGGCCCGGGCGATTCGCGAGCGCGACGTGGTGACCGCCGTCCCGCGTCCGGTAGGCGTCCTTCTTCCCCGAGAGCTTCCCGCGTTTGGCCGCGGGTTCGCCCTCGACCGCGACGATGTCCAGCGCGAAGTCCACGGGGTCGGCGTTCGAGACGTGGCCGCCGACGCCGAAGCCGTCCGCGACATCCCGGAGCGCGCGGAGGTCCGCGGGGCCGAGGCCGCCGGAGAGGAAGACGTCGACGTTGTTGCGGCCGCGGGCGTCGAGCTCCCACTGGACTTCGCGGACGATGTGCCGGAAGTCGCCCCGCCGCGAGGACGTGGTGTCGAGGCGGACGCTGTCGAGGTCGTCGCCGAGCGCGTCGAGCGCGCGAACGACTTCGTCTTTCTCGTCGCTGTACGTGTCACAGAGTGCGACCCGTGGGACGTCATCGGGGACGGCGTCGTCGAACGCCCGCCACGCCTGCTCCTGGTGGCCGCGCCCGAAGCAGATGAGCAGCGCGTGCGGCATCGTCCCGCCGGGCTCGCGGCCGATGACGTCGCCGGCGGCGACGTGCGAGAACCCGTCGAGCCCGCCGACGAGCGCGGAGCGCTCGACCATCGCCGCGATAGAGGGGTGGACGTGGCGCGCGCCGAAGCTCAGGACCTGCGAGTCCGGCGCGGCGAACCGGGCTTCGAGGGCGGCGGTGGCGACGCCGGAGGCGTGCGAGAGGAAGCCCAGCAGGGACGTCTCGTAGCGCGCGAAGTCGAGGTAGTCGCCCTCGATGCGCATCACGGGGCCGCCGTCGAACAGCGTGCCCTCGGGGAGCGCGTCGACCTCCACCGGGAGTCCTTCGAGGAGGGCGGCGGCGTCCTTCACGCCGGCGAGCAGTTCGAACTCGCCGGTCGGGAACTGGTCGGCGGTGACTTCCGCGACGACGCGGGGGTTGCGGCCGGCGTGCTCGAGGGTGGTCTCGGTTCGCTCGAAGTAGGCGTCCGTCGCGCGGCCGTCCGCGATGGCGTCGTTCGGGACGACGTCGAAGGTCACGTGGCGACCCTCCGACTACTGGGTTGCATGCGCGGACGTACTGGCGCCCGAGCGAAAAAGCCTCGCCTACTGGTCGGGGAGAACGCGCGCCCGTGGGCCGAGCCCGGAGGGCGGGTTACCGAATCGGCGCGTCGATGCCCAGGCTGCGACCGGATACGCCGCGTCGATGCCCAGGCTGCGATTGGTTACGCGGCGTGGACGGCGGACAGTTCGGGGACGGTCGGCGCGTTCACGATGGTGACGGTGTCCCCGGAGACGGTGACGCGGAACGCGTCCGCGAACTCGCTCTCGCCCTCGGGGATGCGCCAGACGCCGTCGCTGCGCTTCTCGGCGCCCCAGTACCGGAGCAGCGACCGGTAGGACTCCGCGAACTCGCGGGCGTCCCGCGGGGAGTCCCACGCGATCCGCCACGTGTACGCCGTCTCGCCGTCGGCGTTCTCGTAGATCCACATGCGTTCGCCGTCCCACCCGCGGACGGGCGTCGTGGTGTAGTTGAACGGGTCGTCCATGTTCACGTTCCCGTTCGGGCCGGTGTTCAGGAACGCCTGCGGGCTGAGGACGTACCCGGAGCGGTTCTGGTGGTACGCCGGGTACGCCAGCATCGCGGTGAGGCCGCCGACGCCGACTTCGCCGTAGGGCGCGCGCCCGCTGACGGTGACGCGGTCCCAGTCGCCGTTCGAGCGGTCCGGCAGGGACACCTCGGTGGGTTCGTCGGTGCCGTACTTCTCCGGCTGGGCGACCTGCTCGGAGGTGTTCGCGGGGTTCTCGTAGAGGTCCGCGACCGCGCTCCAGCCGCCCTGCTCGTAGAAGTGCTTCACGAAGCCGGGGCCGTCGCTGTACGGGAAGTACTTCACGATGTAGACGCCGAGGTGGATACCGCCCCCGCCGCCTCCGCCGCCGCCGGACGCCGACGGCGTGACGCAGCTCCAGGCCTCGCCGCAGTTCTCCTTGTAGACGTTGTCGAGGTAGCTCGCTTCGCCCTCGATGAGGCCGTTGTGGGCGTTGGCGGCGTCCCGGGTGGGCGAGGAGAACTGCGCGTCGAAGTTCCGGAACTGGAGGGCGTGCATGAGCTCGTGGCCGAGCGTCGTCTCCTCGATGGTCGGCGTCTCCGACTCGGAGATGATGACGATGCGGTCGTCCTTCGGGGTGTAGAACCCGAGGACGTTCGACCCGCGGTTCTCCTCCTGAACGTCCAGGGAGTTCTCGGTCTCGCCGACGAGGAACATCGCCTCGAACTTCGCGTCGTCGAACGTCCGCAGGGCGTCGCTGGCGTTCCCGGTGCCGGCGTACTCCTGCTGGTAGGTCTGCCGGGAGATGACGTCGACGGGCACCGGCTTCTCGAACTCGAGGCGCCGGATGTGTTCGACGCGCGCCATCGCGCGGTCGATGGTGGCGTTGCGTTCGGTGGCGTTCAGGCCGTCGTCGACGGTCACCGGGATGGTCTCGTTGTACCAGTAGCCGCCCTCCCAGCCGAGGACGTCGGTCGCCGGGTCCGAGTGGGAGTCGACTATTCCCTGCGTGGTCGTCGTGGGCGTCGGCGTGCCGTCGCCGGGCGTCGTCGTCACCGGTTCCGTCGTGGTGGCGCCCGGGCGCGCGGGGGACTGGCAGCCCGCGAGCGCCACGAGTGCGACCACCGCGAAGACGAGAAGTCGGCGTGCCATACCGTCGGTTCGGGGACGAGGCCATAAAAGCCTGCGCACCGCCTGCAGTGCGCGCGAGACCCGGAACGCCGGACCGAACCGGCGCCGTACAGGCCGCGGGCCGCCGGGACGACCCGGCACCGGGCCACCGGGACGACCCGGCCCGGAGCCACGTCGCCGACCGCCGAATCCCGGGACACGCGCAACGGATTTGTGGCTGCCGGCGGACCACTCACACATGGAGTTCGACCCAGCCAGCACCGCGGTCGTCGTGGTGGACATGCAGAACGGGTTCTGTCACCCGGACGGGAGCCTGTACGCGCCCGCCAGCGAGGACGCAGTCGGTCCCGTCACCGACCTCGTCTCGCGGGCGCGGGACGCGGGCGCGAGCGTCGTGTACACGCGTGACGTCCACCCGCCCGAGCAGTTCGCGGACAACCACTACTACGACGAGTTCGAGCGCTGGGGCGAGCACGTCGTCGAGGGGTCGTGGGACGCCCAGTTGCACGACGACCTGGACGTCCGCGACGGCGACTACGTCGTGGAGAAGCACACGTACGACGCGTTCCACCAGACGGACCTCGAGGGGTTCCTGGACGCGCACGGCGTCGACGACCTCGTGTTCTGCGGAACGCTCGCGAACGTCTGCGTGCTGCACACCGCGGGGTCGGCGGGCCTCCGGGACTACCGGCCCGTGCTCGTGGAGGACGCCGTCGGGTACATCGAGGCGGACCACCGCGAGTACGCCCTCGACCACGCCGACTGGCTGTTCGGCGAGGTCGTCAGTCGCGACGACGTGACGTTCGCGTAGGCGTCGGTCCGCGAGAGCGTCGCGTTCGCGCCAGTCTGCGTGGACATCGCGTTCGCGTCGCCGTCAGTCCGTGCGGACGTCGACGGACACGCGGTCGCCGACGCGGAGGTCGTGGCCGGGCGCGACGAGTTTGCAGCCGAGCGCGTCGCGGCCGAGCCATAGCGACAGTCCGCGAATCGGGTCGCCGTTCGCCGTCGGCGTGACGTCCCGCCACGCGACGGTGCGGTCGCCGGTGCGGTCGCCGACGGTCGTCCCGAACAGCGACACCGTCTCGCCGCAGCCGGTCGCGTATCCGGCCTCGTAGTGCGGGACGCCGCCGTCCAGGACGCCGCCGTCGTCGCCGGCGAGTCCCGCGAACGTCTCGCCGGGCGCCGGGTGCGCGGGTTCGTCCAGGAGCGCCCACGTGTCGCCGGTGGCGACGACGGTGCCGGTGCCGTCCCAGTCGACGGGTTCGACGCCGACGCCGAGGTCGAGGGGGCGGGACCCGGACGCCCGGACGGGGTCCTGGTCGTGCGTGCGGAAGCCGAGGTGGACGTGGTTGTCGACCCAGGGTGCGAAGAACCCCGAGCGGACGAGCCGGCCGACGTCGTCGCCGACGTCGAGGACGTCCCCGGGTTCGACCGCCGGGTCGACGTGCAGCATCCGGGCGACCGCGTCCCCGGTGTCCACGACGACGAGGTGGTCGTGGGCGGCGGCGTACGGCTTCTCGGGGCACCGGACCGTCCGGGTCTCGAGGACTTCGCCCGCGACCGGGCTCGGCGCGCGCCC
>JBDGUB010000027.1:6071-17116 GCA_042216245.1 Halobacterium sp.
CGGTCGCCGGCGCGGCCCGGGTAGAGGTCGACCGCGCAGCCGGCGTCGTGGGCGGGGTACGGCGAGTTGTACCGGGAGACGCGGGGGTACCGCCGGAGCGCGTCGCCCGCGAGCGTGACCATGCGTCGGGTTTCGACCGCGAGAGTTTAGCGGCGTCGGTCGCAACCCGGGCGTATGCGTGTGCTCCGGGGCCGGGCGGACACGTGGGCCGCCGACAGCGAGGCGACCAGCGACCTCCTCGACTACGTCCGGGAGACCGGGGAGCCGGCGGTCCGCGTGTGGGCGCCCGGGCGAGTCGTCGCGTTCGGCCGCCGGGACGCCAACGAGGACGGCTACGGGGACGCCAGGGCGGCCGCCGAGCGCCACGGCTTCCCGACCGTCGAACGCAGCGTCGGCGGGCGCGCGGTCGCGTACACGGACTCGACGCTGGCGTTCGCGCGCGTCGAACCGGTCGCGGACGTCCGGTCGGGGCTGTCCGCGCGCTACGACGCGATGGTCGCGGACGTCGTCGACGCCCTCGAGGGGGTCGGCGTGGACGCCCGCGCTGGCGAGCCGCCGGACTCGTTCTGTCCGGGCGACCACTCCGTGCGGGCTGACTGCGGGAAGCTCGCGGGCGTCGCCCAGCGCGTCACGAAGGGCGCCGCGCTCACCTCCGGCGTCCTCGTCGTGGACGGCCGGGAAGCCATCGGGCGCGTGCTCGCGGACGTCTACCCCGCGCTCGGCGTCCCCTTCGACCCCGACTCGGTGGGGAGCGTCGCGGCCGCCGGCGGCGACGCCGACCGCGTCAGGGACGCCCTCGAGGACGTCCTGGTGGGCGACGCCGACCCCGACGTCGAGACGCTGTCCTGAGCGTCGCGGGCGCAGGCGCTGCCGCGGGTTCCTCGAGTGGCCGCCGTCGGTCGGTGGACTTACGCCGCGGCCACCTGGAGGGAGACACATGCCCGTCATTCGGAACGCGACGCTCGCCGACGGCCGGACCGCGGACGTCCGCGTCGACGGCGAGCGCATCGACGCGGTCGGCGACCAGCTGTCCGGGGAGACCCTCGTCGACGCCGCGGGGAAGCTCCTCCTCCCGGGGATGATCGACGTGCACGTGCACTTCCGGGAGCCCGGGTTCGAGCACAAGGAGACGTGGGCGTCGGGCTCGCGGAGCGCGGCGGCCGGCGGCGTCACCACCGTCGTCGACCAGCCGAACACCGACCCGCCGACGGTCACCGGCGGGGCGTTCGACGAGAAGCGCGAGTGCGCCGCCGACAGCCTCGTGGACTGGGGCATCAACGGCGGCGTCACCGAGGACTGGGACCCCGACTCGCTGTTCGACCGGCCGGTGTTCGCGCTCGGCGAGGTCTTCCTCGCGGACTCCACGGGCGACATGGGCATCGACGCCGACCTGTTCCGGGAGGCCTGCGAGCGGGCAGCCGAGCAGGGCGAGGCTGCCGACGGAGCGACCGGCGGAGCCGGGAGTCGGGCAGCCGGCGAGGACGTCGTCGTCACCGTGCACGCGGAGGACGCGGATCTCTTCGACCCGGACGCGAAGGCGCGGGACGACGCGGACGCCTGGAGCGTGTACCGGACGCCGGAGGCCGAGCGCGCGGCAATCGAGCGCGCCGTCGAGGTGGCCGAGGCCGCGGGCGCGGCCCTGCACGTCGCGCACACGTCGACGCCGGAGGGCGTGGACGCGGCGCGCGCGGGCGGCGCGACCTGCGAGGTGACGCCCCACCACCTCTTCCTCTCCCGGGACGACCTCGCGGACCTCGGGACGCTCGGCCGAATGAACCCGCCGCTGCGGAGCGAGCAGCGCCGCGACGCCGTCTTCGACCGGCTCGTCGACGGGCGCGTCGACGTCGTCGCGACCGACCACGCGCCCCACACGCGCGCGGAGAAGGACGCGAGCATCTGGGACGCGCCCTCGGGCGTGCCGGGCGTCGAGACGGCGCTCCCGCTGCTGTTGAACGCTGCCCGCGAGGGCCGGCTGAGCTACGAGCGCGTGCGGGACGTCACCGCCGCGAACCCCGCGCGCATCTTCGGCCTGGCGCGGAAGGGCCGCGTCGAGGCTGGGCGGGACGCCGACCTCGTGCTCGTCGACCCCGAGAACCCTTCGGAGATTCGCGGCGAGGACCTGCACTCGAACTGCGAGTGGACGCCGTTCGAGGGCCGGCGGGGCGTCTTCCCGGAGTGGACGATGGTCCGCGGGACCGTCGTCTGGGACGGCGAGTCGTTCCGCGACCACGACGGCGAGAACGTGCGCGGGTAGACCGGCGCCCCCGCGGGTTCAGCCTACACGCCGTAGGGCGCGCCGGCGAGCGCCGCGCCGACCATGCCGCCGAGCCCGAACGCGACCAGCAGCGCCATCGCCTGCCGGCCGCTCTCGACGGTCCAGGACTCCGAGACGCCGAACTCGCGGGAGAACCCCTCGAGGGCGTCCCCCGACATGAGGACCGTCGACCAGCCGAGCAGGCCGACGGAGAACGGCAGCGCGGCCAGCGGGAACGCCAGCTGGCTGGCCTCCCGGGGCGGCCAGCCCGCGAACACGAGCGCGTAGAACAGCGCCGCGGCCGCGAGCGCGCCCGCGCCGGCCGCGCGAGCGAGCAACCCCCAGTCCCGGCCGGCCGCCTCGACGCCCCCCTGCATCCGTCAGTCGACCGCTTCCCGCATCCGGGGGTCGAGGGCGTCGCGCATCCCGTCCCCGAGGAGGTTGAACCCGAGGACGGTGACCGCCAGGAACAACCCGGGGAAGACGGACATCCACCACTTCCCGGTGAGCAGGCCGTTCTCCACGCCGTTCGCGAGCATCAGGCCCCACGACGGCGTCCCCGCCTGCGCGCCGAACCCGAGGAACGACAGCGCCGCGATGTCGATGATGGCGAGCCCGAAGTTCAGCGTCGACTGCACCGTAATGGGCGCGAGCGCGTTCGGGACGACGTGCTTCGCGAGCACGCGGGGGTCGCGGGCGCCCAGCGCCTCCGTCGCCTCGATGTACTCGTCCTCCAGGACTTTCAGCGCCGCGCCCCGCATCACGCGCGCGAACCGCGGCGTGTACACGAGGATGAGCGCCGCCGCGGCCTTCCAGAGGCCGGCGCCGAAGATGGCGACGAGCGCGAGCGCGAGCAGCAGCGATGGGAACGCCAGCAGGACGTCCATCGTCCGCATGATGACGTTGTCCGTGAGGTCGCTGTAGTACGCGGCGATGGTGCCGAGCGCGACGCCGGCGACCGTCGACGCGAGCACGACGACGGTCCCGAACTTCATCGCGATCCACGCGCCGTACAGCGTGCGCCTGTAGATGTCGCGGGCGAGCGCGTCCGTCCCGAAGATGAACTGGTCGACCGGCGCCGGCCCGGTCCAGCCCGGCGGCGCGCGGTCCGGAATCCCGGTGCCGAGCCGCGAGCCCGTCAGCTGCCCGAGGTCGATGAAGATGCGGGAGTAGATCGCGAGCAGTATCATCCCGAAGATGATGGCGAGGCCGGCGACGGCGATGCGGTTCGAGAGCAGTTCCGAGAGGAACTGCGAGGACTGCAGCCGGTCGAGGAACCCGCGTGCCGCCGGTTCGCTCGACTCGTCGGTGGTGGTTTCGGTGCTCATGTTACTGTTGGATGCGGGGGTCGAGGTAGCTGTACGTGATGTCGACGCCGAGGTTCACGAGCGTGAACAGCAGCGCGAACGTCAACACGGTCCCCTGGACGAGCGGGTAGTCGGTCGCGTTGATGGCGGCGACGATGGTCGTCCCGATGCCGTTGATGCCGAAGACGGTCTCCGTGAGGACGGCGCCGCCGAGCAGCGTCCCGAACTGGATGCCGATGACCGTGATGACGGGGATGAGGGCGTTCCGGAAGCCGTGCTTCAGGACGGTGATCTTCGACCCCTGGCCCTTCGCGCGAGCGGTCCGCATGTAGTCCTGGCGGACGACCTCCAGCATCGACGACCGCATCATCCGCGAGATGAGCGCCAGCGAGTAGATGCCGATGGTCGCCGCCGGCAGGAAGAGGTGCCGGACCGCCGAAATCCAGGCGTCGAACTCGCCGAGCAGCAGCGTGTCGATGGTGACCATCCCCGTGAGGGGGAGCTGGGTCCCGAACAGCGTCCAGTGGTCGGCGAGGAAGTACTGCGAGCCGATGCGGCCGGCCGCCGGGAACAGCCCGAGGTACGTCGAGAACAGCAGGATGAGCATCGGCCCCGACCAGTAGATGGGGATGGAGATGCCGGAGAGCGCGCCGACGCGGCCGAGGTGGTCGACGACGGTGTCCTGCTTGATGGCGGAGATGACGCCGAGGGGCAGCCCGATGACCAGCCCGATGAACTGGCCGTAGAGCGCGAGCTCGATGGTGACGGGGAGCCGGTCGATGAGGATGCTCTGGACCGACTGGCCCTGCGCGACCTTGTAGGACTGCCCGAAGTTGAACTGCGCGGCGTCCACGAGGAACCGCCCGTACTGGACCCATATCGGGTCGTTCAGCCCGAGTTCTTTCCGGAGTTCTATCACGCGCGCCTGGGACGCGCGCTGCCCGAGGATGACCCGCGCCGGGTCGCCGCCCGAGAGGTGGAGGATGACGAAGACGAACGTCGCGACCCCCAGCAGGACGGGCACGAGCAACAACAGCCGTTTGAGTACGAACCGCTTCGATACCATGAGTGAGTTAGGCAGACAATTTCACGGGACGTTCAAAAACTTCGCGACCGCCGGACTACTTCAGCTTGACGAGCTCGAGGTAGGGGCCGCCGACCGAGCTCACCGTGAAGCTGTCCGACTGCACCGACTGGTGGACGCCGCGAACGAGTTTCGCGTAGTCGATGAACACCCACGGCGCCTGGTCGTGGGCCATCTTGGTGGCTTCCTTGTAGATGGTGCGGCGCTTGCTCGTCTCGTAGGTCGTCTGGCCCTCGTTGACGAGCTTCATGTACTCCGTGTTCGCCCACGCGGAGATGTTCGAGGCGTTCTGCTTGGTCTCCCAGTCGACGTAGCTCTGGCCGGCGGGCACCTCGTCGACGGAGACGCCGGGGTGCAGGAGCACGTACAGGAAGTTGTCCGGGTCCGCGTTGTCGGTGTACCAGCCGAGCAGGGCGGCGTCGTGCTTGCCGCCGTACGTGTACGTGATGTACGGGCCGAACGAGGAGAACTGGTTGAGGTTGACGGTGACGCCGATGCTCTCGAGGTCCGAGCGGATCTGGTTCGCGGTCTGGATCGGGCTCGGGTTGTACCCGCGGGGGTTCGAGAACGTCGCGAGTTCGAACTCGAGGTCTTCCTCGCCGGCCTCCTGGAGGAGTTCCTGTGCCTTCGTCGGGTCGTGGGGGTACGGGCTGAGTTCGTCGTTGTGCCCGAGGACGTCCGGCGGGAGCGGCTGGTCGGCCATGGAAGCGAAGCCCTGGTAGATGGACTCCACGATGGCCTGCGTGTCGATGGCGTAACTGATGGCGCGGCGGACCTTCGGCTTCCGGAAGGCCTCCTTGCGCGCCTGGTTGAACGCCATGTAGCCGACGTTGATGCCGTCCTTCATCTTGATGGACGCCGAGTCCGAGTCACGGATCTGCTTGATGGACTGGGCGCCGAGGTTGTCCGTGATGTGGCTGTCGCCGTTGATGAGGTCGGCCGCCCGCGTCTTGTTGGACTTGATCGTCTTGACGATGAGTTCGTCGACGTGCGGGCCGGTCCCCCAGAAGTCGTCGTAGGCGGTGAACCGGATCTTCTCGTTGGCGTTGTCCAGTTCCTCGAAGACGAACGGGCCGGTGCCCTGGGGGTCGGTGCCGAGTTCCGCCTGCGCTTCCGCGCCCGGGCCGAGGCTCTCGATCTGTTTCTTCGAGAGGATGGCGGCCGCGAACATCGCGAGGTTCCGGATGAACGGCGCGTACCGCTGCTTGAGGCTGATGGTCACCTTGTACTTGCTGGTCTCCTCGATGGAGTCGATCCAGTCGCCGAACGTGACCGAGGAGTACCCGGAGCGCTTCGACCCGAGGAAGTACTGGTAGTTCGAGTCGATGAACCGCCGGATGGTCGCGCGGACGTCCGCGGACGTGAGTTCCGCGCCGTTGTGGAACGTGATGCCTTCCTTGAGCGTGAGCGTGACGGTCTTCCCGTCGAGGCTCCACTCCTTGGCGAGGCCGTCCTGGAGTTTCCCGCCGCTACCGGGCTTGAAGTCGATGCAGGTGTCGAACACCTGGTTGGTGACTTTCGCGACCTCGCCGCTCGTGGTCTGCTGTGGGTCGTAGTTCGTCGGGTGGTCCCCGCGGGAGTAGATGAGGGTGCCGCCGCCCCCGCCCCCGCCGCCGATGATGCCGGTACATCCGGCCGTCGACGTCGCTGCGACTGTCGCTGTCCCTGCAGCTTTCAGGAAGCTGCGCCGGCTCACGTTATCGCTTGCCATAGGCAGGTATTGTGTGGGACCCTGTGTTAAATATACCGGTGGGAATCGGTAGCAGGGAGCGGGACACTTACACGGACCAGAGTCACTTTGCCCAGCTGTCACGTCGGCGCGTCTCGCAGCCGAAAACAGCGGAATCGACCCCGGCCGACCGCGGGCACGCGGGCCGGCAGCCCCGGGACGTTACGACGCGTCGTCCTCGTAGAGGTGGCACGCGACCGGCTGTTCGCCGCCGCCGAGCGGCGGTTCGCGGGTCTCACAGGGGCTCTCGAAGGCCTCCCGGAGGACCTCCTCGGCGTCCTCCCAGTCCTCGGTCGCCAGCGCGTCGAAGGCCTCCTCGACGGTGTCCCGGACGACGCCCGACGGCTCCGTCCGGAACTCGCGCTCCCAGAGCGCGTCGACGAACGCCTCGCGGCTGGCGTCCCGGCCGCCGTCCGCCGGCGCCTCGCTGGCGTCCGCCTCGACGCTCGGGGACTGCTCGGCGGCGTCCTCCCAGACGGCGTCCAGCGGGAGGTCGCGGTTCTCGACGTGCTCGCGGAAGTCCATCACCTCGCGGAAGACGTCCTGGTCGACGTCCAGGTCCTCGGGCGGGATGACTTCGGGGCAGCGCGTCCGGAACCGGCAGCCCGACGGCGGGTCGATGGGGCTCGGGACGTCGCCCTCGAGGATGATGCGGTCCGCCGTGCTCGCGGTCGGGTCGGGCTCCGGAATCGCCGACAGCAGCGCCTGCGTGTAGGGGTGTTTCGGGTCGTCGAACAGCTGCCGGGTGGGCGCCGTCTCCACGACCTTCCCGAGGTACATCACGGCGACGCGGTCGCAGATGTGGCGGACGACGCTGAGGTCGTGCGCGATGAAGAGGTACGTGAGGTCGAACTCCTCCTGGAGGTCCTCGAGGAGGTTCAGGATCTGGGCCTGCACGGAGACGTCCAGCGCGGAGACTGGTTCGTCGGCGACGATGAAGTCTGGGTCGACGGCGAGCGCGCGAGCGATGCCGACGCGCTGGCGCTGCCCGCCGGAGAGCTCGTGGGGGTAGCGGTCGTACTGGCCGCGCTCCAGGCCGACGGCGTCCATCAGCTGGAGGACGCGGTTGCGGCGGCGCCGGCGCGTGCTCCCGCCCGCGGACACCGTCACGTCGACGCCGGTGACGCGGCCGTCCTCGCGCGTGACCTCCGTCGACGTCTCGAGGGCGTCCTCGAGGGAGACGTCGACCTCGCTCCCGGTGACCTCGACGTCGACGTCGACCACGACGTCCTCGACGCTGCTCCCGAGGATGGCGTCGACGTCGTCCTCGACCTCGACGGTGACCGCGCTCGCGTCGATGCCCGACACGGTGACGTTCGCGCTCGCGGACACGCTCGGGTCGCTCTCCGGGAGGTCGTGGATGTCCAGGGGCTCCTTGATGGTCTGGCCGATGGTCTGGCGGGGGTCCAGCGACGACATCGGGTCCTGGAAGATCATCTGCATCTCGCGGCGCTTCGCGCGGAGTTCGCTGTCCGAGAGGTCGGCGACGTTCTCCCCCGTGAAGACGACGCGGCCGTCGGTCGGCTCGAGCAGCCGGAGGATGGACCGGCCGGTCGTGGACTTCCCGCAGCCGGACTCGCCGACCAGCCCGAGGGTCTCGCCCTCGTAGATGTCCATGTCCACGCCGTCGACGGCCTTCACGGTCTGGGGGTCGTCCGAGAGCCACTTGTCCAGCCAGCCGTCGGCCCGCGAGAAGTACTTCTGCAGGCCGTCGACCTCCATCATCGGCTCGCCCGTGAACGTCTCGGACTCGGCGGCCATCCCGCCCTCCTCGCTGCCGTACTCGTCGGTGTCGAAGTCCTCGAGGATGCACTTCGAGCGGTGGTCGACGTCCTCGCCGCCGTGCTGGAGGTACGGAATCTCGCCCTGCGTGCACTCGTCTTCGACCCACGGACACCGCGGCGCGAAGTGGCAGCCCTCGGGCAGGTCGATGAGGTCGGGGACGTTGCCCTCGATGGGCTGGAGGCGGTCGACGTCCTCCCGCGGGATGGACTCGAGGAGCGCATACGTGTAGGGGTGGCTGGGGTTGTGGAAGATCTCCTCGACCGGGCCCTCCTCGACGATCTCGCCCGCGTACATCACCGCGACGCGGTCGCAGGTCTCCGCGATGACGCCGAGGTCGTGCGTGATGAACAGCACGCTCATCCCGAACTCGTCCTGGAGGTCGTTGATGAGGTCGAGAATCTGGGCCTGGATGGTGACGTCGAGCGCCGTCGTCGGCTCGTCGGCGACGAGCAGCTGCGGCCGGCACGCGAGCGCGATGGCGATGAGGACGCGCTGGCGCATCCCCCCGGAGAACTCGTGGGGGTACTCGTCGAGGCGCGCCTCCGGCTCCGGGATGCCGACCGCGTCCAGGATGTCGACGGTGTCCTGGAGGACGTCGCCCTCCAGTTCGCTGCTCGCGATGAGCTCCCGGATGGCGTTCAGCCACGTGTCGTCGGGCTTCTCGCCGTACCGGTGGAGCTTCAGGCTCTCGGCGATCTGCTCGCCGACGGTCATCGCGGGGTTCAGCGACGTCATCGGGTCCTGGAAGATCATGCTCATCTCGCCGCCGCGGACCTCACGCATCGCGGCCTCCGGCGCGGCCGTGAAGTCGACGACGGCGTCCTCCAGGACGACGAGGTCGGCGCCGTGCTCGTGGTCGGTGAGGACGTCCCAGGGGTCGGCGCCGGGGTCGAGGTCGACCTCGACGTCCTCGTCCAGGTCGGGGTCTGGGTCGATGCGCGCGTCCGACGCGTACACGAACCCGTCGACGGCGTCGTCGAGCGCGTCGTCGAGGTCGCCGCCGACCGCGTCCGGGTCCGCGCCGTCGTCCAGCCGGTCCGCGAGCTCGCGGAGGTCGGCCCCGAGCCCGCCCGGGTCCTCGCGGTTCTCGAGGTCCGCCGCGACGCCGCGGAGTTCGCTCGCCGCCGCTCCCGCCGGCTCGTCAGCGCGCAGGTCGCCCGCGACCGCCCGGCACGCCTCCACGAGCTCGAAGGGGTACGAGGAGAGCGCGCCGTCGAACTTCGCCGCGAGCGTCGCCGCGAGGTCCGGGTTCCGGAACGTCACGCGCCCGCCGACGACCTCGCCCGGGTCGTCGACGAGCTGCATCGCAGACAGCGCGGTGACGCTCTTCCCGGACCCGCTCTCGCCGACGAGCCCGACGGTCTCGCCCTCCTCGATTGTCAGGTCCACGCCGTCGACCGCCTTCACCGCCCCCCGGTCCGTGTCGAACTGGGTGCGGATGTCGGACACCGACAGCAAGTCAGTCATTATCAAACGTTGGCGGCCACGGGAGACATATACCTTCCGACGCGGCCCCGCGCGCTCCCGGAGAGGAAGCCTTTTGCGCGTGGCTGTCGGTCCGGGAACCATGACGAACGACAACGAGGCTGGCGGCGACGCCGACCCCCTCGGCGGCCCCGACCCCGTGGGCGAACCGGACAACCCCGCCGGCGACGCGATGCCGTACTGGGAGCGCGTCGTCGAGGACATGGAGGCGACCGCCGAGGAGTACCGCGACCGCGGCTGGACCGCCGTCGCACTCCACCCGGGCGACGTCTCCGTGTTCACGGACGCGCCGGACCGCAACGGCATCGAGTTGCTCGCCGCGGACAACGAGTTCGAGGACCTCGCGGACGCCTTCGACGACGCCGGCGGCTTCAGCGAAGCCCAGGTCCTGCGCGCGACCACCGAGGGGTCCGTGTACGTCGTCGTCGTCCTCGAGGACGAGGCCGCCGAGACCGCCGTCCTCCTGCCGGCGTACTACAGTCCGGGCGAACACGACGACTTCGTGGAGATGATTCAGACCGAGGGCGAGGTCGAGATCCACGTCCGCCCGCTCGACGAGCGCCGCGTGCTCACGTTCACGCACGAGGACCCGTCGCTGTTCCTGCCCGAGGACGACTAGTCGTCGGCCTCGAGGGTGTGCCCGCAGTTCGGGCACTCCGCGCCGTCGTGGCGGAGTTCGTCGCTCGCCGACCGGACGTCCCGCATCACCGACGAGATGCGGTCCTCGGCCTCGAGTTCCTCCTCGACGGCGAGGTCGACGCCCTCCACTTCCAGGAGGAACTTCGCGACCTCCGTGACCTCGTACATCAGGTCGTCGAGTTCGTCCGCCGTAAAGAAGTCGCACATCGCGCCGTAGAGGAACGTCGCGCCGGCTTTCCGGACTTTGTCCTCGAACGCGGACCGCGCCTGGTTGACGGCCTGCGGCGTGTACGTGTCCGTCATGAACGGCACGAGCTCCGGGAGGTTCTCCCCGATCTTCGTCATCTCCACGCCGGTCTCCGTCCGGAAGTCCGCGCACAGCCGCGCGATGGCCCACTCGCGGGCCGTGATGTACGTGCGGTCCCGGAGGAACTCGTTGACGCGGTCGTACTGCGCGCCGTCCATCTTCGAGAACCGCTCGTAGTTCCGGACGTCCGCCGGGACGTCGTCGGGCGCGTCGCTGCCGGGGTCGCGGTCGGCGACGCGCTCGACGGCGGGCGTCACGTCCCAGTCCGCCGGCGAAGAACGCTGTTCGGGCATACCCCACGGTACCCGAGTTGCGTGCAAAAGCGTGTCGCCAGGGCGGTCGCGACCGACGGGAGCGACCGCCGAATTGCGAGCGGCGACCACCGGGAGCCGCGAGCCTGGAGGTCGAGCGGAGCGACGACCTCCCCGAACGAGCGAGCGGCAACTGCCGCGAGC
>JBDGUB010000027.1:17216-31823 GCA_042216245.1 Halobacterium sp.
GAGGTCGAGCGGAGCGACGACCTCCCCGAACGAGCGAGCGGCAACTGCCGCGAGCAGGGGGCGGTCGCGACCGACGGGAGCGGCCGCCGAATCGCGAGTGGCGACCACCGGGAGCCGCGAGCCGGGGTGGGACTCCGGAAGGGGCCGCGGGTTCGACGAGCGAGGCGACGCAAGCACCGCAGGAGCGAGCGCAGCGAGCGACGAGGCGCGCAGCGAGCCGCAGCCGTCGAACCCGCGGGGGCTTCCGTCGCGTCCACGACGAACGCCGACACTCCAAACCAACCAGCGGGGACACTACCCGCGCTCCGGGCTACCCCGCGAACACCACCGGTCGACGGCGGGGTCGGCGCGAAGCGACTGGGTCGGTCGTCGGGGTGCGGGCCGAACGCTTTTCACTGGAGGCGGCGACAGTCCGGGCATGAAAGTGCTGCTGGGCATCGGGGGCACCGAGGACTCGCTGACGGCCCTCGAGCACACCGTCGAGCGGGCGGTGGACGCCGGCGACGAGTTGACGGTGGCGGTGGTGGAGAACCCGGAGAGCGACCGCGACCCCGAGGAGCTCGTGGGCGAGGCGCGGTCGGCGCTGTCGGACGCGGGGCTGCCCGAGGACGTGCGGCGGCTGTCCGGCGACCCGGGGAGCTCGCTCGTGGAGCTGGCGGAGAGCGAGGACTTCGAGCAGATCGTGCTCGGCGGCGGGGAGCGCAGCCCGATGGGGAAGATCCGGCTCGGGCACATCGCGGAGTTCGTGCTGTTGAACGCTCGCGTGTCCGTGAAACTGGTGCGTTAGCATGCCGGGCGAGCGCGTGTACCCCGAGGAGGTCGCCGACGAGTTCCCGCGGCCGCCCCTCGAGTTCGCGGACCGGGAAGCCCGGGAGATCGACGTGCGGGCGTTCGAGGACCCGAGCGAGGCGGCGTTCGACGCGCTCGTCGAGATGTACGTGGACTTCGACCCCGCTGACCGCGCGCAGGGCGTGCCGCCGGTCGGCGAGGACCGCGTCCGGGACTGGCTGGACACCCTCCTGGAGCGCGACGGGTTCGACGTGGTGGCGTGGCACAGCGACGAGGTCGCGGGGCACGCGACGCTCGTGCCGGACGACGAAGCCACCTACGAGCTCGCGATCTTCGTCCACCAGGACTACCAGGGCGCGGGCATCGGCACGCGGCTCATCGAGGCGCTGCTCGGGTACGGGCAGGCGAACGGCGCGGCGCTCGTGTGGCTGACCGTCGAGCGCTGGAACCGGCCGGCGGTCGCGCTCTACGAGAAAGTCGGGTTCGAGACGGCGTCCGCGGAGAGCTTCGAGATGGAGATGGCGATCCGGCTGAACTAGGCGTTCACACCGACAGAACGGGCTGGCTGGCGTACAGGAGCACGTACTCGGCGGCCTTCTCGAGGACGTCGCCGGCCTCGCCGCGCATCCCCTCGCGGGGGACGGTGAGGAAGTCGGCGTCGACGTCCTCGGCGGCGTCGAGGATGACGCTGCCCGGGTGCTGGAGCTTCCGGGAGGTCGAGAACCCGTACGCGATCGAGGAGTCGACGGCGACCGATTCGGGCGCGAGGTCCGCGACGTCCGCGAGGAACGCGTTCGTGTCCTCGACGACGTCCTCCTCGGCGACGTCGCCCGTCTCGATGGCGCGCGTGACGGTCTCGCCGAGGACGTACAGCGCGTGGACGTCGGCGTCGTAGCGGTCCGCGACCGCGGTGGCGTACTCGGCGGCCGTGATGGACGCCTCGGTGCCGTCCACGGGCACGAGTACGGTCTCGACTTCCAGGGGCATGGCGGGGAGTGCGCGTCCGGGCTACTAAAACGCTCCGCGTGTGGGTTTAAGGTCTCCGGCGCGGAACGACCACGCATGATAGACACGGTGGTCATCGCGACCGACGGCTCGGACAGCGTGGGCCGGGCGGTTGCGGTGGCGCTCGACGTCGCCGACCGGTTCGACGCGGACGTCCACGCGCTCTACGTGCTCGAGGAGAGCGAGGTGGAGACGGCGCCCGAGGAGGTCCGCGAGGAGATGCAAGACGCCCTCGAGGAGCGCGGCGAGCAGGCGGTGTCGGCGGTGGCGGAGCGCGCGGACCGGCGCGTGACGACGGCGGTCCGCGAGGGCCGGCCGCCCGCCGAAATCAGCCAGTACGCGCGGGACGTGGACGCCGACGTGGTCGCGACGGGGACGCGGGGCCGCCACGGCGAGAACCGCTTTCTCATCGGGAGCGTCGCCGAGCGCGTCGTGCGGACGTGTCCGGTGCCGGTGCTGACCGTCCGCCAGCTCGAGGGCGACGAGTAACACGAGACTTTTGCCGGTTCGGGTCGTCGCCGGGAACGATGCCCTCCAGTAGCCGCCGACGGTTCCTCGCAGCCGTCGGCACCGCCGGCGTCGCGGGCGTCGCCGGGTGTTCGGCGCTCGGCGGCGGTCGCCCGGACGTCGACCCCTCGACGGGGCTCTCCCAGGACACCAGTCACGCGCTCGACGACGAAGCCGTCTACGTCGCGGGCGACGCCAGCGACCTCCCGGAGCCGCCCCGGACGGCGGACTCGCTGGCGGACGCCGACGCCGTGCTCGCGACGGCCGGCGCGGACCGCGGCACGCTCGCCCGCGCGCTCCGGGCCGGGAAGGCCGTCGCCGTCGCGGGCGGCGGCGCCACCGACGCGCTGCGCGGCGCCCTCGCGAGCGTGCGCGACGACTACACGTTCGGCGTCGAGGCGGTGCGAGCGCGCCCCGTGAAGGTGGTCGTCGCCGACCCCCGCGGCAGCACCGTCCAGACGTACACGTTCGTCGCCGAGGGCGGCTGGGAGCAGCCGGTCCTCGACCCGTTCGGGTGGGCGCTGACGGGACGCGTCCCCGAGTGTGACACGTTCGTCCCGGAGTCCCCGACGGACGACGCCTTCGAGTACGCGGGCGCCGCGCACGTCGCCGGCCGCCTCCCGTCCGGGGAGACGTACGTCTCGCGGTCCGAAGTGTCGGTCGCCCGCCAGGACGCCGGGACGTTCGTCCGGCTGCGCACGCGACTGCACGCCGCCGCGAACGACGGGTACGCCGTCGAGGAAGCGGTCCGGGAGGCGGACTTCCCGGACGACCAGCACCTCGACGAGGTGTACCCGAACCCCCACACGCAGAACGGCGTCGAGGTGGCGAACGTCTCGGACACCACGCGGAGCACGTTCGAAATCGAGGTGACGCCCGCGAGCCCGCGCGCCCGCAGCGCGCTCACCGGCTGTGGCGGCCTCCAGACGGAGGGCGGGATCGCCTACGACCACCGCACGAGCTTCCAGTGGAAACGCGACGGCGTGCTCTCTACGAGCAGCCTCCACGGCGGCGGCACGGGCCGCGGCGAGTGGCACCTCCACCCCTGAACCGCGGGGTTCTTTGGGCGGCCACCCCAGGTCGACGTATGGAAGACTGGGTCATCGACGACGAGAACCTCCCCCTGGAGCGGAAGTCACTGCTCCCCGGGCGCGGGTTCTTCGTCCCGGACGACATCCAGGAGGAACAGAAGGACCGCGAGATCAGGCAGCGCGTCGAGGGCGCGGACGTCATCGTCGTCGCCGACCCCGACGCCGACGGCCTCGCGTGCGCGGCCATCGTCCGCGAAGTCTACGGGGAGGCCGCGCTCGTGCCCGCCGGCCCCCACGAGATCGAGGACGGCCTGCGGCGCGCCGCCGAGTTCGGCGAACACGACTGCACCATCTTCGTCTGCGACCTCTGCCCCGACCGGTACGCGTACGTCGAGGACGAACTCGCGTACGCCGTCGAGCACGCCAGCGAGGTCCGGTGGTTCGACCACCACCAGTGGACCGACGAGACCGCCGAGGCCGTCAGGGACGCCGGCGTCGACCTCGTCGTCGGGGACAGCGAGGAGGAGTGCACGGCGGACGTCGCCGTGCGCTCCATCGACGCGGACCTGCCGCGACACCTCGAGGAGCTCGCGGCGGTCACCCGCGACCACGACCTCTGGCTGAAGGAGGACCCGCGGAGCGACGACCTCGCGGACTACTCGTACTGGGTGGACGCCGAGGAGTACATGGACGTCGTCCAGGAGCACGGCCCCGACCTCCCGGAGGACGTCATGGAGTACGTCGAGGAGCGCCGCGTCGAGAAGAACGACCTCATCGAGCGCGCGGTCGCCCGCGCGAGCATGCGGGAGGTCGGCGACTGGACGGTCGGTGTGACGTACGGCCGGTGCTCGCAGAACGAGGTCGCGGAGGCGCTCCGCGAGCGCGGCGCGGACGCCGCGGTCGTCGTGAAGCCGTCGGGGAGCGCGAGCATCCGGGGGACCGAGTCCTTCCAGCGCGCCCACGAGGTCGCCCGCCAGGTGAACGGCGGCGGCCACCCGAAGGCCGCGGGCTGCAAGCCCGACATCTACGACGACATGCTGGACTACGCGAACCACTGGACGTCCCAGGGCACGACCGCGAAACAGGTCATCCTCGACGCGTTCCGGAACCTCGACGGCGAGGACGGCGACGCCGAGCGCGGTGACAGCAATAGTGAGAACAGCGACAGCGAGAGCGGGAACGGCGACGGCGAAAGCGGCGACAGCGAGAGCGGCGGCGAGTAGGCGGGGTTAGCGTTCGCCGGCGACCCACTTGTCCGAGTACGCGGTGCCGCACGAACAGTAGACGTAGGCGTGGATGACGTCGCCCTCGGCGTACAGCCCGCCGACCTCCTCGTTCTGGGCTTCCGCGAACGAGAACACGAACTCGGCGTGGTGGTCTTCGTCGCCGTCGGCGTCCGGGCAGTCGCCGCCGACGAGGTCGGCGTCGACGTGCGCGGGGTTGTCCATCGCCGCGGACCCGAAGTCCATCGCGGCCATGCCAGTGATCTTCTGGAAGACGCTGCGTCCGCGTTCGCCGTCGACGACGAGGACGACCCCGTCACCGACACGTTCGGCGTCGTCGCGGTCGGCGAGGGAATCGACGTCGGAGACGTAGGACTCCGCGAGGTAGAGCGCGACGTGGTCGGTGCGGTCGCCGGCGAGATACGCGTCGTAGTCGCTCACGGCGACGAATACGCGACGACCGCGAAAAAGGGTGACGTTACTCCTCGTCGCCGGCGTCCTCGTCCTCGCCGCCTTCGCCGTAGAGTTCCTCGACGGACTGTTCGCCGCGTTCCGTGACGGAGACGTTCAGCTGGACGACGTCCTCGGAGACTTCCTTCCCGCGGACGCTGACCCGCTTGCGTTCGCCGTCCGTGGTCGGCTTGAAGCCGGGGCCGCCCTCGAGGAGGACGTCCTTGAGCGCGGCGCCGTCGACGTCCGAGCGCATCGGCCGGCCGGCGGCGTCGCTGCCGCCCGTGATTTCGACGGTGTAGCCGTCGAGGCCGACGGCGTCGCCGTCGGCTTCGTCGCCGATCTCGCGGCCGATGAATCGGTTCGCGTCCTGTCCGTCTACCTCGCGCTGGTAGGTGCGTCCCGACTCGGGGTCGGCGACGACGACCTGGAACGTAGCCATGCGTGCAACGAGTCGGGCGCAGTTCAAAAACCCGTCGAAGCAGCGGCAGGAGCGACGCTGACGGCGCCGTCGGCGAGCGGACGGCGCGTGGCGGTTGTGGCGAGCAGGCGGCGGGACGGCACGCGGAGCGGGCGCCGCGCTATCGGGTCGGACGCTCCGCGTCGAGGGTCACGTCACGTACCGGGTTGGTCCCGCCCTCTTACTTGAACCTACGGCGCCGAATCAGCAACCCACACGCCCGGTAGCCACCAGCATCCGCGAGCGTCGGGTTCGGAGAACCCGAGCGACGCGGTTCACTCCGCGAGGGAGCGACGCGACCGAGCGGAGGTCGACGACTGAACGGAGCGCAGCGAAGTGAAGGAGGAGTGCTTTTGGCCGGGCTTTTGCCGAGGGCGCGCACCGCGCGCCCGTGGTTCGAGAGACGCCAAAGGCGTCTCTCGTCATCTCGAAAGAGCGCTTCGCGCTCTTTCGGCGACAGCGCAAAAGGTCGCTCAGAAGGGATAGTCGCGGGGGTCGCGCTGGACGCTGATCCACTTCTCCTGGGTGAATTCGTCCATGACGGCTTCGCCGTTGTATCGGCCGATGCCGGAGTCGCCGGTGCCGCCGAAGGGGACGTGGGGTTCGTCGTTGATGGGTTGGTCGTTGATGTGGATCATGCCGGTGTCGATGCGGTCGGCGATGTCGCGGGCGCGGCCGACGTCGCCGGCGTGGACGCTGCCGGAGAGGCCGTATTCGGTGTCGTTGGCGATCTGGACGGCTTCGTCGTCGTCGCTGTAGGGGATGACGGGGGCGACGGGGCCGAAGTGTTCGTTGCAGGCGGCGGCCATGTCGTTGGTGACGTCCGAGAGGACGGTTGGTTCGACGACGAGGCCGTCGTGGCCGCCGCCGGTTTCGAGGGTGGCGCCGGCGTCGAGGGAGTCGTCGACGAACTGGAGGATCTGGTCGCGCTGGGTTTCGTCGATGATGGGCCCGACGACGTTGTCGGGGTCGTGGGCGCTGCCGGTTGGGAGGCTTTCGGCGCGCTCGGTGAGGCGGTCGACGTATTCGTCGTAGACGTCCTCGTGGACGACGTGGCGGTTGATGGAGATACAGACCTGGCCGGAGTGGAGGAAGGACCCGAAGACGCCGCCGTCGACGGCACGGTCGAGGTCGGCGTCGTCGGTGACGACGTGGACGTTGTTGCCGCCGAGCTCCATGGCGGGGAGCGCGAGATTCTCGGCGGCGGTGGCGGCGACGCGTTTGCCGACGGGCGTGGAGCCGGTGAACGCGACGACGTCGAGTTCGTCGTGGCCGGCGACGCGGTCGCCGATGTCGCTGCCGTGGCCGGTGACGACGTTGAGGACGCCGTCGGGGAGGCCGGCGGCTTCGAAGAGTTTGGCGACGAGGAGGCCGCCCGTGACGGGGGTGTTGGTGGCGGGTTTGAGGACGACGCTGTTCCCGGTGGCGATGGCGGGGGCGACGGCGCGAATCGAGAGGTTCAGGGGGAAGTTCCAGGGGGAGATGACGCCGACGACGCCCTGGGGTTCGCGGACGACGAGGTTCTCTTTGCCGTCGACCGTGGAGTCGCGGTGGTCGCCGGACATCCGCATCGGGAAGGACGCGGCTTCGCCCGTGATGCCGACGGCGGTGTAGAATTCGGCGTAGCCCTTCGTGGTGGTGGAGCCGGATTCGGCGGCGAGGAGTTCGAGGACGTCGTCGCGGTGTTCCTTGAGGAGGTCGCGGACGCCGCGGACGACGCTGGCTCGCTGCTGGGGGCTGGTGTCCGCCCACGCTTGCTGTGCGTCGGCGGCGGCTTCGTAGGCGGCGTCGACGTCGTCCGTGGTGCCGGCGGGGACGTCCGTGAACTGCTCGCGCGTGGAGGGGTCGTGGACGGGGATGGTGTCGCGGTCGCCGGCGGGGCGGAATTCGCCGTCGATGTACTGCGTGGTCCAGTCCGCGTCGGTGAGGTCGAGGTCGGACATCGTCGACTGGTTGGGGGGCCTCCGTGGTAACGTTACCCCCGCGGGGACCCGAGTGTTGAAGCGGGGGCCGGCCCTACGTGGACGCGGGATGGACCGCGAAGTCCTGATGTTGCACTTGCGGCAGGCGTTCGGGGGGACGCCGGCGGAGCGCCGGACGGTGGCGCGTGCGGCGGGGGACCTCGGGGATTCGGGGCGGCTGGAGTCCGACCTCGGGATGGAGGTGGACGCTGACGTGATTCTGGAGCAGCTGGCGGACGCGCCGGCGGGGTCGCCGGCGGAGCGCTGGAACTGGTGGATGGGGGCGCTGGAGGCGTCCCACGGCGGCTACCGGCGGTTCCGGGTGACGGCGTGGGAGCGCGAGGAGTAGGCGGCCGGGGGTTACACCGAGCGCCGCCGGAACGCAACAGTGGCTGCGGCGACGGGGAGGACGATCCAGGCGGCGAGCGCGGCGACCAGCACGGGCGTCGTGAGCGCGGTGTCCGCGAGCACGCCCGCGATGCCGCCGGCGGTGGTGGAGACGCCGCGCAGCACGAACACGCGGAAGAGGTCCGCGGGGTTCGCGAGCACGGCGGCGCTGACCGCCGCGCCGGGGAGGTCGAACGTGGCGACGAGGCCGAGCGCGACCAGGTCGTGGACGAGCACGAACCACACCCAGGCGGCGAGCGCGGCGCCGAGCGCGTGGGTCTTCTCGCTGGCGAGCGTGGACGCGAGCACGCTGACGCCGAGGAACGCGAGCGCGGCGGCGACGGCGGCGAGCGCGACGCCCGCGTACGCGCCGACGACGCCGACGCCCGCGAACCGCACGAGGAGCGCGCCGCCGACCGCGAACCCGGCGAGCATGCCGCCGGCGAGCGCGACGGCGCGGCCGGCGTACTTCCCGACGACGACGGCGGTGCTGGACAGCGGGAGCGCGAGCAGCATCTCGAGGCTGCCGCTCTCGTCGGCGCCGACGATGGTGTCGAAGCCGAGCGCGAGCGCGGCGAGCGGCACGAGGTAGACGCCGAGCTGCGCGAAGCTCGCGAGCACTGCGGGGACCCGTGAGGGGCCGACGGTCGACCCGCCGAGGAAGACGAGCGCGACCGAGAACAGCGCGAACAGGACCGCGACGCCGAGCGCCCAGCGGCGCCGGACGGCGATGCGGTACTCGCGGACGGCGACCCGGGCGGTGTTCGCGGCGGTCGCGCGGACGCCGTCGCTGGTCGCGTGGCGGGTCGCGTCGTCGGTCTGGAGGCCGGCGGCGGCGGTGGCGTTCGAGACGCTGCCGCCGTCCGTCGCCTCCAGGCCGGTACTTGCCGACTCGTCGCGGGCCGGCGTTTCGGAGTCCACGGCGGACTCGTCGCGGGCCGGCGTTCCAGCGTCGTCGGCGGACTCGTCGCGAGTCATCGGCTCTCACCCCCGCTGACGGCGAGGTCGACGCCGCGGCTCGCGGCGACGGACTCCCGGAAGACGGCGTCGAGGCCGGGTTCGGTGACTTCGACGTCGAGGACGTCGGCGGCGTCCCGGAGGTCGGCGAGGACGTCGAAGACGGCGCTGCGATCACACTCGATGCGGACGCGGGGCGGTTCGGCCGCTGCGTCCGCGACGCCGGCGAAGTCCGCGACCTCGCGGGCGGCCGCGGCGGCGTCGCCGGCGACCGTCGCGACGACGGAGACCGTGTCGCCGGCCTGCCGGCGGAGTTCGGCGACGTCGCCCGCGACCTCCACGACGCCGTTCTTGAGGATGACGACGCTGTCGCAGAGGCGCTCGATCTCCGAGAGCACGTGGGACGTGATGACGATGGTGACGTCGGTCTCCCGGGAGAGCGTCTCGACGACCTCGTGGAAGTCCGCGACGCCGGCGGGGTCGAGGGCGGCCGTCGGCTCGTCCAGCAACAGTACGTCGGGGTCGCCGACGAGCGTCGTGGCGAGGCCGAGCCGCCGGTTCATCCCGTTCGAGTAGCCGCCGACGCGGCGGTCCGCGGCGTCCGCGAGCCCGACCGTGTGCAGGACGCGCGCGACGCGGCGGTCGCGTTCGTCGGCGGGGACGCCGCGGACGCGCGCGTGGAAGTCCAGGACCTCCCGGCCGGTGAACGACGGCGGGAAGCCCGCGCGCTCCGGGAGGTAGCCGACGCGCTCGCGGAGCGCCGTCCCGGCGTCGGGGGAGAGCCCGGCGACCGAGACGGTGCCGGCGTCGGGCGTCGCGTGCCCGACGAGCATCTTGAACAGCGTGGTCTTGCCGGCGCCGTTCCGGCCGATGAGGCCGACGGTTTCGCCGCGCTCGACGTCGAAGGAGACGCCGTCGAGCGCGGTCACGGTGCCGTAGCGTTTCTCGACGTTCCGGATCTCGATCTCACTCATAGTATCGCCTCCAGTCCTCGTGGGCCGGCCTGGCCAGGGGGTGGTAGTCGACGACGCCCGGGGTCTGCACGAGGGGGACCGACCGGGACGCGAGACGGACGGCGTCGAACGCGGGGCTCGACGCGAACACCTCCGTCTCAGGGTGTTTCCGCGTTATCTCGTCGAGCACGCCGGTCGCCTGGTACCGGACTTCGCTGACGCCGTCGTGGTCGACGTCGACGGGGCGGGCGTCCGACCAGAAGTTCCCGCGCTCGCTGCCGTTCCACGCGACCTGCTGGCCGATGACGGCCTTCATCGCGTCGCCGTTCCGGATGAAGGAGTTCCCGTAGCCGCGTTCGTCGACGCTGCCGCCCGTGAGGTGGACGCCGACGTCGTTCCCCAGGAAGAGGTTGCCCGCGATGGTGTTGTCCAGGGAGTTGTACACGAACAGCCCGTTTTCGTTCTCGACGAAGTCGTTGTACGCGATGCGGGAGTGGTCGACGCTCTTGACGAGGACGCCGTGCCCGCTGGACCCCGTATTGTTCACGGCGGTGTTGTTCACGACCGTGATGCGGTCCGAGAGCATGAGCGCGAACCCGACGTCGTTGTCGAAGGCGGTGTTGTTCGCGAGCAGGCAGTCGTCGCTGTACATGTAGTGGACGCCGTACCGGAGGTCCCACATCGTGTTGTTGCGGGCGGTGACGTTCGAACTCCAGGAGAAGTAGACGCCGTCGCGGACGTCCGTGATGGTGTTGTTCGCGACGACGGCGGCCTCGGCCTCCCAGAGCTGGATGCCGTTCCCGCGGTCCGAGAGCCGCGCGATCGACTCGCGGCCGACGATGGTGGAGTCCCGGACGACGACGGACGGGACGCCGTCGACCCAGACGCCGAACGTCGTGTTCGTGACGCGGACGCCGTCGACGGTGGCGTTCGCGCCGTCGATCCAGACGGCGGCGTCGTTGTCCGTGGTGCTGTAGCCGGCGTTCCGCACCCAGACGTCCCGGACGGTGACGTCGCTGGCGTTCACCGTCAACACGGTGCCTTCGGCGTCGCCCGCGATGACGGACTGGCTGGGTGCCGTACCGGCGATGGTGACGCCGGGCGTCTCGACGGTCACCGGGCCGTTGACGCTGCCGGTGACGCGGACGGTGTCCCCGGATTCGGCGGCGTCGAGCGCGGCCGACAGCGAGTCGTAGCGCTGGCCGTCGACGGACGCGTGCCCGCCGGTCGGCGGCGCCTCGAAGACGTAGTCGTCGGGCACTGGCGGGTCGAACGCGAGGGCGCGCTCGCGGCCCGGGTTCTCGGCTGGCGCGGCGACGACGGCGCCGACGCTCGCGACGAGCAGCACCGCGGTCGCGACGGCGAACCACCGCTCGATGCGCCTATCGCTCACGAGCGGTCACCTCCCACCCGACTCGTCGGCGCGCGCCGGGTCCCCGTCGGCGCCGCCGCGGATGCCCCTGACGCGGTCCCGGAGGCCGCGGCCGCGTCGCCGGAGTCCCCGGAGCGCGTCCCGCGGCGTCGCGTCGCTGTCCCGGTGGTAGAACGCCACCGCGAGCAGGGCGACGGCGAGCATCGAGAGGTACGCGCCCGTCCCGAACCGCGAGTAGCTCGTGATGTTCGCGACGTGGTAGCTCCCCCAGAGCGGCGGCGTGAACCCGTCGACGCCCATCACGGGCGCGCCCGGGTCGAGCGTGTGGCCGGCCTGGTAGAGCCGGTACTGGATGTCCGCGAGCATCACGCCGAACACGGTCACGGTGCCGACGAGCTGCGCGATCAGGCCGCGCTTCAGCCGGCGGTTGTCGGGCGCGAGCGCGACGAAGACGCTCGCCGCGGACACCGCGACGAACGCGAGCGGTCCGAACGACCACTCGGGGACGTCGACGGCGTACTCGTGGGGCGCGTAGTTCGGCTGCCAGTACACGGGGTCGGGGTAGTAGAACCCGATGTACTTGTTCAGGTTCGCCATCTCCGCGTAGTCGCCGGCGATGCGCGGGTAGGCGTACAGCTGCAGGTGCAGCGTCGTACTCGGGTACTGGACGGCGTGGACTTCGATGGTCCACATCGGGAACAGCAGCGCAGCGACGAACAGCACCGCCGCTACGACCGGGAGCCCCCGACGCAGTTCGAAGAACGCCGACTTGTGGGGAAGTTCGTAGTCCATGGTGTCACCTCGTGCCGGGGTCCGCAGTGACGAACCACCGGTGTCGACCGCGCGAGCCCGGTGAGCCCGCGCGGCCGCCGGTGTCGCCGCCGCCGACGGGGTCGGCGGACGTCTCGAACGAGGGGTCGGCGCGGTGGCCGACGTGGTCAGTCGCGCGGTTCGACGATCATCCGCGAGCGCATCTCGAGGTGGAGCGCGCTGCAGAAGTACGTGCAGTAGAACCAGTACACGCCGGGTTCGTCCGCGGTGAACGTGACCTCCCGGGTGTCCTGGGGCGCGATGGCGAGGTGGACGTCGTACTCGGGGATGGCGACCCCGTGGATGATGTCCCGGACGCCCTCGATGTTCGTGACCGTCATCGTGACCTCGTCGCCCTCCTTGACGGTGAACTCGCTGAGGCCGTACTCGGAGCGCATCGAGGACATCTTGACGTTCACGGAGCGGTCGCCGGTGCGCTCGACGCCGGACTTCTTCTGCGTGACGAACTCCTTCTCGCCCTCGTAGTCGGACTTGTCCCAGGTGGTCGCGGGACTGATCTTGTCCTTGTGCGCGAACACGCAGTCGTGGGGCTCGGGGTACGCCGGGTGGTCGGCGACGAGCTCCATCTCCTTCTCGCCCTGCCCGATGTGGATGAGCTGGTCGTTGTCCGGGTGGATGGGGCCGGTCGGGAGGAACCGGTCCTTCGAGAGCTTGTTCAGGCTGATGAGCCACTCGCCGTCGGGGTCGGTGGTCATCGCCTCCACCGCCTGGATGTGGCCGGGGTTGTAGTGGACGTCGATCTTCTCGATGATCGGGTCCGTCGACCCCTCCTTGGCCTCGACGGCCTTCTGGATGTCCCACTTGGCGGCCTGCGAGTCGATGAACAGCGACGTGTACGCGTGGCCGTTCCCGTCGAAGGTCGTGTGCAGCGGGCCGAGCCCGACCTTCGGCCGGCCGGCGACGACGTCCGCGGGGTCGCTCGAGGAGTCCAGCGCGTCGATGTCGAGGATGGTGACCGTCGGGGAGAGCTTCCCGGCGACCATCGCGTACTTGCCGTTCGGTTCGACTTCGACGCAGTGCGGGCTCTTCGGCGTCGGGATGTACCGGACGATGGGGTTGCTCCCGGAGTTCAGGTCGCTGTCTCGGGTGCCGTCGACGACGGGGACGCCGTTGACTTCCCGGTAGTTCCCGGCTTCGACGGCTTTCTCGATGGCGGGGACGTCGAAGGCCTTCACGTAGTCCCGGTCGTCGTGAGTCATCCCCGAGACCTCGGTGGCTTCCTCGGAGTTGTACGCCGAGGAGATGGCCCAGCGGCCGTCCTTGTCGGTGTCGACGATGTCGAGGTTGCCGTCGACTTCGACCTGCCACTCGGTCTCCATCGTCTCCGGGTTGACCGCGGAGAACAGCGACGTGTACTTCTCGGGGTTGTGGACGTCGCGGCCGTCGTTCGGCAGCGGCGTGCGGAACTCGCCGTTCCCGAAGACGTACTTGGTGTCGGGGCTCTGGACGGCGCAGCCGTGGATTACCTGGACGTTCGGGACGTCCGTGATGGCGTCCGTCTCGAAGTACTTGAGGTTCACGCGGGCGATGCGGCCGTTGGCCTTGTCGTTCACCCAGAGGTACTCGCCGTCGTAGTCGCCGCCGGTCTCGGAGAGGACGGGGTGGTGGTTGTCGCCCCACGTGTAGTCGCCGGCGCTCTCGAGCATCTTCCTGGTCTCGTCGTCGTAGCCGTAGCCGCGGGAGGCGTCCGTGTTGAACATGGGGATGCGCATCAGGACGCGCATCGACGGGATGCCCATGACGCGGATTTCGCCGGACTGGCCGCCGGACCAGAAGCCGTAGTAGTCGTCGTGTTCGCCCGGCGGGACCTTGTGGTCGGGCGCGGAGCCGCTGCCCGATTTCTTGTTGTTCGAGCCGCCGCCTCCGCCGAGGAGGTTGCCGGAACAGCCGGCGAGGCCGGCCATCGCGCCGGTCGCGGCGCCAGCTTTCACGAAGTCCCGCCGGTTCAGTTCGAGGCCGGCGAGGTCGAGGGTCGGCTTGTCGCCGCGGGGCGTCGGTTCGTCGACGTCCGCGAGGAGGTCCTCGAGCTGGTTCTCGTGTCGCTCGACCAGGGCTTCCGGGTCGAGTGCGTCGTCAGTGTTGTCAGTCGTGTCTTCAGTCATGTTAGACCACTTTTACGTAGCCGACCATCCCGCTCATCTCGTGGGGGATGCAGTAGTACTTGTACGTCCCTTTCGTCTCGAACGTGTGCTCGTAGGACTCGCCTTTCGCGACGCTGCCCTTGTCCGGGTAGGCGTCGACGGCCGCCTGCTCGCTGTCGAACCCACCCGACGCGAAGTAGGCGGCTCCCTCCGGGATTTCGTCCTCGTAGGCGGTCACCGAGTGCGTGATCGACCCGACGTTCTTCCAGGTGACCGTCGTCCCCGCCGACACCTGAATCCGCTTCGGCTCGAACTTCAACTGGTTCGTCATCTCCACCGTACTCGTCTCCGTCCACGACGTGCCGCCGTTCCCGGACTCCTCGGTCGTCGTGGTGGTGGTGTCGTTCCCGCTGTCGCCGCCCCCGCCGGACGAACACCCGGCGAGCGCGACCGCGCTCGCCGCGCCCGTCGCAGCCAGGAACTTGCGTCGCGAGTAGTGCTCCCTCATACTCTTGCCTCGCCACAGTCTCGGGGGTCTGTCCCACATAAGCGGGAAAGCAGAGTCCGAAACCCCGAGAACAGGACCGAACAAGTTCGGCG
>JBDGUB010000049.1:0-30839 GCA_042216245.1 Halobacterium sp.
CGCGGGCCGCACTGACCGGACGGCGGCGTTCTTCAGCGGCCCCGGCACCGTCTACGTGTTCTCCATCCACGGCCACGACGCGCTGAACGTCATCACCGCCACCGACGGCCACCCCGAGGGCGTGCTCGTGCGCGCCCTCGAACCGACCGACGGCGTCGACGCGATGCGCGAACGCCGGGGGTTCGACGACCCCGCGAAGCTCGCGTCCGGCCCCGGGCGACTCACCGAAGCGCTCGGCGTCACGCGAGCCGGCTACGACGACCGCCCGCTCGCGGACACGACGCTCTCGCTGCACCGCACGGACTGGAACCCCGACGTCGCGGTGACCGGGCGGGTCGGCGTCACGAGCGCGGCGGGCTGGCCGCTCCGGTTCGTCGCGCCCGCCAGCGACTGCGTCTCCGCGACGCCGCCGGACGTCGACCTCGACCCCGGCGCGGTCGAAGCCGCCTACGAGCGCCTGCACGCGGACGCCGACCTCCCCACGGTCGACGACGCCTGACCGGGACGGGAAGAACGAGAGCGGCGAAGGGCGGCTGGCGCCCCTCGCTCGAGGCCCCCGGCGAGTAGCGGGGCTTTTGGTGGCGCCGCCCCAATCCGGGAGTATGCGAAAAGTCGCGCTCGACGACCTCGACTCCCGGATGGGGCCGGCCGACCGCAGCCTCCCGCTGACCGACGCGCTCGGCGTCTCGGACGCCGCGATCAACTTCTACGAGCTCGCGCCCGGCGACAGCTTCGCGTACGGCCTCCACGCCCACGAAGCCCAGGAGGAGGTGTTCCACGTCCTCGATGGCACGGTGACGTTCCGCACGCTCGACGGGGACGTGGACGTGAGCGCGGGCGAACTCGTGCGCTTCGGGCCCGGCGAGTTCCAGCGGGGCGTCAACCGCGGCGACGACCGCGTGCGCGCGCTCGCCGTGGGCGCCCCCCAGGAGTCCGGCGAGACCGAGATCCTCCGCGAGTGCGAGGCCTGCGGCGAGGAGACCACTCAGGAGCTCGAACTCGCGGACGACCGCTCGGAGATCCGCGCCGTCTGCGAGGAGTGCGGCGCCGTCACCGGGCGCTTCGAGTAGCGGCCGACGCTTTTCTCCCGCCGCGTCACGAACACACCACCATGACCGACGACCCGCCCCGGCTCGTGTTCGACGACGAGTGCGGGTTCTGCACGTGGTGCGCGAACTTCGCGGCGCGGCACGGCGACGTCGAACTCGTGGGGTTCCACGAGCTGACGCCGGACCAGCGCGCCCGCCTCCCAGAGGACTGGGAGTCCTGCACGCACCTCCTCACGGACGACGCCGTCTACTCGTGTGGCGCGGCCGTCGAGCGCGCGCTCGCCCACGACTTCCCGTGGCTGGCGCCCGCGTTCGCCGCGCTCCGGCGCGTTCCGGGCTACGCGTGGCTCCGCGAGCGCCTCTACCGGTGGGGCGCCGACAACCGGGACGTCCTCGGGCGCGTCGTCCGGGACGAGCCGCCGGCCTGCAGGCCGGACTAGTCCAGGTCGCCGAGCACGTCGAAGACCGCGTTCCGGAGGCCGTCCGCGCGCCGCTCTGTCGCCGCCGGGCCGTGCTGGGCCTGCACGTACAGCGACTCGACGTAGTAGACGAGCGCGAGCACCAGGTACAGCGGCCGGCGTTCCTCGACGCCCGCGGGGAGCGCGCGCACCGACTCGTAGCCCGCGCGGAACGCGTCCCGGGCGCCGTCGTCCGCGAACGCCGGGAGGACGGTCCGCCAGTAGTCCCACTCGCCGGGCGCCGCGAGCGCGTGCTCGAAGTCCACGACGCACGCCACCGCGCCGTCGCGGACGGCGACGTGCTCGGGCGTCCACCAGCTGTGACAGACTACGGGGTCGCCGGCGCCGGCGAACGCCCCGGGGTGCGCGCGGAGGTAGTCGAGGACCGCGTCGGCGACGTCGCCGTGCCCGCGGTCCGCGAGCAGGCGGCGGCGCCGCCGCACGAACGCGACCGCGGCGTCGTGCCAGTCCGCGTGCCCGGGCGCCGTGAGGCCGTCCAGGGCGCCGTCGCCGCCCGCAACCTCGAACGCGCCGTAGGCGTCGACGAGGCCCTCGGTCTCGTCGTGCAGCGTCGCCAGCCCGCGGCCGGCCGCCTCGGCCCACACGTCACCGGGGTCGCCGGCCGCGTCGGGCGCCGGGGTGGAACGCCGCGACGTAGTAGTCCGGCCCGACCGCCAGCACGTCGGGGACCGGGACGGTCGTCCGCTCGCCGACGAGCCGCGCGACCCGGCCCTCGACGCCCGCGCCCCCGGTCGCCCCGGTGTCGCGCTTGCAGACCGCGCGCCGCCCCTCCACCGTCACCTCGTAGACCTCGTGGGGCGGCACGTCGTGCAGCCGTCGAGCGATGCTGTGGGACTCGAATGCGGACGCGAGCGCGTCCGCGACTGATTCGGAGTGCATTGGTTGGGTGCCGTCTCACGCGCCGCGTGCGGTCGAGCGCGGCACGGCGCCGCCGCTACGACCACGAGAACACGACCGGAGGGAGTGTCCGCCGCACCGTAACTGTTCGGGTTCGACTCGGGTCGCCCGCATTGTCGCCGGGAGTACGCCCATCCAGCGGGTACAGCGTCACCCGACGACGGGACTGGCAGTCAGTCCACCGTCCGCACGAACGACACCTCGGCGGCGCCGGGGACGGCGACGACGTACCCGACGCCGTCGAAGTAGTTCTCGAGCGCGCCGGGGTCGTCGACGCCGGCGAGGCCGACGCGTCCCCCGGTCTGGACGACCGCGCGGAGTTCGTCGGCCCAGCCCGATTCGGGGACGCGGTCCGCGACCGTGACCACCTGGGCGTCCGGCCCGGGGTCGGCGGGCTCGAGCGCGAGCATGTGGTGGGCGGCGACGTCCCCGACCACGGTCCGGATGCGGTACGTCGTGTCCCCCTTCCGGAAGTACTGGTGCTGTTCGAACGGCGCGAGCCCCGGCGGCTTCGCCTCGTGGTGGCCGACGTCGTACTCGCCCGAAGACAGCAGCGCGTCGGCGACGGCGCGCTCGCTCTCGTTCAGGGTCTCGTACGCGAGGACGTCGCCGTCCACCTCGCTTTCCGCCACCTCGACGAGGCTGTACTGGTAGGCCGCCTCCTCGGCGAAGCGCGCGAACGACGCGCTCGCCGCGTACCTCTCCCCTCGGAACGCCACGTAGTCGAACCGGCCGAGCGCGAGCGTCGCGTCCCGGAAGACGGCGTCGTGGCGGACCAGGTCCACTCGGCCCTCCGCGTCGGCGGCGTCCGCGACGAGCTGGTGGAGGTCCGGCGCCGCGACGGCGACGGTCGCCCCGTCCGGGACCGCCTCGGGCTCTCCGGGCGTCCCGTCGAGGTGCAGCGTCGGCGTCGTCCGCGTGGTCGGCTCGGTCGTCGCACGAGTGGTCGTCGTCCGCGTCGTCGACTCCGTCGTCGTCTCGTCCCCGGGGCTGTCGCCGCCGCCCGTGCAGCCCGCGACCGCCGCGAGCACCGCGGCGCCACCGGCTTCGAGGACGCTCCTGCGAGAGGGCATACCGGCCCGTTCCAGGCGGCCGGATAAGTGTCTTGTCGGGACTGAAACGACACTCGAATTCCGGACGACTCCCGGGCGCCGTCCGCTACTCGTAGGCGGCGATGCCGGTGAGGTCCTCGCCGAGAATCAGCGTGTGGATGTCGTGGGTGCCCTCGTACGTGTAGACGGTCTCCATGTTCGCCATGTGCCGCATCGGCGGGTAGTCAGTCGTGATGCCGTTCCCGCCGAGCATCTCGCGGGCGACCCGGGCCTGGTCGCGGGCCATCCGGACGTTGTTGCGCTTGGCCATCGAGACGTGCTGCGGCCGGAGGTCGCCGCGCTCCTTGAGGTCCGCGAGCCGGTGGGCGAGCAGCTGGCTCGTCGTGATCTGTGTCGCCATCTCCGCGAGCTTCTCCTGTTGCAGCTGGAAGCCCCCGATGGGTTTCCCGAACTGCTCGCGGTCGGTCGCGTACTCGCGGGCGGTCTCGAAGCAGTCGCGGGCGGCGCCGACCGCCCCCCACGCGATGCCGTAGCGGGCCTGCGTGAGACACGACAGCGGCCCCTTCATCCCCTCGACGCCCGGCAGCCGGTTCGCCGCCGGGACGCGGGCGTCCCGGAGGCTGATCTCGCCCGTGATGGAGGCCCGGAGGCTGAGCTTGTCCTCGATCTCGTTCGTCGAGACGCCGTCGCGGTCGGTCTCCACGAGGAACCCCCGGACGGGGTCGTCGTCCTCGCTGCGGTCCCGCGCCCACACCACGGCGACGTCCGCGATGGGCGAGTTCGTGATCCACGTCTTCGAGCCGTTCAGGACGTACTCGTCGCCGTCGCGCTCGGCGTGCGTCTCCATCCCCGACGGGTTCGAACCGTGCTCGGGCTCCGTCAGCCCGAAGCAGCCGACGGCCTCGCCAGCCCCGAGTTTCGGCAGCCACTCGTCCTTCTGTTCGTCGCTGCCGTACGCGTGAATCGGGTACATGACGAGCGCGCCCTGCACGCTCGCCATCGACCGCAGCCCCGAGTCGCAGGCCTCCAGCTCCTGCATCAGGAGGCCGTAGGCCTTCTCGCTGACGTTCGGCAGGCCGTACCCCTCGAGGTTCGGCGCGTAGAACCCGAGCTCGCCCATCTCGGGGACGAGCTCCGTCGGGAACGTCCCCTCGACGAAGTGCTCGCCGACGTCCGGCCGGACGTTCTCCTCGACGAACTCCCGGGCGGTGTCGCGAATCAGCCGCTCCTCGGCGGACAGGTCCGCTTCCAGCCCCACGTAGTCGAGCATACGCGAACTCCGGCGGCAGCGGTGAAAAAGCCTGCTAGTCCCGCCGGGAGGCGGGCGTACTCGCCGCTAGTCGGCGGCCCGCGGCTCGGCGAGGCCCCCGGTGAAGTTCTCGAACAGCTGTTTGGCCTCGCAGGCCGCCGCGTAGTTCTCCGCGGTGATGCCGGCGAGCACGTCGGCCTCCCGGTCCTCGCTGAGGTCCTTGTTCCTGGTGAGCGTCTCCGCGGTCTCGTTGTCGTACTCGGGGTGGAACTGGACGCCGACGGAGTGGTCGGCGCGGAACGCGTGGACGCCGTAGTCGTTCTCCGCCAGCAGCTCCGCGCCCGGCGGCAGCTCCGTGACGGCGTCGGAGTGCGTCGTGAACGCGGTGAACGACTCGCCGACGCCGTCGAACAGCGGGTCGTCGCGCGTGCGGCGGACCTCGCGGTAGCCGATCTCGTACTCGCCCATGTCCTCGACCGTGCCGCCCAGCGCCTCCGCGAGCACCTGGTGGCCGAAACAGACGCCGAGGACGGGGACGCCGGCGTCGTGGACGGCAGCGACGTACTCCACGAGCGGCTGAATCCAGTCGTCGTCCCAGTACACCGACGACCGCGACCCCGTCACGACGACGCCGTCGAACGCGACGCGCTCGCTCGACGCGCCGTCGGACGCGTCGCCACGGGCGTCGTCGGACGCAGCGCGCTCGGCGCCGTCGGGCCGCGGCGGGAGTTCGCCCTCGACGACCCGGTACTCCGCGAGGTCCGCGTCGAGCTCCCGGCGGAAGTTCCGCGTGGTGTCCGTCGGGTCGTGGGCGGCGTTCAGCAGCGCGAGGCGTGGCCGACTCATCACCACTGAGTTCCTGTCCCAGGGTGAAGGCCGTTACGCCGGCGGACAGTCCTGTCGGCGTCCCGGAGCCGCGGCGACGCTGCCGCGAGGCCCCGCGAGCGACACCCGGGCGGGGTCACGGCGCGCGGTCGAACCACCTAACACGCGGGACTGCGAGTACGCGGACGAATGCGCGCCATCAAGGACAGCGTCCACGACTACATCGAGGTCGAGGGCGTCGCCGAAGCTCTCCTCGACACGCCGCCCGTCCAGCGGCTGCGCCACATCAAGCAGCTCTCCACCGTCCGCCTCGTCTATCCGTCCGCGAATCACACGCGCTTCGAGCACTCCCTCGGCGTCTACCACCTCGCGGACCGCGCGCTCGACCACCTCGACGTCACGGGCGCGCGCGCCGACACCGTCCGCGCCGCCGCGCTCCTCCACGACGTCGGCCACGGCCCCTACGGCCACCAGACCGAGGGCATCATCCAGCGCCGGCTCGGCCGCCACCACGACGAGGTCGAGGACCTCGTGGCGGGCGGCCCGGTCGGGGACGTGCTCCGCGACCACGGCCTCGACCCCCACCGGGTCGCTGCCGTCGTGCGGGGTGACGGCCGCCTCGGGCAGCTCGTCGCGGGCGAACTCGACGTCGACCGCATGGACTACCTGGTGCGGGACGCCCACCACACCGGCGTCCCCTACGGCACCATCGACCACGGCCGCCTGCTGCGCGCGCTGACGTTCCGGGACGGCGACCTCGTGCTCGCGGAGGGCAACGTCGCCACCGCGGAGAGCGTGCTCGTGGGGCGCGCGCTGATGAACGCGACCGTCTACCGGCACCACGTCTCCCGCATCGCGGGCGCGATGCTGGACCGCGCGGGCGCCCGCCTGCTCGACATCACGGCCCTCGACCCCGAGACGTTCGCGCGCATGACCGACGCTGAACTCCTCGGCGCGCTCCGCGACCACGACGCGACCGCGGACACCGCGCGCCGCATCCGCGACCGCGACCTCTACAAGCGCGCCGCGTGGGTGGAGCGCGGCGACGTCCCCGACGGCGTCGTCGCCGCCGACTACGAGGCGGTCCGCGAGTTCGAGCAGGAGGTCGCGGACCGCGCGGGCGTCCCGGAGTCGGCCGTCGTCGTGGACAACCCGGGCGAGCCGTCGATGCCGGAGTCCTCCGTCCGGGTGGTCGTGAGCGCCGCGTCGCGGGGCGCCGCGGGCAGTCGACCCGACGCCGGCGACGGTGACGTCCGCCGCCTGGACGAGCAGAGCGCGCTCGTGGAGGGGATGCAGGCGTCTCAGGAGGCCCAGTGGCGCTTCGGCGTGTACGCCCCCGAGGAGCACGTCCCGGCGGTCGCGGCGGCGGCCGAGCGCGTCCTCGGTCTCGGCGGCGTCGGCGACACCGCGGAGTGACGCCGGGCGTGGGCTGTCCCGGAGCGATGGCGGGGGACGGCCCCGCGGAGGACGGCGGGCGACGACAGCTACGGCGCGAGGGAGCGAGTGCACGGTTCCGTCCACCGAACGGTGTGTGAACAAATACCAAGAAATTATGTGATTCGAGCGACAATTGTCGGGTATGGCCTCCTCGCACGCCAGACGACCGCCGGCCACGCCGCTCACGGTCTCGCTGTTCCTCGCGGCCGTCCTCCTGTTCGTCGTCTGCGTCGGCGTCGCCGCCGTCCTCTACTTCGGCGCGTAGCGAACCGCGAACCACCGCCACCGGCCGAACCGACCCCGCGCGCCGTTCCACTCGAACCGATGCCCACGCCCGAAGACTCTGCTGCCGACGAACCGGCCGCCGACGAACCGGCCGCCGACGAACCGGCCGCCGACGAACCGGCCGCCGACGACTCTGCTGCCCACGGGCTACGAACCGCCGACGGCTTCCAGACGGCCAGCGAGCCCCGGACCGCCGACCTGCTCGTCGCGCTCGCGTCCTGGTGGTGGCGCGGCGCCGTCCTGTTCTACGGGTTCGGCGACACACTGACGACGCTCGTCGGCCTCCGGTCCCCCGTCGTCGTCGAGGGCAGCCCGGTCGTCGCCGCGGCGGTCGACGCGCACGGCCTCTGGACGGTCGTCCCGCTGAAACTGCTCGTGTTCGCCTGCGCGTACGCCCTCTGGGTGGCGGTCCCGCGCCCCCACAACGTCGGCGCGCCGCTGGGACTGTGCGCGCTCGGCCTCGTGCTCACCGCGTGGAACGCCGCGGTGCTCGCCGCCACGCTGTAACCCGGCCCAGCGCTCGCCCCGCTGCGGTGGCCGGCGGCCGCGAGGAGAACCAGATTCGGGCTACGCGCTCGCGACTTCCCGGAGGACCTCGGGCGCGCGCTCCAGCGCGTCGTCGAGGCGCTCGCTCTCCGGGCCGCCGCCCTGCGCGAAGTCAGCGGGGCCGCCGCCGCCACCGCCGACCATCGACGCGAGTTCGCCGACGACGTCGCCCGCGTTCACGGACACGCCGTCGGGCACCGCGACGACGAACTGCGCGCCGTCCCGGCCGGAGCCAACGACCGCGATCTTGCCGTCCTCGACGAGCGCGTTCGCGGTCGCGCGCAGCTCGTCCATGTCGCCGTCAACGCGCTGGACGACGGCGGTCGTCCCCGCGACGTCGACCGCCTCGCCCGCGCCGCCCGACGTCCGGGCCTCTGCGAGCTGCTCCTTGAGGTCCTCGATGGTCTTCCCGCGCTCCTTCCACTCCGTGAAGAAGCGCTCGGCCGTCTCCGGGACCTCCTCGGGGGAGACGTCGAACGCGTCCGCCGCCGCGAGCAGGTCGTCCTCCATCGACTGCACGTGCTCGACGGCGGCCTCCCCCGCCGCGAACGTCAACCGCTCGACGCCGTCCTGCACGCGCTCGGCGTTCAGGATCTTGATCGCGCCGATCTCGCCCGTGCGGTTGACGTGCGTTCCGCCACACGCCTGGACGTCCTCGCCCACGTGAATCAGGCGGATGTTCTCCCCCGTCGGGATGCCGCCCTGGTAGAGGTCGAAGCCGTACTTCTCCTCGGCCTCGTGGCGGTGCGGCCACTCGCGCTGCACGCTCGTGTTCTCGCGGACGACCTCGTTGGCGACGCGCTCGATCTCCTTGACCGTCTCGCGGTCCAGGCGCTCGAAGTGCCGGACGTCGATGCGGGAGCTCTCGACGCCCTTCTGCGCGCCGGCCTGCCGGACGTGCTCGCCGAGCACCCGCCGGGCGGCGTGCACGACGACGTGGGTCGCGGTGTGGTGGGCCATCAGGCGCTTCCGGCGGTCCATGTCGACCTGGCCCCGCACGAACTCGCCCTTCCCCGGGTTCTCGTCCGTGCGGTGGAGGACGACGCCGTCGCGCTCCTGGACGTCGGAGACGTCGACGGTGTGGTCGTCGGTCGACAGCGTCCCGTGGTCGGCGGGCTGCCCGCCGCCCTCCGGGTAGAACATCGTCTGGTCGAGCACGACGTCGTAGACGGTCTCGTCGCCGTCCTCGCGCTCGAAGACGTCGAGGACGACCGCCTCGAACTCCGAACGGTAGGGGTCGTCGTAGTACAGCGACTCCGTCTCCGGGAGGTCAGTGAGGCGTTCGTCCTCGGTCTCCTCGGTCTCCAGGGCGGTCCCGGAGTCGTGGCGGTCCGCGACCAGCGAGTAGAAGTCGTCGGGCGCCGCGACCTCCGCGCCGACCTCGCTGGCGATGTCCTCGACCATGTTCGGCTGGATGCCGTGGGAGTCGTAGAGCTCGATGAGCTCGCTCGCCGGAATGGGTTCGCCGCGCTGGGCGTACTCCTCGGCGAGCTGTTCGACCTTCCGGCTGCCGCGCTCGAGGGTCTCGGCGTACTTCTCGACCTCCGAGCGCACGATGCTCCGGACGGTGTCGCGGTTCTCGTACCCGAGGCGTTCGGCCTGCATGTCCACGAGTTCGTCCAGCGGGACGTCCGCACCGACGCTGTCGACGAGTCGCTTCGTGCGCCGCAGCACCATCCGCGCGAGGTAGCCGGTGCCGACGTTCGACGGCACGATGCCGTCCCCGAACATGTACGCGAGCACGCGGGAGTGGTCGGCGATGGCGTAGATGTCCTCCAGGGGTTCGACGAGGTCGGTGAGGTACTCCGTGTCGACGTCGAGCTTGTCCGCGATGTTGTCGCGCGCCGCCTGCACGTCCTCGACCTCGTCGATGTCGAGGTTCCCGGAGAGCTTCGCCGCGCGGTGGACGAGCCGCTGCTCCTCCTCGGTGTACTCGATGCCGGCGCGGTCCTTCAGGAACTCGATGGTCTCCGGGTAGATGGCCTCGTAGACCGTCGCCGTCCCCTGGCTCATCCACGTCCAGCGCTCGACCCCGTACCCGGTGTCGACCACCCGGCGGTCCATCCGCGAGTACGTGTTCCCGTCCTTCATCTCGTACTCGCCGTCGGGGTCCTGCTCGAGGCACATGAAGACGAGCGTCGCGAGCTCGAGGCCCTTGTAGATGACTTCGAACGCGGGGCCGGCGTTCCCGCCGCCCACCCAGGGGTCCTCGATGAACGTCACCTCGTCGAGCGGGACGCCGACCTCCTCGAGGAGGCCCTCGCAGTACTCGACGGTCTGGTCCTTCCAGTACACTTCGCCCTCGTAGGCGTAGTCCGTGCCCTCGTCGGCGTTGAACGCGTGGTGGCCGAGCATCTCGAAGGCCATCGTGTGCCGGCCGGTCTTCCCGACGTTGTCGATGTCCTGCATCCGGATGCAGGGCTGGCTCACCACGAGGGGGTTGGCGGGCGGCGGGGACTCCCCGCTGGTGACGTGGGGCTGGAAGTCGTAGATGGACGCCTGCGTCAGCAGCACGTCGTCCCGCCAGCGGTTCGCGGCGACGGGGTAGGGCTCGATGCGTTCGTGGCCCGCGGACTCGAAGTACGACAGGATCTCCTCGCGCATCTCCGCGAGGGAGTACTCGTCGTCGAACCCGGGGTCGTCGATGAACTGGTAGTCCTCGCAGGGCGGTTCGCCGCACGTCTCCCGGTCGGGGTCCCGCGTCCAGAAGTGCGAACCGCACTCCGTGCACTCCCGCCGCACGAACCCCTCCTCCTCGAAGTAGTCGAGGCGGTACTCCGACTCGAGGTCGCTCATTGCCAGTAGGTGGCCGACGAACGAGTAAAACAGTTCCGGGACCGTGAGGACGCCTGCAGCGCCGTCGAACCGCTCGTTCGCGGCGCCGCCGGCCAGCGCAGCCCCGAGGCTCCGCCCCGACAATGCCCCGTGTGAACGGGCGACAAACTTACCTCGGGGGACGCGAAGACCAGAGGCGATGACACGACGGCGCCTAACGCGGCGCTCGCTCCTCGCCGCCCTGGGCGCGACGGCCGCGACCGCCGGCTGCAGCGCCCCCGCGACGACCCCGCGAACCACGAAACGCCCGCCCGCCGCCAGCGACGGCTCCGGTGGCGACGGCTCCGGCAACGGGACCACGACCGCGCCGACCATCTCGCTCGCGGCCGGCGCGGCGTGGACGACGTACGGCTACGAGCCCGGCCACACCGGCTACAACCCCGACGCCGCCGGCGTCGGCACCGACCCCTCACAGGTCTGGGGGTCGTACGTCGAGGGCATCTACACGCTCCGGGAGCCGGCGGTCGCCGACGGCCGCGTCTACGTCGGCAGCGACCAGGTCATGTGGGCGTTCGACGCCGCGACCGGCGAGTCGGCGTGGCAGACCGACCTCGGCGCGATGGCCCACCACTTCCCGCCGACGCACCGCGACGGCACACTCTACACCGTCTCGAAGTCGTCCGGCGGCGTGAACAACGGCGCGCCTGGGTCCGTCACCGCCCTCGACCCCGCGTCGGGGGACGCGCGCTGGCGGACCAGCCTCCCCGTCACGTCGACGGTCACCCACGACGGCGACCGGCTCTACGTCGCCACGAAAGCAGGCGGGCAGGGCCACGTCCAGGCGCTCGCGCCCGGCGACGGCGCGAAAGACTGGCGGTTCACGGTGCCCGACGCCCCCCGGAGCACCATCACGGGCGCCCCCGCGTACGCCGACGGCACGCTGTACGTGCCCGCGACGCACCTCGCGAACGACGGCTCGAAGTCCGGCGCCGTGTACGCGCTCGACCCCGCGACTGGCGACGTCGACTGGACGGTCCCCACGGCGGGCGCGCTCCACGTCGCGCCCGTCGTCGCCGACGGCCGCGTCCACGTCGCCGCGCGCGACGGCACCGTCCACGCGCTCACGCCCGACGGCGAGACTGACTGGACGGCGAACGCCGGCCACCGCGCGTACTCGAAGCCGACGTACGCGAACGGCCGCCTGTTCGTGCTCACGACCCGTCCCATCGTCGCGTACGGCGACGGCGGCGACGAACTGTGGCGGGCGGCCAGCGACCGCACCCAGATGTCCGGCATGACCGCCGCGAACAGCGCGCTGTACGTCGGCGGCGAACCCCTGTTCGGGCTGGACGCCGCCACCGGCGACGTCCGGTTCGACCTCCCGGTGGACGTCTACCACGGCGCGTACGGCGCCCCCGTCGTCGCCGACGACGTCCTCTACGCCGGCGTCTGCATCAAGGACGAGGCCGGCGTGAAGTACGACAACTACGTCCGCGCCTGGGTGTAGGGGGCGAGACGCGCCGCTTCCAGCAACACCTACCCGTGCGGCGTGCCATCACCCAGACATGGGCCGAATGATCGACGGCGAGTGGCACACGGACGCGGAGATGCTCGAACACAGCGAGTCCGGCGAGTTCGAGCGCGCGGAGACCACGTTCCGTGACTGGGTGGGCGAGGACTACCCCGCCGAGTCCGGCCGGTACCACCTCTACGTCTCCTGGGCGTGCCCGTGGGCCCACCGCACGCTCCTCGTGCGCGCCCTGAAGGGCCTCGAGGACGCCGTCTCCGTGAGCGTCGTCGACCCCGTCCGGTACGACCAGGGCTGGGAGTTCGACCCCGAGAAGCCCGGCAGCACCCCCGACCACCTCTTCGGCTCCGAGTACCTCCGCGAGGTGTACGCCGAAGCCGACCCCGACTACTCGGGCCGCGTCACCGTCCCCGTGCTCTTCGACACCGAGGAGCACACCATCGTGAACAACGAGAGCGAGGAGATCATGCGGATGTTCGACGGCGCGTTCGACGAGTTCGCGACCCGGGACGTCGACCTCTACCCTGAGGGCTACCGGGACGAAGTCGACCGCCTGATCGACGCCATCTACGACCCCGTCAACAACGGCGTCTACCGCGCCGGGTTCGCGGACTCCCAGCGCGCGTACGACAACGCCGTCAGCGACCTCTTCGAAGCGCTCTCGCACTACGACGACGTGCTCGCCGACCAGCGGTACCTCGCCGGCGACCGCCTCACGCTCGCCGACGTCGCGATGTTCACCACGCTGTACCGCTTCGACGAAGTCTACCACACGCACTTCAAGTGCAACCGCCGCCAGATCACGGACTACGACAACCTCTGGCCGTACCTCCGGGACCTCTACCAGCTGCCCGGCGTCGCCGCGACCTGCCACATGGACCACGTGAAGAACCACTACTACCGGAGCCACGGCGACCTCAACCCGAAGCGCCTCGTCCCCTCCGGCCCGAACCCGGACTTCAACGCGCCCCACGACCGCGACGACCTCCCGGGCGGCCCGCCGGAAGCCCTCCGCGAGTGAACTGATTTACGCCAGGCCGCCGTCTCCCCGGCATGGACCTCTCACGGGACGACGCGGCCGGCGTCGCCGTCGCGGTCGTCGCCTGCAACGCTGTCGGCGCAGCGCCCGCGCTCGTCACCGCCACGGGCTCGGGGTCGTGGTACGACTCCCTCGCGAAACCCGCGTTCGCCCCGCCGAACTGGGTGTTCGGTCCCGTGTGGACGCTGCTGTTCACGCTGCTCGGCGTCGCCGCCTACCTCGTCGTCCGCGACGGCGCGGGCCGGGAGCGAACCCTCGCCCTCGGCCTGTTCGTCACGCAGTACGCGCTGAACGTCTCCTGGACGCTCGTTTTCTTCGGCGGCCAGAACCCCGCCGGCGGGCTCGCCGTCATCGCCGCGCTCTGGGCGGCCATCGCGGCGACGCTCGCGGCGTTCCACCGCGTGCGGCCGGCCGCCGGCTACCTGCTCGCGCCGTACCTCGCGTGGGTGTCGTTCGCCGCGGTCCTCAACTACGCGTTCTGGGCGCTGAACTAGCGCTGGTCGGCCTCGATGCGGTCCTCGACGTCCCACTCGTCGAGGCGCTCGTCGACGGCGTTGTGGACGTCCTCGACGGGCATCCCGAGGTGGTCAGAGAGCTGCGCGAAGTACGCCGCCAGCAGGTCGAGCTGGGGCGCCGGGTCCTTCGGGTCCGCGTCGCCGTTCTGCAGCAACATCACGGGCCCCTTCTCGGGGTGGTGCCGGAGGAGCGCGGTCGGCACCATCTCGTCGGCGGCGATCATCTCCACGCCCTCGCGCTGGAAGTCGGTCAGGTCGGCCATGCCCGACGGTTCGCCTCCGCCCTCAAAACGCTGTCCGTGCGGAGCTACTCGCCCGCGTTCAGCGCCACGGACGCCAGCAGCGCCTCCAGCTGGACGCGCTCGTTGGCGCCCTCCGCGATGCGGTAGTCGGCCTCGCCGAGGCGGTCGAGCAGCCGGACCGCGGCGCGCTCCTCCACGTCGAAGTTCCAGACGGAGCGATGGATCTGGTCGACGATGTCGCCGCCCGCCAGCCCCCGGTTCGTCAGGAGGTCGTCGAGCGTCGACCGCGCCGCCGTGAAGTCGCCGTCGAGCGCCTCGGTCACCATCTCCTCGATCTCCTCGGGGCGCGCGGTCGCCGTGATGGCGTAGACGGTCTCCTCGTCGACGACGTCGCCGGTCGCGGAGGCCGCCTGGAGCGCGTTGATCGCCCGCCGCATGTCGCCGTCCGCCGCGTACACGAGCGCGTCGATGCCGTCCTCGGTGTACTCGAGGTCCTCCTGCTCGGCGATGGAGCGGAGGTGGTCGGCGACCGCGTCGTCGCCGATCTGCGCGAACCGGAACACCGCACACCGCGACTGGATGGGGTCGATGATCTTCGAGGAGTAGTTACAGGAGAGGATGAACCGCGTGTTGTTCGAGAACTGCTCCATCGTCCGACGGAGCGCTGATTGCGCGTCGTCCGTCAGCGCGTCCGCCTCGTCGAGGAAGATGATGCGGTAGTCGTACCCGCCGAAGGACGCCCGCGCGAAGTCCTTGATGCGGTCCCGGACGACGTCGATGCCGCGCTCGTCGCTGGCGTTCAACTCGAGGAAGTTCTCCTGCCAGTCGTCGCCGTAGATTTCTTTAGCAATACTGACACTTGAGGCCGTCTTCCCAGTCCCGGCTGGTCCCGCAAGGAGCAGGTGGGGGAGGTCGTCGCGGTCGACGTAGCTCTGCAGTCGCTCCGTGATGTCGGGGTGGCCGACGACGTCCTCGAGTCGCTCCGGTCGGTACTTCTCGACCCAGATCTCCTGCCGGCCGCCCGCGGCGTCTGCCATACAGTTCAGGAGGGGATTGGTGGACTTAAAGTCCGCGAGGTCCGAGCGAACTCGCCCTGCGGGCGAGTGAGCGAGGACCTCGGAGACGCGAGCGGGGAGCGGAGCGACCCGCGAGCCGCGCGGTGGCGGTGCGGTGGGCGGTGTGCGAACCCGACCTCCGGTCGGGTGAGCGAGGACCTCGGAGACGCGAGCGGGGAGCGGAGCGACCCGCGAGCCGCGCGGTGGCGGGGAGGCTGAGTACGTGCCCTGCGGGCGAGTGAGCGAGGACCTCGGAGACGCGAGCGGAGGGACAGCACGCGGCACACTCCTCACTCGCCAGATATGTTTATGCGGTGGGGCGGCGACTGTGTCGGCATGAGTACGTCACGTTCGGTTCGGGCGCTCGCGGTGGTGTTCGTGGTGTTGCTGGCGACGCCGGCGCTGGCGGGCGTCGCGGCGGCCGACGAGCGTGCGGGCGGCACGGTCGTCGTCGAGGAGGGGGAGACGGTGACCGGCGGGCTGCAGGCGGTCGGCGGCACCGTGGTCGTCCGGGGGACCGTCACGGGCGGCGTGGAGGCGTTCGCGGGGACCGTGGTGGTCGCGGAGTCCGGCACCGTGAACGGGAAACTCCAGGGCGCTGGCGGGACGATTCGCATCGCGGGGACCGTGGACGGGCGCGTGGCGGTCGCCGGCGGGAGCCTCGTGATCGCGGAGTCCGGGACGGTGACGGGCGACGTGGAGGCTGGCGTCGGGTCGTTCGTGCTGGACGGCCGCGTCGACGGGACCGTGCGGGTGGGCGCGGGCAGCATCGCGCTCGGGCCGTCGGCGTCCGTCGGCGGGGACTTCGTGTACGACGGCGACCTGACGCGGGCGCCGGGCGCCAACATCGGCGGCGAACTCCGCGAAGACCCCGACCTCTCGGTCGTCGGCGTCACGGGGCTGCCCGCGGTCGCGGACTGGCTGTTCACGGCGTACATCGTCCTGTTGACGCTCGCGGTCGGCGCGCTCCTGCTGCTCGCGTTCCCCGGGGTGTCCGAGACGGTCCGGGACGGCGCGGCGCACTCGCCGCTGCGGTCGATGGCCGCGGGGTTCCTCGCTCTCGCCGCCGGCCCCGTGCTGTTCGTGGTGCTCCTGTTGACCATCGTCGGCATCCCGCTGGCGGTGCTGTGGCTGGCGATCTACGTCGTCGCACTCCCGCTGGCGTTCGTCTGGGGCGAGTACGCGGTCGGCGCGTGGCTGCTGTCCCTCGGCGACTACGGGGACCAGTGGGCGGCGCTCGCGGTCGGCGTGGCGGCCGTCTACCTAGTCGGGCGCGTGCCCGTCCTCGGCGGCCTCGTGGAGTTCGGCGTCCTCCTGCTCGGGCTCGGCGGCGTCGCCGTCTCCCAGGTCAGGTGGGCGAGGCGCCGCCGCGGGAACGGCGGCAGCGCCACCGTCGCCGACGCGGGCGCCGAGTCGTCCTCGGACGCGGCGTGACCGACCGGTGGCGCACCCCGACTGCGACGGTGCCGCAGTGGTACCGCACGGCTGAAGTCCGCGCGCCGGCTAGCCGGCGTATGCGCGTGACAGTCGAGGTCGTCGGCGAGGCCACCCACGAGTTCGAGGTGACCGACGAGACGTACGCCGACCTCCTCGCGAACGTCGACCTCAGCCCGCACGAGGTGTCCGTGATGGTCGACGGGACGCCGGTCCCCGAGGACCAGCCGGTGGACGCCGAGCACGTGCGGGTGCTCCGACTGATTCGTGGCGGGTGAGCCGGTGGTCGGCCGTGGCGGGTGGTGAGTCGTGACCGGGGAGCCGGTGGTCCGGCCGGCGTCGCCCCGTGACCACCTCGGCGTGATGCGGGTGCTGGACGGCGCGAACCTCGAGGTGTCCGCGGGCGTGGTCGAGGACCGCATCGACGCCGGCACCGTGCTCGTCGCGGACGACGAGAACCGCGTCGTCGGCGCGCTCGTCGCCGTCCCACGGGACGAGGGCGCGCACGTCGAAGCCGTCGCCGTCCGGCGGCGCCGCCGCGACCAGGGCGTCGGGTCGCGGCTGGTCGAGTCGGCGGCCGACCGGTGGACGCCGCTGACGGCGGACTTCGACCGGCGCGTGAAGCCGTTCTACGAGAAGCTCGGGTTCGACTGCGAGGAGCGCGGCGACCGCTACCGCGGCGTCCTACACTAGGGGTTCGACGAGGTCGCGGCCCGCGTCGAGGAGGTCGCGGACGCGGCTCTCGCTGTCGGCCTCGGCGTACACGCGGAGTTTCGGTTCGGTGCCGGACGGCCGGACGAGCAGCCACGTGCCGTCCGCGAGCAGGATCTTGAAGCCGTCCGTGTCGTTGACGTCCTCGACGTCGACGCCCGCGACGGCGTCCGGGAGTTCGGCTTCGAGGGCGTCCAGGACGTGTGCTTTCCGGTCGTTCGGGCAGTCGACGCTGACCTTGTCCTGGTGGATGTCGCCGTGCTCGGCGGCGATGTCGTCGAGGCGGTCGTCGAGGTCGCGTTCGCTGGCGGCGGCCGCGGCGAGCAGCGCCATCAACACGCCGTCCTTCTGGCGGACGTGCCCCCGCATCGTGTAGCCGCCGGACTCCTCGCCGCCGAAGAGGGCGTCGTGTTCGCCGACGGCGGCGGCCACCCACTTGAAGCCGACCGGAGTCTCGACGACCTCGCAGCCGTGAGCGTCCGCGAGTCTGTCCACGAGGAACGTCGTGGAGACGGTGCGGACCGCGGGCCCGCTGTCGTCCTCGAGGAGGTAGTCGTACGCGAGCGCGAAGAACCGGTTGCCGTCGAGGACGCCGCGGTCCGGGGTGACGACCGCGACGCGGTCGGCGTCCCCGTCGTTCGCGACGCCGAAGTCCGCGTCGTGTTCGTCGACGGCCATCGCGAGCCTCTGGAGGTTCGCCTCGCCGGGCTCGGGGTTGGTCCCGCCGAAGTCGGGGTCGCGTCCGCAGCGCTCCCGGACGACGTCGGCGCCCGCGCGCTCGAGGAGGTCGTCGGTGACGCCGCGGCCGCTCCCGTGCATCGCGTCGTAGACCACGGTGAGGCCGTCGAGGTCGGCGTCCACGAGGTCGAGGCAGTGCTCGCGGTGGGGGGCGACGAAGTCCACGCGCCGCACCTCGCCGCCGCCGTCGCCGTCGACGGGTTCGCGGAGGTTCGACTCGATGGCTTCAGTGACCGCGGGGAGGGCGGGCGCGCCGTCGTCGGGCAGGAACTTCACGCCGTTGTACTCCGGGGGGTTGTGGGAGGCCGTGACGACGAGCGCGCCCGCGAGGCCGCGGTCCGCGACGGCGTACGAGACCAGGGGCGTCGGGCAGTCGCGCTCCGGCAGCAGGACGTCGAAGCCGTTCGCGGCGAGGACGTCCGCGATGTCCTCGGCGAACCCGGGCGAGGTCTCGCGGGCGTCGTACCCGACGGTGACAGTCTCGCCGCCCCGGCCCTGGTTCTCGAGGTAGTCGGCCGTGGCCTGCGCGACCATGCGGACGCGTTCGCTCGTGAACACGTCCAGCGTGGCGCGCCAGCCGTCCGTCCCGAAACTGATGGCGTCCATGCGCGAGTCGTCGCCGCGTTCCGCCAAAACACCTGCGGTACCCGGGACGTATCAGTCCGCGTACTGAAACGAACTGCCGGAAGAGGGCTCGCGGAACGAACGGCGTTTACCCCTACGGGACCGAAAACTGGGTATGACGGACGCGCCGCTCGTCGTCGGCGTCGTCGGCAGTCGCCGCGACGGCAGTTACACCCGCCTCGGGGTCGAGCGCGCGCTCGCCGCGGCGGCCGACGCGGGCGCCGACACCGACCTCCTCGACCTCGGCGACGTCGACCTCCCCCTGTACCACCCCGACCGCGACGTCGCGGACTCGGGGGACGCCGCCGGCCTCCTCGCCCGGGTGCGGGCGGCGGACGCCGCCGTCGTCGGCTCCCCGAACTACCACGGCAGCTACTCCTCGACGTTCCGGAACTTTCACGACTACTGCGGGTTCGACGAGTACGAGAACACGGTCGTCGGCCTCCTGGTCGTCGCGGGCGGCGGCACCATCGCCTCGACGCTCGACCACATGCGGGTGACGATGCGGGGCGTCCACGCCCACGTCGTCCCCGCGCAGGTGGGCATCCGGAACGCCTCGGCGAAGTTCCGGTCGGACGGCACGCTCGCGGACGACGCCGTCGCTGAACGCATCGACGGCCTCGCGGCGGACGTCGTCGAGGCCGCGAGGCTCCGGCAGGCCGGCGAGGACCAGTCGACGGCGGCGTCCGCCGACGACTAGCCATCCGTCGGTGACTCCCTGGTCTTCCGTCGGCGACTCCGAGAGAGGTATCCGTTCGCCACGTCCGGAGCATGCGTCTGCCGCCCGTCAGGACCGGACGAGGCGCTCTTTCTCGCTGCGGGAGAGCTGTTTGATCTCGTACTCGCGGGCCATCGCCGCCGACTTCGACTCGAAGGACTCCGCGTGGACGAGTTCGACCGGCGTGCGGCCGCGCGTGTACTTCGCCCCCTCGCCGGCGTCGTGTTCCGCGACGCGTCGCTCGACGTCCGTCGTGTACCCGGTGTAGTAGGTGCCGTCGGCGCACTCCAGGACGTACACTTGGTGCACGCCCGGTCCGTGCCGCGCGGGGCGTACCTGTGTTTCGGTCAGGCCTCGCGGCCGCGGTTCCGGGCTACTTGCTCGATGCCGACGTTCGCCGAGCAGTTCGGGCACGCGTGGAGGCGGCCGTCGTCGTCGGAGAACACGCGCGCGAAGTCCTCGGAGACGTGGGCGTCGCAGTGGTCACAGCGGGGCATTGGATTGGGGCCGACTCGCTGCCGGCACCGTGTGAGTACTCCGCACGCGACCAAGTGGGTTTTCCCAAATTCGGACGTACTCTCGCCCAACCAGGCCGCTGGGGCGGACGCGTGCCCCCTCGCTGCTGTCCGTAGCCGCCCGCCTGATGGCTCCCTGCCTGCTGGCCGCCCGCCTGCTGGCGGCCAGCCGGCGGTCGACCGCCGGCGGGAGCGACTGGCTGGCGGAGCGACTCGGCGAGGGTTGATTCCACCCGCGCCCCGGGTTGTTCGTTTGCGGCGCTGACGTGAACACGGGCTAACGGCCCCGTCACGCCGGCGATTATGGGAAGCCTTATAAGGAGGGCCGGAAAAAAGCCGTTCGTATGGCAGACCTCATCGTCAAGGCCGCTGTGAAGGAAGAACTCGACGACAAGAACGTTGCCTCCGACTTCTACGAGGCGCTCGACGAGGAAGTCTCGGAACTCCTCGAAGACGCCGCAGCGCGCGCCGAGGCCAACGGTCGCAAGACCGTCCAGCCGCGCGACCTGTAACTCGGTTCCCGACCTTCTCCGTTATTTTCCGCCGCGTAGCGTCGCCTACAGCTCCGTCTGTCGGACGCCGTCCCCGGTGCCGACGTAGACGGCGTCCGCCAGCCCGACGAACAGCCCGTGCTCGACGACGCCCGGCACCGCCGACAGCGCCGCCGCCAGCCCCTCGGGGTCCTCGATGCGCCCGAACTCGCAGTCCAGCACGAGGTTGCCGTTGTCCGTGACGACCGGGCCGTCCTTCCGGTCGGCCGCCCGCAGCGACGGGTCGCCGTCGAGCTCCCGGACGCGGTCGGCGACCACGGAGTGGGCGTCCGGCAGCACCTCCACCGGGACCGGGTGCTCGAGGACGTCGGCCTCCTTCGAGGGGTCCGCGACGACGACGAACCGGTCCGCGTTCGCGTCCACGTACTTCTCGCGGGCGTGCGCCGCGCCGCCGCCCTTCACGAGGTCGCCGCCCGCTACCTGGTCGGCGCCGTCGATGGCGACGTCCACGGACGCCTCCTCGAGGGACGTCACGGGAATCCCCGCCTCGATGGCGAGCTGCCGGGACTGGAAGGACGTCGGGACGCCCGCCACGTCGACGTCGCGCTCGCCGAGCGCCCGGATGGCGTGGGCGGCCGTGCTTCCCGTGCCGAGCCCGACGACCATCCCGTCCGCCACCTCGTCGGCGGCCGCCTCGCCGGCGCGCCGCTTCGCGTCGTCGCTCCCGCCGGATTGCTTCATGCGGAGTCCTGGGTCGCGCCCGACCAAAAACCCACCCCAGCCGGCGCGAAGGCGCGGCCTAACCCGCGTTATCCGGCCGTTAACTAAGGCGGTCGGACGCGAGTCGTACAGACGCATGTCGCGCGTCTCCCGCTCCCGCGGCGACCTCGACGAGACGGGGCGCGTCTCGCTCGTCTACGAGGCCGCCGACGACGACCACTCCGGCGCCTGCACGGGCCTGCTCGGCGGCGACGAGCCGGTGCTCGTCGTCGCGGTCCGCGACACGCCCCGCGAGTGGCTCGCCGCCCGCCGGGGGTGGCTGGCGGCCGGCGACGCGCCGTCCCCGCAGTTCGTCGCCACCTACCCCCACCCGGACTGCGTGCGCGTCGTCGCCGACCCCGGCGACCTCTCGCGGCTCGCGCTCGCCGCCGGCGACGCGCTCGACGCCTTCCCCGCGGACGCCGCGCCCGCGGTCTGCGTCGACGCGGTGTCCACGCTCCTCGAGTACGCCACGCCCGTCCGCGTCGGGCGCTTCCTCCAGGTGCTCGCCGGGCGCGCGTGCGCCGCTGGCGGCACCCTGCACTGTCACGCCGACGCCGACGCGGTCACTCGACTGCCCGCGGCGTCGCTGCTGTTCGACGGCGTCGTCGAGTCCGGGCCGTGACCCCGCCTACAGCTGGTCTTTCACGGTGTCCGGGTCGTGCGTGAGCCGGAGCGTCCGGGAGCGCCCGCGGCCCTCGAGTTGCTCGTACTCGGCGTCGATGAGCCCGAGCTTGTCGAGCTTGTTCACGATCTCCGTGTACCGCGTGTACCCGAGGTCCGTGCGGTCGTTGAACTCGTCGTAGACGTCGCCGGCCTGCTCGCCGTCGCAGTCCGCGATCGTCTCCACGAGCGTCCGCTCGACGTCCGAGAGCGCGCGCAGGTTCCGGGAGAGCGCGACGTGCTTGGCCTCCTCGTAGACCGCGTCGACGTCCTCGGGCTCGACTCTCTTGCTCGCGCGGGACTCCGCGTGCAGGCCGGCGCGCCGCAGCACGTCGATGCCGACGCGGAGGTCGCCCGCCTCGTCGGTGAGCTTGCTGACCTTGTCCAGGACGGGCGCCGGCACGGCGTCCTCCCGGAACCCGACCTCGATGCGGTCCCGGAGGATGTCCGTGATCTCGTCGCGGTCGTAGGCGGGGAAGTACGCCTCCTCCGGCCGGAACACGGACTGCACGCGGCCGTCGAGGTCCTCGATGACGTCCAGGTCGAGGTCCGAGGACACGACGATGACGCCGACCTTCGCGCCCGGGTGGGTCTCGTGGGCGCGGAGCAGCGAGTACAGCGTGTCCGACGCCTCGCCCTCGTAGAACAGGTAGTTCACGTCGTCGAGCGCGACGACGAGCACCTCGTCCTCCTCGGCGATGCGCTCGGCGACCTGGCCGAACAGCTTCTTGAACGAGATGCCCGAGGACGGCGGCTCGTACTCGAATATCTCCTCGAAGACGCGGGAGAAGACGGCGTACCGCGTCGAGTCGACCTGGCAGTTCACGCGCACCGTGCGCACGCCCGCCTGGCCGCCGAGTTCGCCGAACAGCTTCTGGACGGCCGTCGTCTTCCCGGTGCCGGGCGGCCCCCGCACCATCACGTTCAGCGGCCGGGACCCCCTGACCGCGGGGCGGAGCGCGTACTGGAGGGTCTGGAGCTGCGACTCGCGGTGCCGGAACACCTCGGGCACGTAGTCGATCTCGAGGACGTGCTCGTCCCGGAACACCGTCTCGTCCCAGCCCAGCATCCCCTCCTCGGGCTCCTCTACCATCACTTTCACCACGCTCGGCGAGCTACTTAACCCTTCGCCACAGTCCCGGAGAAACCCGCCGAGAGCGCCGCTGCGGTGCGTTCAATCGACCTCGGCGCGGCGCCCGCCGCGGGGGTCGCTGGCGCGGTCGGCGGCCGTCAACCGGGCCGTTCGCGAACGCCGCCGACGACGTATACTGTCCCTGCCACCAGTCCGAGGACGACCCCTTCAGCGGCGTGGAACGCAGCTACACCGCGCTCCCGGGGACTAGAACTTCTCCAGCAGCCGCCCGTAGAACGCCGTCTGCCGGTCCGCCGCCTCGTCGCTGGTCGCGAGCTTCTCCACGATGAGCTCCGGCGTCGACCGCGCGAGGTGGTCTTTCACGGGCGACCGCTCGACGACGAGTTCGCCGTCCTCCAGTCCCTCCGCGCGGATGCCGTCGACGGTCACGTCGAACCCGCACTGGGCCCGGATCTCGCCGGCGAGGTGGGAGACGAACACGCCGGACGCGCCCGCCTCGTGGAGCTCCTCGAGGATGCCCGCGACGATCTTCGCGGACGCCCCCGGTTCCGTGATGGACTCCAGTTCGTCGACGAGCACGAGCTTCTCCGCGGCGCCCTCGGTGAGCCCCGCGAAGTCCCGGAGCGTCGCCTCGAACGCGCCCGCGTCCAGCGTCCCCTGGGACTTCGCGTGGTAGTGCAGCTCCTCGACCGCGGGGACTCTCGCGGACTCGGCGGGCACCGGGAAGCCCATGTGCGCGAGCACCACCACGACCGCGACGAGGTCCAGCGTGCTCGTCTTCCCGCCGGAGTTCACGCCGGACAGCAGCGCGACGCCGTCCACGCCGTAGTCGACGGGCTCGACGTCCGCGAACTCGACGTCGAGGATGGGGCTGCGGCCGCCCCGGATCTCGAACCCGCGGCCGCCGCGCTCCGCGAGCACGCACTCGAAGTCGTCGGCGAACCGCGCGACCGCCAGCTCGACGTCCAGGTCGAGGGCGTCCCCGACCAGTTCGCGAGTGGGCTCCCGGAGGTCCGCGAGCGTCGCCGCGAGGTCGCGCTTGCGCTCGGCGGCGCGCCGGTCGCGGGCCGCCGTCAACTCCTCGCGAAGCCGCGAGACGGCTTCCTGGTCGTGCTCCACGGGGAACGTCGGCTCGTCGCCGAACGCTTGCCGCGCCACCGCCGCCTCACCCTCCGTCAGGTCGAGGGCGTCCACGAGGTGGTCGCGGGCCGCGTCGACGGCCGCCGCGTACTCGTCGGCGAGCTCCCGGGACAGCAGGCTGTCGACGCCCGCGCCCCGCTCCACGAGACTCAGGAGGTCCGCGCCCTCGATGGTGACGTCCTGCGCCTGGATGGCGTCCCGCAGCCGGTCGTTGGCCACCGACTCCGCGGTCGACACCGCGGCGTCCAGGTCGTCGACCGCGACCGCGAGCCGGTCGAGCTCCTCGTCGCCCGCGACGCTCCCGTCGCTGTCCAGTTGCGCGAGCGCCGCGTCCAGCGCCTCGACGTCCATCTCCGTCGCCAGGCCCGCCGCCCGGTGGACGTCGACGGCCGCCCGGATGCGGTCGCGGTTCGTCGCGAAGAACGACAGCACGCGCTCGGGCACGACCTCCGCCGGCCGCTCCAGGGCGTCCGGCTCCACGCGCACGTCCCCGTCGACCTCCACGCCCGCGAACGCCTCGTCCAGCGCCACGACCGTCGAGTACCCGCGCGCGAGGTCCGCGAGCCCCCTGGCGTCCTCCACGACTTCCACGGACAGCTCCGGGAACACGTCCTGCGCGCGGCTGTACGTCTCCGCGTCCGTCGTCGCCAGACACCGGTCCCGGACCGCGAGTCCGTCCGGCCGCGACAGCGGCGCCACCCCCTCCAGGGCGGCGAGGACGTCGCCGTCGACCTCGCAGTCCATCGCGCGCGCCGCGAACTCGTTGACCTCCTCGATGCGGGACGCGGCCGCGCTCGGGTAGAACGTCCGCAGCCGCTGGCTCGCGTACTCGGTCACCGCGCGCTCCTGGAGCAGCGCCAGCACGCGCTCGTAGACCTCCCGCGCCCGGTCCGTCGACAGGAACCCGCCGGGGTCGTCGTGTCGCGCGCGGATCGCGTTCCGCACGATGCGCGCCGCGCGCCCCTCCGTCACGCCCGGCGCGCCCGCCACGGCCGCCACGTCGCCGCGCTCGAGCGCGGCCTCGGGGTCGTCGAGCGAACGCAGCGCGTCCGCGGTCTTCGCGCCGACGCCCGGAATCGCCTCCAGTTCCATCGCCCGACCCGAGGCACCCACGCCCCAAAGTGCTTACGCGGTCCCGCCTCGGCGGACGCGTCAGAACCGCGCGCGGTCGCGGACCGCCTCGCGGGCGAGCGCGGCCTCGGCCTTCCGGAGGTGTTCGGCGACCGTCGACGCCGCGCAGTCGAGTTCCGCCGCGACGTCGTCCTGGCCGGCGGTGCGCGGGACGTCGTAGTAGCCGACGGCGACGGCGGTCTCGACGACCTCGCGCTGGCGGTCGGTGAGCGCAGTCGCGTACCCCGACTCGCGGGGGTCGTAGTCGCCGACGCGGTCCACGTCGAAGGACGCGACGTCCCTGGCGTCCTCCAGGGCGGCCGAGAGGTCGCCGCGCGCGCCGACCACGGTGAACGACGCGGTGCCGTCCGCCCGGTACACCACGGGCAGCGTCGTCACCAGGGAGTCCCGGGTGAATGTCGCGCGCAGCCGGCGGTTCGCGTCGGTCGCGACCTCCTGCGTGTACACGTAGACGTAGTCGCCGTCGCTGCCCGCGACGTCGTAGTACGTGACGGCGTCGTGGTCGTCGAGCGCGTCCACGAGCGGCGCCTCGGCGCCCTCGACGGCGTAGAACTGGGTCGGCTCGCGGTCCTCGATGCCGCCGAACAGCAGGTAGGCGTCCCCGAGTTCCCCGCGCTCCATCGCCGCGCGGTGGACTGCGGACGCGGCCGCCGGCGGCGCCTGCACGGTGACGCGAGCGTACTTCATGCGCCGACGTTCGCGCCACCGAACTTCAAGGCCCGTGCTCGCCCGGACGGCCACACCTCAGTTCCCGGTCCACCGGAGCAGCGCGAGCGTCGCCTCGAACAGCGCGATCATCGTGATGGCGACGATGATGGGGACGACGCCGGTCGGGTCGATGGCGCCGAACGTGAACGAGATGCCCGCGAACGCCGCCCAGAACAGCACCCGGCGGTCCTCCAGCCAGCGCCGCGTGACGACGCCGAGCATGATGGCGAGCATGATGAACAGCGGAATCTGGAAGACGACCGCGAGGTACCCCATCACCATCAGGATGAGGTTGAACGTCGACCCGAGCGCGAACGCGACGTTCGCGGTGCCCTGCGTGTAGCTCTGGAAGTAGTCCATCGTGTACGGCAGCACGATGAAGTACGCGAACGCCACGCCGAGCACGGCGAGCACGAGGCTCGTCGGGACGGCGGCGAGGTAGTAGCGGCGCTCGTGCTCGTAGAGCCCGGGCCGCATGAACGCGTAGGACTCGTAGACGAACGCCGGGAGCGCGACTACGAGGCCGGCGAGGCTCGCGACCTTCAACTGGGTCATGATCAGCTCGAGGGGGTGGTAGACGCGGGGGTCGACGACGCCCGCGCCCCGCCCCGGCAGCACGTAGTCCCAGATGGCCGTGATGAGCTGCTCGGTCAGCGGGAAGACGGCGACGCTCACCAGGCCGGCGATGGCGATGACGATGGCGAGGCGCTTGACCATCTCCTCGACGTGCACCGCCAGCGGCGCCTCCTCGTCGGACTCCGGGGCGTCCGCGACGAGGCCGTCCGACGCCGGCCCGGGCGCGGTGTCCGCGTCGACCACCGCGGGCTCGTCGCCCGTCGGCCCGCCGACTGTTTCCTCGGCCTGGTGGTCTTCGTCCGCGAGCAGCTCGGGGTCGGTCGCGGCGGTCTCGCCCTCCTGGAGGCCGGGCGTCTGGAGCTCGTCGGCCGACCACTCCTCGTCGTCGTCGAGGCCGACGCGCTTGGCCGCGGGCTCGAGGTGCGGCCAGCCGGACGGCCGGCCGGCGCCCGGAACGCGGCGGACGGCGGACTCCAGGCTCGACCAGTCCACGCGCTCGCGGCGCTCGCCTGCCGCCGGCCCACCGTCCGGTTCCTCGGGCATTCCTGTACGACCCTTGGCGACGGGGTCGTTATAGGCTTTCTTTTGGCGTTCGACGGGAAGATTGATAATTGCCACCGGGTTAGCCGGACCCAATGAGTAGCTCCGGCTCGGACCTCGTCGACCCCGGCACGGCCCGCGCCATCAACTCCGGCCGGGCGGCGATGGGCGCCATCCTGCGGTCCGCGCAGAAGCGCCTCCAGCACGTCTTCATCGCGTTCGTCGTCGGGCTCCTCGGCGGCATCCTCCTGATGCGGGCGTACGTCTGGCCCCAGCTCAAGGCGGACCTCCTCGTCACCGAGGCGTCGGTCATCGCCCAGACGCCCTTCGACGTCATCCTGATGCAGGTGAAGATCGGGCTGTTCGCGGGCGCGGCGCTCGCGATACCCGTCCTGCTGTACCACGCGCGCCAGCCGCTCCGCGAGCGCAGCGTCATCCCCGACGTCCACGTCTCCACGCTCCAGGTCGTCGGGCTGGCGCTGACCAGCGCGGTGCTCGCGGTCGTCGGCGTCGCGTACGCGTACTTCCTGTTCTTCCCGCTGATGTTCAACTTCCTCGCGGGGAACGCCGTCGGGGCGGGGCTCGCGCCGAAGTACTCCATCGTGAAGTGGACGGAGTTCATCCTCTTCCTCGCGCTGTCGTTCTCGCTGGCCGCCCAGCTCCCCCTCATCATGTCGGCGCTGTCGTACTCCGGCATCGTCCCCTACGAGACGTTCCGGGACCGCTGGAAGTACGCGGTCGTCGCCATCTTCGCGTTCGGCGCGTTCTTCTCGCCGCCGGACCCCTTCACGCAGATCCTGTGGGCGGCGCCCCTGCTCGTGCTGTACGGGCTGTCGCTGTACCTCGCGAAGATCGTCGTGACGATGAAGCGCGGCCGCGAGCACGTCGACGTCCGGGGCGTGTTCCGGGAGCGCTGGAACCGCGTGCTCGGCCTCGGCGTCCTCGGGTTCGCCGCCGGGTACGCGGTCGGCAAGTACGGCGGCGTCGCCGCGTTCAACGACGGCCTGCGCGCCATCGGGTCGTCGGTCCGGGTGCCGACCGCCGCCGAGGCGTTCGGCGTCCCGCCGGAGACCGGGTTCCTGATTCTCGGCGCGTTGTTCGCCGCGGTCGCGCTGACTGGAGCGCTGCTCTACTACGTGTACGTCGCGGTCGAGCGCGCCGCGCGCACCGTCGCGGCGAAGGGCGGTGGGCGCCCCGCGGACATCGACCTCGAGGTGGTGGACGTGCAGGGCGTCCGCGCCGCGCCCCCGGAGAAGTTCGCGCAGATGAGCGAGGACGAAGCCGTCGCGGCCGCGCGGAGCGCGCTCGACGACGGCGACGACGAGAAAGCCCAGGCGATTCTCGACCGCTTCGACGAGGTCCAGGCGGAACTCGAGGCCGAAGCCGAGGCGGAAGCGGACGCCGAGGCGTCCACGAACCCCGTCCAGAGCACGGCCGCCGGGATGATGGACGCGTTCACGGAGGACGAGACCACCGAGGACGACATCGGCGGCTACTACTACGACATCCGGTTCGTCCTCGACAGCCTGCGGTCGCGGGCGTTCCGGCTCGTCGGGACGTTCATGGCGCTGATGGTCGCCATCTTCGGGTGGCTGTACTACGGCGGGTTCGGCCAGCTCCGGGACGACTTCATCGCGCGCATCCCCCAGGAGGCCCAGCCGACGGCGCCCATCGACTGGCCGATCACTCTCCACCCGGTCGAGGCGCTCGTCTTCCAGGTGAAGATCTCGGTCCTGCTGGCCGCCATCGGTGTGCTGCCGATGCTCGTCTACTACGTGTGGCCGGCGCTCGCCGACCGCGGCGTCGTGACGGGGGACCGCCGCGCCATCGCGGTCTGGGGCGGCGGGCTCGTCGGCGGCCTGCTCGCGGGCAGCTACTTCGGGTACGCGGTGGTCGCGCCCGAAGTCATCTCGTTCCTCGTCTACGACGCGCTGCAGGCGGAGATGGTCATCAGTTACACCATCAGTAACTTCGCGTGGACGGTGTTCCTGTTGACCATCGGCATCGGCCTGCTCGCGGACATCCCCGTCTCGATGGTGCTGTTCCACTTCGGCGGCATCGTCTCCTACGACACGATGCGGCGGCGGTGGCGCGTCCCCGTCCTCGGGATGTTCGTGTTCGCGTCCCTCGTCACGCCGGACAGCCTCTACACGATGCTGCTCATCGCGCTCCCGATGGTGGCGATGTACCTCCTGGGGCTGGGGGTGCTGTTCCTGGCGACGCTCGGCGGCCGTCGGGGCGGCTCCGGGACGCCCGCGTGACGAACGGCTTAAAATAATCCCGGGATATTCTCCGGGTATGCCCAAGATAAGCGTCGAGGTGCCGGAGGAGCTGCTCGCGGACCTCGACGACCACGTCGGCGACGACGGCAAGTTCGTGAACCGCAGCGACGCCATCCGCGCGTCCATCCGGAAGACCCTGGACATCCTCGACGAGGTCGACGACCGCCACGGGAGGCTCGACGATGAGGACTGAGGACCGCCTCGTCGCCGGCCAGGTCGCGCTCGTCGGCCTGTTCGTCACCGCGCTCGTCACCGCCCAGCTCACGGCGTCGAAACTCCTCATGTTCCAGATTCCCTTCGAACTGCCGTTCACGGGGTCCTCGCTCGTGATGCCGGGCGCGGCGCTCGCGTACGCGCTGACGTTCTTCGCGTCCGACTGCTACTCGGAGCTGTACGGCCGGCGCGCCGCCCAGGTGCTCGTGAACGTCGGATTCGCGATGACACTCGTGATGCTCGCGCTCGTCTACACGACCATCGAAGCGCCCATCGCGCCGTTCTCCGGCGTCGGCCAGGACGCGTTCGCTCGCGTGCTCTGGTCGAGCGCGAACGTCGTCGCGGGCAGCCTGCTCGCGTACGTCGTCAGCCAGAACTGGGACGTCCTCGCGTTCCACGCCATCCGCCGCCGCACCGACGGCGCGTACCTCTGGCTGCGGAACGTCGGCTCCACGGCGACCAGTCAGGCCATCGACACCGTCATCTTCGTGACCGTCGCGTTCGCCGTCGCCCCCGCCCTGTTCGGCGTCGGCACCGCGTACTCCACGAACCAGATTCTCGGCCTCATCGTCGGCCAGTACGCCCTCAAACTCGCCATCGCCGTCCTCGACACGCCGTTCGTGTACGCGGTGCGGCGCGCGTTCGGCGACGGCGAACGCGCCGTCGCGGCCGCCGCGGAGTAGTCGAACCGCTCCCGCTCGATTCGCTACCGCACGGTCCGCGGCCCGGGGTCAGTCCCGGCGCTCCGCGAACCCGAAGTTCGGCTTCACGTCCGTGACTTCGACGTCGACGGTGTCGCCCTCGTCGGCGTCGGCGACGAACAGCGTGTACCCGTCGACTTTCGCGACGCCGTCGCCCTCGTCGCCCTCGTCGGTGATTTCCACGTCCAGCACGTCGCCCTCGTCGACGGGCGCGTCCACGCGGTTCTTCGCGACGACGTACAGCTCGGAGGACGAGTCCCGGGACGCGTCCGGCGTGTACGTCCGCGCGAACGCGAACTCGTCCTCGACGTCCGCGAGGAAGTCCTCGAAGTCCTGGCCGTCGAAGACCTTCACCGCGAAGTGCCCGCCGTCCCGGAGGACCTCGCGGGCGGTGTCCAGCGCCTGCCGCGCGAGGTGCACGGAGCGCGCGTGGTCGAGGTTGTACTCGCCGGTCATGTTCGGCGCCATGTCGGAGACGACGACGTCGACGTCGCCGCCCGCCGCGTCCCGGATGCGCTCGCGGGTCTCCGGCTCGGTCATGTCGCCGCGCAGCGTCTCCACGCCCGCCTCGGTGTCCAGGTCGTCGATGCGCTGGAAGTCCACGCCCACGACCTTCCCCCGGGCGCCCACCGCCTCGGCGGCGACCTGCAGCCAGCCGCCGGGCGCCGCGCCGAGGTCGACGACCGTCGCGCCGCCGAACAGGAGGTCGAATTCGGCGTCGAGCTGCTTGAGCTTGTACGCCGCCCGCGAGCGGTACCCCTCCTGCTTGGACTTGTTGTAGTAGTGGTCCTTACCGGACATCGAGACCACCCTGGCGTCGGGCCCGTCG
>JBDGUB010000031.1:0-16518 GCA_042216245.1 Halobacterium sp.
GCCGCGAGCGCGTGACATCTTCGATGTCACGGGACGAACGCACGTACCTCATCGACTTCGGGCTCGGCTACTACACGGACGACGTGGAGGACTACGCGATGGACTGCCACGTCTTCGAGCAGAGCCTCGCCGGCACCGCCGACGACCCCGCAGCCCTCACGGACGCCTTCGAGGACGCGTACCGCGACGCCGGCGACCCCGACGTGCTCGAGCAGTTGCGCGCCATCGAGGGCCGCGGCCGCTACCAGGAGTAGTCCGGCCGCCCCCGATTCGAGGCCAACGAGCGCCCAAACTGATTTGAGCGGTCGCGACCAACTACGGGTATGGCCGAGAAACCGTCCAGCGGCGAACTGTTCGGGGTGCCGTACAACTTCGAACGCCCGAAGCTCAGCCGGATGCTGTCCTCGTACTGGCAGCCCGGCGAGGGGATGCTGGTGGAGAAGCCGTTCGGCATCGGGTACACGCTGAACCTCGCGAACTGGCGGTCGTGGGTCGTGCTCGCGGTGGCGGGCGCGCTCCTCTGGCAGCAACAGCAGTCCGGCGAGGACGGCGGCGAGGAGTCCGCCGTGGACGAAGCGGTCGAGGTCGTCGTCGACGACGACTGACGCGACCCGAATCGGCGCGCTCTTCTCCCTGGGTCGCGACGCCGCCGGTATGGAGACGCTCCGGTTCGTCACGACGAACCCCGGGAAGGTCCGGGAGGCCGAGGAGTACCTCGCGGGGTACGACGTCGAGCGCTTCGACTACGACTACACGGAGATCCAGAGCGACGACCTGGCGACCATCGCGGCGTACGGCGCCGAGGAAGCCTACGCCGCCCGCGAGGACGACGTGCCGGTCGTCGTCGACGACGCGGGACTGTTCGTGCGCGCGCTCGACGGGTTCCCCGGCCCGTACTCGTCGTACGTGGAGGACACGCTCGGCGTGGAGGGCGTCTGGCGGCTCGGCGAGGCCCTCGAGGACCGCCGGGCCGCCTTCCGGTGTACGGTCGCGTACGCGGACGGCGACGTCACGGAGACGTTCTCGGGCGCCGTGCAGGGCCGGCTGGTGGCGCCGCGGGGCGACGGCGGGTTCGGGTTCGACCCCATCTTCGAGCACGACGGCACCACGTTCGCGGAGATGGAGACCGCGGAGAAGAACGCGCTCAGCCACCGCGGCCGCGCGCTCGCGAAACTCGCCGACTGGCTCGCGGACCGCTGACCGGGCCCAGCCCGTTGTAGCCAGCCGAACGTTCAAGGGCGAGGACGGGACCACCGCGGGGCGTGACGTGACGAGCGCGCGGCGCGCGCAGCGGGAGCGCGGCACGACGCGCCGCGGCCGGCCGAGTGCCGCCTGCAAGCCCTACGCGCGCGGGTCGCGGTCCGGCCCCGAGTACTCGCCGCCGACCACCTCGGGGTAGAGGCTCTCCGGGTCGAACAGCCGCGCGAACGCGTCCGGCGCCCGCACGCTGACGTCGATTCGACCGCGGAGCTGTGCGGCCGTCCGCGCCGACCGCATCGTCTCGTCGTACGTGAGGACGTGTGCGGCGTCGGCGTGGTGCGCGGCGGCGAGCGCGGGCGTGTCGCCCGGCGGGTGGTCGACGAGCGTCGCGAGGGACTCGACTTTCGTGCGCCAGTCCTCGGCGAGACCGGGGTCACCGAGGTCCGCGACGACGGCGGCCGCGTCGTCCAGCAGCGGGTCGCTCGCCGCGAGTTCCACCCAGGAGTGCGCGCGCACGTGGTCGAGGGCGGCGCGGGCGTCGCCGTCGACGAAGAGGTCCGCGGCGAGCACGTCGGCGTCCGCGACGACGCCGGCCGGGTTACTCATCGCGCTCGCGGCGGTCGGCGAGCGCGTCCCGGACCGCCGCGACGTCGACGCCGCGGTCGCTCGCGCGGTCGAACAGCACCCGCCACGTCGGCGTCCCGGTCATCGGGTCGCGGCCATCAGGTTCCGGACTTCCTGCTTGTACTGCTGGGGCGTGAGCCCGAGGTCGATGTCGACGGTCACCGTGATGGCCTCCGAGAGCTGCTTCTTCGTGGTCTTCGCGTAGTTCTCCGCGGGGTAGGCGCCGCCCGCGACGACGACGTAGTCGTCCTCGTTCCAGACCGCGAGGTCGCCCGCGACGGCGATGGAGCCGACCTCGATCTCGAAGGACTCGCCGCCGGCGTCGTAGGTGAGCGTGCCGACCGGGAACTCGGCGCTGAACGTCGTCAGCCCCGGGCTCTTCCCGGAGTCGGTCTGGAACGGCTCCTCGCCGGTCTCCCGGACGTTCGTCAGGCCCTTGTCCCGCATGCGTTGCTTGAACTGGTCTTTGGCCTGTTTCTCCGCGCGGTTGACGACTTCCTCGCGGCCGACCGCGGCGGGGAGGTTGTTGAGGTCGGGGGAGAAGTTGATGTGGGAGGCCGCGTAGATGGCCATCGTGCCGTCGATCTGGCCGAGGGTCTTCTCGGTGATCGACTGCGCGAGGCGCTGGTCGCTGAACGTCAGCGTCGTGGACTTCGCGGTGACGGTGACTGGCCCGTAGGACTCCTCGAAGACGGTCTCCGTGGAGCGGTTCGTGCGCGTCCAGCCGCCCTCGTCGAGGGCGCTCTGGGGCACCTGTGGCGGTGCGACGGTGCCGATGGCGTTCATGCAGCCGGCGAGCGCGCCGACGCCGGCGACGCCCGCGGTTCCGAGGAACGTGCGACGGTTCATGCTCGTGAATCGGGAACTACGGGATTATGTGTCTTCCGCCGGGTGGCACGCCGCCGCGGGGAACCCGAGGCCGACGCGGTCGCCGGCCGGCGGGGCGTCCGCGAACGCGTCGACCTTGGCGTCGCCGACGCGGACGGTGACGCGGTAGGCGGCGTCCTCGCGGGCGACGCGAACGACGTCGCCGACGGCGTCCGGATCCGGTGGGTCGAGGACGACGTCCTCGGGGCGAATCGAGCAGACCGCAGCGGGGAGGTCGACGCCGAGGGCGGCCTCCCGGAGGACGTTCGCGCCCGTGAACGCGGCGACGAACGCGCTCGCCGGCCGGTCGAAGACGTCGGTCGTCGACCCGACCTGTTCGACGGCGCCGTCGCGGACGACGGCGACGCGGTCGGCGAGCGCGCGGGCGGTGGTGCGGTCGTGGGTGACGTAGACGGCGGTCTCGTCCGCGAGCGCGTCCGCGAGGTCGGCGCGGAGGCCGGCGCGCGTCGGCGCGTCGAGCGCGGACAGCGGTTCGTCCAGGAGGAACGCCCGCGGCCGCACGGCGAGCGCGCGGGCGAGCGCGACGCGCTGTTTCTCCCCGCCGGAGAGCGTCCCGGGGTCGCGGTCCGCGAGGTCGCCGATGCCGAGCGCCGCGAGCAGTTCGTCTGGGTCGCGGACGTCGTCGTGGTACGGCGCGCCGAACGCGACGTTCTCACGGACCGAGAGGTGCGGGAAGAGGGCGTGGTCCTGGAAGACGAACCCGAGGTCGCGGTCGTCGGGCGGCGCGCCGGTGACGTCCTCGCCGTCGACGCGGACGTGGCCGTCGTGGTCGTGGAAGCCCGCGAGCGTCTCCAGCAGCAGCGTCTTCCCGCTCCCGCTGGGGCCGAGGAGGACGAGCGTCTCGCCGTCGCGTACGCGGAGGTCGGCGGCGACGCGGAACTCGTCGCCGTTGGACGCGCCGAACCGGGCCGCGACGTCGAACGCGAGCGTCACGGCCACCTCTCCGCGTCGTACGCGTACGTCCGGACGGCGAGGAAGACGCCGGCGCAGAGCGCGAGCAGCAGGGTCGCGACGGCGCCGCTGGCGTCGACGCCCGCGCGCTGGAACACGGTGAAGATGTAGACGGGCGCGTGCTGGGCGGACGCCACGGAGCCGCTGAACGGGTAGAAGAACTCGACGTTGTACGCGACGATGGCGACCGCGCCGAACTCGGAGACGGACCGCGCCCACGACAGCACGCCGCCGGTGAGGACGCCGCGGGCGGCCAGCGGGCCGGTGACGCGCTTGAACGTCTCCCAGCGGGACGCGCCGAGTGAGCGGGCGGCGCGTTCGGTGTCCCGGTCGACGGCTTCGAAGGCTTCGCGGGCGGCGTTGACGGCGAACGGCGCGCTCACGAACGCCATCGCGAGCACGAGCCCGGTCATCGTGCCGACGACGGAGAGCCCGGGGAGGACGCCGTGGCGCCCGAACCCGTAGAGGACGGCGATGCCGGCGACGCTGTGCGGGACGACCAGCGGGAGGTCGACGAGGCTCTCGACGAGCGCGCGCCCGGGGAAGCCGCGGGCGAGCAGGTACGCGAGCGGGACGCCGAGCGCGACGGCGAGGACGGCGGCGAGCAGCGGGCCGTACACGGAGAGGTAGAGGGCTCGCTGGACGGCGGGGTCGAGGGCGGCGCTGGCGACGGCGGCCGGTCGCTGGTTCGCGACGAGCAACGCGAGTGGCAGTCCGAGCACGAGGAGGAGGCCGGTCGCGAGGACGGCCGCGGCGGTCTCGAAGGCGCCGCGCGCGTTCCCGTACCCGAGGGCGGCGGCGCTCGCGAGCGCGAAGCCGGCGTACGCGGTGGGGACGCCGAGCGCGACGCTCGCGGCGAACGCGACGAGCTGGACCGCGAGCACCGCGAGCGCGACGGTCGCGCCGGGCCGCCAGCCGCCGGTCACGGCGACCGCCCCGCGGACCGATGTGTTCTCATGGACACATCGAGGGTGCGTCGCCTGCATAATCGTTTTGCCGGTCGCGGCGTTCTCTCGAGTGTGCACCCGGAGCCCGGTTTCGACGCGACGCTCGTGGCGGACGGCGTGGTCTTCGACGCGCGGGACGCCGAGCTGCTGCGGGCGGTCGCCGGCGAGGGCTCGCTGAGCGGCGCCGCGGACGCGCTCGAGCGGTCGTACTCCAGCGCGCACCGCCGGCTCGGCGACCTCGAGGACGCGTTCGGGGGTCTGGTCGCCCGGGAGCGCGGCGGCGCGGACGGCGGCGGCAGCGAGCTCACGGACCGCGCGCGGGCGCTCCTCGACCGGTTCGCGCGCCTCCGGGCGGGCTACGAGGGCGTCGCCGCGGCCGCGGAGACCGTCTTCGCGGGCCGCGTCGTCGAACGCGACGGCGAACTCGGCGTCGTGGACACGGATATCGGCGCCCTCCGTGCGCTCGTCCCCGGGGACGCCGGCCGCGTGTCGGTGCCGGTTCGCGCGGACGCCGTCACTCTGCACGCGCCCGCCGACGCACCGGACGCGGGTGGGACGAGCGCCAGAAACAGGGTCGAGGGCTCCGTGACGACGGTCGAGCGCGGCGAGGCCGTCGCGCAGGTCCGCGTGGGCGTCGCGGACGCGGACCCGCTGGTGGCCCTCGTGACCGCGGACAGCGCGGACCGCCTCGGCCTCGAGGCGGGCAGCAGGGTCGTCGCGACGTGGAAGGCGACGGCGACGCGGGCCGTCCCCCGGTAGGTTCTGGTCCGGCTCAGCGGACGTCGTCGACGAGCGCCGCGAGTTCTCGGGTTGTCGCGTCGTCCACGGAACGGTGCGGGGAGCGCACGGTCCCCGCGGGGAGGCCCCGGGACCGCATCGCGGCTTTCAGCCCGGGGACGCCGTACTCGGCGGTGACGGCGTGGTTGAGTTCCACGAGGTCGCGGTTCAGTTCGCGGGCCGCGTCGTCGTCGCCGGCGCGGTGGGCCGCGAGCACGTCGCTGGCGGCCTCCGGCGCGACGTTCGCGAGCGCGAGCACGCCGCCGTCCGCGCCGGCGTCCAGCGCCGCCGCGAACACGCTCCCGCTCCCGACGAACAGGTCGAAGTCGGCGTCGGCGGTGAAGGTCCGGATGCGCTGGAACGCGCCGAGGTCGCCGGTCGAGTCCTTCATCCCGGCGACGTTCGAGTGGGTCGCCAGCGATTCGACGGTCCGCGGCGCGAGCGCGTGCCCGGTGTACTTCGGGACGCTGTAGAGGTAGACCGGCAGCGGGGACTCGTCGGCGACCGCCCGGTAGTACGCGGCGACATCCCGCTCGCCGTGGTCGTAGTAGAACGGCGTGACGACGAGCGCGGCGTCCGCGCCGGCGTCCACGGCCGCACTCGTCGCCTCCAGCGTCTCCCGCAGGCCGGGACTCCCGGTGCCGGCGAGCACCGGCGCGTCCGCCGGCGCCGCCTCGACGACCGTCTCCACGACGGCCGCCCGCTCCGCGGCCGTCAACAGTTCCGCTTCGCTGTTCGACCCGCAGGGCACGAGGAAGTCGACGCCCCGCTCGGCCACCCACGCCGCGAGGTCCGCCAGCGCGTCGTGGTCGACGTCACCGGCCTCGTCGAACGGCGTCGCCAGTGGGACACCCAGTCCGTCCATGCGAGACCCCACGACGGCGACGACGTTGTCCTTTCCGGTCACCCCCTCCGTCTGACGAACCTTTAAGTGAAGGCCGGGATATCCCCCAACTGGACGCGCACTTCTCCCCACTCCCCCGCGCGTCCGGCACTCCCCACTCCCCCTTTCCGCCCGCGAGCGGCGTCGCTCCGCGGGCGAGCGGACCACTCGTTTCCCGTCTGCCCGCCACCCGGACAGGCGAGCCAGCTGGCACTCCCACCGACAGTCCGTACTGCGGCCGTCGACCCGGCGGTCCACTGTGCGAGCGCATCCGGCCCACCGATAGTTACACAAGGGACAGGTCAACACACGAATGCATGTCGTACTGTCCGAACTGCGGGGCGGAACTGGGGGCAGACGCGAACTTCTGTGAGGCGTGCGGGGCCGACGTCGCTGACGTCGGCGGCGCGGCCGGCGGACAGCCCGACACCGGCCGTCGAACCGACCAGGCGGCCGCCGACCGCCCACCCGAACCGGCGACACGACCGAGCCCTCGGGCGGCGGGCGCCGGCGGCGGGCTCAGCCGCCGGTCGCTGCTCGCGCTCGGCGGCGTCGCGGCCGCCGGCGGCTGGTACGCGTTCCTCCGGGACGGCGCGCCCGCCGCGACCAACGCGCTCTCCGGCGGCGACCCAGCGCCCCCACTCGACCGCATGAACGTCGAGTTCGTCGACGTCCGCAAACCCGACCTCGGCGTCACGAGCGCGACGCTCCCGTTCCTCCTCGCGTTCAGCAACCCCGCCGACCGCCCGATTCCCGACATCTCCGGGGACTTCGACGTCTACCTGAACGACACCCGGATCGGCTCCGACGAACTCACCGTCAACAAACTCGAACCCGGCGAGGAGACCAACGTCGACCTCGAGGTCGTCGTCGAGTACGCGAACTACGGCAGCGCGCTCCTCGACGCCCTCGAATCGGGCTCGTTCACCGTCGAGATTCGGGGGTCGGTGAACGCCGGCGGCGCGTCCCGAACGCTCACCGTCACCAGTTCCGCGTGAGTTCTTCGGTATCGGCGGCGTCCACGTCCAGGTGTCGAACTATCCCGAACAGCCGCATTCTCCTGTACCTCTCAGTCACTCCCACCCAACGGGGATGGAAGGAACAGCCGCCTCGATGATGTGGTTCACTCAGTCGTCGTCAGCGGTGTACGCGCCGCCACGACCCTTGATACGTGCGACGACGAGCCGCTGGTCGTCCCGCCGGAAGCTCACGGAGAGCCGGAACTCCCCGATGCGTATCTTCTTGTACGGGCTGTTCTGGAGCGGCTCACCGTAGTCCGGCGGGTCGCGCCACGGCGAGGAGACGATTTCATCGAGCTTGTCGAGTATCCGGTCTTGGTCGGCGGGGGACAGTCCGTCGAGGTCGTCTTCGGCCGTCGAGGAGAGTTCCCACGTCCACCCGTCGTCACTCATCGCTCGTGCCGAACCGCTCGCGGGCTTCCTCGGCGCTCGTCGTTCGTCCCTCGCGGATGTCTTCCTCGGCTTCGAGCAGGGCGACGAGTTCGTCGCGGTCGAACGTCGGGAACTCGACGGCGTCTCGGAGCGTGTACCGGATGAACTCGCTCCGACTGTTGAACCCGCGCCCCTGCCACGTGTCGTCTATCTGTTCGAGGAACGACTCGGTGACTTTGAAATTCACTGTGGCGATGTCGTCCTCGCCGTCGTCGTCCGTGGCCGCTTCGGACATATAAACGTAATACGCTCGTCTTACCAATAGGCGTTTCGGCGAAATCTCACTCGCTGCGTAACTGACGTGGGTAGCCGCATCGAGGAGCATCTCTATCACATTCCTGACTGCGGTTCATCGCCCGTCCTGTGAGCGCGGATTACCGAAATCAAGAGTACGCCTGAGTGGACGCGCCCGCGGTCGATTTCTGGTCTATCCCGCCGCTGTCTGTGTGTTCGGGTGTGTGTTGGCACTTCACCGAATCGCAGTACGGCGAGGGACGCCCCGTATAGCGAGAGAAGTGACTCTTGAATGAGTCTCGTTCAGACGAGTGAGGTCAGAAAAGTGTGCGCACAAGGAGTGTACGACCGAAAGAGCCTAGGCCGGGATTTGAACCCGGGGTCTCGTCCTTACCAAGGACGCGCTTTACCGCTAAGCTACCCAGGCGCGCATTTGCACGAAGGCCGGGGAACTTCTTTAGGCGTTTCGATTACCGGTCGCCGACCGACGTCGTGCCGACGCGCTCGTCGGCGGGCCTGCTGCCGACTCGCGCCATCACGTCCTCGATCTCGTCGGGGAGCGCGTCGGCGGCGTCGGGGAGCGGCGGACTCCCGTAGTTGTCGGCGAGCCCGACGACGTACTGGCGCAGCGCCACGGGCGTCTCGCCGCCGGCGGCGCTCCCGCCGGCGACGGCCGCGAGCTCGAAGACGTTCGCCTCGAGGCTGCGCGAGGTCGACGCGCGGTCCTCCTGGACGTCCGTCTGCTCGCGGCCGAACTCCCGGACGGTCTGGACGGCGTGCCCCGCGGCCTCGGTGCGCGCGAGCAGCCGGAACCCCCGCGCGACCAGCACGTCCGCGGCGAGCACGTCCAGGTCGTCGTCCGGGTCGGGGTCGTCCGTGTGCGCCCACGGCTCCTCGGCGACGAGGTCCCGGGTCACGCGCAGCCCCTCGTAGATGAGCTGGACGCCCGCCGCGCGCCGCGAAACCGCGTGCTCGTCGGCGGACCCGTCGACGACGCGCGCGCACAGCACCGCGAGCACGCCCGGGAGCATCGAGGACGACGCGACGTGGTCGTCGATGACCGCTCGGAGCCCGTCGGGCTCGATGTCCTCGACGGCCTCCAGGGCGGCGGCACGTGCCTGCTCGGCCTCCTCCATCACCACGAGATAGCGGTGGGAACGGCAAAGACCTTTGGAAAGCACCCCGTCCGTCCGGCATGCTCGAAGTCACCGACGACGACCGGGTCCGGGTGGTGACACTCGACCGGCCGGGCCGCCGGAACGCGCTCACGCGGGACGGCCTCGACGACCTCCGGGACGCGGTCGCGGCCGCCAGCCAGCCGGTCGTGTACGTCCACGGCGCCGGCGACGCGTTCTGCGCGGGCGCCGACCTGGACACCGTCCGCGGACTCGACGGCGACGCGGGCGAGGCGTTCGCGCGCCGCGGCCAGCGCACGATGAACGCCGTCGCGGACGCCGACAGCGTCGTGGTCGCGGGCGTCGACGGCGCGGCCCGCGGCGGCGGCGTCGAACTCGCGCTCGCCTGCGACCTCCGCGTCTGCACGCCGGACGCCACGTTCGCCGAGACGGGCGTCACGCTCGGCCTGTTCGGCGCGTGGGGCGGCACCCGCCGGCTCCGGCGCGCTGTCGGCGCGACGCACGCCGCGGACCTCTCGTTGTCCGGCCGCAACGTCGACGCCGACGCCGCCCGCGAGGTGGGACTCGTCTCCAGGGTCGTCGAGAACCCCCGGACCGTCGCGGACGAGGTCGCGAGAAACGACGCCGCCGCGCTCCGCGAACTCGCGGCGCTCCTGCGGGCCGACGGCGACCGCGAGGAGACTGACGCCGCCGAGGCCGCGGCGTTCGGCCGGCTGCTCGACGCCGACCCGTTCTGAGTCCCTGCGGTCAGGGCGTCGGCGGCATCGCGCGCTTGTGCTTGCTCCGCTCGTAGAGCTCCCGCACTGTCTCGACCACCTGCTCGCCGACGCCGAGGTGGTCGGCGGTCGCCGACGCCGGCACGCCGCCGTCGACGTGCACCGCCAGCACCGCGTCGATCGTGTCGTAGCCCACGCCGAGCTCCTGCTCGTCGGTCTGGTCCGCCCACAGCTCCGCCGTCGGCGTCTTCCTCACGAGGTCCTCGGGCACCCCGAGGTCGCGGGCGAGCTGCCGGACCTGCATCTTGTAGAGGTTCCCGATCGGGTTGCAGTCCACCGCCTGGTCGCCGTACTTCGTGAAGTACCCCGTCAACGCCTCGGTGCGGTTCCCCGTCCCCAGCACCAGCCCGGACTCGTGGTTCGCGACGAAGTAATTCAGGACGCCGCGCGTCCGCGCCCTCGCGTTCCCGACCGCGAGCTCGTCGCCCGCCGCCGCCGGATACAGCTCCTCGAGGACCTCCACGAACGGGTCGATCTCCACGACGTCGTACTCGATGCCGAGGTCCTCGGCGACCCGCTCGGCGTCGCTCATGTTCGCCTCGCTGGACACCTCCCCCGGCATCACTAGGCCGTGGAGCGCGTCCGACCCGAGCTCGTCCACGGTCAGGTACGCCACGGTCGTCGAGTCGATGCCGCCGGACAGCCCGAGCACGCAGCGGTCCGCGCCCGCCGCGTCCGCCGTCTCCCGCACGAACGACTGGATGCGCTCGCGGCGCGCCGCCAGCTCGCTCTCGGAGAACCGCACGTCGAGTGGTTCGATAGTGTCGGGGCCGGTCATCGTCCCCCGGTTCGACGCACGCCGACTAAAACCCACTCGCCCACGCGAAATTCGTGGACGACCGTCCACTTCCCGAAACGCTACGTTCAAGTGCAGCCACAGACAAATCACGGCTGAAGCACTCCGCGTAAGCGCTGGTGGTGAGCAAACCCCTCGGGTTTGCGAGCCGCAGCGCGGGCGCGGAGCGCCCGCGCTGGTGGTCTAGTGGTAGGACATGAGCTTCCCAAGCTCATAGCCCGGGTTCAATTCCCGGCCAGCGCACTTCGCAGTCTCACTTCGTTCGACAGCTCGTGCGCTGCCCGACGTCCACCTCGCGTCGCTCGGTGGACTCCCGGCCAGCGCACTCCCTTCGGTCGAGCACTATCGACCGGACGCCGGCTACGCTTGCGTGAATCCCGGCCAGCGCACTTCGTCGGCCTCGCAACGTTCTTCCCGCGCTGTCACGCACGTCCGGCAGTGACGTCACTGGACGCCGGGGCGGCCCGGGAACGCATCGAGGGCGAGCACGGCGACGTCGTAGCGGCCGTCGACGCGTGCGCGGACGCCGTCGCCGAGTCGTGGGACGGCGACGCCGCGGACGACGCGGCGGCGGTCGCGGACCCACTGGAGGCGTGCCTGGCGGAGCGCGGCGTCCTCGACGCCCTCCCGGGCGTGCTGGCGGACGCGGTGGCGGCAGCCGGCGGCGAGCTCCAGGCGTCGCCGGTGGCGGCGCCGCCGTACGTCGTCGTGACGAGCCGCGGCCCGGTGCTGCGCGCGACGACCGACGACGGCCGGCTGGTCGCCCGCATCGACGCGTTCCGCGTCACGACCGGCGGCGGCTACGAGCGCGCGCCGGCGACCGCGGTCGCCGTCTCGGTGCGGTAGTCAGGCGTAGTGCTCGTCGAGGTAGTCGACGATGTCGTCGCTCTCGTAGACGGTCTCCTCGCGGGCCGTGTCCACGAGGAACGGAATCTGGTCCTCGCCGCCGACCTCGCGGAGTTCGCGGTGCGTGAGTTCGTTCGTGACGTCGCCGCCCTCGTCGCCCGGCAGCCGCGGGTTGTGCGCGACGTACGACACGCCGAGCTCGGAGAGCTTCTCGCGGACCTTCTGGCAGTACGGACAGCCCTCGGACTGGTAGAGTTCCAGCATACGCGAGGCGACGCGGGCGACCCACGTAAGCGTCAGCGAACCGGCGGGAACGACTCCTGCTCGGTCCAGTCGCGGAGTGCAGCGGCGCCAGCGGCCTCGAACCGGAGGGGGCGGCGCCACCACGGCCCCCGCCCGGAGTCCTCGGAGAACTCGGTGACGGCGCGGTTGGCGTCGACGCCGCGCGCGCCGCTGAGCGGGACCGCGGTGTCGTAGAGCCGGGAGTCCCCGGTGCCGGCGAGCAGGACGGCGGCGTCGAAGGGGTCGCGTTTCAGGTGCGCGTTCCCCGCGAACGCCTCGCTCTCGCCGTCGGGGAGCGCCGCGTACTCGTCCCCGGTCACGGGGTCGCGGGCGAGCGTGAACTCGCCGACGACGTACGCGCCCCAGTCCGCGGCCATCCAGTCGGCGGGGTCGTCCGGGGCATCCAGCGTCGCGTAGAAGTACGCGCGGTCGCCCGCCGAGAGCTCGAGGAGCGGCCGGGCTTTCACGCCGTGCGGGTCGCCGTACGTGTACCGGTCACAGCAGGGGTACTCGGCGAACGACGGGTCGAGGTGGACGGGGCGGTCGCGGGCGTCCTCCGGGAGGTCGACGTCGAGGCCGAGGTCGCGGTACGTCGGCACCGGCTCCGTCGTCGGCTCGGTCTCGGGGATGGGGACGTAGACGAACGACCCGTCCTCGCGCAGGGGGCCGCGGGCTCCCGGTTCGTTGGTGTTCGCGCCGACGTTGACGGCGACGGCCCGCGTCACGCCTGGAGCACGCCGACGCACTCGCGGCAGAACTTGTACCCGGTCTCGTTCTCGCTGCCGCAGGCCGGACACAGCGTCACGTCCGGGTCGTCGACGGCGCGCTCGCGGTCCTCGGGCGCGGCGAGGTCCGCGGGGTGTGCGCGCTCGCGGGACGGCGTGTCGGTGACGCCGACGTCGCCGCTCTGCAGCCGCCGCCACACGACGAACTGGAGGACGGCGACGAACAGGAGCGCGACGACGAACATCCCCCACTCCATGCGAACATGTAGCACGCCGAGCCTATTCAGCCTTGGCCCCGTCACCGCGAGCGTTCCCGTTTCTCCCCGCGCTCGCGTCCCACCTTTCACAGCCGCCCGTGCTCCCGCATCAGGCGTCCGGCGGCGAGCGGTCGCGCTGGAACTCGTCGAAGACGTCGACGTCGTCCGGGACGTCGGTGTCGAGGCGGCGCTCGGCCTGCCGGTTCACGTTCCCGGCGTCCAGGGGTTCCGCGACCGACTCCCAGCCCGGCTTGACCTTCACGCTCTCGGCGGGCGTGCCGACCGCGACGTGGTGGGCGGGCACGTCGCCCTGGACGACCGACCGCGACCCGACGAGCGCGTTCTCGCCGACGCGGACGCCCGCCCGCACGAGCGCGCCCTGCGTGACGCGGGCGTCGTCCCCGATCTCGGTGCGGTAGTTCGTCACCTCGGTCTGGTCGACGACGTCGTGGTCGTGCGTGTAGACGTGGACGCCGTCGCTGACGCTCGCGCGGTCCCCGACGACGAGTTCGCCGCGGTCGTCGAGGTGGACGTCGTCGTGCACGACGACGTTGTCCCCGAGTTCGATGTTGTGGCCGTACGTCATCGAGATGCCCTTGAACAGCCGGACGTCCTCGCCGACGTCCGCGAACAGGTGGTCGGCGAGCGTCCGCCGGAACCGGAGCGCGAACTCGACGTTGTCCGCCAGCGGCGTCGCGTCGAACTGCCGCCACAGCCACTGCAGGGGCTTCGAGCGCGCGAACGCGTCCTCGTCCTTCTCCGCGTAGTACTCGGACTCGAGGGTGGCGTTCCGCGGGTCGAAGTTCGCGAACCGGGCCGCCTCCACCGGCGAGGCCGGTTCGTCGTTCTGCCACGCCTCGTAGGCGTCGCGCGCGCCGCGCAGGTCGACGAGGATCTCGGTGACGGCGTCCGCGAGTTCGTCGGGCGTGCTCGCGGCCGCGAGCCGGTCGTCCACCTCCGAGACGAACCCGCGGAGGGTGGCCTCCGCGTCGTCCGGGAGGGAGACGTGTCGCTTCGTCATGCCCCCTACTGGGCCGCGGGCACTGATAGTGGTTTCCGTCCGGCCGGCAGACCGGCGGCAGGTCGGAGAGCCCGCCCCGGGTTCCGGGTACCGTCGCTTCGCGCTCGCTGGAACCGCACGCGCTAAGTGACAGAACGCCCAAGCACCGCGCATGCAACACCGCGAGCTCGGTAACTCGGGCGTCGAGGTCAGCGAGGTCGGCTTCGGCGCGTGGGTCGTCGGCACGGACTGGTGGGGCGACCGCGACGAGGACGACGCCCTGGAGATGGTGGAGTACGCGCTCGACCAGGGCATCACGTACTTCGACACGGGCGACGTCTACGGGCACGGCCGCAGCGAGGAGCTGCTCGGGGAGGTCCTCGCGGAGCGCGGCGACGAGATGACCGTCGCGACGAAGGTCGGCTACGACTTCTACAACAACCCCCAGGCGGGCCACGGCGAACTCCCGAAGGCGATGAACCGCGAGTACCTCGCGGACGCCGTCGAGAAGAGCCTCGACCGGCTGGGCGTCGACCACGTCGACTACCTCCAGCTCCACAACCCGAACGTCGACGAGATGACCGCGGACGTCCTCGAACTGCTCGACGAACTCCGGGAGGACGGGCGTGCGGACGCCATCGGCGTCGCGCTCGGCCCCTCCATCGGCTGGCTCGCCGAGGGCGACCTCGCCATCGAAGAGGAGTTCGACGGCGTCCAGTACGTCGGGAACATGCTCGAGCAGGACGTCCACCGGCACTTCGTCGACACCGTCCGCCGCACCGACTCCTCGACGTCGCTCATCCCCCGCGTGCCGCACTCCTCGGGCCTCCTGAACGAGCAGGTGACGCCGGACACGGAGCTCGGCGAGGGCGACCACCGCGGCTTCCGGCCGGACGAGTGGTACGAGACCGGCTGGGAGAAGATCGAAGAACTCCGGTTCCTGGAACGCGCGGAGTCACGCTCCGCGGACGGGTCGAGCGGCGACGACCCGCGAGACCGGGACGGGGAACGGACGATGGGCCAGGCCGCCATCCAGTGGCTGCTCTCGTTCGACGAGGTCGCGACCGTCACGCCGACGTTCCGGTCGAAGGACGACGTCGACGAGTGGGCGGCCGCGCCAGAGACGCCCGCGCTCAGCGTCGAGGAACAGGACCGCGTCGCGGAGCTCTACGCGGAGAACTTCGGCGTCGACCGCTTCGACGGCATGAGCGAGGAGGACTACCGGACGAGCGTCGACGGCGACGACCTGGAGGACGCGGGCCTCGTCGGGTCCGCGGACTGACGACGCGCGTTCAGGACTCGTTCTCCCGCCACTCGTTTTCGAGGAGTCCGTACCCGTAGAGGTCCTCGTATCGGCCGTCGCGGTCACTTCCGACGCGAACTCGGCTTCGCGGTCGAACCCGAGGGACTCGAGCAGTCGCTGGGACGCCTCGTTCGTCTCGAAGGTCATCGCGAGCAGCTTGTGGAGGCCGAGGTGGTCGAACCCGAACTCGAGGACGGTCCGGACGGCGTCGCGGCCGTGCCCCTCGCCCTGGTGGGCGGGCGCCACCCAGTACGTCAGGGAGGCGTTCCGCCAGTGCGCGTTCAGCACGCGCAGCCGAACGAACCCGACGCGGTCGCCGCCGGCGCGCGCGACGAACGGGAACGCGTCGTCGTCCTCCCGGTGGTCCGCGAGCCGGTCGGCGGTCTCGCGCTCGGTCGTCGGCCGGACGCGGTCCATCGACTGCCAGACGTCGGGGTGGGCGAGCGCGTCGGCGACGAACGCCGCGTCGTCGTCGGTGGGCGCGTGGAGCGCGACCCGGTCACCGTGGAGGAACGCGGTGGACATGGGCGTGGACACGCAGGCTGCGGGCAAGAGACGACCGGGCACCGGCGACTGTTTCCGGTGTCTCGGTGCCGAACCGGGTTCGAGTTCCGCGGTTCGCTCGACCGGGCGACGCCGCGAGCACCGAGAGCGCAGCGAGCGGAGAATTCGACGAGGAAGCTACGCGAGGAAGACGTGGCGGGGGCGGTCCGCGAGCACGTCGCGGCCCCAGTCGACGGTGTCGCTGAACTCGTCGGAGCGGAAGAACGCCATGGCGTCGTCCTCGGAGCGCCACTGGCTCGCGATGAACATGTCGGTGTCGTCCTCGACGTTCACCATGAGGTCGGTCTCGAGGTGGCCCTCCGTCTCCTGGAGGACGTCGGCGACGGTGTCGAACTTCTCGACGAAGTCCTCGCGCTTCTCGGGTTTCACCGTGTAGAACATGCCCATCGTGCCGAATCCGGACTCCTCGCCGGCGCGGGAGACGACGCCGGGGAGGTCGGCGAGGAACCCGGCGGCGGTGTCCGCGGCGCTCGCGGTGTCCCAGATGGAGACGACGGCGGCGCGGTCCGTCTGCCGGCCCTCGTAGACGGCGGTCTTCACGTGGGTGTCGTAGTGCTCGAAGTTCCCGCGGAGGCCGTCGACCTCCTCGTGGAGTTCGTCGGGGTCGGCCTCCGAGTAGAGGACCGTCGCGTAGACGTCCTCGCCGTGGGGCTGGCCGGCGTAGATGTCGAGGTCCGCGAGCTTGCTGCGGAGGTCGCCCTCGTCGCCGTCCCCGGCGTCACCGTGGCCGTCGCCGTGGCTGTCGCCGTCGTGGTGGCCGCCACTCTCGCCGTCGTGGCTCTCGCCCTCGGCGTGGTGGTGGCCGTCACCCTCGGCGTGGTGATGGCCGTCACCCTCACTGTGAGCGTGCGCGGACTCACCGTGGTGGCCGGACTCGC
>JBDGUB010000031.1:16618-29714 GCA_042216245.1 Halobacterium sp.
TGGCCGTCACCCTCACTGTGAGCGTGCGCGGACTCACCGTGGTGGCCGGACTCGCCGTGGTGCCCCCCTCCCTCGCCGTGGGTGTGGCCGTCGTCCTCGCCGGTCGGGAGCTCCTCGCCGGCCATGAACGCCGGGAGGTCCGACGGCGGGAAGCGCCGGCCGACGTAGAAGTCGCCGAACTCGCCGTACTTCGCGGACACCTCGTCGAAGCGCATCTCGTAGACGATGTCCTTGATGTCCGTCGGGTCGTCCGCGAACAGCGTCACGCCCCACTCCCAGTCGTCGAGGCCGACGCTGGACGCGATGACCTGCTCGATCCTGCCCGCGTACTGCTTGCCGACCTCGCCGTGGACCTCCATCATGTCCGCGCGCTCCTCGATGGAGAGGTCGTACCAGTTGTACTCCGCGTCTCGGCGCTTGCTCATCGGGTAGAACGAGACGTACGTGTCCTCCGGGATCTCCGGCGTGAGCTTCCCCTCCATGTAGCGCTTCAGGCCGAGGTCGACGGCCTCCGGGTCCTCGAAGTACTCGGGCGTCGTGTACCCCGAGATCTCGGTGACCGAGACGTACGAGTACGAGTGCTCGAGGAAGTCCGCGAACGCCGTCTGCTCGAGCTGGCGCTCGATGCGGTCGAGCTCGTCCAGGGTCTCCCGGAAGTGCACGAACAGCAGGTCGGCCTCGTGGCCGGTCACGGAGAACACCGCGGAGTCGCCCTCGTCGGCCTTCGCGAGCGCCTCCCGGTGCGCCACGAAGGACTCGCCCTCCTCGAGCGCGGCCTCGCGCTCGCGGTCCGGCGCGTCGCGCCACGCGTCCCAGTCCACGGTGTAGAAGTCGTGGAGTGCGAACCAGCCCTCGTCGGTGGGTGGAACGTCTGCCATGCACGGGGGTTCGTGAGCCCGGTAGAAGGGTCTTCCCAAACCGACTCGCGCGCCCGGACCGCCGCGACCGAAACGCTTTCCCCCTGACCTCGGGAACGAGAGGGTAGATGCGCAAGAGCGGCCGGCCGAAGGGACTCGTCTCCTATCTCGTCCTGGAACTCCTGGACGAACAGCCGCGGTACGGTTACGAGATCCTCAAGGAGATCGAGTCGCTGTCCGGCGGCCACTGGGAGCCCTCCTACGGCTCCGTCTACCCCATCCTCTACAAGTTCGAGGAGGAGGGGTTCGCGGAGCGACTCGAGGTGGAGGACGAACCCGACCGGAAGTACTTCGAGATCACGGACGCCGGCCGGGAGGAGCTCGCCGAGAAGCGCGAAGAAGTCGGCGACACCGGCGACGACTTCATCGACGTCATCCTCGGGTTCTACCACGTGTTCGCGGTGCTCGGCACCGACGAGCGCTTCGAGATACAGAACCCCGAGGAGGGCGAGGGCTGGCGGTTCGACGAGGCGTTCTCTGCGTGGATCGTCGAACAGCTCATCCGCCACCACGAGTACTACTTCGAGGACTTCGAGCGCGTGGAGGACACGCCCGAGGAGTTCGCCGAACGGATGGGCCTCGAGGACTAGTTCAGGAGCTCCGGCCCGAACAGCATCAACACGAGGCTCGCGAGCATCAGCAGTCCGACGCTCGTGGTGATGGCGCGCGTGAACGCCCGCCGGTTCGCGACCGGGAGCCTGGAAGTCACGGCCTCAGAGCCCGCGCGCAGCAGGTGGCCGCCGTCCAGCGGGAACGCCGGGATGCAGTTGAAGAACGCGAGGTTGAGGTTCACCCAGCCGGTCCACAGCAGGACGTTCGCGAACACGAACACGACGCTCTTGGGGAGCGCCGCGAGCGGGCCCGTGACGGCGAAGAAGTTCGTGTTCACGCCCGTGAACCCGGGGAAGCTGAACGCGATCGAGGCGTCCAGCAGCCCGAGCAGCGGGAGGTAGAGCGCGCCGACGATGGCCTGCAGGAAGCCCGCGATGGGGCCGCTGTCGCCGCCGAACAGCGCCGAGAGGTACGCGGACTCGTCGGCGTTCCCGGAGACGAGCGCGTGGAACTCGTCGGCCGGGTAGAGCTTCGCGCCGAACCCGGAGACGGAGACGCCGCCGACGCCGGGCGCGATGAGCACGCCCATGTAGCTCGACCCGTCGGCCTGCTTCCCGAGCCGGATGTGGTAGGTTCGGCGTTCGCCGTCGACGTACGCGACGACGTCGACGTCCTCGCCGGGCGACAGCGTCGAGAGGACGTCGGAGAGGTCGTCCCCGGACGTGACGCGTTCGCCCGCCATCGAGACGACGGTGGCGTCGACGTCCGCGGGCATCCCGGTTTCGGCGGCGGGCGCGCCCGGGACGGTCGTGACGAACGCGCCGGCCGGCCCGGTCACGTTCCGGCCGTCCGCCGTGGTCAGCGTCGCTATCGTGTGGTTCTCGACGGCCGCCTCGAAGCCGGCTTCCGTGTACACGGGCGTGCCGTTCACCGCGGTGACGACGTCGCCGGTCGGAATCCCCTCGAACGGCGACCCGCTGGCGTTCGCGACCACGAGCAACCGCCGGTCGACGGTCACGGACTCCCCGCTCGCGAGCGTCACCGTCACCGACCGGCCGTCCGTCTGCTCGAGCGTCCGCCTGAACTCGGTGTTGTTCGCGACCGGCATCCCGCCGACCGAGACGACGCGGTCGCCGGCGTCGATGCCGGCCGCGGCGGCCGCCGACTCGTCGTAGACGTCGCCGACGAGCCCGCCGTCGGCGACCGCGATGGCGCCCGCGACCGGCCCGAACAGCAGGCCGAGCGCGAGCACGACGACGAGGAAGTTGTTCGTCACGCCCGCCGCGAACATCCTGGCCTGCGCGCCGCGGTCGGCGTTCCGCTGGCTCTCCTCGTCTGGTTCGACGAACGCGCCGACCGGGAGCACCGCGAGCAGCGCGACCCCCATCGATGACACCTCGATGTCCTCCACGCGGCACATCAGGCCGTGCCCGAACTCGTGGACGACGATGCCGACGAACAGCCCCGTGATGATCTCGGGCGCGACCGACAGCGGCAGGAAGTCGTTGACGCCCGGGATGACGAGCGTGTTCCGGGGCTGCGTGACCGCGGACGGCTCCGGCGGGTTCGCGAGCGTGGACGCCGCCGCGAGCACGAGCGCGAACAGCGTGCCGACGAGCACGACGGCTGTCAGTCCGAGCCCGAAGTTCCCCCACGCGCGCCACGCGCGCTTCCACTGCGCGGCCCAGTTCAGGAACCGGCGCCCGCGCTTCGTGTGCAGGGTCGTTATCGGGCCGGTCGTGGAGACGAACGACGGCAACAGGCCGCTGTTGCGCGCCCACGCCACGCCCACCCAGTACACGGCCAGGGCGACGAGGAGCACCTGCCAGAGTTCCATTGGGTTAGGTGTCGGGGAGCCCGCGACAAAAGCCGTTCGGGGTCGCTACGGTCACGGCGGCCCGAAGCCGGTCTCGGCGTCGGGCTCCCGGCGGGAAGCGCGGACTGCCTACCGCTGGCGGCGGAGGCGATCGAGGACGAACTCGCGGTCGAGTTTCGCGAGGAACGGCCCGAGCTTCGGGCCCTGGTCCTCGGCGAAGAACAGCCGGTAGCCCGCCGCGAAGAACTCGCCGACGTCGACGCCCTGGCGCTTGGCGGTCTCGTAGATCTCGCCCTGGAGCGTCTCGCCGTCGGGGTCCTCGCGCTCCACGAAGTCCGCGAGGTCGTCGAGGGCGGCCTCGGTCGCGTCGTCGAAGTCGTGGTCCGGGAGCGTCCCGCGCTTCAGGTCGTAGTTGAACTCGTTGTCCGTGCGGCGCGCCCACTCGCGGGCGAGTTCGACCCGCGACAGCGCGTCCCGGACGACGTCCTCGCTGGCGTCCTCGGGGATGTGGCCCTCGCGGCGCGCGATCTCCTCGCGGAGGTCGGGGTCGTCGGTCATCCCGAGCACCGCCGCGAACGTGTACGGGATGCGTACGCGGTCCTCGTCGACCTCGTCCACGAGGAACGGGTAGACGCGCTCCGCGCGCTCGCGCTCGTCCTCGCCGGCGTCCGCCTCGCCGAAGTACACGCGCTCCATGCGGTCGAACTCGTCGACGAGCTGGTCGAGGTGCTCGATGGAGAAGTCCCGGGCCTTCCGGGGGTCCTTGCTGAAGAAGAACCGGACGACCTCGCGCTCGAGGAGTTCGAGGACGTCCTGGACGAGGACCACGTGGCCGGCCGACGAGGAGAACGCCTCGCCGTCCAGCGTGAACCACTCGTAGACCATCGGCACCGGCGGTTCGTCACCGAGGACGTTCCGCGCGACGTCGGTCCCCGACGGCCACGAGCCCTCGGCGTGGTCCTTCCCGAACGGCTCGAAGTCGACGCCGAGCACGCGCCACTGCGCCGGCCACTCGAAGCGCCACGGGAGCTTCCCGTCGCGCAGCGTCGCGGTGCCCTCGTGCCCGCAGCCGTCGATGGTCTGGTCGCCGGCCTCGATGTCGCCGCAGACGTAGTCCACCGTGCCCGCGTCCAGGTCGACGGCCGTCACGGCGTCGGTCTCGGTGACGTTCCCGCAGTTCTCGCAGATCGGCCGGAACGGCACGTAGTCCTCGTCGACCTTGTCCTGGTACTCGCCGAGCACTTCGCGGGCGCGCTCGCGGTGCTCGAGCAGGAACCGGGTGACGTCCTCGAAGTCCCCGGCCTCGTAGCGCTCCGTGTTCGACACCATCTCCACGTCCACGCCGAGCAGTTCGGCCGACGACTCGATGAGGTTCGAGAAGTGCTCGCCGTAGGAGTCACAGCACCCGAACGGGTCCGGGATCGACGTGTACGGCGCGCCGAGGTTCTTCCCGAGCGCGCCCGCGTTCACGTCCCCGAGGTTGACGACGTCGCCGTCGAGGTCTGCGAGCTTCCGCGGGAGCTTCCGCAGGGGGTCGCGGTCGTCGCTCGTGAACAACTGGCGGACATCGTAGCCGCGGTCCCGGAGGACGGCGGCGACGAAGTACCCGCGGACGATCTCGTTCATGTTCCCGAGGTGGGGGACGCCGGACGGCGAGATGCCGCCCTTCACGACGATGGGCTCCTCGGGGTCCCGTTCCAGCACGCGGTCCGCGACGGCGTCCGCCCAGAACGCGCGGTCGTGGTCGTCGCCGAGGACGTAGGGGTCGTCGGCGGGATGCATCAGTTCTCGACCCAGTACGTCATCTGGTCGGCCGCGCCGTCCGGGAGGACGTCGGTGCCGTCGTGTTCGCCGTACAGCACGGCGTCGACGATGCGCTGGGGGTCCGTGCCGTCGAGGACGATGGTGCGGACGCCGGAGCGCTCGATGAGTTTCGCGGCGAGCAAGTCGACGGGCGCCGACGACCCGGCGCTCATCTCGATGTCCGCGATGATGTCGACGAGTTCGCCCGCGGTCATCTCCTCGAAGTGGGTCGCCGACTCGTCCTCGTTGGGGTCAGCGTCGAAGACGCCGGGGACGCTGGTCGCGTACAGCAGGAGGTCGGCGTCCGTGTACTCCGCGAGCGCGGCGCTCACGGCGTCCGTCGTCTGCCCGGCGACGACGCCGCCCATCACGGCGACGTCGTCCCGGCGCATCGCCTCCCCGGCTTCCTCGTAGTTCTCCGCGGGGCTCGGCGCCGCCCGGCCGCCGAGCGCCGCGATGAGCAGGCGGGCGTTCAGGCGCGTGACGTCGATCCCGATGTCGTCGAGTTCGATCTCGTTCGCGCCGAGTTCCCGCGCCGTCCCGATGTAGTCCCGCGCGACACCCCCGCCGCCGACGACGGCGCCGACGTCGCAGCCGGCGTCGGCGAGCTCCTCGATCGCGGCGGCGTGCGCTTCCACGCGCTCGTGGGCGAGGTCGGGCGCGAGGACGCTGCCGCCGATAGAAACCACGACTCGCATACTACACCGTGATAACCCTGAAGCGGTCTTAAGGGTTGTCAACTCGGGCGCTGCGAGCGCGCGGACCGCCCGGACGCCCGCGTGCTCCCCGGATTCGAACGCGCGCGCTACGCGGTCGCCGCGCTCCAGTTCGCGGGACGCCTCGCCCCACTCGCTCGAAGGGGTCGAGGAGCCGGCGACACCTACAAACCCCGCGCTCCCCGACGTTCCCGCATGCAACTGCTCGGCATCCGCGGCGAGACCGCCGACGCGGTGGCGGACCGGCTCGCGGACCGGCTCGCGGACCGCGGCCGGGTCGGCGTCGTCCGGGAGGGCGAGACGGACGCCCCGGACTGGACGGCGTACGTCCTCGGCGACGGCTGGACCGGCGTCGGCGGCGACCGCTCGCTGGACGACGTGCTCGACGACCTGGCCCGCGACCACGACTACGCGCTCCTCGTGGGCTTCCCGGACGCCCGCGTCCCCCAGGTCGCCGTCGGCGACGCGGACGCCGAGGACCCCGTCTGTCGCCTCGACCCCGCGGACCCCGACCTCGACGCCGCGGTGGAGGCCGCGGAGTCCGTGGAGGCCTTCGAGACGCTGTCCTCGCTGGTCGCGGACCTGAAGCGGACGCCGGCGGCCGACTACGCGGGCGCCATCGCGACGTTCACCGGCCAGGTGCGCGCGCTCGAGGACGACGATGACGACTGGACGGAGTCCCTGACCTTCGAGAAGTACGAGGGCGTCGCCGCGGACCGCATGGCGACCATCCGCGAGGAACTGGAAGCCCGCGAGGGCGTCCTGGGCGTCCGCCTCCACCACCGCGTCGGCAGGATCGACGCCGGCGAGGACATCGTGTTCGTCGCCGTGCTCGCCGGCCACCGCGAGGCGGCGTTCGCGGCGGTCTCGGACGGCATCGACCGCCTGAAGGACGAGGTCCCGATCTTCAAGAAGGAGGTCACGGTCGACGACGAGTTCTGGGTCCACGACCGCGACTGAGCGCGCGCGCCGCGTCGGCCACCCCCGCTGACCCGCCGCGAACCCGGTTTTTCGCGCCGATTCCACCGAACAGGAGTTCGAACGGAAAATGTGTGAAATAAAGTCTCAGAACGCTCCGTAAAATGTCTCGCGGGTTCTCGAAGTGTCGTGAAACGACCGACTAAATCGATTTACGGCTGAAATGGAGCGAAACTGCCCGAACGTTCACCCCTTTATAACCTCCCGTAGTCGTTACGCCGAATCGAGGCCACTCACAATGAGCGCCACCCAACAGCCCTCCACCGAGGCCGAATCGACGGACAAGGAGACGCGCCTGAAGTCCTACCTCCGCGAGAAGGCCGAAGACGGCGAGCTCTACTTCAAGAGCAAGTTCATCGCGGACGAAGTCGGCATGTCCCCCAAGGAGATCGGCGCGCTCATGGTGAAACTCTCGAAGTCCGCCACCGACCTGGACATCGAGAAGTGGTCGTACACGAGCGCCACCACGTGGCGCGTCCAGCCCGCGTAACGCCAGCTAACAAGTCAGTACAGCCAGCCAAACCCGAAACACCCAATCCCCGGCAGTACAGCCAGCCACCCCCTGCACCGCTGTCAGTCGCTGTCACCGCTCCCCGCCGCCCGACTCCCCGCCGCCCCGGTCGCCCACCCCCGTTCCCCGGCGGCCGGTCCCCGTTCCGTTCTCTCCGTGAGTCGACTAAGCGTTTAAACGGCTGTGGCGGTAACGGTACGCCGATGTCGGCACAGCCGCCCGACGACGCGCCAGCGCCCGCCGCCTTCGAGTCCGTCTTCGACGTCTACGAGGTGCGGGAGAACGGCGACAGCGTGCTCTACTTCGGCGAACCCACGGCCGACCGCCAGACCGTCGTGCGGAGCGTCTGGCCCGTGTTCCGCGAGCGCGGCTACGACGTCCAGCTCGCCGAACGCACGGGCGAACTCGTGCTCGTCGCGGAACCGCGAAGCCCGGGCACCGACGGCGTCCCGTGGAAGAACGTCGCGCTGTTCGTCGCGACGCTGTTCTCCACGCTGTTCGTCGGCCTCCAGTGGTACTACGTCCAGGACCCCCTCTCCCCCGAGATTCTGCGCGCCGTGCCGTTCACGCTCGCCGTCATGGGCGTACTCGGCGTCCACGAACTCGGCCACTACGTCATGAGCCGGTACCACGGCGTCGACGCCAGCCTCCCGTACTTCATCCCGTTCCCGTCGCTGTTCGGGACGATGGGCGCGTTCATCCGGATGCGCGGCCAGATGCCGGACCGCGACGCGCTCTTCGACATCGGCGCCGCCGGCCCGCTCGCCGGCCTGGTCGCCGCCGTCGCCGTCTCCGCGGTCGGGCTGCTGCTCCCGCCCGTGACCGTGCCGCCCGAGGTCGTCAACTCCACGTCCGCGGTCGAAGTCCGGTTCGCGTACCCGCCGCTCCTCCAGGCCATCGCGGCCGTCCTCGGGGAGCCGCTGTCGTACAGCGACCCGACGCGCTCCATCAACCCGGTCGTGATGGGCGGCTGGATCGGGATGTTCATCACGTTCCTGAACCTCATCCCGGTCGGCCAGCTCGACGGCGGGCACGTGCTGCGAGCGCTCCTCGGGAACACCGCCGACCGCGTCGCGCCGCTCGTGCCGACCGCGCTGTTCGCGTTCGCCGGCTACCTCTACTTCGTCCGGGACGTCGGCGACGCCGCCGGCATCTGGGTGCTGTGGGGCGTCCTCGCGTCCGTCGTCACCGCCATGGGCAGCGTCGAACCGATGGACGACGAGCCGCTGGACGCCAGGCGTACCGCGCTCGGCGTGCTCACGTTCGCGCTCGGCGCGCTCTGCTTCATGCCCGTCCCCATCCAGATCGTCGGCTGACGGCGCGCTCCCGCTGCTCCCGGCCGGTCAGTGCGTCCAGCCGCGGTCCGCCAGCGGGCTGCCGTCCATCCTGACGCCGGCGTCGGTGACTTCGCCGACGTCGGCGACCGGAACGGGGACCTCGCGCTCGACCGCCGCGACGTCGTCCGCGGGCACGGTCGCGACGAGTTCGAAGTCCTCGCCGAACGTGACGGCGTCGTCGAGCGCGTCCGCGGAGAGCGCGCTGAGCTCGTGAGCGACCGGAATCCTGTCGCTCTCCACGTCGAACCCGCAGCCGCTGGCCTCCGCGAGCTGGTGGAGCGACCGCGCGAGGCCGTCGCTGGAGTCCATCATCGCGGTCGCGTACTCGCCGAGCGCGCGCCCCGCGGCGACCCGGGGTTCGAACCGGAACAGCTCGTTCGCGCGCTCGACGTCACCCGCCTCGAACAGCCGGAGCGCCGCCGCGCTCCGCCCAAGCGTCCCCGTCACGAGCACGCGGTCGCCGGCGCGAGCGCCGCCGCGTCCAACGCGCTCGTCGACGCTGCCGACGGCGGCCGTCGCCACCGTGAACTCGTCGTGGCCGTCCAGGTCGCCGCCGACGTACTCCGCGCCCACGCGCTCGCAGACGCCGCTCGCGCCGTCCACGAACGCCGTCAGTTCGCCCTCGTCGAACTCGGGGGCCGCGTAGACGGCGACGGCCGCCGACGCCTCGGCGCCCATCGCCGCGACGTCCGAGAGCGACGCCCCGACCGACCGCCAGCCCGCCGTGTACCGCGTCGTGCCCGCCGGGAAGTCCGTCGCCTCGTGGAGCATGTCGATGGTGACCACGGTGCCGTCCACGACCGCGGCGTCGTCGCCCGCGCTCGACACGAGGCCCCCGACGAGGGAGAGCGCCGCCCGTTCGTCCATGCAACCGGCTTCGACGCCGACTCCCAAAAACACGTGGATGCCGGCCCCGGCGCGGCCCGTCGAACCGGAGTCAGTCACCGCGCTCTCGCCGAACCTCAGACAGCCACGGCGTTCTCGCCGAATCGTGGTCTGTCACCGCGTGCCGGTGGATTTACACGAGGGCGGGGCTTCGGCCAAGCCATGGACGTCGACACGCGCGCAGTCGCCGGCGGATTCCTCGGGGCCGCCCTCGTCCTCGCCGTCCTCGTCTACGTCGTCGGGGTGGAAGGCGTCCTCGCCGCGCTCGCCCTCCTCGACGCGCGCCTCGCGGCCGTCCTCGTCGGTCTCGGCGTCGCGTGGCTCGTCGCGTGGGGGTTCTGTCTGCGCGCCGTCCTCGCCGCGCTCGACGTCCCCGTCACGCCCGCCACGAGCGTCCTCCTGTACGCGAGCGCCGCGTTCGCGAACAACATCACGCCGTTCGGGCAGGCCGGCGGCGAACCGTTCTCCGGGTACGTCATCTCGCGGACGACCGCCGCCGAGTACGAGCAGGGCCTCGCCGCCATCGCGAGCGTCGACTCCATCAACTTCGTGCCGTCGCTCGCGCTCGCGCTCGCCGGACTCGCCTACTACGCCGTCCAGTACACGGTCTTCGACGGCGTCCGGTACGTCGCCGCCGTCGTCGTCGCTCTCAGCGTCGGGCTGCCGGCCGCCGCCTACCTCGGGTGGCGGTACCGCCCGCGCGTCCGCGCCGCCGTCGTTCGCGTCGTCGCGCCCATCGCGGGCGCCGTCGACCGCGTCGTGCCGCGGTTCGACGCCCCAGGCCGCGACCGGCTCCGGCGGCGAGTCGGCGGCTTCTTCGACGCCATCGGGCGGGTCGCCGGCGACCGCGACCGCATCGCCGCCGCCGTCGCGTTCTCCACGGCCGGCTGGCTCGTGCTCTGCGCCACGCTCTGGCTCGCGCTGACGGGGCTCGGACACACAGTGCCCGTCGCCGTCGCGTTCGTCGTCGTCCCCGTCGCGAGCGTCGCCTCCATCACGCCGCTGCCCGGCGGCACCGGCGGCGTCGAGTTCGCCATCGTCGTCCTGCTCGTGCCGACGACGACGGTCTCCCCGGGGACCGCGGGCGCCGCCGCGCTCGTGTTCCGGGCCGCCACCTACTGGTTTCCCACGGCGCTCGGCGGGCTGTCGGTCGTCGCACTCGAGAGCCGCTCGACCGCCTAACGATGGCTTTAAACGAATCCGACGAGAATTCCGCCCAATGGCAACTCTCTACGACGCCCCTACTGACGAGCTCCTCGACGAGCTCGCAGCGGAGCTCGAGGACCGACTCGACGAACCGGACTGGGCCCAGTTCGCGAAGACCGGCGTAGGCCGCGAACTCCCCCCCGAGCAGGACGACTTCTGGGCGCGCCGCGCCGCCAGCCTCCTGCGGAAGGTCGCCGTCGACGGCCCCGTCGGCGTGAAGCGCCTCTCGACGGCCTACGGCGACACCCGCGACGGCTCGAACCGCTACGTCGTCTCGCCGTCGGACTCCGCGTCCGGCTCCCGGAACGTCATCCGCACCATCCTCCAGCAGCTCGAGGACGAGGGCCTCGTCGAGCAGCGCAACGACCGCGGTCGCGTCGTCACGGGCGAGGGCCGCAGCCTCCTCGACGACACCGCCAACGACGTCATCGAGCAGCTCGACCGCCCCGAACTCGAGCGGTACGCGTAACCCGGCCGCCGCGCTGTTTCTCCCCGTCCCGGGACCGAGGCCGCGCTCCCCCTGCCAGCCCCGCCGCCGGTCCGCGAACCCGGCGGCCGTCGACTGGCGAACTCGGCGTGCGTCGACCCGCGAGGCCGGCGGCCCTCGACCCGCGAACCGGGCGTGCGTCGACCGGCGAAACCGATGGACGTCGACGCCCCCGGTCCCGGCCCTGTCTCGAGGCGTATCAGTCCCCCGGGTGCGCAACAATTAACGGGATTCGCGGCCAACTAGCGACCAACATGAGTGGGAACCCAGACGACGAACGGCTCGAGGAGCTCCGCCAGCAGAAGAAAGAACAGCTCAAACAGCAGCGACAGCAGGGCGGCGACGGCCAGCAGCAGGCCCGCGAGCAGGCCCAGCAGCAGGCCGAACAGCAGAAGCAGGCGCTGCTCAAGCAGCACCTGACGGACGGCGCACGCAAGCGCCTGAACACCATCAAGATGAGCAAGCCCGAGTTCGCGGAGAAGGTCGAACAGCAGGTCGTCGCGCTCGCGCAGTCGGGCCGCATCCAGGACCGCATCGACGAGGAGCAGATGAAGAAACTCCTCAAGGAACTCCAGCCCGACTCCAAGAGCTTCAACATCACCCGCCGATAGATGGAGCTCGGCCTGCTCTACAGCGGCGGGAAGGACTCCACGCTCGCGGCGCTCGTCCTCGAGCGGTTCTACGACATCACGCTGGTCACCGCTCACTTCGGCGTCACCGACGAGTGGGAGCACGCCCGCACCGCGGCGGACGCGACGGACTTCGACTTCGAGGCCCTCGAACTGGACCGCGAGGTCGCGGCGGACGCCGCCGAGCGCATGCTCGAGGACGGCTACCCGCGGAACGGCATCCAGCACGTCCACGAGCACGCCCTCGAGGCCGTCGCCGACCTCGGGTTCGACGCCATCGCCGACGGGACGCGCCGCGACGACCGCGTGCCGACGGTGTCCCGCGCGCAGGCCCAGAGTCTGGAGGACCGCCACGACGTCGACTACCTCTCGCCGCTGTCCGGGTTCGGCCGCGGCGCCGTCGACCGCCTCGTGAACGCCGAACTCGACGTCGAGGTCGGGCCGAGCGAGGAGATTCCGCGCGCCGACTACGAGGCGGAACTCCGCGCGATCATCGTCGAGGAGCACGGCGAGGACGCCATCCGCGAGGTCTTCCCGGACCACGACCAGACGTACGTCCACGGCTTCCGGGACTGACGCCGTCGCGTCGTCCGGTATCGAGTCAGCGCCGCGTCGTCCGGTATCGAATCAGCGTCGCGTCGTCCGGTATCGAACCACTCTTCTCGCGGCCCGCGCTCCGTTCGCGTGATGGAGTCCGGGCTGCTGTACGCGCTCGCCGCCGCCGGCATCTGGGGGTGCTACCTGTTCGCGCTGAAGCGGTTCTTCGCGGGCGTCCACGGCGCCGTCCTCACCGTGTTCGTGAACGCCGCCGCCATCGCGTGGTACCTCCCGTTCGCGGTCGCGACCGGCGGCCCCGGGTCGGGCCCAGGCCTCCCGGCGTTCCCGGCGATGGACGCCACCGCCGTCGCCGTCCTCGCAGGCACCATCGTCCTCGGCGGCGCGGGGTTCCTGCTGTCGGTGCGCGCGCTCGTCGTCGGTGACGTCTCCTACGTCGCGCCCATCGCGAAGATCGTCCCCGTGTTCGTCGTCCCCATCGAAGTCCTCGGGCTCGGCGCCACCCTCGAACCCACCGCGATCGCCGGCATCGCCGTCGCCACCGCCGCGGTCTACCTCGCGAACTACGAGGGCGGCAGCCTGCTCGCGCCGTTCCGCCGCGCCGCACACGCCCGCCCCGCCCAGCTCGCCGTCGTCTCCGCCGTCCTCTACGCGTTCAGCGACGTCGGCCGCCGCCTCGTCCTCGACACGTACACGTTCCCGAC